>JBJENG010000089.1:0-26198 GCA_051880075.1 Blautia sp. | reverse complement strand
TCAGTCTGGATATTTCCGACAACAGTATCTTCGGTCTGGCAGGAACCAACGGAGCGGGAAAAAGTACCTTTCTGCGTCTGCTTTCCGGTGTATTGAAACAGGATGAAGGGGAGATTCTGATTGATGAGATGCCGGTCTGGGAAAGAGAAGAGACCAAGAGAAAGATATTCTTCCTTCCGGACAATGCATACTTTCCGCAGAATTCCACAGGGGAATCCATGGCTGAATTTTATTCCCTGTATTATGAAAAATTTGATAAAAAGAGATTTCGTGAACTGGCAGAAAAACTGGACCTGGATGTGACCAGAAAGATCCAGACCCTTTCCAAGGGAATGAAACGTCAGGTATCCATGCTCCTTGGAATCTGTGCAGGAACAAAATACCTGTTCTGTGATGAGACCTTTGACGGACTGGATCCGGTCATGCGTCAGGCTGCAAAAAGCATTTTGGCCTATGAAGTGACGGAGAGAGAGTTTACACCTGTCATTGCTTCTCATAATTTAAGAGAACTGGAAGACATCTGTGATCATGTGGGACTGCTGCATAAAGGCGGTGTACTTCTCTCAAGAGAAATTGAAGATATGAAGCTTCATATACATAAAATCCAGTGTGTGATCCCCAATCCCCTTCTGGAAGAAGAACTGCTCCGGGAACTGGATGTGGTACAGCATGAGAAACGCTTGTCTCTGCTTACTATGGTCGTACGTGGGAAGGAGAACGAGATCATGCAGAAAGTAGAGAGCAAATTCCCGTTGTTTGCGGAAATGATTCCATTGACACTGGAAGAAATATTTATCAGCGAAACGGAGGTGGCAGGATATGACATCAAAAAACTTTTTTACTAAATTAACATGGCGCAATCTGGTTTCAAGAAATGTATGGACATTGCTGTCCTTTCTGGCCTTTTTTCTTTCCATTCCGGTCATGCTGATGCTCAGACTGGATTCTTTGCCGGAACTGGTGGAGCCTGCCAGACTTTATCAGCAGATGAATCAGGAACTGGCGGAGACCATCGGATATGGAAATGAGCTGATGATCGTTCTGGTAATTGGAATGCCCTATCTGCTCGCCATGTCCGGATACTGGTACTTATATTCCGGAGAGAAAACAGACTTTTATCACAGTCTTCCTGTAAGAAGAGAAACACTGTTTTTCAGCAATTATCTGGCAGGAATTCTGATCTTTGCCGTTCCCTATGGGCTGAATCTTCTGTTTGCTATGGGAATCGGTATTGCAAAAGGAGCCGGATTTACCGGTATGTGGACCGTTCTGGCCGGAAGCTTTGCAGCGAATATCGTCGTGTTCCTTCTTTTTTATAACCTTGCAGTGCTGGGTATTCTGCTGACTGGAAATCTTTTTACCGGAACACTGGCGTATGGTACCTTTCTGATTTATGGAATTTTGATTTTTGAGGCACTGCATCATCTGGGCAGCCGGTTTTTTGACACATTCGTGTCCGGAGGCGGCTATAATGTAAGAGGAGAGTATTATTCTTCCAGCTTTTGTGCCATTTCCAATAAGACCAGTCCGGTTTTAAGATATTTCAATCTGCTGTCTGATGCAAAACCGAATTATACTTCCATGGGCAGTTTCCCTGCCGGTGAGGTCGCAGTCTTTGGTGTGTCTGCTTTGGTGATTCTTGTACTGTGTGTCTTTGCGTATAAGAAAAGACCGACAGAAAGCTATCACAAAGCCATTGCATTTCGAAAACTGGAACCGGTGATCAAGATCGGTATGGTCGTTCCCCTGTCGCTCCTCATTGGTCTGTTTCTCAGTGCCTATGCATCCAGAACCTTTGTCTGGTTTGTGGCAGCGACATTCCTGTCTGCACTGATTCTTCTGGCAGCAGTGGAATTTCTGTATCATATGGATCTGAAAGAGTGCTTCCGGCCACGGATTTCTTCCGGAATCGTATTGGGAACGCTGGCGCTTACGATTCTGGCGGCACGTTTGGATGTGTTCGGTGTGGATACCTGGCTTCTGAAAGAGAATAAACTGGAGAGTATGTCCGTATACATCAATGGACTGAACAGCCTTTACTCTTATCCATACGAAGAAAAGATGGAACATTATATGGCCTATCTGGATAAAGTAGAATTAAAAGAGTATTCCGCTGTTTATGAACTTGCAAAAGCCGGTGTGGAAGAACAGAAAAACAATTCCATAAAGGCTTCCGGTGAAGCGCATACAGATACCATTTCCTTCTATGTAAAATACAACCGGAAAAACGGCCGTTCCGTATACAAATATTATACCGTAGAAAAAACACAGGAAATGACAGATTTGATCGGAGCAATCTACGACAACTGGGAATTTAAAGAAAAGACACTTCCGGTGGAGTATATCAAAGGAGAAAATCTCCGGGACATTACGATTACAGATATTTATAACACAGGAAGAAAACTGCAAGTAACAAAAACGGACATGAACAATATTCTCAAAACCTACAAACATGAGTGGGAAAATCTGAAATACCAAAATTTAAAAGAACAGAAAGTACAGGGATATCTGAATTTCCAAATCAAATACGAACCGGACTGGTTCCGATATGCGGTTTATGAAGAAACGGAAGGGATTCAGGTACCCATCTATGATTCCTTTACCGGAACCCTCGAGTTGCTGAAACAGACAGGTGCTCATATTTATACAAAAGAAGATGCAGCAGAGATTGAAAAAATTATCATAGATGAATATCCGGACGACATGCATGAACCGAAAACCACAGAGTATACAGACGAAAAAGAGATCCGGGAAATTATGGAAAAAGTAGAATACGACAACAACAATGGATTCTGGACCGGAAAAGTACCGGATTATAACAAGAGCATTCAGATTCACTGGAAAGATGGAATCGGGGAAAGCTACAGTGTAGTTTATTTTATCAAGGGTGATTATCCCGCATGTGTGAAATAGGCATCAACCACAGGACCGCACTTCCTTTTGGGAGGCGGTCCTTTTCTCTGTTGTATCAGACAAATTCCCCGTCACTGGGCAGGCGCCCGGCAGACACCGGGACAGTCTCTTTACTGAAAAATCAGAAATACATTTTCTTATTTTCGCTGGCCATATGCAGGGATTTCTTAGTACTTTCGGATTTCCTGTAAAATCATCAAGACAGAAAATTTTTCTTGTTTGAGCACTGCATCCATGTCCGCCCCGGAACACTTCCTGAAAAAGTAAATCAAAGCCTTAACAGGTACCAGCAAAACGGGAGCAGGGATGTTTGATTTCTGCGGCCCTTAGCCAACGCGCTTCGCTTGAACGGTGCACGGACCGCAGTTCATCCCTGCTGCACCGTTTTGGGTACCTGTAACAGCCTTTGCTCAATGCTTTTTCAGGAAGTGTTCCGGGGCGGACATGAGATAGCAGTGTGAGTTCTGAAAAATTTTCCTGCCATAAAGGATGATTGTCAGGAAATCCTGAAAGCACTGAAATCCCGAATCGGCCACGGAAAAAGAAAATGTAATATTTTCAAAAAGACTGTCCCGTGTCTGCCGGGTGCCTGCCGGTGACGGGGAATTTCTTTTTTGCGGCAGGGAAAAGGACCAATGGTTATAATTGACAAGTACCAGTAATACAGAGTAAAATAAAGAAAAGCAGGGTGACGAAAAGGGGAATGACATGATAAGAAAAATATCCTTTGAAAAGGAAAAAGAGTTGATTTTACTGGGAAAGGCCCTCTCTTCTGAAATCAGAATCCGGATTCTGAAATTGCTGGATGAAAGACCCTATTGCGTGAATGAAATAGCAGAATTATTACAGATACCTGCATCATCGGCAGCCTTAAATGTACGTGTGCTGGAGGAAGCGCAGCTGATCCGAACGGAACTGAAGCCGGGGGTAAGGGGGGCCATGAAGCAGTGTATTCGTCAGGAAAATGAAATCCTTCTTTTTTTAAAAGAAAAGAAAGAAAAAAAGCTGGAAGAAATTATTTCCATGCCGGTGGGAAACTACGTGGATTATAAAATTACACCTACCTGCGGCATGGTGAATGATGAAGAATATATTGACGGCGAAGATGAACCAAGATGCTTCTATGATCCCAGAAGAACCACAGCCAAGCTGGTATGGTTTTCTTCCGGCTATCTGGAATACCGGTTTCCGAATGCAGGAATACAGAGTAGAAAAGTAAAATGTATGGAGCTTTCAGCAGAATTATGTTCCGAAACCGCAGATTACGATCTGGATTGTCCTTCCGACATTACCTTGTGGGTAAATGGAATGGATGCAGGAACCTGGACCTGTCCCAGCGACTTTGGCGGACGCAGAGGCAAACTGAACCCGGACTGGTGGGAGGATAAGAATACCCAGTATGGAAAACTGAAAAAATGGAAAATTGATGAAAGCGGCACCTATATGGATAATGAGAAAGTCAACGATACAGGCATTTCCGATTACTGCCTGGCAGAAGGACCCTACATATCCATCCGCATCGGTATAAAAGAAGACGCTGCACATATTGGCGGGGTGAATATTTTCGGGAATTCCTTCGGGGATTACCCACAGGATATCGTAATGCAGATTGCCTATGAATAGCAATTAATAAAAGAAAAATAAGAAGAAAATTCCTTTACAAAAACAATTCCTGTGATATAATAAGAACAGGAATTATGTTATAAAACAAAAATATTATAATGTTTCTGCAGGATTATCCCAGTATGTCCTTCAGAAAACGGGAAGGGGATTGCATGTTAAACAAAAGTATTAAGAAGCTGGTACAGTATGGTATGGAGTCAGGTCTGGTGCCTGCATGTGAACGCAATTACACCATCAATCTGCTGTTGGATCTGTTCCATCAGGATGACTACGAAGAGCCGGAAGAGACTTATGAAAATGTAGATCTGGAAGAGACCCTGAAAGAGCTGCTGGATGAAGCGGTAAAAAGAGGAATCATTGAAGACAGTATCGGATACAGAGATTTATTTGATACAAAGATCATGAACTGTCTTATGCCCCGTCCTGCACAGGTACAGGAAACTTTCTGGAAGAAATACGAAGAATCACCGGAGAAGGCAACGGATTACTTCTATAAACTCAGCCAGGACAGCGATTATATCCGTCGTTACCGCATAAAGAAAGACAGAAAATGGACCGTTGACAGCGAGTACGGAACGATTGATATCACCATCAATCTTTCCAAACCGGAGAAAGATCCGAAAGCCATTGCTGCTGCAAAGAATGCAAAACAGAGCAGCTATCCGAAATGTCTCCTTTGTATGGAAAATGAAGGATATGCAGGACGTCTGAACCATCCTGCAAGAGAGAATCACAGAATCATTCCGATCACCATCAATGACAGCAAATGGGGATTCCAGTATTCTCCTTACGTATATTACAATGAACATTGTATCGTATTTAACGGACAGCATGTACCAATGAAAATCGAAAGAAATGCATTTATCAAACTCTTCGATTTTGTAAAACTGTTCCCGCATTATTTCCTGGGATCCAATGCAGACCTTCCGATCGTAGGCGGTTCCATCCTGAGTCATGACCATTTCCAGGGCGGACATTATACCTTTGCCATGGCAAAAGCACCGATGGAAGAAACCGTTACCATTCCAGGTTATGAAGATGTGGAAGCCGGAATCGTAAAATGGCCATTATCCGTACTTCGTATCCGTCACAAAGATGAAAAACGTCTCGTTGATCTGGCGTCTCACGTACTGGAGAAATGGAGAAGCTATACCGATGAAGCAGCATTTATTTTTGCAGAGACCGATGGAGAACCACACAATACCATTACACCAATCGCAAGAAAAGTAGGTGATATCTACGAACTGGATCTGACACTGCGCAATAATATCACAACCGAGGAAAATCCTCTGGGCGTTTATCATCCACATGCCCAGTATCATCATATTAAAAAAGAAAACATCGGTCTGATCGAAGTTATGGGACTTGCCGTACTTCCTGCAAGACTGAAAGATGAACTGGAACTGCTTGCTCAGTATATTCTGGAAGGAAAAGATCCGGCAGAAAACGAGGCACTGGAAAAACATGCAGACTGGGTAAAAGAATTCCTGCCGAGATACAAAGACATTAACGAAGAAAATGTAATGGGAATCCTGCAGGAAGAAGTAGGCCAGGTATTTGTAAAAGTTCTGGAAGATGCAGGTGTTTACAAATGCACACCGGAAGGAAGAGAAGCCTTCAAACGCTTTATTTCCGTTTTATAATGAAAATGAAAAAAGACAGGCCTGTGCCTGTCTTTTTCGTTTCCGGTATGCTATAATGAGGAAAACTGGCCAGATGCCAGAAAAGAAGTGTATTAAAATTAAAGGAGAACAAAATGAGCGAAAAAATCCTGCTGATTGACGGACACAGTATCTTGAACCGGGCTTTTTACGGGCTGCCGGAACTAACCAACGCGGAAGGACTTCATACGAATGCTGTTTATGGATTTTTAAATATTCTTTTTAAAACAATCGAGGAAGAAAAACCGGATTATCTCACCGTTGCATTTGATTTGCATGCACCTACTTTTCGTCATAAAATGTATACCGAATATAAAGGAACCAGAAAACCCATGCCTGCAGAATTGCGTGAGCAGGTACCGATTATGAAAGACGTGCTGACAGCCATGGGTGTCACCATTATTTCCATGGAAGGATATGAGGCCGATGACCTTCTTGGAACGGTGGCGAAGAAAAGTGAGGCAAAAGGAATGGAAGTCACAGTGCTTTCCGGAGACCGGGATCTGCTTCAGCTTGCCAGTGAACATATTTGTATTCGAATTCCAAAGACGCGGTTTGGCAAGACGACCGTAGAGGATTATTTCGCAAAAGATGTGCAGGAAAAATATCAGTTAAATCCCGGGCAGATCATCGAACTGAAGGCATTGATGGGAGATTCTGCCGATAATATTCCGGGACTTCCCGGAGTAGGAGAGAAAACAGCAACAAAAATCCTGCTGGAATATGGCAATGTGGAAAATGCCTGGGAACATGTGCAGGAAATCAAACCGAAAAAAGCCCAGAATGCATTTCTCGATCATTATGATCTGGCTGTGCTCAGCAAAAAACTGGCTACGATCAATACAGACAGCCCCATTTCCTATGACTGGGAACGATCCAGACTGGGAAATCTTTACACACAGGAGGCCTATGAATTTTTTAAAGAGCTGGAATTTAAAAATTTCCTTACACGATTTGAAGAACAGGGGAAGGAAAAAGAGATTCCGCTTGTGATGCAGACCATAACTGAATTTGGTGATACAGAAGAAATCTTCCGGCAGGCCAAAGAACAGGAAACAGTGGCAATGGAGATGCTGCGGGAAAACGGTGTTCTTCTTGGACTGGGACTGGCCTGGGAATCGGAGGATAACACAAAGGCATTTTGCATTTTCCCGGAAGGGTTTGTGACAGAAGCTTATCTGGTGGATAAAGCAGAGGATTTGTGTGCCCATACGACAGTGGCTTCTCTGGATGTAAAATCCATGCTTCGCCATATGGAATTGAAATCCCATAAAGGAATGTTCGATGGAGGAATTGCTGCTTATCTTCTGAATCCTCTGAAATCTTCCTATACTTATGATGACATTGCAAAAGAGTATTTACAGGAAATGCTTCCGGCCAGAGAAGACCTTCTTGGAAAACTGACTTATACAAAATCCATGGCAGAAAAAGAAGACAAAGTAGCAGAAAGCATCTGTTATATGGCATATACAGCGTTGAACTGCCGTGAACCTCTTAAGAAAGCCCTGAAAGAAACAGGAATGCTGACGCTTTTTGAAGAAATCGAAATGCCTCTTTTATTTACACTTTCCAATATGGAAAAAGAAGGAATCCGGGTAAACGGGGAAGCGTTAAAAGAATACGGAGATCAGCTTCAGATTCGTATCGGGGAACTGGAAAAAGAAATCTATGAAGAGGCCGGAGAAACCTTCAATATCAATTCTCCCAAGCAGCTGGGCGTGATTCTTTTTGAAAAATTACAGCTGCCCGGAGGAAAGAAAACAAAAACCGGATATTCCACGGCTGCGGAAGTACTGGAAAAACTGGCTCCGGATCACAAACTGGTGGCAGATATTCTGGAGTACCGGCAGCTGGCAAAACTGAAATCCACCTATGCAGATGGTCTGGCCGTGTTTATCGGAGAAGACGGAAGGATTCATTCTACCTTTAATCAGACCATTACCGCTACAGGAAGAATCAGCAGTACAGAACCCAATCTGCAGAACATCCCCATTCGTATGGAACTGGGAAGACTGATTCGAAAAGTCTTTATTCCAAAAGAAGGATTTGTATTTGTGGATGCGGATTATTCTCAGATTGAACTGCGTGTCCTTGCGCATATGTCCGGAGATAAAACCTTGATCCAGGCATACCGGGAAGCACAGGATATTCACAGAATGACGGCGTCCCAGGTCTTTCATGTTCCTTTTGATCAGGTGACAGATCTGCAGAGAAGAAATGCAAAAGCTGTTAATTTCGGAATCGTATACGGCATCAGTTCCTTCGGACTTTCCCAGGATCTGAGCATTACCAGAAAAGAAGCAGCACAATATATTGACAATTATTTTGAAACCTATCCGGGCATCAAAGGATTTTTGGACGGACTGGTGGAACAGGGAAAGGAACTGGGCTATGTGAGCACCATGTTCGGAAGAAGACGTCCGGTACCGGAATTGAAATCCAGCAATTTTATGCAGCGTTCCTTCGGAGAACGGGTGGCCATGAATTCCCCCATTCAGGGAACGGCAGCAGACATTATTAAAATTGCCATGATCCGGGTAGAGAAGGCGTTAAAAGAACAAAATCTGAGATCCAGACTGATTCTTCAGGTACATGACGAACTTCTCATTGAGACAGCGGAAGAGGAACTGGAACAGGTGAAGGTAATTCTTGAAAAAGAGATGAAACATGCAGCAGATCTGGCGGTGTCACTGGAAATTGACATGCATACAGGAAAGAACTGGTATGAAGCAAAATAGCAGGAGACAAAGGAGGGACTGATATGAGAGTCATAGGAGTAACCGGTGGAGTAGGATCCGGAAAAAGTGCAGTACTGAATTATATTGAAGCACATTTTGATGCAAGAATCGTAAAAGCAGATGATGTGGGGCATCTTCTGATGATGCCGGGGCAGGCTTGCTATGAACCGGTCATTCAGTTGTTTGGTGAATGGATTGTAAAAGAAGATGGTTCTCTTGACCGGGAAACCATCTCAAAAATCGTTTTTGAAAAGAAAGATATGCTGGAAAAACTCAACGGAATCGTTCATCCTGCAGTCAAGAAATACATTAAACGGGAAATCAAACGTTCCGAAAAAGAAGGCACAGAATTCTTCTTCATTGAAGCCGCTTTGCTGATTGAAGATAATTATGATGAAATTTACGATGAAATGTGGTATATTTATTGCGAAAAAGAAGTCCGTATGGAAAGACTGCGCCGGGACAGAGGATATTCCGATGAAAAAATCCGGAAGATGATGGCAAATCAGCTGTCCGAGGACGAATTTGAATCCAGATGCGACTTCCAGTTATATAATGATGAAGATGTGGCTCATACCTATCTTCAGATTGAGCGAAGGATGAGAACTTATTATGAATCTATGTAGTATTGCCAGCGGAAGCAGCGGCAATTGTATTTATGTGGGCAGTGACCGTACAAGCCTTCTGGTGGATGTGGGAATCAGCGGAAAGCGGATCGAGGGAGGACTGCGCACCATTGACCGGACGACAGGGGACTGCGACGGGATTCTGATCACCCATGAACATTCGGACCATATCAAAGGGCTCGGGGTCATTTCAAGGAAATATAAGATTCCGATTTACTGCACGGAAGGAACCAGGAAGCGGCTGCAGGAAATGACATCTCTGGGGAAAATGCCGGAAGGGCTGTATCATACCATAAAGGCAGATGAGGTTTTTTCCATCGGTGATCTGGACATTTATCCCTTTCAGATTTCTCATGATGCGGCAGAACCGGTAGGATACCGGGTGAATCACGGAGAAAAATCCGTAGGCATCGCTACTGATCTCGGGAAATATAATGATTACATAGTGGAACGGCTTCAGGGGCTGGATGCACTTCTGCTGGAAGCCAATCATGATGTGAATATGCTTCAGGTAGGACCATATCCCTATCCTCTGAAACAGCGTATCCTGGGAGAAAAAGGGCATTTGTCCAATGAATCGGCAGGGAGACTTTTGTGCCGCCTGCTCCATGACAAGATGAAAGAAATTCTGCTGGGACATCTCAGCAAAGAAAACAACTATGAGGCGTTGGCTTATGAGACGGTGTGCTCAGAGGTGACCATGGGGGAAAATCCCTGGTATTCTTCAGACTTTAAGATTTCTGTTGCACACAGAGATTGCGCCTCAGAACTTATTATTGTATAATGAGAAACTATAGACGTATTCAAAAAAGGAGACAAGAGATGAAAAAAACAATTATCAGCGTAGTAGGACAGGATACTGTGGGAATTATTGCAAAAGTCTGCACCTATCTGGCAGACAACAATATCAACATTCTGGATATTTCCCAGACCATTATTGACGGTTATTTTAACATGATGATGATCACAGATACTTCCAGATCAGAGAAAAAACTGAATCAGATTTCTACAGAGCTTGCTGAAATTGGAAAAGAAATCGGCGTTGTTATTCACGCACAGCATGAAGATATTTTTACAAAAATGCACCGTATTTAAGCGTACCGTATCTGAGAAAAAGACAGAAATTCCTGAAAGGACATAAGCCATATGATTAACATATTTGAAGTAAACGAAACCAATAAAATGATCGAGCAGGAAAATCTGGATGTGCGTACCATTACTATGGGCATCAGCCTTCTGGATTGTATTGACTCGGATCTGCAGCAGGTGAATCGTAAGGTATATGAGAAAATCACAAGACTGGCAAGAAATCTTGTGGAGACAGGAGAAGAGATCTCCAGAGAATTTGGCATTCCTGTTGTGAACAAACGTATCTCCGTTACTCCGATTGCCCTGATCGGGGGTGCTGCCTGCAAGGCGCCGGAGGATTTTGTAACACTTGCAGAAACACTGGATAAAGCAGCAAAAGAAGTAGGGGTAAACTTTATCGGCGGATATTCTGCCATGGTATCAAAAGGTATGACAAAAGCAGACGAGATGCTGATCCGCTCCATTCCGGAAGCATTGGCAGCTACCGAGAGAGTCTGCAGTTCTGTCAATCTGGGTTCCACAAAAACAGGAATCAATATGGATGCAGTCAAACTCATGGGTGAAATTGTTCTGGCAACTGCCAATGCGACAAAAGAGCAGGATTCTCTGGGATGTGCCAAACTGGTGGTATTCTGCAATGCACCGGATGACAATCCTTTCATGGCAGGTGCCTTCCATGGTGTCACAGAAGCCGATGCCATTATTAATGTAGGCGTATCCGGCCCGGGCGTTGTAAAAACAGCCCTTGAGAAAGTACGAGGCAAAGATTTCGAAGTTCTGTGTGAGACCATTAAGAAAACAGCATTTAAAGTAACCCGTGTAGGACAGCTGGTAGCAAAAGAAGCATCCAAGAGACTGGGCATTCCATTTGGAATTGTTGACCTTTCCCTTGCTCCGACACCGGCAATCGGAGACAGTGTGGCAGATATTCTTCATGAAATCGGTGTGGAATATGCAGGCGCACCGGGAACTACCGCAGCACTGGCTCTCTTAAATGACCAGGTAAAAAAAGGCGGTGTCATGGCATCCTCCTATGTAGGCGGACTCAGCGGTGCCTTTATTCCCGTCAGTGAAGACCAGGGAATGATCGACGCAGTAAAAGCAAACGCACTGACGCTGGAAAAACTGGAAGCAATGACCTGTGTCTGCTCCGTAGGACTGGACATGATCGCAATTCCGGGAGATACAAAAGCAAGTACCATCTCCGGAATCATTGCAGATGAATGTGCGATCGGTATGGTTAACCAGAAAACCACAGCGGTACGTCTGATTCCGGTAATCGGAAAAGGCGTAGGCGAAACCGTAGAATTCGGCGGACTTCTGGGCTATGCACCGATCATGCCGGTCAATCCTTACTCCTGCGATGCATTTGTAAACAGAGGCGGAAGAATTCCGGCTCCGATCCACAGCTTCAAAAACTAATAAATACAGAGAGGATGTCTGTTGTAGCGGCGGCATCCTCTTTTAAAATTCCAAAAAGCAGAAACTCCCGGTCAGATGCTTCTTGGAATTTTAAAAGAGGATGCAATTCGGGGGTTGACAAAATAGTTAGTATATGCTAACTTATAGGCGATAAAGGAAACTGAGAGAGAAATTAAGAGATAAGAAGTTTGGAAAGGTGATCGGTATGAATCTGGGAACGATGGTTGTATTGGTGATTCTTGTTTGTGTAGTGGCGCTTGTGCTTGTTAAAATGTATAAAGATAAAAAAGCAGGAAAGACCTGCAGCAGCTGCGGCGGCGGATGCAGCTGTGGATGCGGCGGATGCTATACAGAAGAAAATAAATAAAAGTAATGGTAAGTCCGGACATAAATGGCAGAAAATGCGATTTATGTCCAAATTTGTTACAAGATTTGTTCACAGTATTACAGGAGAGCGTTTCAGATCATGTAGAAGCGCTCTTTTTTGTTTGTCGGCTGCGATATTCTCATATAAGTTGGCAGCAAAGATATCTTTTTCAAAGAGTAGCTGCATATCTGGTGTGAGACGGTTTCTGTAATCGGCAGCTTTTGGAAATACCGGGATGGAGCTGTTTTCTTTTATTATGCCAAGGAGACGGGAGCGGTCTTTTCGGAAGCCCAGGATCCGGGCATAGGGCATAGACACAGCTTTTCGGATATCTTCGTCTGTCAGGTTCAGAAGTATATGAAACAGTGCACGGGTAATTCTTGTATAAGTCACATCTTTTGTTTTTACCAGGGATACAAACTCTGTATAAGAAGAAAATTTGTCAGCACAGTTTTTCAATCGTCTGCCAAGGTCCGGGGAGACATCGGCATACCGGGTAAGGTCTGAAGCAGACTGGCGCAGAAGCTCATAGCGAACAAGTATGGAAAAGTCTTCTTCCCATACAGGAGTTGAGCCGCAAAGGGTATCCCGGAGAATTTTCATCACCGGTTTTGGCACAGATTCTTCCAGAGCGGAGAGGGCAGCAGAGGAATCGTTTTCTTGTTTCAGGAATCTACGGATACCGGAAGCACTGGCAAATCCCGAATCCAGGAGCGTATCGTGATATCCCTGGCCTTCCCGTTTTACTACTACCGGTTTTATGGTACTTTCCTTTTGAATCAGAGCCTTGAGATATTCGATGCCTAAAATATTATTGGGGAAATCCAGAATGTCCGGGTCAGTCGAGCAGGCACGGAAAGCCTCTTTCCTTGCAGCGGGAAAGGAAAGACCGGAACGGAGACCACGCTGGAGACTCTGCTGAAAATCGGCACTTTCCCTTGCAAGAAGCCTGGCTGGCTTCATTAAGGATTGCAGATCTCCGGACTCACTTCCAAAACAAAGATAATCAACGCATCTCAGTCCGTTCAGCAAGGCAACCGCACCGGAGGCAAAGAATTCCGCACTGGCACAGGCGCAGGCAGCCGGCAGTTCCAGCACCAGATCTGCCCCGCAGGAAAGTGCCATGCGCGTCCGGGCATATTTATCGAATACAGCAGGCGCCCCCCGCTGGACATAATCTCCGCTCATGACAATCACAATATAGTCGCAGCCTGTAAGAGAACGGGCCTTCTCAATCTGATACGCATGTCCTTTATGAAATGGATTGTATTCTGCAATAATACCGGTAATCACTGCCATAGAGACACTCCTTTTTCTTCAAATATTCTGAATAGAGCCAGTATAAGAAAAAAAAAGAAAGAAGTCAACGGGATATGTTTGGAAAAGAATACAATTTTCTTCCTGAAATTTCCCAACCGGACTTGTGCCTTTTTTTGAAAAGAGGTATAATAGCAATAAGCACGGCCATTCACAGGCCGTAAAGATATTGATAACGGAGGAAAAATTATGAACGTATTAGTTGTAAACTGCGGAAGTTCATCTCTGAAATTCCAGCTGATTAACTCTGAAACAGAGGAAGTTGCAGCAAAAGGTCTGTGCGAACGTATCGGTATTGACGGAAGACTTGTATATCAGCCAAAAGGCGGAGAAAAAGAAATTACAGAGGCTGCTATGCCTACACATACAGAAGCAATCAAGATGGTTCTTGGTGCTCTGGTAAATCCTTCTACAGGTGTACTGAAAAGCCTGGACGAAGTAGAAGCAATCGGACACCGTGTACTCCACGGCGGAGCAAAAATCTCCGATTCCTGTATCATCAATGACGAAGTACTTGGCGTAATCGAAGAATGCTGCGACCTTGGACCTCTGCACAATCCTGCAAACCTGATGGGTATCCGTGCATGTATGGAACTGATGCCGGGCAAACCAAACGTAGCTGTATTTGATACTGCTTTCCATCAGACCATGCCGGAAAAGGCATACATGTATGCAATTCCTTATGAATACTATGAAAAACACAAAGTTCGTAAATACGGCTTCCACGGAACTTCTCACAGATTTGTTTCCAAAGAAACAATCAAATTCCTGGGACTGGATCCGGAAAACTCAAAAGTAATCGTTGCACACCTTGGAAACGGTTCTTCCATCAGTGCAGTTGTAAACGGCAAATGTGTAGATACTTCTATGGGTCTGACACCGCTTGAAGGTCTGGTAATGGGTACACGTTCCGGTGACCTGGATCCTGCAGTTTTAGACTTTGTATGCAAAAAAGAAAACATCAGTGTTACTGAGATGGTAAACATCCTGAACAAAAAATCCGGTTTATTAGGACTTTCCAAAGGTCTGTCCAGCGACTTCCGTGACCTGAACGAAGCAAGCGAACAGGGCAACGAAGATGCAAAACGTGCAGTTGACTGTCTGTGCTACAGAATTATCAAATACATCGGTTCTTATGCAGCAGCTATGAATGGTGTAGATGCCATTGCTTTCACAGGCGGTATCGGTGAAAATGCGATCCCGGTTCGTGAAACAGTTGTTAAGAGCCTGGCTTATCTGGGAATTACACTGGATGAAGAAGCAAATAAGACAAGAGGCGAGAACAAAATCATTTCCACACCGGATTCAAAAGTAAAAGTTGCCATCGTTCCGACAAACGAAGAGCTGGCAATTTGCCAGGAAACAGCAGAACTGGTAAAGAATCAGAAATAATGGTTGACAAATAGAACTTACCTATGTATAATTTATTAGGTGTGATTAGGAGACTATTATGCTAATTGATTTATCAGATATTTTATCCCTGGATGGAAAGACAGAGGTGTTGGAAGCACCTGTTTCCATGGATTTCTTTGAAACCAGACTGGGAAAATTTCCCGTTGTGAAAAAAGAACCCATAAACCTGACCATTACCAATGCAGGTAAGAAAGTTCTTAAGATTCAGGCAGAAGGAAAGATTTCTCTCGTCCTGCCCTGTGACCGTTGTCTGAAAGATGTAGTTACAGAGTTTTCCATTCAAACGGAAAGAGAAGTGGACATGAAGGCTTCCGAGGAAGACAGGATAAAAGACTTAGATGAAATTAATTATATCACAGGTTGCAGCCTTGATATGGAGCAGCTTTTGCATAATGAGATTTTAATCCATTGGCCTATGAGGGTCCTGTGTAAAGAGGACTGTAAGGGAATCTGCAGCCATTGCGGAAAAGATTTAAATGAAGGTCCCTGTTCCTGTGAGCAGGAAAACCTGGATCCGAGAATGGCGGCAATCCGTGATATATTTAGCAAATTTAAGGAGGTGTAACGAATGTCCATCTGTCCAAAAAATAAAACTTCTAAAGCAAGAAGAGATAAAAGAAGAGCAAACTGGAAAATGAGCGCTCCGAACTTAGTAAAATGCAGCAAATGTGGTGCTTTAATGATGCCTCATAGAGTATGCAAAGCTTGCGGAAGTTACAACAAAAAAGAAATCATTTCTATGGATGCAGAATAATTTTGTATGCAGGAAGGCTGTCGCATTTTATGCGGCAGCCTTTTTTGTTTGTAATAAATTCGTAATAAAATGCAAGAAATCCTTGCGATTTGTGCAAAAACAAGTTAATATGTTAGGTAGAAGCCAATGAAATTGATTGGATGAAGGAGGATATAGGATGAATAAATGGTTAAAGAAAGGAATGCTGCTTCTTGCAGTTGGATGCCTTACTTTTGCTATGACCGGCTGCAGTGCGGAAAGTATCATGGATCAACTCCTGGCAAAGACGGATCCAAAGCCGGATAAAAAGACAGAAGCAACAGAAGATACGACAGAAACTACACAAGAAACGGAACCGGAAGTAGACGTGGCAAAACCGGAATTTACGAAAGATCTCAGCGGTTCAGCCGCTTATGCCATAGGAGACGAAGCGGAGGCGCTTACGGTAGAAGCAGAGACTTCGGATGAGGGTACAATCACCTATCAGTGGTATAAGAGCCAGACAAATACCAACGGTGGCGGAACACCGATCGAGGGTGCTACAGAGGCTTCTTTCACGCCGCCTACGGATACGGAAGGAACCATGTATTATTATGTGGTTGCGACCAACACCATCGGTTCTTCCAGCAAAGGTGTTACCAGTGAGACAGCAGAGGTCCTGGTATCGGAAGACGGAACCCTTGCAGCAGAAAGCGAGGCGGACGCCGGAGCAAGTAAAGTCCTGGGATCCTGGCAGCAGGATGACAAAGGCTGGTGGTATGACAATGGCGACGGTACCTATCCAAGAAATGCATGGAAAGAAATTGACGGGGAATGGTATGTCTTTGATGAAAAGGGTTATATGAGAACCGGCTGGTTCAAAGACGGAAAAGACTGGTATTACCTGAAAGACAGCGGTGCCATGGCAAAAGACACGGATGTAGATGGCTATCATCTGGGAAGCAACGGAAATTGGACAGAAGAATAAGAATCCGAGAGTATCAGAATGAAACTGTCTGTGCATCTTCCGGACGCCTGAACAGTAGCGAGGCGGCTGTAAAAGAAGTATCTTTTGCAGCCGCCCTCTTGCGGTTTTAAAGGATGTCTGGTAAAATTGGTTTCAGAGTACAGGAGGAAGAAAGATGGAAAACAGAATTACAGTAGCAGTCGATGCTATGGGCGGGGATAATGCTCCTTTAGAAATTATAAAGGGAGCTGTGGAAGCAGTCAAAGAGAGAGAGAATCTGAAAGTATTGCTGACCGGTCAGGAAGCGATTATAAAAAAAGAGCTGGAAGCTTATGAATATCCAAAAGAACGGATTGAAATCCTTCATGCCTCCCAGGTGATCGAAACGGGAGAACCGCCGGTAGCCGCCATCAAAGGCAAGAAAGATTCTTCCATTGTAGTGGGAATGAAGGCAGTAAGAAAAGAAGAGGCAGATGCTTTTGTATCTGCAGGAAGTTCCGGTGCCATTCTGGTAGGCGGAACCACCATCGTAGGCAGAATTCGCGGAATTGAACGTGCACCTCTGGCTCCGGTGATTCCTACAAGAGACGGCTTTTCTCTTCTTATAGACTGCGGAGCCAATGTAGATGCCAGAGCTTCCCATTTGGTACAGTTTGCGCAGATGGGTTCCATTTATATGGAACACGTGATGGGGGTAAAGAATCCCCGTGTGGGAATTGTGAATATCGGTGTGGAAGAAGAAAAGGGAAATGCACTGGTAAAAGAAACCTATCCCCTGTTAAAAGCATGCAAAGACATTAATTTCATCGGAAGCATTGAAGCAAGAGAGATTCCGTCAGGTGCTGCAGATGTCATTGTTACAGAAGCATTTGTGGGAAATGTGATCCTGAAACTGTATGAAGGACTGGGCAGTACTTTGATTTCAAAAGTAAAAGAGGGAATGATGTCCACTACACGCAGTAAAGTAGGAGCACTTCTGGTAAAACCGGCCCTGAAAGAAACTTTGAAAAGCTTTGATGCCAGCCAGTATGGAGGAGCACCGCTGCTGGGACTCAAAGGTCTTGTGGTAAAATGTCACGGCAATTCCAAAGCACTGGAAGTGAAGAATTCCATTATTCAGTGTATTTCTTTTAAAGAACAGGAAATCAGTAAAAAAATCGGTGAAAATATCGTAGTGTCTGCAAAAGAAAAAGAAGAGGTTTAAGGAGGAAGTAAGATGGAACTGGAAAAATTACAGAAGATTATAGCGGAGGTTCTTAATGTAGATGCCCAGGAAGTGACTATGGAAACTACATTTGTAGAAGACCTGGGAGCAGACTCTCTGGATGTTTTTCAAATTATTATGGGAATAGAAGAAGAATTTGATATTGAGATGCCTTCAGAAGAGGTGGAGAACATTGTGTCTGTAGGAGATGCGGTAGAAGAAATCAAAAAGCTGATTGGCTGACAAAACGGGATGTCTCCGATTCTGCGGATCCGGAGGCATCTTCTTTGTTTTACGATAAAGAAAGGAACAGTTATGAATAAAAATATAAAAAAACTGTTGGAACTGGAGAAAAAAATCGGCTATTCGTTTCAGGATTTTGATTTACTGATCAAAGCCATGACACACAGTTCCTATGCAAATGAACAAAAAAGTGAAAAAAGAGAACACAATGAACGTCTGGAATTTCTGGGCGATGCAGTTCTGGAACTGATCTCCAGTGATTATTTATTTCGGAATTATCCGGATACACCGGAAGGAACTATGACAAAGAAACGGGCCAGTATGGTCTGTGAACCTACGCTTGCCCTTTGTGCACGGGAGATTCCTCTGGGAGAGTATCTTCTCCTTGGAAAGGGCGAAGATGCCACAGGAGGAAGACAACGGGATTCGATCGTATCCGATGCCATGGAAGCACTGATCGGGGCTATTTATCTGGATGGTGGTTTTGCTAATGCAAAAGAGTTTATTGACCGGTTTATTTTAAACGATATTGAAAACAAACAGCTCTTTTATGATAGCAAGACTACGCTTCAGGAAATTGTACAGGGAAGCTACGAAGAGGATGTACGGTATGAGATCGTAAAGGAAGAAGGGCCGGATCACAACAAAAGCTTCTATGTGCATGCGTTGTTGGGAAACCGGATTCTGGGAGAAGGATGCGGACATACCAAGAAAGCTGCAGAGCAGCAGGCTGCCTACTGTGCTATAAAAAAACTGAGAAAACAAGGGTGATCTATGTATTTAAAAACGATTGAGGTACAGGGATTCAAATCCTTTGCCAATAAGATAACATTTGAGTTCCATAACGGAATCACAGGGATTGTAGGCCCAAACGGCAGCGGAAAAAGTAATGTAGCAGATGCAGTCCGGTGGGTGTTGGGAGAGCAAAGTGCCAAGCAGCTGCGTGGAGGCAACATGCAGGATGTTATTTTTTCCGGGACAGAGACCAGAAAACCCCTGGGATTTGCCTATGTAGCCATTACCCTGGACAACAGCGATCATAAACTCCCCGTAGAATATGAAGAAGTGACCATCGCCAGACGTCTGTATCGTTCCGGAGAAAGCGAATACCTGATGAACGGGGTGTCCTGCCGTCTGAAAGATGTAAATGAACTGTTTTACGATACCGGTATCGGAAAAGAAGGATATTCCATTATCGGGCAGGGACAGATTGACAAGATATTAAGCGGAAAACCGGAAGAACGAAGAGAACTTTTTGATGAGGCGGCTGGTATTGTAAAATTCAAACGGAGAAAAGCGGCTTCTTTGAAAAAGCTGGAAGAAGAGCAGCAGAATCTGACCCGTGTCAATGATATTCTTTCCGAATTGACCAGACAGCTGACCCCTCTGGAAAAACAATCGGAAACAGCGAAAATCTATCTGAAAAAGAAAGAAGAACTGAAAGAACTGGATATCCAGATGTTCCTGACAGAGATGGAACGGATCAAAGCCCAGTTAAAAGAAATCGAGGAGAAAAATCAGATTGCCCAGCAGGATCTGGAAGAAACCGGAAAGAACTTTGAGACGACAAAAGCGGAGTATGAAGCACTGGAAAGACAGCTGGAGCAGCTGGATGAAAAAATTGAATCCTTCCGTCAGGAATCCACCAGAAAGGCTCTTTTAAAACAACAGCTGGAAGGCCGGATCAATGTGATGAAAGAGCAGATCCATGCTGCCAGACAAAGCGATGAGCAATACCGGGAGCGGGCGGCTGGACTGGAGGAAGAGCGAAACCGCCGGCAGGAAGATGCAGAGAAATATATCCGGGAGAAGAAAGAACTGGATGAACAGCTGGCACAGCTGGAGGAAGAGCATGAACAGTCCCAGAGGGAATTCCGGAATCTGGTTCTGGAAATTCATAAGCTGGAGGAATCCATAGAAGAAGATAAGAACGAGATTATTGAGATTCTGAATCTGCGCGCTTCCACAAAAGGAAAAATGCAGCGGTATGACGCCATGATGGAGCAGATTTCCCTTCGGAAAACCGAACTGAATCAGAGACATCTCCGTCTGAAAAGCGAGATCCTGCGGCAGAAGGAAGAGAAAGAACAGTACGAAAAAGAGCAGCAGGAAATCGATGAAACCATTGAGAAACTCACCAGAAAAAGCAACCACAGCGAAGATAAGATCAAACAGTATCAGACTCTGATGAGTCAGGCGTCCAAAGATCTGCAAACCGGCCAGGCGGATTACCACAGAGAGGCTTCCCGTCTGGAATCCCTGCGGAATCTGACGGAACGCTATGACGGATACGGAAACAGCATCCGCCGTGTAATGGAACAGCGGAAAAAAGTGCCCGGTATCCGCGGTGTAGTAGCAGATCTGATCAAAGTGGAGAAAGACTACGAAACTGCCATAGAGACGGCACTGGGCGGCAGCATTCAGAACATTGTCACAGACAATGAAAACACGGCAAAAGAGATGATTGCCTTCTTAAAACAGAATAAATACGGACGAGCCACCTTCCTTCCGCTTACCAGTATGAAGAACAAAAAGCCATTTGGTACTCCTGCGGCCCTGAAAGAGCCCGGGGTGATCGGTGTGGCAAATGAGCTGGTAACCGTAGAAAAAGAATATGAAGGAATGGCTGCTTATCTGCTTGGCCGGACACTGGTGGTGGATCATATTGACCATGCCATTGCCATTGCCCGGAAATACCAGTATACCATTCGTATGGTTACCATTGAAGGAGAATCTTTAAATCCAGGCGGTTCCATGACCGGTGGTGCATTTAAGAATAACAGCAACCTGCTGGGAAGAAGAAGAGAGATCGAAGAACTCCGCGATCGGGTGGAAACTCTGAAAAACCATATGGAAGCCACGCAGAAAAACCTGGATACCTGCCGGGAAAAACGGAATCATTACAGAGATGAAGTGACCCGTATAGCAGAACTTCTCCAGGAACAGTATCTGAAAGACAATACTGTACGTATGAATCTGAAAGCCATGACCACGAAGAAAGAAGAAATGGCTGCAGAATACGAGAGCCTGAAAAAAGAACGGAACGAACTGGAGAACCAGCTGGGAGAAATCGAAGAGAACAGCAATTCCATTCGCCTGGAACTGGAAACCAGTGCAGACCGGGAGAAAAAGCTGGAACAGACCATTACAGAAAATCAGGAGATTCTGGAACAGAAAAAAGCTGTAGAAACAGAACTTTCGAAAAAACTGGAAAGTGCAAATCTGGAGATTGCCAACC
This sequence comes from Blautia sp., assembly GCA_051880075.1. Taxonomy (GTDB): domain Bacteria; phylum Bacillota; class Clostridia; order Lachnospirales; family Lachnospiraceae; genus Blautia. The sequence continues at coordinate 4,665 of JBJENG010000089.1, read as the reverse complement.
GGATCTCCAAACGTGGATTTTTAAAAGAAAATCTGGGGCGTCTGAAAGAAGAACGGGAAAATCTGGAGGAACAGCTTGCAGGTTTAAAAACCAATCTGATCACAGGAAAAGAAGAAATTCAGAAAAAAGAAGAAGATATCCGGGAAATGCAGCTTACCATCCGGAATGCAGAAAAAGAGGCGGCAGAGGACGAAAACCGGATGCAGGAGTATCTGAAACAGAAAGCAGAAATGAACAAAAGCCATAAGTCTTTCTTTGAACGAAGAGATGAACTTTCCGGCCGCATGAATCTTTTGGATAAAGAAATCTACCGTCTGGAGAATCAGAAGGAAAAACTGGAAGAAAATCAGGAAAACCAGACCAATTACATGTGGGAAGAGTATGAGATCACCTACGGACAGGCTCTGAACAATGCGCCCGATGAGCGGATGGAGCGGCAGGAAATCCGTAAGGCACAGGCCACAGTACGGGATGAGATTCGGAAACTGGGCAATGTCAATGTGAATGCCATAGAAGAATTCAAAGAATTGTCCCAGCGTCATACTTTCCTGAAAGAGCAGCACGAAGACCTGGTACAGGCAGAACAGACCTTGCTTGCCATTATTCAGGAGCTGGACACCGGCATGCGCAAACAGTTCGAAGAGAAGTTTGCCCAGATCCGCCTGGAATTTGACAAGGCTTTCAAAGAATTGTTCGGAGGCGGAAAAGGAACCCTGGAACTGGATGAGGCGGAAGATATTCTGGAAGCAGGCATCCGGATCATTTCCCAGCCGCCGGGTAAGAAACTGCAGAACATGATGCAGCTTTCCGGAGGAGAAAAAGCACTGACTGCCATTGCACTCCTCTTTGCTATCCAGAACCTGAAACCTTCCCCCTTCTGTCTTCTGGATGAGATCGAAGCTGCGTTGGACGATTCCAATGTTACAAGATACGCCAGGTATCTTCATAAGTTGACAAAAAATACACAATTTATTATTATTACTCATAGACGTGGCACCATGACCGCTGCAGATCGGCTTTATGGTATCACCATGCAGGAGAAAGGTGTGTCAACCCTGGTATCCGTAAATCTCATAGAGAACGATTTAGACAAGTAGGAGGAAATTATGGGAGAAGAAAAGAAAGGTTTTTTTCAACGTCTGGTGTCCGGTCTTTCCAAGACAAGAGCCAATATTGTAAACAGTATTGACTCCATATTCAGTGGATATTCCAGTATTGATGATGATTTTTATGAAGAAATAGAGGAAATCCTGGTCATGGGAGACCTGGGTATCAATGCTACCACAAAAATCATTGAAGATTTGAAAATGCAGGTGGCAGAAAAGAAAATCAAGGATCCACAGGAATGCAAAAAAATTCTCATGGACAGTATTAAAGCACAGATGGCAGTGGGAGAGACGGCATACGAATTTGAAAACCGCAAATCCGTGATTCTGGTCATCGGTGTCAACGGAGTAGGAAAGACTACATCGGTAGGAAAACTGGCAGGGAAGCTGAAGGATCAGGGGAAAAAAGTTATTTTGGCGGCAGCGGATACCTTCCGTGCGGCAGCAGGCGAGCAGCTTACCCAGTGGGCCAACAGGGCAGGAGTGGAACTGATTGGGGGACAGGCCGGGGCAGATCCCGCTTCCGTAGTCTATGATGCCATTGCAGCTGCAAAAGCAAGAGATGCAGATGTGCTGCTCTGCGATACAGCAGGACGTCTTCACAATAAGAAAAATCTGATGGAAGAACTTCGTAAGATTTACCGGATTATTGAAAGAGAATATCCGGAAGCTTATCTGGAAACCCTTGTGGTACTGGACGGAACCACCGGACAGAACGCATTGCTGCAGGCAAGACAGTTTAATGAAGTGGCAGATGTGACCGGTATCATACTGACCAAGTTGGATGGTACTGCAAAAGGCGGTATTGCCATTGCCATTGAATCGGAACTGGATATCCCTGTAAAATATATTGGTGTAGGAGAGAGCATTGACGATTTGCAGAAATTTGATTCCGACCAATTCGTAAACGCCCTTTTCGATATAAAGGAATAAAGGAGAAAAATTATGCTGACTTTAGAAAAATTTGAAGAAGCGTCGGAAATCGTAAAGAAAGTGACGCAGGATACAAAGCTGGTGTACAGTGATTACTTCAGCGCACAGACAGGAAACAAAGTTTACCTGAAACCGGAAAACATGCAGATGACAGGTGCGTACAAATTAAGAGGTGCCTATTATAAAATCAGTACCCTTTCCGATGAGGAAAGAGCAAAAGGCCTGATCACTGCATCTGCAGGCAACCATGCCCAGGGCGTGGCTTATGCAGCCAAAGCCTTTGGGGTGAAAGCAGTTATCGTTATGCCTACCACCACACCTCTGATCAAAGTAGAACGAACCAAAGGCTATGGAGCAGAAGTGGTTCTTTACGGAAATGTATACGATGAAGCCTGTGAACATGCCTATAAACTGGCAGAAGAAAACGGCTACACCTTCATTCATCCTTTCGATGACCCGGCAGTAGCAACCGGTCAGGGTACCATTGCCATGGAAATCATCAAAGAACTGCCTCTGGTAGACTACATTCTGGTTCCTATCGGCGGCGGCGGACTGGCAACCGGTGTTTCCACCCTGGTAAAACTGCTGAATCCCAACATCAAAGTCATCGGTGTAGAACCTTCCGGAGCCAACTGCATGCAGGAATCTGTAAGAAGAGGAGAAGTGACCACTCTGGACTCCGTAAACACCATTGCAGATGGTACTGCAGTCAAGACACCGGGAGAGAACATCTTCCCGTATATTCAGAAAAATGTAGATGAAATCATTACCGTAGATGATGATGAACTGATCGTTGCTTTCCTGGATATGGTGGAAAATCACAAGATGATTGTGGAAAACTCCGGCCTTCTTACTGTTGCAGCATTAAAACATCTGCAGTTCACAGGAAAGAAAGTCGTTTCCATCTTAAGCGGCGGAAACATGGATGTGATCACCATGGCTTCTGTGGTACAGTTAGGACTCATTGCCCGTGACCGAATTTTCACCGTATCTGTACTCCTTCCGGACAAACCGGGCGAGCTGGTACGTGTGGCAAGCGTCATTGCAAATGAAAGAGGAAATGTAATCAAACTGGATCACAACCAGTTCGTAAGTACCAACCGTTCTGCAGCAGTAGAACTGAAGATTACCATCGAAGCTTTCGGAACGGAACACAAAAACCAGATCATCCATGCACTGGAAGAAGAAGGCTATCGCCCGAGACAGATTATGGCAAACCTGTAATTATTATGCGGGGATTTCTTAGTGCTTTCGGATTTCCTGCCATGAAAGATGATTGGCAGGAAATCCTGAAAGTACTGAAAGCCCGAATCGGCTATTGAAAATGAAGTGTAAAATAAAAAATACCCGGCGTACAGCCGGGGATTTTTTATTTAACCTGAATTAATTCATATTCTTTCTGACCGATACCGATTTTTACCCCATGTTCAATGGAAGATTCCCAGTTGGTTTCCGGGAAAACAGTATGGAAGTGATCATGATGTGGTTCTTTTTCCATGTTGTCTCCAAGAAGACTGTTCTTGATCACCGGCTGTTTGTTTACTGCTTCTGCACAGGCCAGGTCAAGAGCAACCGGGTCAAAGGAAGCAAACATACCTACATTCGGTACGATAGCCGCATCATTTTCTGCATGGCAGTCACAGTATGGAGATACATCGATCACCAGACTGATATGGAAGTTTGGACGTCCGTCGATGACTGCTTTTGTGTATTCTGCAATTTTGCAGTTCAGGATATCGTTGGATTCGTCGGAAGCCGGAAGTACCGCATCTTTTGGACAGACACCGATACATCTTCCGCAGCCTACGCATTTGTTATGGTCAATATAGGCTTTCTTGTCCTCAAACTGTGGTGCATCGTGCGCACAGATCTTTGCACACTGTTTACATCCGATACACAGATCCTGATCTACATGTGGTTTTCCCGCACTATGCATTTCCATCTTACCTGCACGGGAACCGCATCCCATACCGATATTCTTCAGGGCACCGCCGAAGCCGGTAGCTTCATGGCCTTTGAAATGGCTGAGAGAAATAAAGATGTCTGCGTCCATAATGGCACGACCGATCTTTGCTTCTTTTACATATTCGCCGCCTTCTACAGGAACCAGTTCCTCATCGGTTCCCTTCAGTCCGTCGGCAATGAGAATCTGACAGCCTGTAGTCATGGGATTGAATCCGTTCAGATGGGCACTGTCCAGATGGTCCAGTGCATTCTTTCTGCCGCCTACATACAAAGTGTTACAGTCGGTAAGGAACGGTTTTCCGCCCAGTTCTTTTACCACATCGGCAACTGCTTTTGCATAGTTGGGACGAAGAAAAGCCAGATTTCCCGGTTCACCGAAATGCATTTTGATGGCTACGTATTTGCCTTCAAAATCAATATCACCAATTCCTGCTTTTTTGATCAGACGCTGCAGTTTTGTAAGAAGATTGTCTCCGTTCTTAACACGCAGATCTGTATAATATACTTTTGAAGCTCCCATATTTGTATCCTCCTGTTGTTAGTAAAAATATTGTATCATTCAAAGAAGAAAAGTACAATAGGGATTTCGCAGTGAAGGAGACAGGGGAGACAGGGGGACAGGTACAGTGACTCAAGGAGACAGGGGGACAGGTACAGTGAC
>JBJENG010000088.1:52800-85703 GCA_051880075.1 Blautia sp. | reverse complement strand
TTTCCATGTATATGGGAGTACGGTATTTGCTGACCAGCCTGGCGTTGCTTGCGATTCTTTTCTGCTTTGGTGCTGTAATCTGGAGGATTCCCATGCTGTTGTTCTTTGTACCCGGGCCAATGGCATTTCTTATGTCGGAATTTCTGGAACGGGTATTGAAAAAACATGAACCGGAAACAAAGGAGGTTTAGGAAAAAATGAAATTTACAAATGGATACTGGTTGTTAAGAGAAGAAATGAAGGCTGCCTATGCAGTGGAATACAGCGGACATTACATTAACAAAAACACTCTTACGGTATATCTTCCTGGAAAACATATTGCAGGACGTGGGGATGCATTGAATATTCCCATGCTGACAGTGACATTTTCCAGCCCGCAGGAAGGAATTATTAAGGTATCTGCTGTGCATCATGCAGGAGCACTTTATAAAGGACCGTTTGCGGAAATAAAAGATGAGAACCCTCAGGTGGAAATCACAGAGAATGAAAATACGCTGGTATTCAAAAGCGGGAATCTGAAAGCCGTGATCGATAAAGCCCCCAATGCTTATAAGCTGGCATTTTATGAAGGAGATAAATTCCTGACAGAATCCAGTTACCGGAATCTGGCTCGTATGCATAACAGTAACACCGGAAAGAATTACATGACGGAACAGCTTCTGATCGATGTGGATGAATATGTATATGGTTTGGGTGAACGATTTACACCTTTTGTGAAAAATGGTCAGATTGTGGAAATGTGGAATGAAGATGGTGGAACTTCCAGCGAGATTGCGTACAAGAATGTACCATTTTACATTACCAATAAGGGATATGGTGTTCTGGTAGATAATGAAGGAGACGTAGCTTATGAAATTGCCAGTGAAAAGGTAGAGAGGATTCAGTTTTCAGTAGAAGGAGAGCGTCTTGATTATTACTTTATCAGTGGCGGAACTCCTATGAAAACAGTGGAAAAATATACAGATCTGACAGGAAAGCCGGCACTTCCTCCTGCATGGTCTTTTGGCCTCTGGCTGACTACTTCTTTTACAACGGATTATGACGAAAATACCACTTCCAGTTTTATTCAGGGAATGGCAGACAGAGATATTCCTCTTCATGTGTTCCACTTTGACTGTTACTGGATGGAAGCTTTCCAGTGGTGTGATTTCCAGTGGGATCCCAATGTGACCACAGATCCGAAAGGGATGCTGCAGAGATATCATGACAGAGGACTGAAAATCTGTGTATGGATCAATCCTTATATTGCACAGAATTCCATTCTGTTTGCAGAGGGAAAAGAAAATGGATATCTGGTAAAACGTACAGACGGCAGTGTATGGCAGACCGATCTGTGGCAGCCGGGGATGGCATTGGTGGATTTTACAAATCCCGATGCATGCGCCTGGTATCAGCGCAAACTCAAAGTGCTTCTTGATGGTGGTGTGGACTGTTTCAAGACAGACTTCGGTGAAAGAATTCCAGTAAAAGATATTGCTTATTTTGACGGTTCCGATCCGGTTAAAATGCATAATTATTATACGTTCTTATATAACAAAACAGTATTTGAACTTCTGGAAAGAGAGAGAGGAAAAGGAGAAGCTGTACTCTTTGCACGTTCCGCAACAGTAGGCGGACAGCAGTTCCCGGCACATTGGGGCGGTGACTGCTCTGCTACTTATGTATCTATGGCAGAAACACTTCGCGGCGGACTTTCTTTATCTTTAAGTGGATTTGGTTTCTGGAGTCATGATATCAGTGGATTTGAACAGACAGCTCCTGCTGATATTTACAAACGCTGGTGCCAGTTCGGACTTCTTTCTTCCCACAGCCGTCTGCACGGTTCTTCTTCTTATCGTGTACCGTGGCTGTTTGATGAAGAGTCTTGTGTGATTCTGAAAGAATTTGTAAATCTGAAATGCAGACTGATGCCTTATCTGTATGGACAGGCAGTCCTGTCTCATGAGAAAGGAACGCCGGTTCTTCGGCCTATGCTTCTGGATTTTCCGGAAGACAGAGCTTGTGATTGTCTTGACAGACAGTATATGTTTGGTTCTTCTCTGCTTGTTGCACCGATTTTTAAGGAGTCAGGAGAAGTAGATTATTATCTTCCGAAGGGAACATGGATCAACCTGATTACAGGAGAGAAAAAAGAAGGAAATACATGGGTAAAAGAAACCCATGATTATCATTCACTTCCCCTTATGATTCGTGAAAATACAATTCTTCCTATGGGTACTAACGAAGAAGAAGTAGAATACGATTATGCAGACGGTGTTGTATTTGTTCTTTCTGAATTTACAGAAGGCGGACAGGCAAAAGTAACCATTCCGGATACAAAAGGAAATAAAGTCATGACAGTTACCGCACAGCGGCAGGGTAATGTGATCACTGTGCATGTAGAAGGCGGCAGCGGCAACTTTACTGTGAAGAATATGGGCAGCGGAGAAGTTGTGATCAAATAAGAGATAAATAGACCAGGGGACGGTTTCATAGCCACGAAAGTGACTATGAAACCGTCCCCTGGTCTGATATCTTTTAAAAAAAAGTCATTTACCCATTGCAATTTGAAATTTATATGTTACAATAATGTTACATAAAAATTAAAAAGGTGAGAGTATGAATTTATACGAAGCGATTTTTTTAAGGAAATCTGTACGTAATTACGAATTGGAACCGTTAAAGCCGGCTCTTTTAAATGAAATAAAAGAATATTATCAGCAAATTGAAGGCTTAAATCCGGGAATCAGTACAGATATTTCTATTATAGATAATACAAAAGGACAGTACAAACGTGTACATCTGCTGGGGGTTAAGGCACCTTATTATCTGGCTTTCTATTCCGAGGATAAAGATAAAGCCATGCTCAATGCAGGGTATATCATGGAGCAGCTGGTGCTGTTTCTGTGTACGAAAGGGCTTGGAACCTGTTTTCTGGGCAGTGTAAAGCCCAAAATGGGAAATGCAGACAAAAGAAATAAGAAATGTATGATTATGCTGGCATTCGGATACAGTAAAGGTTCCAATACAAGAAAACCATCCGAAGCCAAAAGGATGAGTCTTCAGGAACTTTGTGTGTATAAAGAAGTACCGAGGCAGTGGATGAAACAGCTTCTCGAAGCAGCAAGACTGGCACCTTCCAGTATGAACAGCCAGCCATGGCGTTTTGTGGTATATGATAACAGGATTCATGTGTTTGCCAAGAAACATAATGTGAATTATTTTGGAATGGGGAAATATGAAGAATTTAATCTGGGTGTAATGTTTTCTCATCTTATGATTGTAGCAGAAGAATTGTGGCTGGATATGGATTTGATTCGATTGGATGATATTTCTCATAAAAATTTTTCAAACAGCGAATATATTATGAGTGCTATATTACGGACATGACGTTTTTGAAAGCAGAAAACTGGGAAAAGGGGATAGTATACAAAAAAATGAAAAAAACAGTTGACAATTGGAAATAGTTGTAGTATAGTATATTTTGTCGTTAAGACATGCGCGAGTGGCTCAGTTGGTGGAGCGCGACCTTGCCAAGGTCGAGGCCGCGGGTTCGAGTCCCGTCTCGCGCTTTTTATTTTCTCAGTATTTATGCGGGTTCCGATGATTTCGGGGCCCGTTATTTTTTTGAAAAACCGCATTTGCTAAAGAATCCCGTTAAAGTAGATGTTACATTTCACTTGCAGAAAATGATTTGAAATGTAAAAGAAGTATGCTATAATGTACGAAAAGCAGCCGTGACAGTGGGCAGCATGCAGGGAGGGACTTCATATATGAAAATGATATTTGCAGTTGTGCATAAAGAAGATGAAGGATTTGTGGTAGAACGTTTAAATAAAGAGCATGTGAGTGTTACCAAACTTGCCAGTACAGGTGGCTTCCTGAGGAAAGGAAATACCACTTTAATGATTGGAGTAGAAGAAGAAAAAGTGGATCTGGTTATTCAGATCATAAAAGAAGAATGTTCCAGAAGAAAGGAAATGTTGATCAATCCGACTTATTCTGCAGGAACAAAAGGTCCGGTGCTGGGATACTCTGCACCGCCGGTAACCATTGATGTGGGCGGTGCAACCGTATTTATTGTAAATGTAGAAAGTTATATGAAACTGTAAACAGGAAAAATGGAGGAAACAAAGATGGTTCGTAAAACAAAAACAATTGTACAGGAAAATGTAAGAGGCGGTAAAGGTGCAGTAGAGTTTCATCACATTCTTTCAGAAGAAGAGCTGTACGGACATGGGAAGTTATATGCAAAGGTGGTCATTAAACCACACAGTTCGATTGGTATGCATCAGCATGTGGGAAATACAGAACCGTATTTTGTATTAAAAGGTACCGGGGTATTTGTGGATAATGATGGAAGCCGTACAGAAGTATATCCGGGTGATGTATGTGTGATTGAACCGGGACAGAGTCACAGCATGGAAAATAATACCGATGAAGATTTTGAAATGATGGCGCTTATCTATAATGAAGCAGCAAAATAAACAGATGGGTAGTTGATTACTGCTCGGGCAGCTGTGATTAAAAAAAGGAAAAGCCGTGGGAATGCTTGCCAAAAAGCTGGTATAATGTTAAAATCAAGGCATAAGAAAATATTTACAAGAGAATTACAAGAGAAGGCGGAGGAATTTAAAATGAAAAAACTTAAAGTTGTAAAGGGTGCAAAATGTATGGCTTGTCTGGAGTGTGTCAGAGCATGTTCTACAAGCTTTTACAAAGAATTTGATCCTGGAAAATCATGTATCCAGATCGTAGAAAGAAAAGGCGAGCCAAAACCCATGGCTTGTGTTCAGTGTGGAAAATGTGCAGAAGCCTGTCCGGAAGGCGCCATTACACAGAATGCAAAAGGTGTTTATATGGTTAACAAGAAAAAATGTACAGGATGTGGAAAATGTGCGGAAGCCTGTCCATTTGGTCTGATGGTTAAAGCAGAGGATTCACCGGTAAGCAGCAAATGTATCGCGTGCGGTATTTGTGCAAAAGCTTGTCCAATGGATGTTCTGGAAGTTGTAGAAGGTTAATGAACGGATAACTGCTGCAGTATGGCATGTGCTGCGGCAGTTTTTGTTTTATGGTGAATATAGGATGAAAAATACAACAGAATTACTGTCAAAGTATGATGGGTTAAAACTTTCCGTTCTGTGGTTGGAACCGAAAGGAATACCGGAAGGTATCCTGCAGATTTCCCATGGAATGAGTGAAAACAAAGAACGTTATCTTCCGTTTATGGAATATATAGCACGAAGAGGCTATGTTTGTGTGATTCATGATCATAGAGGGCATGGACGCAGTGTTCTTGACAGAGATGATCTTGGCTACATGTACGGAGGAAAAAGTACGGCATTGGTGCGGGATCTGCATCAGGTGAGTCTCTGGGCGAAGGAAAAATTTCCTGGGATTCCTCTTTGTATGTTGGGTCATAGTATGGGAAGTCTGATCGCAAGAAATTATTTGAAAGATTACGATGATGAAATTGAAAAACTGGTTCTGACCGGGCCTCCATGCAAAAATTCAGCTGCAGGTCTTGGACTTTTGATTGCCCGCATGGAAAAGGGGATCTGTGGAAGCCATCACAGAAGTAAACTTCTGGAAACTATGTCTTTCGGAATGTTTGCCAGACGATTTGTTCAGGAAGAAAGCCGATTTGCCTGGGTATGCGCAAACAAACAGGTAGTAGAAGAATATGAAGCTTCGGAAGACTGTGGATTTACTTTTACAGCAGATGCATATGAAAGCCTGATGCTGCTTATGAAAGATACATACAGTAAAAAAGGGTGGAAAATAAAAAATCCGGAATTACCGATTCTTTTTCTGGCAGGACAAGAAGATCCCTGTGTGGGAAATGGAAGAAAGTTTGTGCAGGAATTGCAGCATATGAGGCAAGTGGGATACAAAAAACTGAGCGGAAAAATGTATCCGGGTATGCGGCATGAGATTTTAAATGAGACGGAAAAATATACAGTGTATAAAAATATTTATGAGTATCTGAGGCGCAAGTAAGAGAAATTGCAAAATGTAAACCTTAAAATATATATAGTTGACAATTGGAAAAAGAATGCATATAATGAACCATAAAAACAGGATTGAAAGGCAAGAAAAAAATGGTTCAGAAGATAAAAGAAAAAGTATTAAGCGGAGGATTGATTACCCGGGAAGAGGCAAGAGGACTGGTTGAGGCAGATCTGGAGGAGCTTTGTTGCGGTGCAGATGAGATCAGAAAGGCCTTTTGCAAAAATACATTTGATATATGTACAATTATTAATGGAAAAAGCGGAAAATGTCCGGAAAATTGTAAATATTGTGCCCAGTCTGCTCATCATAAGTCTCGCGTGGAGGAATATCCTCTTCTTCCTCAGGAGGATATGGTCAAGGAAGCAGTATATAATCATTCAAAAGGAATCCTGCGTTATTCTGTTGTTACATCGGGACGAAGACTTACAGAAGAAGAAGTGGATAAAATGTGCAAAACTTACCGTGAAATCGGAAGTACATGTGGAATCTCCCTTTGTGCTTCTCATGGTCTGCTGACAGAAGAACAATTCAAAAAGATTAAAGAAGCAGGCGTGACTCGTTATCACAACAACCTGGAAACTTCAAGAAGGAATTTTCCCAATATCTGTACAACCCATACATTTGATGATAAGATAAAAGTGATTAAGGCAGCTCAGAAAGCAGGTCTTGAAGTGTGCAGCGGAGGAATTATGGGAATGGGAGAAACCATGGAGGACAGAATCGATATGGCATTTACGCTGAGAGAACTGGGGATTCATTCAGTTCCCGTAAATATTCTGAATCCGATTCCCGGAACACCATTGGAAGGACAGACACCACTGGATGAAGAGGAAGTAAGACGAATCGTGGCTGTTTTCCGTTTTGTTCTGCCGGATGCCATCATTCGTATGGCAGGAGGAAGAGGTCTTCTTGCAGATAAAGGATGCAGGGTATTTCAGTCAGGTGCCAATGGTGCCATCTCCGGAGATATGCTTACTACTTCAGGAATTACCATAGATGAAGATATGAAAATGCTTCGTGAGCTGGGATATGAGGTGAGAGATGTCAACAAAATCCGAACTGCTGAAGCTATTGGAGAGCAATAAAGGAACGTATCTTTCCGGAGAAGATCTGGCAGTAAGACTGGGGTATTCCCGAACTGCAGTATGGAAGGCCATGAAAAGCCTGCGTGATGAGGGATATAAAATTAAAGCAGTAAATAATAGAGGATATGTACTGGAGACAGACAGTGACATTTTGTCAGAAGAGGCAATCCGTCTTTATTTAAAAAATAAACAGGTATTTATAGATGTAAAAAAAGAAATCGACTCTACCAATCAGTATCTTAAGAAACGTGGGATAGAGGAGAATCTTTCAGAAGGTTCTTTCGTTCTGGCAGAAATGCAGAAATCAGGAAAAGGGAGAAGAGGACGGAACTTTTTCTCTCCGGAAAAAACAGGACTTTATATGAGCATTTTGCTGCGTCCACGCAGAACAGCACAGGAGAGCCTGAATATTACTGCAGCAGCGGCGGTAGCCGTATGTAAAGCAGTAGAAAAGGTTTGTGGAGTCTCTCTTGGAATCAAGTGGGTGAACGATCTGTATCTGAAGGAAAGAAAAGTGTGCGGGATTCTTACAGAAGCAGTTACCGATTTTGAAACCGGTGATATTGAATTTGCGGTGGTAGGGATTGGTTTGAACCTTTATCTTCCTAAGGGAGGATTCCCGGAAGAGATTGTACAGACAGCAGGAGCGATTCTTGAGTCGGGTGTTTATCTGGACCGTAACATTCTGGCGGCCGAGATTGTAAATAGTCTGCTGGAAGAGTCCGAAAAAGAAGGAATTCCAAAAGAATATATGGAAAGAAACATTGTGCCGGGCCGGAAAGTAAAGGTGTCTTATGGCTCCGAAGAGCGGGTTGTTCTGGCAAGGAAAATTTTATCAGATGGAAGACTTCTGGTAGAAAATCAGCAAGGAGAAGAAGAGATACTAATCTGCGGAGATGTTTCTTTGAAATTATAAAACAGCGGGCATTTGACCCGCTGTTTCTAATATCTTTTTCTTGCGCTTCTGAGAATATTCCAACAGATGAACTGTACAAGAAGGATTCCTGTGAATACACCGGTGCTGTCAATGAGCACATCCCGCTTGGAAGGACCTCTTCCGGCTACGAAAGATTGATGGAGCTCGTCGGTACAGGCGAAGCCTACGCAGATAAATCCGGCAAAAAGAAAAAGGAGAAATCCACGGAGTCCATATACATAAAGAGGAAAAGAAACGCAGATGGCAAGAATAAAATATTCCGCCATATGTGCGGCTTTTCTTACAGGGGTATGTATACGGTCTGTATAATAGGAAATTCTTTCTTCACTTAAATTTTTTTCCAGAATCTGATCAGCAGTTACAATGATTTTATGGCTGATATCATAACTGAGAGAACTGGATTCTTCACCGGACTGGCCGGAAAAAGAAAAAATCAGATACATCATGCATAAGGCCGGAAGAAAAGAAAACGGCTTTAACAGTAATATAATAAATTTTTTCATATCTGCTCTCCTTATTATTTGAAATCTCTGTCAGTCAGTAAGCTTCGATTTACAGGTGAATATATCATGTTTCGGAGATTCTGTAAAGAGTCCCATCCGGTTTTTTCCATTGCGAAAAACACAGGAAAATGGTATTCTGTAAAAAACAGTATAGAAAAGTGAGGAAAAAAATGAGTTACGCAGATGATGTTTTTATCAGAATGTGTCGGGATATATTGGACAATGGAACAGATACCAGAGGAGAAAAAGTACGTCCCAGATGGGAAGATACGGGAGAAAGCGCATATACGATAAAAAAATTTGGTGTAGTGAATCGTTACGACCTCCGCAGGGAATTTCCTGCACTGACATTGCGAAAGACGGCTTTGAAAAGCTGCATGGATGAGATTCTCTGGATTTATCAGAAGAAGTCAAATAATATCCATGATCTGAATTCACATATCTGGGATGCATGGGCAGATGAGAATGGTTCCATCGGAACTTGTTATGGAGATGTGGTAGGACGTAAATTCATTTATAAAGAAGAAGAAACAGACCAGATGGATTATGTACTTCGCCAGCTGAAAGAAAATCCTTACAGCAGACGAATCATGACAAATCTGTATCAGTTTGAATATCTTCACAGCGGTGCGCTGGATCCCTGCTGTTACAGTATGACTTATAATGTGACAAAGGAACCGGGACAGGAGAAGCTGATTCTGAATGGAGTGCTGAATCAGCGCTCCCAGGATGTTCTGGCCGCTAATAACTGGAATGTGTGTCAGTATGCTATCCTTCTTATGATGGTGGCACAGGTAAATGATATGATTCCGGGAGAGCTGCTTCATGTGATCGCAGATGCACACATTTATGACCGTCATGTTCCGGTTGTGGAAGAGTTGATTTCCAGAACACCTTTGAAAGCGCCGAAGGTTTCTCTGAATCCGGAAGTGAAAGATTTTTATGCATTTACCACAAACGACCTGATTGTGGAAGATTATGAAGCAGGACCCCAGGTGAAAAATATACCAATAGCAGTGTAAGGAGAAAAAATATGAATATTATTGTTGCAGCAGATAAAAATTGGGCCATCGGAAAAGACAATAAGCTTCTGATCAGTATTCCGGCAGACATGAAATTTTTCCGTACCACCACTACCGGGAAAATAGTGGTTATGGGAAGAAAAACCCTGGAAAGCTTTCCGGGTGGACAGCCTCTGAAAAAACGTACCAACATTGTGCTTACCAGAGATAAAAATTATAAAGTAAAAGATGCAATTGTGGTACACAGTATAGAAGAAGTTCTGGAAGAACTGAAGAAATATGATTCAGAAGATGTGTATGTAATTGGAGGAGACAGTATCTACGGGCAGATGCTTCCCTATTGTGATACAGCCCATGTGACAAAAATTGATTTTGCATATGAAGCAGACTCCTGGTTCCCCAATCTGGATGCGGATCCCCAATGGGAAATCGCAGAAGAGAGTGAGGAACAGACCTATTTTGATCTGGAATATACATTTGTGAAATATGTGAGAAAATAGAAAAAACGGCATCCGAATGCTGGATAAACATTCGGGTGCCGTAATGATACAGGGGTATCTGTTTTTTATTCGATTACTTTCAGCCATCCTTCCGGAGCTTCGATTCTTCCCATCTGGATTCCAGTCAGAGTGTCATAAAGTTTCTGGGTAATCGGTCCCATCTTTTCCATACCTGCAGGGAAGCAGATTTCATTTCCGTGGTCAACGATCTTGCCTACCGGTGAAATAACGGCAGCAGTACCACACAGACCACATTCTGCAAAGTCTTTTACTTCTTCAAAGAGAATTTCTCTTTCTTCTACTTTCAGTCCCAGATAATGTTCTGCAACATAAATCAGAGAACGTCTTGTAATGGATGGAAGGATACTGCTTGATTTTGGAGTTACAACGGTGTTGTCTTTTGTGACAAACAGGAAGTTTGCACCACCGGTTTCTTCTACTTTTGTTCGGGTAGCTGCGTCCAGGTACATGTTCTCATCGAATCCCTGATTGTGCGCATCTACAATTGCGTGAAGACTCATGGCATAGTTCAGTCCGGCTTTGATATGACCGGTTCCATGCGGTGCTGCACGATCAAAGTCACTGACACGAATGGTCAGAGGTTTTACGCCTCCCTTGAAGTATGGACCAACCGGTGTGGTGAACACACGGAACTGATATTCGTCAGCTGGTTTTACACCGATAACCGGATTGCTTCCGAACATATATGGACGGATGTATAAGGTTGCTCCTGAACCGTAAGGCGGTACAAAAGCAGTATTTGCTTTTACAGTGTCTACAACAGCCTGAACAAAACGATCTTCCGGAAATACGGGCATTTCCAGACGTTTTGCTGAGTTCACCATACGTTCTGCGTTCAGATCCGGGCGGAAGGTAACAATATGTCCGTCTTCTGTTGTGTAAGCCTTCATTCCTTCAAAAACAGTCTGTGCATACTGAAGTACACCTGCACATTCATTGATTGTCACTGTGTCATCTGTAGTTAAAGTGCCCTCATCCCAGGCACCATCCTTATAATTAGAAACATAGCGGTAATCGGTCTTTACATAACCAAATCCAAGATTGGACCAGTCGATGTTCTTTTTCTCCATTGTGATTCTCCTCCATTCTGCCGATAAATACGGTATGTAATAGTTTTAATTTTTTATCATTATAAAACTTTAAACCGGGAATTGCAAGAGAAGTTACATTGCTTTTTTCAATCATATCATATATAATTTAAATCAGTCATAGAGAAGGGCAGGACTGGAGTGTGAAAATATGCCGAATAATGATTGGAATAAGCTTGGAAATGATATCAGAAATATTGTGCAGGATGCCATTGAAACAGGCGATTACGGACGCCTGAACCGAGATCTTGGCGTTACACTGGAAAATGCTCTGGGGCAGGTTGCAAACAGTGTGAAAGATGCAGCAGTGAATGGGGTAAAAGGTGCATCCGGAGCCAGCAGAGGACAGAGAACCCAACAGGACAGATACGGGTTTGAACCGGATTTTACCAGGGAAGCGCAGAAACGTAAATATGAGAAAAAGAGGATGGAGGAAGCAAGAGAAAAGTTTGCTCTTTACGCCAATACAAATACATCAAGAGCAGTGGGGATTCTTTGTACTGCACTGGGATTTTCTCTGTTTGGTATGTTTGGCATTACTACATTTGCCCTTGGTATTGCTTCTTTATTTGCTGCCTCTCTGGCAGATAAAATGGTGGGAATTCTTGGGATTTTCGTACCTGCCATGATTGGAAGTGGTGTGCTTGCTGTATATGGGAATCGACTGAGAGGCAAGGTGAAACGTTTTCGGTCTTATGTGCATACTTTAAACGGAAAAACTTACGCCGGAATTAAGGAACTGGCAAAAAGTGTGAGAAAATCTGAAAAATTTGTGCGTAAGGATCTGAAAAAAATGATAGACAAGCATATGTTTCTGGAGGGACATCTGGATGAAGGCGGAACTTGCCTGATCACAAGCGATGAATCTTATGAGCAGTATCTGAATGCGAAAAGTGCAGAGGAATCCAGAAGACTGTCTCAGGAACAGGAAGAAAAAGCAGTGGCAAGGGCAGGAATGTCGGAAGAAGCACAAAAGGTAATTGAACAAGGAAATGACTACATAGAGCAGATACGAAGAAGCAATGAGTCTATACCGGGGGTGGACATTTCCAATAAGATGTATCATCTGGAAAATGTGATACGCAGAATCTTCAAGCGGGTGGAACAGCACCCGGAACTGATTGGGGATCTTCATAAATTTATGGATTATTATCTGCCTACTACAGTAAAGCTTCTGAAAGCTTATGAAGAACTGGATAAACAGCCGGTGGAAGGGGATAACATCAAGACTGCGAAGAAAGAAATAGAAAATACGCTGGACACTATAAATGTTGCATTTGAAAATCTTCTGGACAGTTTCTTTAAAGATACGGCATGGGATGTGTCTACCGATATTTCGGTTTTAAAAACCATGCTGGCGCAGGAAGGACTTACAGGCGGGAAAGATTTTCAGGAAAAGGAGTAAAAAATGAACAATGAATTTAAAGATTTTACTGCTACACCAACTCTGACCTTTGAACCTTTGCAGGAGGAGGCACCGGTTGTGGAAGTAAAGCCTGCAGAACCTCAGTTAAGTGAGAATGTACTTTCTGAACAGGAACGAAAGATGGTGGATGATTTTTCAAAGCAGATTGATATTCGTAATTCAGCTGCGATTCTCCAGTATGGTGCAGGAACCCAGAAAAAAATGGCTGTTTTTTCGGAAGAGGCTCTTGAGAAAGTCAGAACAAAGGATCTGGGAGAGGTAGGAGAGCTTTTGGGAAATGTGGTTACAGAACTTCAGAGCTTTGATGCGGCAGAAGAAGAAAAAGGGATTTTTGGTTTCTTCAAACGGGGAAGCAATAAAATCGAGTCCATGAAAACAAAATATGCAAAAGCGGAAGCAAATGTAGAAAAGATTACGGAAACTCTTGAAAAGCATCAGATCCAGCTTCTGAAAGATGCAGCAACTATGGACAAAATGTATGAGCTGAATCTGAATTATTTCAAAGAGTTATCCATGTATATTCTTGCTGGAAAAAAGAAACTGGAGGAGATTCGTTCTACTGAACTTCCCCGGTTGATGCAGAAAGCACAGGTAACAAATCTTCCGGAGGATGCTCAGGCTGCAAAAGATCTCGATTCCATGTGTCAGAGATTTGAAAAAAAGATTCATGATCTGGAGTTGACGCGCATGATTTCCATTCAGACAGCACCGCAGATTCGTCTTGTGCAGGGAAATGATACCCTTATGGCAGAAAAAATACAGTCTACTCTTGTAAATACCATTCCTCTTTGGAAAAGTCAGATGGTATTGGCTCTTGGTGTTGCTCACTCCACCCAGGCTGCAAGAGCTCAGAAACAGGTAACAGATATGACAAATGCGCTTCTGCAGAAAAATGCGGAGACTCTGAAAATGGCTACTATTGAGGCAACAAAAGAGTCGGAGCGAGGCATTGTTGACATAGAAACTTTAAAGAAGACCAATGAGAATCTGATCAGTACTTTTGATGAAATCATGAATATTCAGAAGGAAGGACATCAGAGACGTATGGAAGCAGAGATGGAAATGAACCGTCTGGAAGGAGAACTGAAACAGAAACTGTTGGAAATTAATCGATAATGGGAGGCGGAGAGCATGTATCGTGACCATACAAAAACCGTACAGATTGGAGACAGAAAAATCGGAGGAGGGAATCCGATCCTGATTCAGTCTATGACAAATACAAAAACAGAGGATGTAGAAGCAACCGTTGCGCAGATTCTTGCTCTTGAAGCAGCAGGATGTGAAATTATACGCTGCACGGTACCCACGCAGGAAGCAGCCGAGGCAATTCGTGAGATTAAGAAACAGATTCATATTCCTCTTGTGGCAGATATTCATTTTGATTATAAGATGGCAATTGCAGCCATGGAAAACGGTGCAGATAAAATTCGTATCAACCCGGGTAATATTGGCGGACCGGAGAAAATTAAAGCAGTTGTGGATACGGCAAAAGCGGGAAATATTCCGATCCGCGTAGGGGTTAATTCCGGTTCTCTGGAAAAAGAACTGGTGGAAAAATATCATGGTGTTACGGCAGAAGGACTTGTAGAAAGTGCGCTTGATAAAGTTCGTATGATTGAAGAATTCGGATACGATAATCTTGTGATCAGTATCAAGTCATCGGATGTTATGATGTGTGTGAAGGCCCATGAAATTCTTGCAGAGAAAACAGACTATCCACTTCATGTGGGAATTACGGAAGCAGGAACCCTTTATTCCGGAAATATAAAATCGGCTGTAGGGCTTGGAATTATTCTTTATGAAGGAATTGGTGATACCATCCGTGTATCCCTTACCGGCGATCCGGTGGAAGAAATCAAATCTGCAAAGCGGGTTCTAAAAACACTGGGGCTTCGAAAAGGCGGAATTGAAGTAGTATCCTGTCCGACTTGTGGAAGAACCCAGATTGATCTGATCGGTCTTGCAAATCAGGTGGAGACTATGGTACAGGAATTTCCACTTGATATCAAGGTGGCCGTTATGGGTTGTGTAGTAAATGGACCGGGAGAGGCAAAAGAAGCAGATATTGGAATTGCAGGTGGAAAAGGAGTAGGACTCCTTATAAAAAAAGGTGAAATTGTAAGTAAGATACCGGAAGGGGATCTGCTTGGAGCGCTTCGCCGGGAACTGGAGAATTGGGACAAACAGGAAGGAAGATAGAGATGGAGAAGGATTTTTCAGAGGTCTTTCCGGGGCTTGAAATCAACGGGGATCTGCATGCGCTTCTGGAAGAAGTGTTAGTAACGAAGATTGCCGTCAATCCTGCAAAAGATCACATGAGAATCTATATCAAAAGCAGACAATGGATACAGAAGAAGTATGTTTATTTACTTGAGGATTCCATAAGCAGTCAGTTTTTTCCGGGTGTTTCCATGTCTGTGAAAATTATTGAAAAGTTTACACTTACCTCTCAGTATACACCGGAGCTTTTTTTTCAGGCCTATCGTTCTTCTATGCTGGAAGAATTGAGAAGATACAGCATATTAATTTATAATACATTCCGTACGGCACAGATCACCTTCCCCGAAGAGAATAAAATGAAACTGCTTATGCAGTCTTCGGTTCTGGCGGAAAGTCGTGAGGAAGAACTTGTGGCTTATATTGAGAAAGTTTTCTGTGAGAGATGTTCCTTTTCTCTTACGGTAGAACCGGAATATATGCCGGCAAAGGAAAGTAAAATACGCAAGAACAGTGAAATACGTATCATGCAGGAGGCTGCTCATGTGATTGAGCAGTCTTCTTTCGGACAGGCGGAAGAAAAAGAACTGTCTGGGGAAAGCGTAACTGACAAAGGAGAAATTCCTGTAGACAAAGAAAAGAAGAAAAAAGAAAAGAAAGATCCGGAAACCGGTAAAAAAGAGAAAAACGATAAAAATCAGAAGAAGGATAAAAATGGAAAGAATGACCGAAATTTTGGTGATTTTAAACGCAGCGTGAAGCGTTCCGATAACCCGGATGTTCTTTTCGGAAGAGATTTTGAAAATGAGATCATTCCTCTGAAAACAGTGCAGACAGAAATGGGAGAAGTTTGTATCCGGGGACAGATTATGACTTTGGAAACCAGAGAAATCCGTAACGAAAAAACGATTATTATTTTTTCTATTACAGACTTTACGGATTCCATTACTGTAAAAATGTTTGCCAGAAACGATCAGGTGGAAGAGATTCTGACAGGAATCAAAGAAAAAGCATTTATTAAGCTGAAGGGTGTTACCACTATAGACCGGTATGACAGCGAGCTGACCATTGGTTCCGTTGTAGGTGTGAAGAAAATTCCTCCGTTCACTTCCTCCAGGGCAGATACAAGTCCTGAGAAAAGGGTGGAACTTCACTGTCATACGAAAATGAGTGATATGGATGGAGTTTCCGATGCAAAAGCTATTATTAAGCGGGCGTATGAATGGGGACATAAAGCCATTGCCATAACGGATCATGGCGTAGTGCAGGCATTTCCGGAGGCAAATCATTGCTTTGATGAATGGGGCGGTGTGGTCCCAAAAGATGCAGATTTTAAAGTGATTTATGGTATGGAGGCATATCTTGTTGATGACCTGAAAGGAATTGTTCAAAACAGTAAAGGACAGTCCTTAAGGGGAAAATATGTGGTTTTTGATATTGAGACCACAGGTTTTTCTGCTTTATCAGATAAGATTATCGAAATCGGAGCAGTAAAGGTAGAAGATGGGGAGATAACAGGAAGATTTTCCGAATTTGTAAATCCCAGGATCCCCATTCCTTTTCGGATTGAAAAACTGACCAGTATCAATGACAGTATGGTGGCCGGTGCAGAAACGATTGAGACTTTGCTGCCGCGATTTGTAGAGTTTTGTGAAGATGCAGTTATGGTAGCGCACAATGCAGAATTTGATATGAGTTTCATTGAAAAAAACTGCAAAGATCTTGGAATTGCAACAGACTTTACATTTGTGGATACAGTGGGAATGGCGCGTTTTCTTCTTCCTCAATTGAATCGGTTCAAACTGGATACTGTGGCAAAAGCAGTGGGTGTTTCTCTGGAGCATCATCACAGAGCTGTGGATGATGCAGAATGTACGGCCAATATTTTTCAGAAATTTATAGAAATGTGCAGAGAAAGAGATATCGAGGATTTGAATGCGCTGAATGAAAAAGGCGCTGTTTCCGTCAATGCCATTCAGAAGATGCCCACATATCATGCCATCATTCTGGCAAAGAATGATACGGGGCGTGTGAACCTGTATCATCTGGTTTCGGATTCTCATTTGATTTATTATCACAGGAGACCCAGAGTACCAAAGAGTCTTTATCTGAAGTATCAGGAAGGGCTTATGATCGGTTCTGCCTGTGAGGCAGGAGAATTGTATCAGGCGGTACTGAACGGAAGACCGGAACCGGAGATTGCAAGACTGGTAAATTTCTATGATTATCTGGAAATTCAGCCCATCGGAAATAATGCGTTTATGCTCCGTGATGAGGACCGGGCAGATATACAGACAGAAGATGATCTGCGGGAAGTCAATCGTAAAATCGTGAAACTGGGAGAATTGTTTAACAAACCGGTGGTTGCTACTTGTGATGTGCATTTTCTGGACCCGGACGATGAGGTTTACCGGCGGATTATCATGGCCGGAAAGGGGTTTGATGATGCGGATCAGCAGGCGCCTTTGTATCTGCATACTACAGAGGAGATGCTTCAGGAATTTTCCTATCTGGGGAATGAAAAAGCAGAGGAAATTGTGATTACCAATCCGAATAAGATTGCAGATATGGTAGAAAAAATTTCACCCATTCACAAAGGGAAATGCCCGCCTGTGATTGAAAATTCCGATGAGATGCTTCGCGAGATCTGTTATACAAAAGCCCATGAGATTTATGGAGAAAGCCTTCCCTCAGTCGTAGAGGAACGTCTGGAGCGGGAACTGAATTCTATTATTTCCAACGGTTATGCAGTTATGTATATGATTGCGCAAAAACTTGTGTGGAAGAGTAACAGTGATGGTTATCTGGTAGGGTCCCGTGGATCGGTAGGCTCTTCTTTTGCCGCTACCATGTCAGGGATTACAGAGGTAAATCCTCTGAGTCCCCATTATTATTGTTCTTCCTGTCATTATTGTGACTTTGATTCTGAGGAAGTGAGGGCTTATTCCGGTCGTGCAGGTTGTGACATGCCGGATAAGAATTGTCCGGTGTGTGGAAAACCGTTGATCAAAGAAGGGTTTGATATTCCTTTTGAGACATTCCTTGGATTCAAGGGAGACAAGGAACCGGATATTGACTTAAACTTCTCAGGAGACTATCAGGGAAAGGCACACCGTTATGTAGAAGTTATTTTCGGTGCGGGTCAGACTTTTAAAGCAGGAACCATAGGAACCCTTGCAGAAAAGACGGCTTTTGGTTATGTGAAAAACTATTTTGAAGAAAGAGGAGACCGAAAGCGATACTGTGAAATCAACCGGATTGTTCAGGGATGTACAGGAGTCAGGCGTACGACCGGACAGCATCCGGGAGGAATTATCGTTCTTCCCATTGGCTGGGATATTGAAGAATTTACACCGGTGCAACACCCGGCCAATGATATGACAAGCGATATTATTACGACACATTTTGATTATCACTCCATTGATTCCAATCTGTTGAAGCTGGATATTCTTGGACACGATGATCCGACAATGATTCGTATGCTGGAGGATCTGACGGGAATCAATGCCAGGGAGATTCCGCTGGACAGTAAAGAGGTGATGTCTCTTTTCAAAAATACGGATGCATTGGGAATCACTTCTGAGGATATTCGGGGATGCCCTCTAGGATGTCTGGGAATTCCGGAGTTTGGTACCGATTTTGCCATGCAGATGTTAATCGATGCCAATCCTACTTCTTTTTCAGATCTGGTTCGTATTTCCGGTCTGTCTCATGGAACAGATGTATGGCTGGGAAATGCCCAGGATCTGATCAAATCAGGAACGGCGACTATTACCACCTGTATTTGTACGCGAGATGATATTATGATTTATCTGATCAACAAAGGATTGGAACATGGGCAGGCATTTACCATTATGGAAAGTGTACGTAAAGGAAAAGGTCTGAAGCCGGACTGGATTGATGAAATGAAGGCCCATGGAGTGCCGGACTGGTATATTGAATCCTGCAAAAAGATTAAATATATGTTTCCCAAGGCGCATGCAGCTGCCTACGTTATGATGGGGTGGAGAATTGCCTATTGCAAGATTTATTATCCGCTGGCTTATTATGCAGCTTATTTCAGCATCCGTGCAACCGCTTTTTCCTATGAACTAATGTGTCAGGGAAAAGATAAGCTGGAATATTTCATGGATGATTATGAAAAGCGGAAGGATACATTGAGTAAGAAAGAACAGGATACTTATAAAGATATGAAAATCGTGCAGGAAATGTATGCCAGAGGTTTTGATTTTGTACCAATTGATATTTACAAGGCCAATGCGCATACCTTTCAGATCATGGACGGTAAACTGATGCCTGCTCTTGATACGATAGAAGGTCTGGGAGATCGGGCGGCTGATGCTGTGGTTCTGGCTGCGGAAGACGGAGAATTTCTTTCAAAAGATGACTTCCGGAATCGTACAAAAGTCAGCAAAACGGTGATTGATTTAATGAGTGATCTGGGATTGTTCGGTGATCTTCCGGAATCCAATCAGATGTCGTTGTTTGATTTTCAGTAAAATATTTACAGATGGGAAGAGAAAAATTATGAATTACGAAGAAGCAAGAGCATTTTTGGATGAAGTGGGAAAAACAGGAAGTGTCCTGGGATTGGAAAGTATGAAGGAACTGTTAAAGCGGCTGGAAAATCCCCAGGATCAGTTGAAATTCATTCATATTTCCGGAACAAATGGAAAGGGATCGGAACTGGCATTTTTGTCAGAGATTCTCACAGAAGCGGGATATCGAACCGGAAGATATATCTCTCCTACTCTTTACTCCTATCGGGAACGGATTCAGGTGGATGGACAGCGAATTGACCGGGAGTCTCTGGCCCGTCATGTATCTGCTGTCAGAGATGCAGTGGAAGCCATGGAAGCGGAGGGTTTGCCTGCACCTACTGTTTTCGAAGTGGAAACAGCGGTTTCTTTCCTTTATTTCTGTGAGAAAAAATGTGATATTGTGATGCTGGAAACCGGTATGGGAGGGGCACTGGATGCTACAAATGTGGTAAAAACCACCATTCTTGAAGTGATTGCCTCTATAGGAATGGATCATATGGGATTTTTGGGAAATACGCTGGCAGAGATTGCAGAGAATAAGGCAGGGATTATCAAACCGGGTACTTGCGTAGTTTCTGCAAAACAGGAGCCAGAGGCAGAGAAAGTAATCAGAAGAGTCAGTGACCAAATGCATGCAAAGCTGTCTGTTGTGGATCTGGAGCGATTATCGGAAGTACAGTACGGTTATGAGAAACAGAGTTTTACTTACAAAAACTGGAAAAATGTTGAGATTACTCTGGCAGGTACCTACCAGATCACCAATGCCACACTCGCTCTGGAAGCGGTGGAAGCACTGAGAGAACTGGGCTATAACCTCAGTGATGAACAGGTTCGCACAGGAATGAAACGGGCAGCATGGAGAGGAAGATTCTCTGTGATTCATAGAGATCCGATTGTAGTTATTGACGGTGCTCATAATCCTGCGGCTGCAGAAGTACTCAGATCTTCCATTGAAACTTACTTTAAAGGGAAAAAACTGTATTATATTTTTGGGGTGTTTGCAGATAAAGATTATGAGAAAGTTATTGAAACTACAGCACCACTGGCAGAACAGATTATTACGGTTCAGACACCTGGAAATCCGAGAGCGCTTCCGGCAGAGGAACTAAAATGTGCAGTTGAGAAGGTGAATCCAAATGTTTCTTCTGCTGCAACCATAGAAGAGGCAGTGGAACGTGTTATGCGTATTGTCCATAAGGAGGATGTGGTGATTGCGTTTGGATCTCTTTCTTTTCTCAGCATTGTGGACCGGGCAGTCAATCAATAACTGAAAAGAGTCTGCTTTTATGCAGACTCTTTTCAAAAACTTATGAAAGGGACAGGCTTTCTTTTATGGCCTGCAGCAATTCGTTATTCTTTTGGGGACTCATAATGCAGAAGCGGATGTAGCTGTTATCCAGGAAAGGAAAAGTAGAGCAGTCCCGGATCATCAAGCCCTTCTTAATACAGTGCTCAAAAACCATTTCAGAGGTTACATTTTCTTTTAGAATTTTTACCAGAATAAAATTGGTACAGGAAGGATAAATCTTTACACTCTTCAGCTGTGAGAGCTCATTCATCATACGTTCCCGTTCGGAAGTAATCAGTTTTTTCGTCTTTTCAATATACTCTTGATCCGAAAACATAATACAGCCTGCAATTTCCGCAAGACTGTTGATGGTCCAGGGATTTTTCTTGGTATTAATATGCTTCAGCAGATCCGGATTACCGGTAACAGCATAGCCGAGACGGAGGCCCGGGGCTGCAAAAAATTTGGAGATTCCCCGAAGTACAATCAGGTTCGTATAATTGTTTGTAAGGGGGATGGAAGAAATTTTTCGCTCAGAAGGAGCAAATTCTTCATAAGTTTCGTCTACCATAACAAAAGTCCCGTATTGCAGGGCAGTATCGAGAATCTTTCGCATTTCTTTTCTGCTGATGGCAGATGCAGTGGGATTGTTCGGGTTGCAGAGAACCAGAAGATCAATCGTATCATTTAATTTGCTGCAGAAATCATCCACATCCATTTGGAAATCATTTTCTTCGCGCAGAGGATAGTAGAGGGTCTGTCCGCCTTCCAGTGAAATTTCCCGTTCATATTCGGAATAGGTAGGGCCAAGGATCAGGGCCTTTTCCGGGTGCGTGGTCTGAATAAAAAGAGAAATTAATTCGGTTGAGCCATTTCCTACGATAATATTTTCAAACTGAGCACCTGTATAAGCGCAGATACTTTTACGAAGCTGTGTATAGTCTCTGTCAGGATAGGATGTGATGGCGTCCACATGTCTGCAAAGAGTATCCCGTAAAAGGGGAGAAATGCCAAGGGGATTTACATTGGCGGAAAAACTGGTGATATCTTCTTTTTTTATACCGTAAATTTCTTCGATCTTTTCCAGATCGCTTCCATGAAAATGATCTTTATGTTTTAGCATATATGCCTCCAATTCTGTTCGGACAGTCTGTCGTTTTCTGTCATCCTGTGTAGATGGCAGAGGTTGCGTCCGGTGCGTTTGTAGTGTATAATTCACATTATAGTCACAAAATGACAATTGTTCAATATTAATTATTGATAACAACGGGGTAGAATACATTGAAAAGAAGAATGGAACAATTAATAAACGGAAGATTTGAATATGAAGTGCCCCAGCTCCTGCTTTCTGCAGAACGAATCGAAGAAAGCACAAAACCAGGGGAAAACATCAGAGGGGAACTGGTTCTTGGTGCAGAAGACAGAAGCCGTATCAAAGGAATGGCATATTCCAGTCATCGGCGTTTACTGCTTGGAAAAGAAAGATTTTCCGGGGAAAAGGTGACCATACCTTATGGTGCAGATGTAAAGGGCCTGAAACCGGGAGATTTTTTCGAAGGCCAGATTGTGCTTACTACCAGTATCGGGGAATATCGTCTTCCATTTCACATTTCTATAGAAAAGTATCAGGTAAAAACCTCTACAGGATCGATTCGTGATCTGGATGCATTTACTAAGCTGGCGAAAGAAGATTTTCGGGAAGCTTATCATTTATTTCTGGATGAATCTTTTCCGGAACTTCTGAAAAACGATCAGGATTTACTGCCTTATTATTATGCAATGTCCTGTAATCCGGTTACCTGGCAGCATCTGGAGGAATTTCTCATAGGAATCGGCAGAAAAGAAAGAGTCGAACTGGAGCTGGAAAAAGACCGGATGGAAATCTACGATGTACAGAATTCTATGAAGGATGTCCTGCGTATTCATAGAAATACCTGGGGATATTTAAAAGCCTCTGTTACTGTAGAGGGAGATTTCCTGGAAGTAGAGAAAAAGCAGATTCGGGATGAAGACTTTATCGGAAGTGTTTATGATATGGAATATATCATCCGGAAAGAGAATCTGGGGAAAGGACACAATTTTGGGCGCATTCGTATCCGTACAGTTTATGGAGAACAGATGTATGAAGTAATGGCATCAAAGGCAGGGAAAATTCGCGTAAATGTGAATGCTTACGAGAAGAAAAAGAAACTGGAGTTAATGCGGGAGTTGCTTGATTTTCGCATGGAAAAGACCAGTCTGAAGAGTTGGTCAGAGAAGTCGGAGACTGTTCTGGCAGAACTTCGTGAAACAGGACATTTTACTACGGAATATCAGTTGTTTCAGGTATATCTGTATTATCTTACCGGTAAAAAAGAGCAGGCGGCAGAAGAACTGGACAATCTGAAAGGAAACAGCAGAATTCAGAAGGAAGAAGAACTGGAAGGGCTTTACCTGTATCTGTGTGATTTGCTGGAGAATGATGAAGAAAAGAAAAACAAAACTCTTTTGCGTATGCATCAGTTATATCAGAGAAAAGAAGATAGTTTTCTACTTTTGTATATTCTCCTGCAGATTGATAAAGAAGCAAGCCGGACACCTTCCAGAATTATTTATCTGCTGGAAGAACAGTATCGTCTGGGATGCAGAAGTCCGTTTTTGTATCTGGAGGCATGCAGGATTGCAGCAGAAGACGGAACTATGCTGCGGAGGTTTGGAAGTTTTTCCCTTCAGGTGCTCAGATTTGCCCGGAAATATGATATTTTAAATGAAGAGATGGCATTTCGTGCTACAGACTTGTCCGGTCAGTTAAAGAATTTCTCACAGCCTGTTTACCAATTGCTTGCGTATATTTATGATAAATATCCTTCTACGGAAACTGTGCGGGCAATCTGCGTGCTGATTATGAAAGGAAATCCGAGAAAGAGTGAATACTTCCGATGGTATGAACTGGCAGTAGAAAAAGAACTGAAAATCACAAGATTGTATGAGTATTACATCGAAACCATGAGCAGAAATTATCAGAAAGTTCTGCCAAGGATGATACGTATGTATTTCAGTTATAATAATACCCTCAGCGATACAAAGAAGGCATTTGTTTACAGTAACGTAATCCGGAATAAAGAGCTGGATAAAGCAACCTATCAGAGTTACAGAAGCAATATGGAACAGTTCGCCTGTGAGAAACTGAAAGAGGGAAGAATGAACGAGGATTTTGCAGTGGTCTATCAGGAATTCTGTATGAATTCCAGAGATGATTCGGTAAGACGTGCACTTGTCAGAGTGTTGTTTACGCACAGGCTTTACTGCGATGATCCGAAAATCAGAAAAGTAATTGTACGTCACGCGGCGCTGAAAGAGGAACAAGTTTATACCTGTAATGATAAAGTGGCTTATATTTCTGTATATACACCGGATGCCCGGATCGTATTTGAGGATGATCATCAAAGACGGTATATTCAGACAGTGGATTACAATCTTCAGCCTTTGATTGAGCGACAAGAGCTGGCAGAAAGATCCGTTCGTGAGGGATATGTGACTCCAGGACTTCTTCTTTATATATGCGGGGAATTAAAAAATGAGAACCCCATTACAAGAAGCAATATTTATTGTTTCCAGGATGCGGCACAGGAAGAGGCTTTTTCTGAGACCTACAGACAGAGAATCCGCAGACGTCTTCTCCTGTTTTACCAGGAAAACATGGACAATGAAAATTTGAGAGATTCGCTGCAGCAGATGGATTTTCATAGTTTTGCAAAAGTCAATAAAGGGCTTTTGATTACGATTTTGATCAAACAGAAAATGTATGTAGGAGCTTATGACCTGATATGCGAATATGGATATGAAGGGATTCCCATATGTGATCTTCTGAAACTGTGCAGCCGCATGATATTGAATCTGGAATTTGAATATGAAGAGGAATTGCTGCTGCTTGCGTATCACATCTTTAAAAAAGGCACTTATGACGAGGTGATTCTCAGGTATCTGGCAAAATATTTTGAAGGTCCCGTAGACGCCATGACAGAAATATGGAAACGAACCATGGGATTTTCTATAGAGGCTTATGAACTGGAAGAGGATATTCTGACCTACAGTATGTTCGGACGCATCTATATACCAGAAGGAGCAGCAGTGTTGCGGGAATATATCCGGCAGAAGGGTAAGGAAAAAGTAATTCTGGCTTATCTGACTTTTGAAGCTTTTGGATACTTCATCGGACAGAAAGAAACGGATTTGTTTATTTTCCAGTCGATTGAGCGGATACGTAAGGCGAATTGGGAACATGACATTATTTGTGATATTGCGCTTCTTAAATTTTATGAAGAACAAAAAAACTGGACGGAAGAACAGATGGAAACTGCAAGGCAGATTTTGTCTTCCTGCGAAAAAGCAGGACTGAAGTTTGAATTCTATCAGAGAATGCCAAAGTCACTGCTTCAGAGTATTCAGAAAGAGGATAAAGTCTTTGTGGAATGCAGAGCAGGAAACCGTGCAAAGGTTACTTTATGCTACCGGGTTACTTCCATGAACAGAGATTCTTCCGAGTATAAAAGTGAATTGCTGAATAATCTGTATTATGGTATTTTTAACAAGGAGTTTATTCTTTTTTATGGAGAAGTACTTCAGTATTATTTTATTATAGAAGAAAAGGGAGAAGAAAGACGGACAAAAGAGAAGACATTGATGGTACCGTCCAATTGCCAACAAGGTGAAACAAAATATCAGATGATTAACTGTATGCTGGCAGCAAGACAGCAGGGAAGAGACGAGGAACTGAAAAAAGCGATCGAGCGATATGAACAGTTAGATACCTGGACTTCTTCTCTTTTTGGGCTGATTGAGTAGGAGGTGGAGAAGGGCATGAATGAGACACGAAATATTATTGCAAGTCTGGAATTCGGAAGAGAAGTATCTCAGATTTGTTATTATGACAGAAAAGAAAAAACACCCGTCTCCCTTTCCGTCAAGGCAGGAAGCAATCTGTATACATTTCCTACAAAGCTGTCTAAACGACCAAAAGCGGATGCATGGCATTTTGGACTGGAAGCCGATTATTTTTCCAGGCATGAGGGAGAGATTCCGGTGGAGAACCTTATGGATTTGTGTATGAAAGGGGAACCGGTAGAGATTGATGGAGGATATTACAGAACAGAGGAACTGCTTGAAATCTTTCTGAGAGGATGCCTGTCCATGCTTGGAATTGCAGATGCGCCAAGGCAGATCCGGGCAGTTATGATTACTATGCCGGAACTGAATCGGGTACTGGTACGCAAGATTCAGAAAGTCTGCAGTCGTATGAAGTTTTCCAGTGGTCAGGTGATGATACAGGATTATGATGAAAGTTTTTATTACTATGCTATGTGCACAAGGCGTGATAACGGAAATCGTATGACAGGGTTATTTTCCTTTGAAAACAATCAGGTTACTTTTTCCAGAATGCGCATTGATACAGGTAAGAAACCATTGCTTGTACAGGTAGAGAAAGGAAAGACGGTACCATTGCCTGAAAATCCGGAGCAGAGAGATGTGGAGTTTTATCAGTTTATAGCGGAGTCCTGTGGAAATGATGTTTATTCCAGTATTTATCTGGTAGGAGAAGGATTTTCCAAAGATTGGGCTGTCCGTTCGATTCCTCTTCTCTGTAAGAATCAGAGACATGTTTATTATGGAAATAATCTGTACGTGCGTGGTGCCTGTCTTGCGGCGTTAGAGAGAAGTGAAGAGTCCGTATTGGGCGGTTATCTGTATGTGGGAAATGCGCTGGTAAAAAGTCATGTAAGCATGGAAATGAATATACAGGGAAAGAATCAGAATTATACTGTAGCAGAAGCCGGAAAGAACTGGTATGAAACAGAAAATAAATTTGAAATCATTCTGGATGACAGGGTAGAACTGGAATTTCTTATACGTCCCATGGAAGGTGGAGAAGAGACCAGATATATTATGAAGCTGCCGGGACTTCCAAAACGTCCGCCAAAAACCACAAGGCTGCGGATCCATGTGATGTATGAATCGGCAACAGTCTGTGTGATTCTGGTACAGGATCTGGGATTTGGAGAACTGTTTCCGTCCAGCGGATTGATCTGGACAGAGCGGGCATCATGGTAGGAGGAAGCATATGAGCAGTTATATATTATGTCAGATAAAAAGGGCTTCACTGCCGTTTTACATTAAAAATATCAGCAGGAATATCTATAGTATTGAGGAATTGTGTTATTACCTTTATCATAACATTTACCTGCTGGATGAGACGATTATTAATGAGCATCTTTGTGACTGGCTGAAAAAAGAACTTGGACTGAACCGGCTTTATCAGAAACTTTACCGGATTCTGGAAGAAGAAAGAGGAACCGGCGATTTTATTCTGGCCATATTCCGGGAGATTCATTATCTTTCCCACGAAGAATTCCGGAAGATCAATGAAGAACTGGTTCTGCTTGAGCAGCAGCCAAAGACGGTGCGTAAAAAGAAAAAAGGGGATTATCTGGTAAATAATAAAATGTATGTCAATGCGATCCGCATGTATGAAGACGCCCTGGTATCCGCAGATACAGACAATATGGGAATTCAGTTTGCAGGTGAGATTTACAACAATATGGGTTACGCATATTTAAAACTGTTCCAGATGGAAGAGGCAAAAAACTGTTTTAAAAAGGCGTATGAAAAATTGCATACCCATAAGATTTTGAAAGAATATCTTGCTGTCTGCCGTATGATGATGTCAGATGAAAAATGGAAAGCAGAAGGCGGAAGACTTGGTATTGATTCGGCAGTCCTACGGGAAATCGCGGGAGATTTTGAAAAAACAAAACCTTCTGTGGGTGAGAAAACACAGGAAGAGATTGATGAAATGCTG
This sequence comes from Blautia sp., assembly GCA_051880075.1. Classification (GTDB taxonomy): domain Bacteria; phylum Bacillota; class Clostridia; order Lachnospirales; family Lachnospiraceae; genus Blautia. The sequence goes on along the minus strand of JBJENG010000088.1, from coordinate 58,246 downwards.
CAGGAACTTACGAGAGAATATCACAGAAGTACGGGATTTTAGGCTTGTTTTTAAACAGGTTCTGTTATATAATCCAGATGTCGCAGGTGCGCCAGAAGCGGCCTGTGTCCATGAAGAAGCCAGAATAAGAAGAGGAGAATTTAAAATGAGTACAGACAGATATCAGAGTCCATTATCCGAACGTTATGCAAGCAAAGAAATGCAGTATATCTTTTCACCAGATATGAAATTCCGTACCTGGAGAAAACTTTGGATTGCTCTTGCAGAAACAGAAAAAGAGCTGGGACTGAATATTACACAGGAACAGATTGATGAACTAAAAGCTCATGCAGATGATATTAATTATGATGTGGCAAAAGAGCGCGAAAAACAGGTGCGTCACGATGTTATGTCCCATGTATATGCGTATGGTGTTCAGTGCCCGAAGGCAAAAGGAATTATCCATCTGGGAGCTACCTCTTGCTATGTGGGAGATAACACCGATATTATTGTTATGACAGAAGCATTGAAACTGGTAAAGAAGAAACTGATCAATGTAATTGCGGAACTGGCGAAATTTGCAGAGGCAAACAAAGCACTTCCAACTCTGGCGTTTACTCATTTCCAGCCGGCACAGCCTACAACAGTTGGAAAGAGAGCAACTTTGTGGATGCAGGAATTTATGCTTGATCTGGAAGACCTGAATTATGTGCTGAGTACTATGAAACTCCTTGGTTCCAAAGGTACTACAGGCACACAGGCGAGTTTCCTGGAATTGTTTGACGGAGATCAGGAAACCATTGATAAAATCGATCCGATGATTGCTGCGAAGATGGGATTCAAAGAATGCTATCCGGTATCCGGTCAGACCTATTCCAGAAAAGTAGATACCAGAGTTCTGAATGTTCTGGCAGGTATTGCAGCAAGTGCACATAAATTCTCCAATGATATTCGTCTGCTTCAGCATCTGAAAGAAGTAGAGGAACCATTTGAAAAGAGCCAGATCGGTTCTTCTGCAATGGCATATAAGAGAAATCCGATGAGAAGTGAAAGAATTGCTTCTCTGTCACGTTTTGTTATGGTAGATGCCATGAATCCGGCCATTACTTCCGCAACACAGTGGTTTGAGAGAACACTGGATGATTCTGCAAACAAACGTCTTTCTGTTCCGGAAGGATTTCTGGCAATTGACGGTATTCTGGATCTGTGCCTGAATGTAGTAGACGGACTGGTCGTATATCCGAAGGTAATTGAAAAACGTCTGAGAAGTGAATTGCCTTTTATGGCAACAGAAAATATTATGATGGATGCTGTAAAAGCAGGTGGAGACCGTCAGGAACTGCATGAAAGAATTCGTGAACTTTCTATGGAGGCAGGAAGAAATGTAAAGGTTGAAGGAAAAGAAAATAATCTCCTTGAACTGATTGCAGCAGATCCGGCATTTAACATGAGTCTGGAAGACTTGCAGAAAACAATGGATCCATCCAAATATACAGGACGCGCAGAAGTTCAGGTCAATGCATTCCTGAAAAATGTAATTCAGCCTATGCTGGAAGAGAATAAAGACATCCTGGGAATGACTGCGGAAATTAACGTTTAATAAAAAAGTGAACATGCAGGGGGATTTTTATGGGAGAAAGGAAAGGGAATCCGTGGGCGCTTTTACCTATCGGAGTGTTTCTTATCATTTTTATTGGAGCAGGTATTCTTTTTCATGATTTTTACAGTATGCCTGCAATTGTGGGATTTTTAATTGCACTGGTAGTGGCGTTTGCTCAAAACCGGAAAGTCGGATTTCAGGAAAAAGTGTCAATTATCTCCAGAGGAATCGGAGAAGAGAATATTGTCACCATGTGCCTGATCTTTCTGGCAGCAGGTGCTTTTTCCGGTGCTGTTAAGGCAGCTGGAGGAGTGGAAAGTACCGTAAATCTGGGACTTTCTGTTATCCCTCCTTCGGTTGCTGTGGTTGGTCTGTTTGTGATTGGATGCTTTATTTCTGTATCCATGGGGACCAGTGTGGGAACCATTACTGCAATGGCACCCATTGGTGTGGGAATCGCAGAGAAGACAGGAATCGGGCTGCCCATATGTATGGGTGCGATTGTATGCGGTGCTATGTTCGGAGATAATTTGTCCATGATTTCAGATACCACCATTGCCGCAGTGCGGACACAGGGATGTGAAATGAAAGATAAATTTCGGGAAAACTTCCTGATCGTACTTCCGGCGGCGATTATTACAGGAATCCTGTTTTTCTTTATCACCAGAGGCAATGTGGCTCCGGTACAGGAAGGGCTGGAATATGAGTTGATTCGTGTAGTACCTTATCTTGTGGTACTTGTAGGAGCATTGATTGGCATCAATGTATTTATTGTTCTGATTGCAGGTACTGTATTATCCCTTGCTGTGGGGGTAGGAACCGGTGCTTTTCCGATTGGTGAAATGTTCCAGAAAATGGGAGATGGTGTTACCAGCATGTATGATATTACCGTGATTTCTATTATTGTGGCGGCAATTGTTGCACTGGTAAAAGAATATGGCGGTATTGAATATGTTCTTAATGTAATTAAAAAAAGAATCAGCGGGCAGAAAGGCGGAGAATTTGGAATTTCTCTTCTGGTACTGCTTGTAGATTGCTGTACGGCAAATAATACGGTGGCAATTGTTATGGCGGGGCCCATTGCCAAAGAAATTAGTGAAGAATTTCAAGTTTCTCCAAAGAGAAGTGCTTCGCTTCTGGATATTTTTGGTTCAGTAGGGCAGGGCTTGATTCCATACGGTGCTCAGCTTCTGGCAGCGGCAGGTCTGGCAGGAATCACACCGATCAATATTATGCCATATTTATATTATCCCATTCTCATGGGAATTTCGGCAGTGTGTTTTATTCTGTTTAGAAGGAGAAGCTGAGAAAAACAGGGAAATTTCTGCCGAATTTAAAAATAGAACTTTATTTATCACAGAAAATGTAGTATGATACATGAGTACGAATAAGCACTTTAGGAGGAATGTAAAATGGTAAAAGCAGTAGTAGGGGCTAACTGGGGAGATGAAGGTAAAGGCAAAATTACCGACATGCTGGCTCAGGAATCCGATATTATCGTAAGATTCCAGGGCGGTGCCAATGCAGGCCATACAATTGTGAATAATTATGGAAAATTTGCGCTTCATACCCTTCCGTCCGGTGTGTTCTATGATCACACTACCAGCGTCATCGGAAACGGTGTAGCGCTCAACATCCCGGTACTGTTTAGAGAGATTCAGTCAATTGTGGACAAGGGCGTGCCGATGCCGAAGATTAAAGTTTCCGACAGAGCGCAGATGGTAATGTCTTATCATATTAAATTCGATGAGTATGAAGAAGAACGTCTGGCAGGAAAATCTTTTGGTTCCACAAAATCAGGAATCGCACCGTTTTATTCAGATAAATATGCAAAAATCGGTTTCCAGGTAAGCGAGCTCTTCATGGAAGAAGATGCGCTTCGTGAGAAAGTGGTTCGTGTCTGTGAAACAAAGAATGTCATTCTGGAACATTTATATCACAAACCATTATTGAACCCGGATGATATTATGAACGAACTGAAAGAATACAGAGAAATGGTAGCACCTTACGTATGCGATGTTTCTCTCTATCTGTGGAATGCGTTAAAAGAAGGCAAAGAAGTACTGCTTGAAGGTCAGCTGGGTTCTCTGAAAGACCCGGATCATGGTATTTATCCAATGGTTACCTCTTCTTCTACTTTGGCTGCATATGGAGCAGTAGGAGCAGGTTTGCCTCCTTATGAAATTAAAAAGATCATCACTGTCTGCAAAGCATATTCCAGCGCAGTAGGAGCAGGTGCATTTGTATCTGAAATCTTCGGAGAAGAAGCAGATGAGCTGAGAAGACGCGGTGGTGATGGCGGCGAATTCGGAGCAACAACCGGACGTCCGAGACGTATGGGATGGTTTGACTGTGTTGCTTCTAAATACGGATGCCGTATGCAGGGTACAACCGATGTAGCATTTACAGTGCTGGATGTACTGGGATATCTGGATGAGATTCCGGTATGTGTGGCTTACGATATTGACGGAGAAATTACTACGGACTTCCCCACAACTGCTTTACTGGAAAAGGCAAAACCGGTAATTGAAACATTACCAGGATGGAAATGCGATATCCGGGGAATTAAAAACTATGAGGATTTACCGGAAAATTGCAGGAAATACATTGAATTCGTAGAAGAGAAGATTGGATTCCCGATTACTATGATTTCCAACGGACCAAGCAGAGACGATATTATTTACAGAAATAAATAAAGTTTCGGAAAATGGAAGTATTCCATGGAAATGTGCAGCAGTGCAGGCCGAATCCTTGCGCTGATCCGTAAACTGGACAAATAGAGATTTAAAAGAAAGGATTTTTGGCAGAGTGCCAAAAATCCTTTCTCTAATTTAACTGACACTAAATTCTTCCTTTAATGTCTGAATTGCTTCTTTTTTCCCTTTAAAGTGGACAGCATTCATGCCTTGTGTTCTGGCCTCTGCAATATTATCCAGTACATCGTCCAGAAATACAGATCTGGACGGGTCGATCTTAAAGTCCCGCAGAAGTTTTTGATAAAATTCCGGTTCTGGTTTCAGCATTTTTACCTGCCAGGACATATAACCTCCATCCATAAGATCAAGGAAAGACAGTTCCTCTTTGCATCTGTCATACAGAGGTTTTGAAAAATTGGACAGGTAATAAATTTTGTACCCCCGTCGTTTCAGATATTTCAACCATGTTCTGGTGTAGGAAAAAGTATGAATCGTAAATCCCATTTCATCGAAAGCATTTCGGATTTCCTGTTCATATTCCGGGTCATTGTCGATAAAGGACTGGAGAATTTCTTCTTCATTTCTGACACCACGATCCGCTTCCACCCAGTCTTCACTGGCAAACATGGCGTCTCCCACAGCCTGAATGGCTGCTTCATTATAATGCAGGCTTTTCAGATATTTCTTCCAGTCGTAATCTACAAGAACCTTTCCAAGATCAAAGACGATTGTATTGATGGCTGCCTTTTCCGGATCGATTTTTTCGATTCCATCCGTTTCTTTTCTCCATTTGTATACCAGAAGAATGGCATACAGAAGCACCGGTACAATCACTGTGGAATACAAAGCGGCCATCAGCATCGGCTCGGCACCAGGACTTTTGATAAGTGCAAACACAAAGGCAAGAACATATATGCCAAGAAGCAATATTACGCCGGTGATTGCAAGTATTTGTTTTAGCTTCTTCACTTCTTATTCTTCCTCCCGATGAATATCTTTAATTATAATAATTTTAGAGGTATCCGTCAATGGACATTAATGCTCTAAATATGAGAGAAAATCGACAAATTCTACAATTTTCAGGCTATTCTTATCAGGAAATGAAAAATGATTTACATATTTACAGAAGGATTTTTGAGAAAATTGTACAGATAAATACCATCGGAAGGAC
>JBJENG010000088.1:0-52700 GCA_051880075.1 Blautia sp. | reverse complement strand
GGAAAGGACCGGGCGAGAATGCCATGGAAGAAATACTTTCGATACTGGAAAGCAAATGCAGAGGGTATCGATGTAAACCGGAATTTTGACGCTTTATGGGAAGTTTATTCTGACGGAATGGAACGACCGTCCAGTGAACACTACAAAGGAAGTGCCCCCGGCTGTACGGCAGAAGCCCGGGCACTGATCGAACTGACAGAAAAAGAAAATTTCGATCGGACAATCAGCTATCATTCTTCTGGTGCAGTGATTTACTGGTCTTTTGGACAGAAGGATACACTTGCCCAACAGACAAAGAAATATGCAGAACGGATTGGAAAGCTTACCGGTTATACCCCGGATGATGATTATGAAGAACTGGATCCTGCAGGCTACAAAGACTGGGCACTGTTAAAAAAAAGTATTCCCAGTCTTACCATAGAGATAGGCAGGGCAGAGTCTCCTCTGCCCCCTTCTGCTTACAAAAGAATATACAGGGAAAATCAGCATGTATGGGAAGAAACCATATTGGACATTCTTGAAGAACAGGACACCGCTTTTAACCGGTAATCTGTCTTGCCACATAAATACCACTCGCGGAAGCATGGGAAAGGGAATGGGTAACACCGCTTCCATCCCCGATAATATAAAGTCCCTTGTATCGGGTTTCCAGATTTTCGTCAATATCGACTTCCATATTATAGAATTTCACTTCTACACCATAAAGCAATGTATCATCATTGGCTGTTCCCGGAGCAATTTTATCCAGTGCATAGATCATTTCAATGATGCCGTCCAAAATCCGTTTTGGAAGAACCAGACTCAGGTCTCCCGGTGTGGCAGCCAATGTGGGACGTACCAGTCCCTCTTCGATTCGTGCCACCGTACTTCTGCGTCCCCGTACCAGATCACCGAAGCGCTGAACGATCACGCCGCCGCCCAGCATATTGGAAAGTCTTGCGATGCTTTCCCCATATCCGTTGCTGTCTTTAAATGGTTCGGAAAAATGTTTGGACACCAGAAGGGCAAAATTTGTATTTTCTGTCTGCTTCTCAGGGTCCTCATAACTGTGGCCGTTTGCAGTTACAATACCATTGGTATTTTCATTGACAACGATCCCATAGGGATTCATACAGAACGTCCGCACATTATCTTCAAATTTTTCTGTTTTGTATACGATTTTACTTTCGTACAGTTCATCAGTAAGATGAGAAAAAATCACAGCAGGAAGTTCCACACGGACACCCAGATCCACCCGATTGGATTTGGTAGGAATATCCAGATCTCTGCAGACAGTCTCCATCCATTTACTGCCGCTTCTTCCTACCGAAACAATACATTTGTTACAGTCATAATGTTCCTCGTTCTGAAAAATACGATATCCATTTTCCAGAATTTCCAGATGGCTCACAGAAGCGTGAAAATGGAAATCAATTTTATCTTTCAGTTCCTGGTAAAGATTCTTCAACACGATATAATTGATATCGGTACCAAGATGACGAACAGAGGCATTTAAAAGATTCAGTTTATTCTGGAGACACAGTTTCTTGAATTTTGTACCCGCAGTGGAATACATTTTTGTACCTGCCCCACCAAAGGCGACATTCAGATCATCCACATAATGCATCAATTCTAATGCCTTTGCTTTGCCGATGTGTTCATAAAGAGTTCCGCCGAAATCGTTGGTAATATTGTATTTTCCATCAGAAAATGCTCCTGCCCCGCCGAAACCGCTCATAATCGCACAGGTTTTGCAGCCTGCACAGGATTTTATTTCCTCTCCGTCTATGGGACAATGACGATCTTCCAGAGGAGCTCCTTTTTCAAATACTGCAATTTTCAGAGCTTTGTTTCTCTTTAACAATTCATATGCCGAGAAAATTCCACCAGGTCCTGCACCGATTATAATAACGTCGTACTTCATTTTTCTACCTCCTCATTTACACTACTGTATAGTATACCAGAAAAAGCCTCTGAAATGCAGAGGGTTCTTCTGTATATATCTTGACAAAAAACTACAAATAGTGTTACTGTAATGACAACGCAAAGAAAACTATAAATTAAATAAGATTGAGGTGCCTAAGATGCAGGAATTAAAACCAATTAAAGAAGGTAAAGTACGCGAAATTTATGACAATGGAGATAGCCTGATTATGGTTGCAACAGACCGCATCAGCTGCTTTGACGTAATTTTGAATAACGAAGTTACCAAAAAAGGTACTGTACTTACTCAGATGTCAAAGTTCTGGTTTGATCTGACAGAAGATATTCTGCCAAACCATATGATTTCCGTAGACGTAAAAGATATGCCGGAATTTTTCCAGCAGGAAAAATTTGACGGAAACAGCATGATGTGCCGCAAACTGGAAATGCTTCCGATCGAATGTATTGTACGTGGTTACATTACAGGAAGTGGTTGGGAAAGCTATAAAAAAACCGGTAAAGTATGTGGAATCGAGCTGCCGGAAGGTCTGAAAGAATCCGACAAACTGCCAGAACCGATTTATACCCCATCTACAAAAGCTGAAATCGGTGATCATGACGAAAACATCTCCTTTGAACAGAGTATTGCTCACCTGGAAAAATATTTCCCGGGAAAAGGTCAGGAATATGCAGAAAAACTTCGTGACTGCACAATTGCACTCTATAAAAAATGCGCAGAATATGCACTGAGCAAAGGAATTATTATAGCTGATACCAAATTTGAATTTGGTCTTGATGAGGAAGGCAATGTAGTCATCGGTGATGAAATGCTTACACCGGACAGCTCTCGTTTCTGGCCGGCAGATGGTTATGAACCGGGACATGGTCAGCCATCCTTCGACAAACAGTTTGCACGCGACTGGCTGAAAGCAAATCCGGATAATGACTGGACACTGCCACAGGAAATCGTAGATAAAACAATTGAAAAATACCTGCAGAGCTATGAAATGCTTACAGGAAAAAAACTGGATTGATTCAAATGGACAGGGGAAGAAATTCCTCTGTCTTTTTTCTTTCTACCATTTCCAAAACATGGTAAAATATATAAAAGATGTGTTGTGGAGAAAGTGACAAAGAGGCAAAGAAAGATGATGAAAAGAATGCACCGATGCTATGATTTTTGATATGGATGGTCTTATGATTGATTATGTAGAGGAGGAAATCCGTCTCAAGGGGGTACCTGTAAAAGAGGGACTTACAGAGTTTTTGAATAAAGATATAAAAAGATGTCACCATAAGCTGATGACAAATCCTATTTTCTTCAAGTTGAAATTTATGGGCTCTTCAGCCTATAATAAACCTATCAAAGGAAATTGATTGGCCAATCATACCTGAACGAAAAGAAAAAGTAAGCGAGGGTGTGAATCAATGAAAGAGAAAGTACAATTGTTTGGAAGATTTCTAAGCAGCATGGTGATGCCAAATATCGGGGCATTTATTGCATGGGGACTGATTACTGCATTATTTATGGCAGATGGATGGATTCCCAATGAAAGCATTGCCCAGTTAATCCAGCCTATGGCATATATGCTTCTGCCGCTTCTGATTGCCTATACAGGCGGTAATGCAGTGGCAGGCGTGCGAGGCGGTGTAATCGGTGCCATTGCCACTATGGGTGTAATCGCGGGAGCTGATGTGCCTATGTTTATCGGGGCTATGATTATGGGTCCTTTATCCGGATGGGTGATTAAAAAGTTTGATAAATTGATTGAGGGAAAAGTAAAAGCCGGATTTGAAATGCTGGTAAATAATTTTTCCATAGGAATCATCGGAGCCATTTTGGCTGTGATTGCCCTGAAAGGGATAACACCTCTGGTGAATGTGCTGAACAGCCTGATGGAAAGCGGAGTAGGATTTTTTGTGGAGCACGGTCTGTTGCCTCTTGCCAGTTTGTTTATTGAGCCGGCAAAAGTATTGTTTTTAAATAATGCAATCAATCATGGTATTTTGTCACCACTCGGAATGAAACAGGTGGAAGAGGCAGGAAAGTCTGTTTTCTTCCTGCTGGAAGCGAACCCGGGACCGGGACTTGGCGTGCTTCTGGCCTACTGTATTGCAGGAAAAGGAAGTGCCAAAAGCTCTGCACCGGGTGCGGTTATCATTCATTTCCTGGGGGGAATCCACGAAATTTATTTTCCATACATACTTATGAATCCATTACTGCTTCTGGCTGTAATCGGAGGAGGAGCCAGCGGTGTGTTTACTTTCCAGCTGCTTGGAGCAGGTCTGAATGCACCTGCTTCACCGGGAAGTTTCCTGGCAATTATGGCATTGTGTGAGAAACATTCTTATATGGCAGTAATTTCCGGTATCTTTGTGGCAGCGGCAGTATCCTTTATCATTGCCCTTCCTTTACTGAAATTTGCAGGAAAAGAAGAAGATCTGGAAGTATCACAGAAAAAGGTTCAGCAGATGAAAAAAGCATCCAAAGGGATTAAAGATGAACCAGTTAGTTCTAAAGGAACGGATGCAGTGAAAAAAATTGTTTTTGCATGTGATGCAGGAATGGGCTCCAGTGCTATGGGAGCAACCGTACTTCGTAAGAAACTCAAAGAGGCAGGACTGGAAAGTATTCAGGTCGTGCATGCGCCGGTTTCCTCCATACCGGCAGATGCGCAGGTGGTGGTAACCCATCATGAACTGGGAGAACGTGCAGCGCACAGTAATCCAAATGCAAAGTTGGTACTGATACAGAATTTCCTGGCAGCTCCGGAGTATGATATCCTTGTAAAGGAACTGAAAGAGAAATAAAAGGAATGATGTGCGATATACGGCAGTTTCTGACTGCCGTTATTCGCATTTAATAAAAGAGGTTTGAAATGAAGAAAAAGATTACTTCAGCAGGTAGATTTTACAGTCAGGTGATCCTTCATGTGATTACCCTGTTTATTGTTTTTGGAATTCTGAATATTCTGTTTGCCCAAAACGGATGGTTCCCATCGCAAAAGATGCAGCAGATGAATGAAATTTTGTACAGAATTCTGATCCCGGCATTCATGGGATACGAAGCCGGGAAAAGAACCGGTCATGGTGTGGGTGGTGTATCCGGTGCACTGGCCAGTCTGGGAATGATCGCTGCCTGGGAAGGATGGTCTTTTTTAGGAGTCATGTTAATCGCTCCGCTTGCAGGGTATGTGGGGGAACAAGTCTGTGAGCGCCTGAAAAAACGTGCAGCCGGATTTGAAATGCTTACCAGAAATCTGGTCCTTGCAATTCTGGGGATTTTCTTTATGAGTGTATCCTGCTTTTTTGTGGCTCCTGTTCTGCATCTGGTGGGAGACACTATTAATCAGTGGGTGAAATTTTTGGTGGAAAAACAAATGATTCCTTTTATCAGTGTTTTTCTGGAACCTGCAAAGGTTATATTCCTGAACAATGGAATTCATTACGGGATTCTGGTTCCTCTTGGTATGGAACAGCTTCAGACAGAAAGCAGTTCAGTTCTGTTTCTTCTGGAAACAAATCCGGGCCCGGGACTTGGTCTTCTGTTGGCCTGTAAACTGGCCGGGACCGCCGAAAAACGGGAACTGAATTCCTGTATGCTGGTGGAATTTGCAGGAGGGATTCATGAAGTGTATTTTCCCTATGTGCTGAGAAATTTATGGCTTCTGATTCCACTGATTGCAGGAGGTACAGCAGGAAGTTTCTGTTTTACTATGACAGGAGCCGGTCTGGCAGGACCTGCCTCACCGGGAAGCATTTTTACACTCCTTCTCATGGGAACACGGGGAACTCATGGAGGAATCCTTCTGGGAGTAGCCTGTTCTGCATTCGTGTCCTGCAGTATGGGATTGCTTGTTCTGAAAAGAACACAAAAGCAAGTGCAGGAAGAAGGGGAGGAAAAACAGGGAAAAGAACGGAAAGAAGAAGTGAAAGAAGAAAAGCAAGTACAGGAAGAGAAGCATATGGAAACAGAAAAAAGAACCGTAATAAAGAATATTTGTTTTGTCTGTGACGGAGGGGTAGGCTCCAGTTCTATGGGCGCAGCCCTGTTTCGCAGAAAATTAAAAGAAATGGGAATGGAAGGATACAAGGTTCAGGCAGCGGCGGCAGATGATATTCCGAAGGAAGCGCAGCTTCTGATCTGTCAAAAGGATTTTCTCTCTGTAGTAGAGAATAGAAAATTCTCTCTTCCTGTCTGTGCAGTGACAGGGCTTATGTGTGTGGAAGAATATGAAGGAATTATCAGGGAATACCTGAGCTTCCGGTAAAGGGGGGGCAGGGGATGAATCGTGATTTTACGCCAAGAATGCAGCAGATTCTTAGAGTCATGCTAAAAGAAGACGACATTATATCTGTAAAAAATCTGGCAGAAGCTATTGGAGTGAGCAAGAGAACCGTACAAAGAGAAATGGAGTATTTAGGAAGTTCTCTGCAGAAAAAATACGGGATTACTTTTTGCTCAAAAGCAGGAACCGGTGTATGGCTGGAAGGAGATCCGGAGAACAAGGCCATACTTCTGGAATTGCTGGAAAAAGGAGAAAATCTTGACGCACTTGATAAAACAGAACGTCGAAAACGGCTGATTCTGGAAATTTTAAAAGATAAAAATCTGAAAAAACTGTTTTATTACAGCAATCTTTTCGGGGTCAGTGAGGCTACTATAAGCAGTGATCTGGAAGCAGTGGAAGGGTGGTTTGAAAAATTCCATCTGCATATTGTGCGAAAACAGGGATATGGTGTGGCCATTGAAGGAGAAGAAAAAGATTTTCGCAGAGCCATCCGTACGTTTATTGATGACAATATTGATACAAAAATGATTCGCGAGTTCTATGAAAATCGAAATGAAACCATGCTGGAAAAGATTGCCCGAAAGAACGGAAAAACCATTTATTATATGCTGGATAATGATATTTTAAAAACAGTAGTGAATACATTATCCGGTCTGAAAGAAGACAGAATCATGAATCTGACGGAAAATTCTTATGTGGGTCTTGTGCTGCATATTACGATTGCTTTGAACCGGATTTTGAAACAGGAGATTATTGAAGATTATCCAACCATTCATAACTATATCACAAAAGACGAAGATTACGAACTGGCTCGGACAATAGGAAAAGTACTTGGGGAAAAATTTAAAATCGTGATTCCGGAAACGGAGATCGTATACATCTGTCTGCATTTAAAAGGAGCAAAAACCCAAAATATCGGCACAAGAGAAAAAGGTATGAACAGCAATCCGGAGAAATGGCTGAATCTTGTTAATGAACTGGTAGATGCCTATGACCCGGATAATGCATATCTTCTGAAGCAGGATGAAGAGTTTGTACAAGGCCTGATTGCGCATCTTCAGCCCACTCTGATTCGGCTGAGTAATGAAATGTATATTGCCAATCCTCTGCTTGAACAGATCAAGGAGGAATATGCACCAATCTATGCCAGATGTGAAAAGGCTGTTAAAATACTGGAGCAAAGACTGGGGTGTACGGTTCCTGATGCAGAAGTGGGGTTTCTTGCCATTCATTTTGGCGCGGCAATGGTGAGACTGGAAGGACGGAAAACCAGCAGACGTCAGGTACAGGTGGGAATTGTATGTGCCAGCGGAATCGGAATTTCCCGACTGATGTCTTCAAAAATAGGTAATTATTTTCAAAACCGTGTACAGGTTACTGCTTATGGAAAACATGAACTCACCCCTTATGTTCTGGAACAACAGGATTTCTTTGTTTCCAGTATCAGTCTTGGGGAGGAGCAGGGAGATATTCTGTATGTAAATTCTCTTCTGCTGGACAGTGATATGGAAAAAATAGAAGAAAAGGTTGCCAGATATGAGCGGATGCCTGCACGGAAGAAAGAAGATGATCCATTTACGAAACAGCTGGAACAGGTAAATTATATGGCTGCTCAGATTAAAGGAATTCTGAATAATCTTATGGTTATGAAAGTGGATAATGGAATATCTTTTCAGGAATTATTAGTGGCAATCAGCGAAAAATTTTCTCCTTATTCGGATCGGAGACAGATGATTCAGGAAGATATTATGCGAAGAGAAAAACTTGGAACACAGGTTTTTGCAGCCTTTGGGTTTGCTCTTCTTCATACCAGGACAAGAGGAGTGGTAAAACCGGGATTTTCTGTGTGCCTTACCAGAGATCTAAAGGCTTTTTCAGATCCATATTTTCAGGGAATTGATGTAATCATTATCATGCTGCTTCCGGAGGATGAGCATTTGAAAGAAAATGGGATGATTCTGGGTTATATCAGTGAGCAGTTGATTGAAGAAGAGGGGTTTCTGGACACTTTGCGTTTAGGGGATAAAGAGAAAATCAAAGAGTTACTTTCCTGTTATCTAAAAAAATTTTTTAATCAATATCTGAATAAAATATAATGAAAAGAACAGCAGAGAAGTCTGCTGTTTTTTTAATTATGTCACTATCTGATGGTGTCAAATGCCATTTTGTTTTCGTTGAAAGTTGCATATTTCTACAGGTATAATAAAGACATAAAGAAACAGCAAACGGAAAAAGATACCGGGAGGGAGCTAAAATGTTATTTTTTAAAAAGAACAAAAAAGAAGAAAAAAAAGAACTTCTGATGAAAGAAAATATTCGTCTGGGATGTAAAAGAGCACCAAAAGAAGAAGTAATAAAAGCCATAGGAAAAATGCTTCAGGAGAGTGGTTATGTAAATGAAAAATATATCGATGCAATGCTGAAACGAGAGCTGACTTTTGCAACAAATGTAGGAAATGGAATTGCACTTCCTCATGGAGTGGAAGAAGCCAAGAAAGAGATTAAGGCGTCCGGAATTGCAGTGATGGCATTTCCGGAAGGAACCGACTGGGGCGGTTCTGATGTAAAACTGGTCATTGGTATTGCAGGAGTGGGGGAAGAGCATCTTACCATTCTGGGAAATATCGCCACCAAGATGCAGACACCGGAAGATGTAGAACGTGTGGTGAATGGTACCGAAGAAGAGGTGTATGAAATTTTTACCAGGGAGGAATAAAAAATGATCGTAACAGTAACTATGAATCCTGCCATTGATAAAACTGTAGACGTGGAAAATTTTGAAGCAGGAGGTCTGAATCGGATTAAACGTGTAGTCAGTGATGCAGGTGGAAAAGGAATTAATGTATCAAAGACAATACATGAACTTGGAGGTACCAGCATTGCAAGCGGATTCCTTGGAGGTACTGCAGGAAATACCATAAAAAATGTACTGAAAGATTGGGGCATTCAGGAGGATTTTGTGACTGTCAGCGGAGAAACAAGAACAAATACTAAGGTAGTAGATACCAGAATCGGTGTTACAGAATTAAACGAGCCGGGTCCCACAGTGACAGAAAAAGAAATAGAAATGCTGATTGAAAAACTGGAAGGTTATGCATCACCGGATACGCTGTTTGTACTGGCAGGAAGTATTCCTCCGGGAGTAGATAAAGGAATTTACCGGGAAATTACAGAACGTGTACATGAAAAAGGGGCAAAAGTGCTTCTGGATGCAGATGGAGAATTGTTTTCGGAAAGCCTGACGGCAGTGCCGGATATGATCAAACCAAACCGGGATGAACTGGAGCGTTATTACAAAATGGATTATCGTCCAGGAGAAAAGGAACTGGTAGAGATGGGAAGAAAATTTGTGGAAAAAGGAATTTCTCAGATTACCATTTCTCTGGGACAGATGGGTGCTCTTTTCATAGGAGAGAACAAGATTTATAAAGCATCTGCAGTTCCGGTAAAAGTACACTCCACAGTTGGAGCCGGGGACGCTATGGTAGCTGCTATGGCATACGGATGGGATCAGAAAATGAATATGGAAGAAACAGCAAAACTGGCCATGGCAACATCGGCAGGTGCAGTTGCCACCATAGGTACCAAGCCGCCCAGCAGAGCATACGTAGATGAGCTTCTGGAACAGGCACAGTTAATAAAAATCGAAGAATAGAAAAATGCGAAACATAAAGAGTGGAGGAGAGTCATGAAAACAAAAGCAGTAAGAATGTATGGAAAAGAAGATTTGAGACTGGAGGAATTTGAACTTCCGGAAATCCAAGAGGATGAGATTCTTGTAAAAGTCATGAGCGACAGTATCTGTATGTCGACCTATAAACTGGCGGAGCAGGGAAAGAAACATAAAAGAGCACCTCAGAACATTGATACCAATCCGGTTATCATCGGCCATGAGTTTGCAGGTGTCATTGTGGAAGTAGGAGAAAAATGGAAAGATCAGTTTAAACCGGGGCAGAAATTTGCACAGCAGCCGGCGCTGAATTATAAGGGGAGTCTTGCATCACCGGGATATTCTTATGAATTTTTTGGCGGAGCCTGCACTTACTGCATTATTCCTCACGAAGTAATGGAGCTGGGATGTCTGCTTAACTATGACGGAGATAGTTTCTTTGAAGCTTCTCTTGGAGAACCTATGAGCTGTATTATTGGTGGTTATCATGCAAACTATCATACTAATAAAAAGAATTATGAACATGCCATGGGCACAAAAAAGGATGGAAATATTCTGATTATGGGCGGATGTGGGCCTATGGGACTTGGAGCAGTCAGCTATGGCATTCAGTTTGAAAACAAACCAAAACGAATTGTGGTGACTGATGTAAGTGATGACAGAATTGCCCGTGCAAAGGAAATGATCTCTCCGGAAACAGCAAAAGAAAAAGGGGTAGAACTTTTGTATATGAACACAGCTGCTATGGCAGATCCGGTAGAAGAACTGCTTGCAATTACAGAAGGACACGGATACGATGATGTATTTGTTTATGTACCGATCAAACAGGTGGCTGAGATGGGAGATCGTCTTCTGGCATTTGACGGATGCATGAATTTCTTTGCAGGTCCTACAGATAATCAGTTTAAGGCAGAAATCAATCTGTATAATACCCATTATACAAGTACACATATTATGGGAACGACAGGTGGTAATAATGATGACCTGATCGAGGCCATTGAATTATCTGCAAAAGGAGCTATTGAGCCGGCAGTTATGGTTACTCATATTGGAGGAATTGACAGTATTGCAGAGGCAACACTGAATTTGCCGAAGATTCCGGGAGGAAAGAAACTGACTTATACACAGTTTGAGATGCCGCTGACAGCGATTGATGATTTTGAAAAACTGGGTGAAACAGATCCTTTATTTGCAAAACTCCATGAATGCTGCAGCAGACACAGAGGTCTCTGGAACGGGGAAGCGGAAAAGATTTTATTTGAATATTTCGGTGTGACAGTATAAAAAACAAAACAAGAGAAAAGAGGAGGATTTTTATTATGGTAGCGGAAAAAGTGACAGTTGTAAATAAATCAGGTATTCATGCAAGACCGGCAGGGGAACTGGCAAAACTGGCAATGAAATGCAAATCAGAAGTATTTGTTCATGTGGGAGAAAAAAAAGTAAATCCGAAAAGTGTGCTGAATCTTATGGCAGCTATGATTCGTTGTGGTACAGAAATTGAAGTAGAATGCAACGGAGAAACAGAAAAAGAAGATTTAAAAGCACTGGTAGATTTTATAGCCTCCGGACTTGGAGAAGGATGTGAGTGATCCATGAAAAAATTAAGTGTAAAAAAGACAGCTTCCGAAGGAATTGCATTCGGAACGGCATATCTTCATAAAGAACCGGATCTGACTCCTTCCAGTCACCGGATATCAGAAGAAAAAATAGAAAAAGAGGCAGAACTCTTTGGGGAGGCAAAGAAAAAAGTTCTGGAAGAACTGAAAAAACTGGCTGAAAAAAATGATATTTTTCAGGCACATCTCATGATGGCAGATGATTTTACTTTACAGGAAGGTATTCTGACAAAAATCCGGACGGAAAAAATGAATGCCCAGATGGCACTTTCTGAAACTGCTCAGGAAATAGCGGCAATTTTTGAGGCAATGGATGATGAATATATGCGGGAACGTGCAGCGGATGTAAAAGATGTAGCAAAACGGTTTATGGCTGCACTGAAAGGGGAAAAACTCAGCGATTTTTCAGATATTCATACACCGGTGATCCTGGTGGCAAGAGATTTGTATCCTTCCGATACAGCAGCTCTTGACCTGAATTATGTAAAAGGATTTATCACAGAAGAAGGAGGGGTCACCAGCCATGTATCTATTATGGCAAAAGGTGCTGGCCTTCCGGCACTGGTAGGAGCAGAAGGGATTCTTGCAGCGGTAAAAGAGCAGGATAAGATTTGTATGGATGGGGAAACCGGAGAAATCGTTATCAATCCTGATGAAGAAACCGAAGAAATTTTCCGAAAAAAAGCACAGGAATACAAAGAAAGAACAGAACTGTATGCCAGTGTCAGCAATCTTTCTGCATGTACAATCGATGGAAGAGAAGTGAGAATCTGTGCAAATGTAGGAGATCTGGAAGATGTGAAAGCTGCCGCAGAGAGAAAGGCAGATGGTGTTGGACTTTTTCGTTCGGAATTTCTGTACATGGAGAACAGCCATTTCCCTACAGAAGAGGAACAGTTTGAGGTATATAAAGAAGCGGCAAAGCTTTGTCCTTTAGAACTGACTATACGTACCCTGGATATCGGGGGAGATAAAGGTCTTTCTTATTATGCTTTTGATCCGGAAGAAAATCCGTTTCTTGGATGGCGTGCAATCCGGATTTCACTGACTTTAAAAGATATGTTCCGGACACAGCTTCGGGCAATTCTGAGAGCCAGTGCGTTCGGACATATCCGTATTATGTTTCCTATGATCATTTCTCTGGAAGAACTGCGGGAAGCAAAACAACTTACAGAAGAATGTAAAAAAGAACTGGAGCAGGAAAAGATTCCTTTTGATAGAGAAATCCAGATGGGTATGATGATGGAAACACCGGCTTCCGTACTTCTGGCAGAAGACTTTGCACAGGAAGCAGATTTCTTCAGCATCGGAACTAATGACCTGACCCAGTATCTTCTGGCTGTGGACAGGGGAAATAAAAAGATTGCCTCTATGTATAACAGTTTTCATCCGGCAGTGTTGAGAGCCATTTCCCATGTCATTGAGGCGGGCCATAAATACAAGATTCCGGTGGGCATGTGCGGAGAATTTGCCAGCGACAGTAAGGCAACGGGAATTCTTCTTGGTATGGGGCTGGATGAGTTCAGTATGTCATCTTCTCAGATTGCAAAGATCAAATATAAGATCCGGAACATGAATTACGAAGAAGAAAAGAAGAAGGCACAGACTGTGCTGGGCATCCGTACAGTACAGGAGACAGAAGCATTTCTGGCAGAAAAATAGCGGAACCAGAGTGTGTTTAAAAAATCATTCACGTCACCTGCAAGCTCCACTTTGCGTGATATTGGCCCCGCATTCAGTTGACGTAGCCCGCTACGTCACCCTCATTTGGAGTAAATCTAAGAAAATAAGAAAGAGGATTTTCTGAATAAAACTTCAGGAGGTCCTTTTTCTGATTTTCATAAAAAAAGGTTGTGGACGAAAAGACATTTCGCTATAATATTCACAGAGAGTTCTTAAAATCAGGACAGACAAAAGAGAGTGCGGGGGAAGAAAAATGCTTGTAGTTATGAAATTCGGCGGTAGTTCCGTAGCAGATCTGGATAAGATCAGAAGTGTGGCGGAACGCTGCATCAAAAAATGGAAAGAAGGAAATCAGGTAGTAGTCGTTCTTTCAGCAATGGGAAAGACCACAGACCGTCTGCTTGCTCAGGCAGGGGAAATCAGCAAGATGCCTTCCAGACGGGAAATGGATATGCTTCTGGCAACCGGAGAGCAGGTTTCTGTTTCTTTTATGGCGATGACTATGATCCAGATGGGTGTAACTGCTATTTCGCTGAATGCATGGCAGGTTCCTATGTATACCAATTCCACTTATCAGAATGCAAAACTGAAACGAATTGATTGTGAACGGATACGGAAAGAACTGGATTCCAATAAGATTGTGATAGTTACCGGATTCCAGGGAGTGAATAAGTATGATGATATTACAACTCTTGGAAGAGGCGGTTCCGACACAACTGCAGTGGCGCTTGCAGCGGCTCTCCATGCGGATTTATGTGAGATTTATACAGACGTGGACGGGGTTTATACAGCAGATCCCCGTGTTGTGCCAAGCGCAAGAAAAATGCCGGAAGTGACTTATGAGGAGATGCTGGAATTTGCTTCTCTGGGCGCAAAGGTCCTGCATAATCGCTGCGTGGAAATGGCAAGGCGCTATAATGTAAGGCTGGTGGTAAAATCCAGTATGTGTGAAGCAGAAGGAACTGTGGTAAAGGAGAAGACAAAGATGGAGAAGATGCTTATAAGCGGCGTTGCCGGTGATAAAAATATTGCAAAAATTACAGTTGCAGGGATGAAGGATGATCCGGAAAGTACCTTCCGCCTGTTGAATCTGTTGTCCAGTAAAGGGGTAAATATTGATGTTATGATTCAGTCGCTGGAAAAAGACGGAACAAAAACATTGACTTTTACCGTGGCAAAACCGGATATGGTCATGACAGAAGAACTGCTGAAAAATGAGGGAGAGATTCTTGGAAATGTGAATATCAAATGTAAAGAGGATGTAGCAAAGGTTTCCGTAGTAGGAGCAGGAGTCAGTTCCAATCCGGGAGTGGCGGCCAAGATGTTTGAGGCACTGTCCAATGCAGGAATCAATACAAATATGGTGACTACATCGGAAATCCGTATTACTGCTGTAATCAAAGAAGCGGAACTGGAACTTGCTATGCGTGTTGTGCATGACCGGTTTGCTGCGGAATGGGAATAAATACAGAACAAATTATAAACCCCTGCGGCCGGTGGGCTTCTTCCGGCAACAGGGGCTTTTCAAAGGGGAGGATAAGTATTTCTACTTTCTCTTTGGTGTACTTATAGTATGACCGGAAAGGGGAAAAGTATACAAAAAGATTGAAAAATTTTATGGTATCGTATATACTATATCTGTCAGGCGTTTGGCGCCAAAAAAACACGAAATTAAGTAAAAGGTGGTAAAGATACATGGCATTATTACAGAAATGGAGAGATATTGCATACTCTCAGGAAGCAGATAGAGGACAGCTTCAGAAATTCTGGACAAATTATTTCCTGATTGAAAAAGGAATCTATGAAAAACTTCTGACAAACCCGGATGAAGTTGTAAGAGGTACAGTAAAAGAACTGGCTGATAAATACGAAGTGGAAGTTATGACTATGGTTGGTTTCCTGGATGGAATCAATGACAGTCTGAAAGTGCAGAACCCAATTGAAGAAATGGAAGAAGATACCGTTGTGAATCTGGGATTTGACAAAGAACTTCTTTACAAAAACATGGTAGATGCAAAGGCTGACTGGCTTTATGAACTGCCTCAGTGGAACGATATTTTCACAGAGGAAAAGAGAAAAGAGCTGTACATGGAACAGAAAAAATCAGGCACAGTGGTAAAAGGCCCAAAAATCGGACGTAACGATCCATGTCCTTGTGGAAGCGGCAAGAAATATAAACATTGCTGTGGAAGAAATAAATAAGAATTTTAGAAGGCGGCATTGTTCCGCCTTCTTTTCATATAAAGAAATATTGGAGGTAAGAGGTGAAAAGGATGGAACTGGTTTTCGTGATTTTGGGGAGTCTGTGTATCCTGTATTTTGCAGGAATTGTATTATATACAGGTCTTTCATCTTTATTTCCCTGTATCTGGGCAGCAGGAGGTCTTTTCTTTTATGGTATGGCTTTGCTTCTGCATTTTCGTGAAAAGATTTCTTTCCTTGCAGCATTTGAAATACCTGTTTTTATAAAATATATTCTGGGCCTTGGTACAGGGATTCTGCTGATCCTGTTTCTGACAGTGGAAGGCTGTATTTTCTCAGGAATGCTGCACGAACCTTCCGAAAATCTTGATTATATCATTGTTCTGGGAGCACAGGTAAACGGAAATCGGTTAAGTAATTCTCTGTTGCTGCGTCTTGAGAGGGCAGAGGAATATCTGGAAGAAAATCCGGATACAAAAGCAGTGCTTTCCGGAGGAAAAGGGAAGGGAGAAAATATCTCAGAGGCACAGGCTATGTATGTGTATCTTGAAAAACAGGGAATCTCCCGGGACAGACTGATCCTGGAAGACAAGTCTGTGAATACCAATGAAAATCTGAAGTTTTCTCTGGAGATTCTGGATCAGATAGAAAAGGGAAAAGCAAGGGAGAAGTTTATAGGAATCGTTACAAACGGGTTTCATGTATACAGGGGTGTTTCCATTGGAAAAAAACAGGGATGTACATATCTGGAAGGAATTCCGGCAAGGAGCAACCGATTTTTGCAGGTGAATTATCTGGTAAGAGAATTTTTTGGAATCATCAAAGACAAAGCAGCCGGTAATATTTGAAACAGAACGGGAGAAAGAGTATGTTAAAACTCAGTGTAATCAGGGATAATTGCTTCCCTTCTACTTATACGAAGGGAAGACAATTGTATGAAAGTCAGAAGTACAAAAGTTATAGAAAAACGGAACTTTCAGAAGGCGACATTCTGGTGGAAGCATCTATAAAAGGCAGCGGATCCAGATGGTACGAAGTCAGCATAACCATAGGAGAAGAAGATGGGGAAGAAGATATTATTGATTATGTATGTGACTGCCCTGCTTATGAATCTTATTTCGGATTATGCAAACATTGCGTGGCTCTGGCATTACTATACCGGGAAAAGCAGAAACAGGATTTTGCAGCCATGAACATTCAGAAGGGAATGGCAGGATTTACGGGAAAAAATAAGAAAGCGGCAGTGGAGACCTCCAGAGAGCTGAAAGAAGTTATGTCTCGTTGTGCTATGCAGAAAAATGGGCGTTTTCTGGGAGAATATTATCAGCAGATTCAGATTGAGCCTGTAATTACAAAAGAGCGGAATATGTACTTCATCGAGTTTCGAATTGGTGCAGGGAAAATGTATGTGTTAAAAAATATCTGCAAGCTGCTGGATGATATTGCCAAGGAAAAGTACAGTGCCTATGGAAAAAATCTTGGTTTTACTCACACCAGATCCGCATTTGCCCCGGAGGCTCTGAAATGGATTGATTTTATAAGTGAATATCTTCGTGCCCGGTATACGTTAAATTTTGAAGATCAGATTTACAGCTCTAATTTTCGGAGGATCGCGCTTTCTCCTTATGGAATGGACAAAATGTTCCAGATGATGATGGGAGAGAGACTGGAAATTCAGCAGAAAAAATACAGAATCATTCAGGGAAATCCATGTGTGCAGGCAGAGATTCTTTCCGATGGAGAAGAGGAGACCCAGGTAACCATTCATACAGATGAATGGATTCAGGGAGTGGAACATAATTATTTTGTGAAAGATGACACTATCTGTCAGTGTACGGAGGATTTTGAACGGATTATGATGCCGGTACTTCGTGGTCTGATTCTGAACCGGTGGTACGGAAATTCCTATTATAGAAGAGAAGAAGTTTTTTATTTGAACAAAGAAGATTATACAGCATTCTGCGGCAATCTTCTTCCTGTGCTGGAACAGTATGCAGAAGTAAATATACAGAACATTGATTTTGAAGAATATATGCCTCAGGAAGCAGAGTTTTGCGTATATCTCAGTCAGGATGAGAAGCATCCGGAATGGATCCTGGCAAAGGCAGAAGCCGTATATGGTACAGCTTCTTATAATCTTTTTGATGATCCGGATCCATCCTCTCAGTATCGAAATTTAGAAAAAGAATCTGTTTTGGAATCCTGTCTCAAAAAGTACTTCTTTTACGAAAAGAATGCAGGGCAGGTCTATGGGATCTGCAGCACGGAAGAGCAGGCGTATGCTCTCTTCAGTGAAGGGATGGCAAAGCTTCATGAACTTTGCAATCTCTATGTGGATGAGAAATTGAGAAGAATGCGTGTGATTCCTTCACCTGTGGTAAATGTGGGAGTGGGAATCCAGAGTGATCTGCTGAAACTGGATATCCGGACCGAAGGCATTGATTACGGGGAAATGGATAAGATTTTATCTGCATACAAGCGGAGAAAGAAATATTACCGCATGAAAAACGGAGATTTTGTCAGTCTTGAAAATGAAGGTCTGAGTCTTGTATCGGAACTGGCGGAAAGTCTGGATATTACAGGGAAAGAGCTGAAAGAAGGCAGTATCACCGTTCCAAAATACAGAGCCTCTTATATTGCGGAAACCCTGAAAAAGAAGGGGGAAAATGTAAAGGCAGACAGAAGTCCGGAATTTAAAAAACTGGTTCGTGACATGAATAGTTATGAAGACAGTGATTTTGAGGTGCCGGCAGAGCTTCATGCAGATCTGCGCACTTACCAGCAGAACGGTTTCCGATGGCTGGCTATGCTGGCATCCTGGGGATTTGGAGGAATTCTGGCAGATGATATGGGACTTGGAAAAACTCTGCAGGTCATTGCTCTTCTGGAATTGAAAAAAGAAGGAGCTCTGATTGTATGTCCGGCATCGCTTGTGTATAACTGGGAAAGTGAAATTCATCGGTTTGCTCCGGATCTGTCTGTGCGTTTGATCACAGGCGCAGGCGGAGAAAGAAAGGAACAGATTGAGACTGCAGGAGAAAAGGATATTCTTGTAACATCCTATGATCTGCTGAAGCGGGATAAAGATGTCTATAAATCCAAAAAGTTTTCCTATATGATCATTGATGAAGCTCAGTATATTAAAAACGCAGGTACCCAGTCTGCAAAAGCGGTAAAAGAAATCCGGGCTGTACACCGGTTTGCGCTGACGGGAACACCGGTTGAAAATCGGCTCAGTGATCTTTGGAGTATTTTTGATTTTATTATGCCGGGATATCTGCATGCTTACGGGAAGTTCAAAAAAGAACTGGAAATTCCCATAGTGAAAAACGAAGATGAAGTGATCTGTCAGAGGCTTGGAAGAATGACGGCACCATTTATTTTAAGAAGAAAAAAACAGGATGTACTGAAAGATCTGCCGGATAAACTGGAAAAAAATATCTATGTGAAAATGGACGGGGAACAGCGAAGACTTTATGATGCCAAGATAAAGCAGATACAAATGGAGCTTTCCGGAGAATCGGAAGAAGATTATAATCACAATAAACTGAAATATCTGGCAGAGCTCACCAATCTGCGGCAGATCTGCTGTTCGCCGGATCTTTGTTATGAGAATTATACCGGACAGTCAGCCAAAACAGAGGCCTGTCTGGAAATTGTGGAAGATATGATTCAGGCAGAGCATCGAATTCTGCTTTTTTCTCAGTTTACAAGGATGCTGGACATTTTGGCTGCAAATATGGAAAGAAAAGGAATTTCCTATCTGTATCTTTCCGGAAAAAATTCAAAAGAGCAGAGAAAGGATATGGTAAAAAAATTCCAGGAAGGAAATGTGCAGGTATTTCTCATTTCTCTGAAAGCAGGCGGAACAGGACTGAACCTGACACAGGCAGATGTGGTGATTCACTATGATCCCTGGTGGAATGTGGCAGCTCAGAATCAGGCTACAGACAGAACCCACCGAATCGGACAGAAAAATATGGTGACAGTGGTGAAACTGGTGACAAAGGATACCATTGAAGAGAAAATTCTGGCACTTCAGGAGAAGAAGGCCAGACTGGCAGAGAACATTGTGGAGGGTCAGGGTGTTGCAGATTACAGAATCAGCAAAGAAGAATTGATGGAATTAATGGAAGGATAAACAGATGGCATAATGACAGGAGGAAAAAAGTATGTTAGATAATTTTGGAGGCAGTCTTGGAGTATTGCCTCTTGCAAAACACAGAAAAAGCCGTGCGATCAATGCTGAAAACCCTACAGGTGAGAAAGGAAAGGGCGGTATGGCATCCAGTCCACTTGGGCCATCCAGAAAAGGAAGTCCCTGCCTTCGTGATATTCCTGCTGGTGCAACGGTTGCTTTAGGAGAAATAGAGGGTCCGGGAGCCATCAATCATATATGGATTACAGTAACAGATAAAACCACAGAAGCGGACTGCTTTGTTCTCAGAGATCTTGTGATCCGTATGTACTGGGATGAAGAAGAAGAACCTTCTGTGGAAAGCCCTCTGGGGGATTTCTTCTGCTGCGGTTTCGGAAGAGAATGCATCGTAAATTCGATTCCTGTTGTGGCTGTTCCAAGTCGTGGATTAAACTGCTATTTTCAGATGCCGTTCAGAAAGAAAGCAAGAATTACACTGGAAAATCAGCATGCAAATCCCATACCGGCATTTTTCTATCAGATTGATTATTGTCTGTATGAAGAACAACTGCCCGATGATATTGCTTACTTTCATGCACAGTGGAGACGTGAGAAAATCACAGAACTTCAGAAAGATTATGTGATTCTCGATGGTGTAAAAGGAAAGGGCCATTATGTAGGAACCTATATGGCTTTAACTACACTGGAGCGTTACTGGTGGGGAGAAGGAGAAATCAAGTTCTATATTGACGGAGACGAAGAGTACCCCACTATTTGCGGAACTGGTACGGAAGATTATTTCGGAGGTTCCTGGAGTTTTGCAAAACAGGTAGACGGAAAAACAGTGGAGCAGAATTACTGCACACCATATATGGGATATCCGTATTATTCTTCTCATGATGAGGCAATTCATAATTTATATCACAATGATGACTGTATGCCTATGCGAGGTTTTTACAGATGGCATATACAGGATCCTATCTGCTTTGATGAAGATCTGAAAGTCACTATTCAGCAGATTGGTGTGGGCTACAGGGGACTGTTTGAGCGACAGGATGATGTGGCAAGCGTAGCTTACTGGTATCAATCAGAGCCGCACAATTCTTTTTCACCGCTTCTTAAAAAAGAAGATCGGTGGCCAAGATAAAGGAGAAAGTTTTTATGGGTTTGTGTGAAAGAATGTTTTCCTGTATGCATTCGGAAATTGTGGAGGTGTAACGAATGGCAGGTGTACTGTTTTTTGTTTTTCTTACTATGGACGTATTTATGATTCTTATCTGCAGATTTGCTTATGGAAAACGTGATGAGTACACAAAAGAAGATTCTCAAGTGAAGATTGAGGCGGCAGGATATGAATGTGAGTTTCAACTGTCGCAGATTCAGTCTCTGAAGCTGATCGAGGAATTGCCGGATGAACATTTTATTCGAACGAATGGAGTCTCCACTGACAAAGTTGCAATAGGACATTACAAGGGAAAAGAGACAGGAAAGTGTATGCTGTTTCTTAACAGAGAGTGTTCTCCTGTTCTCAAAATTGTATTGGAGGATGAAAGAACGGTGTATCTGAACAGTAATGATTCGGATGAGGTGAAGAAATGGTATAAGGAATTAAAAAATTCCGGTTGACAAATTAAATTCTGTGGATATAATGAAGATAGATTCAAAAAAATAACACGATGACGAGACGAGTAGAGTGTGGAAGGTCCCAGAGAGGGCTGCATATGCTGAAAGCAGCCTGTCACGGAAGCATTTGAAAACTACCTCCGAGTGGCCCCAATCCGGTCCGGTGATTCCGTTATAATCATAAATGAAGTGGTGAACCGGTTTTCTTATATACATGAGAAAACAGCAGAGCAAAAAGGGTGGAACCGCGAGTGGTCGATGATTACCCGTCCCTTACAGTCAGAAACGGCTGTAAGGAACGGATTTTTTATTGTCTTATTCCTGTTTCTGAAAGCAGTGGTCTGGCTGGTAACTCAAAAATAAACATTCATTTAGCAAAAAGGAGAACGAAAGAACATGATTATCACATTGAAAGACGGTTCAAAAAAAGAGTATGCAGAAGCAAAATCAGTCATTGATATTGCATATGATATCAGTGAAGGACTTGCCCGTGCAGCATGTGCAGGGGAGGTAAACGGAGAAGTTGTAGATCTGAGAACAGTAGTAGACAGTGACTGTGAAGTGAACATTCTCACAGCAAAGGATGAGAAAGGACTGGCAGCCCTTCGTCATACTGCTTCTCATGTACTGGCAGAAGCAGTGCAGACTCTGTATCCGGAAGCAAAAGTAGCAATCGGTCCTTCGATTGATACCGGTTTTTATTATGATTTCGAATGTGCACCTTTCTCAAGAGAAGATCTGGATGCAATTGAGAAAGAGATGAAAAAAATTATTAAAAAAGGTGCAAAAATTGAACGTTACACAAAGTCAAGAGAAGAAGCAATTGCTTTCTTCAAAGAGAAAAATGAGCCATATAAAGTGGAACTGATTGAAGACTTGCCGGAAAATGCAGAGATTTCTTTCTATTCACAGGGTGACTGGGTAGATTTATGTGCAGGTCCTCATCTGATGAGTACAAAAGGAGTAAAAGCATTTAAACTTCTTTCTTCTTCCGGTGCTTACTGGAGAGGAAGCGAAAAGAACCAGATGCTGACTCGTGTATACGGTACTGCATATGGAACAAAAGATGAATTAAAAGAGCATCTGGAGCGTATGGAAGAAGCGAAAAAACGTGATCATAATAAACTGGGACGTGAAATGAAACTTTTCACAACGGTAGATGTAATTGGTCAGGGTCTTCCTTTGATTATGCCAAAAGGTGTGATCATGATGCAGGAACTGCAGAGATGGATTGAAGATGAAGAAGCAAAGAGAGGTTATATCCGTACAAAAACACCTCTTATGGCAAAGAGCGATCTGTATAAAATTTCCGGACACTGGGATCATTATAAAGACGGAATGTTTGTACTGGGAGATGAAGAAAAAGACAAAGAAGTTTTTGCACTTCGTCCCATGACTTGTCCATTCCAGTATTATGTATACAAAGCAGAACAGCACAGCTATCGTGATCTTCCTCTGCGTTACGGTGAAACTTCCACTTTGTTCCGTAATGAAGATTCCGGAGAAATGCATGGTCTCACACGTGTCCGTCAGTTTACCATTTCAGAGGGACACTTGATCGTAAGACCGGATCAGATGGTAAAAGAATTTAAAGATTGTATCGCTCTTGCACAGTATTGTCTGCAGGTTCTGGGGGTAGAAGAGGATGTGACTTATCATCTTTCCAAATGGGATCCGGAAAACAAGGAAAAATACATCGGAGATCCGGAAGTATGGGAAGAAACAGAAGGACATATCCGTACCATGCTTCAGGAGCTGAATATTCCGTTTACAGAAGATGTAGGGGAAGCTGCATTCTACGGACCGAAAGTAGATATTAATGCAAAAAATGTATACGGAAAAGAAGATACCATGATCACCATTCAGTGGGATGCGCTCCTTGCTGAACAGTTTGACATGTATTATATTGATGAAAACGGTGAGAAAAAGCGTCCTTATATTATTCACAGAACATCCATGGGCTGTTATGAAAGAACACTGGCATGGCTGATTGAAAAATATGCGGGACTGTTCCCCACATGGCTGTGTCCGGAACAGGTACGTATTATTCCGATTTCCGAAAAATTCCATAACTATGCAGCACAGGTGAAAGCAAAACTGCAGGAAAACAATATCCGCTGCTCTGTAGATGAACGTTCTGAAAAAATGGGTTACAAGATTCGGGAAGCTCGTCTGGAAAGAGTTCCATATATGCTGGTTGTAGGAGCAAAGGAAGAGGAAGAAGGTCTGGTATCTGTAAGAAGCCGTTATCTCGGTGATGAAGGACAGAAGAGCCTGGATACCTTTATTGCAGAAATTACAGAAGAGATTAAAAAGAAAACCATTCGCAAAATAGAAGTAGAAAATTAAAATTCTGTTCTGAATAAAAAAAATTCCTCCGCACATACTATATGAGACCAAGTTTAAGGAGGAAATCAATATGCCATTATTAAGTTGTACAGCGAGAACCTGTGTCTACAACAAAGACGAATACTGTTCCAAAGGAGATATCCTTGTGGAGGGAAAAAGTGCAACGGCAGCAGATGAGACTTCCTGCAGCAGTTTCAAAGAACGAAGCAGGGATTCTGTGTCAGATGCTGCATGTTATGACTGTGGATGTCGTACCATCGATGTGGATTGCAAAGCACAGGAATGTACCTTTAACAGAGAAGAAAAATGTCGTGCGGAAAAAATTACAATTACGGGTTCCGCTGCCACCAGAAGCGATGATACAAAATGCGGAAGCTTTGAGCTGGAAAGATAAGAAAAATCAAAAAAAGAATTCCCCGGAAGACTTTTGCGGTCCTCCGGGGAATTCTTTTTTGTGTGAAATGCAATTCAAATCATCAGACTTTAATTATTCCCAGTGCCTCGGAAACTGCAAACAGCAGAATCAGAATCAGGCAGACAGGAGCAATCCATTTCAGCATAATCGTATAGAATTTTTTGACTTTAAAAGGTCCGTTGATTTCCACTTCATCGTAAATCACCTTTGGCTTTACAAAGAAACCAATGCTGATACAGGTAAGAATTGCAACGATTGGCATCAGAACACTGTTGCTGACAAAATCGAAGAAATCCAGAAGACCCATGCCGATTACTGTGATAAAGCTTAATGGCCCAAAACCAAGGGAAACAATCGCACCGATAATCAGGATATAAACAGTAACAACAATTGTAGCTTTCGTTCTGTCCCATCCCAGTTTGTCACGTAAGATTGATACATTTGTCTCCATCAGAGAAATGGCAGAAGTCAGAGCTGCGAATAATACCAGAACGAAAAATACAGTGCCGATAATACCGCCCAGCTTCATATTGTCAAATACCTTCGGCAGAGTAATGAACATCAGAGAAGGTCCTTTGCTGAGTGCTTCTTCATTACCGCCGGAGAATACGAATACAGACGGAATGATCATAAGACCTGCCAGAAAAGCGATAGCTGTATCAAAAAGCTCGATCTGACGAACGGATTTTTCAAGAGGATTTTCTTTCTTCATATAGGATCCGTAAGTGATCATAATACCCATAGCCAGTGACATGGAGTAGAATAACTGTCCCATAGCAGCCAATACGGTAGTTGCGGAGAAGTTGCTGAAATCAGGCAGCAGATAGTATCTTACACCGGCGCCGGCACCAGGTCTTGTAATACAGAAAGCTGCAATGCCGATGGTTAAAAGAACCAGAACCGGCATCAGGATACGGCTTGCTTTTTCTATACCCTTTTCTACACCTGCAAGGACAACAATCGCAGTCAGCACAACGAATACGGCAAACCATACTACCGGCTGAGCAGCTTCGGTAATAAATCCTGTAAAATAATCATCACCTGCAGCAGCAGATACGTTACCGGTAACAAAAGTGATGAGATATTTTACTACCCATCCACCGATTACGCAATAATAAGGGGTGATGATAAATGGTACGATGCAGGCCAGATAACCTACAAAACCAAATCGTTTATCCAGTGCCTTGAATGCCCCTACAGCACTGAGTCCGGTCTTACGACCGATGGCAATTTCGGTAATCATCAGCGTGAAACCGAGTGTTACCGCAAGAATGAGATAAACCAGCAGGAAAATACCACCACCGTATTTGGCTGCCAGATATGGGAAACGCCACAGGTTTCCAAGACCGACTGCAGAACCTGCAGCAGCGAGTACAAATCCCATCTTGTTGGAAAATGAGCCTCTGTTTTTGTCCATAAATGTTACTCCCTCTTTGTTTTATTTTTTATACAATTTTAACTGTACGTGAAACATTATGCCATTTTTCTTAGGAAAATACAAGGTTATTTTTGGGGAAATATAAAAAAAAACGCTTGACGAAGAGGAAAAAATATGATAGTTTATATTAGTCTGAAGAAAAAGAAAGCAGAGTGTCCACTCTCACCTTAGCACAAGTAAGTGACTATGGTTCATATTTAAATAAACAATGCGCTTTGGCGTTTTCTTTATGGAGATATGTTGTGGGGAGCTTATGCTGTCCACTTTTTTCTTATTTCTTTCAGAATGTTATGAGGTGGATGGCCAGAAGGCCGAAAGAGTGTTTTATCAATATTATGGAGGTGCACTACTATTAGCGATTTAATGATTAATGAACAAATCAGAGACAGAGAGGTTCGTCTCATTGGCGCAAACGGAGAACAGCTTGGTATCATGTCTGCCAGAGATGCGCAGAAACATGCACAGGAAGCAGGCCTGGATCTGGTCAAGGTTGCTCCTACAGCAAAACCGCCAGTTTGTAAAATTATCGATTATGGTAAGTATAAGTACGAATTAGCAAGAAAAGAAAAGGAAGCTAAAAAGAAACAGAAAACCATAGAGATCAAGGAAGTGCGTTTATCCCCGAATATTGAGGAAAACGATCTGAACACCAAGGTCAATAATGCCAGAAAATTCCTGAGCAAAGGAAATAAAGTAAAAGTTACACTTCGTTTCAGAGGAAGAGAAATGGCACATATGCAGAGCAGCAAACACATTCTGGATGAGTTTGCACAGTCCCTGTCTGACATTGCGGTTGTAGAAAAAGCACCAAAGGTTGAGGGACGCAGCATGACCATGTTTTTGACAGAAAAACGTTAGACGTTCATTAAAAGAGTTTAAGGAGGATACAATCATGCCAAAAATGAAAACAACAAAAGCAGCTGCAAAGCGCTTCAAAAAAACAGGTACAGGATTATTAAAAAGAAATAAAGCTTATAAGAGCCATATCTTAACTAAAAAATCTCAGAAGAGAAAGAGAAACCTGAGAAAAGCGGCTATTACAGATTCTACTAATGTAAAGAGCATAAAGAAAATTTTACCGTACATCTAATTCGATATTCGTTTCAGAACAGGAGGAAATTAAGAAATGGCAAGAATCAAAGGCGGTTTAAACGCAAAGAAAAAACACAATAGAGTATTAAAAATGGCAAAAGGCTACAGAGGTGCCCGCTCCAAACAGTACAGAGTTGCAAAACAGTCTGTAATGAGAGCACTGGCAAGTTCTTATGCCGGAAGAAAACAGAGAAAACGTCAGTTCAGACAGTTATGGATCGCACGTATCAACGCTGCTGCAAGAATGAATGGTCTGTCTTACAGCAAATTTATGTATGGATTAAAACTGGCTAACGTTGACCTGAACAGAAAAGTTCTGGCTGATATGGCTATCAATGATGCAGAAGGATTTGCAACATTAGCAGAGCTGGCAAAATCTAAAATTGCCTAAAAAATAATATACCATGAATTTTTCCGTCGGTTGTTTTTCAGCCGGCGGTTTTTGTTTTACAGGAATGTGTTTGGAGGAATTACATATGAATAAAAAAATAGAAGAAGTGATTCAGGCTGGGCCTTACAGCGACAGTTGGGAATCTTTGGGAAACTACAGACCGCCCCGCTGGTATGAGGATATAAAATTCGGAATTTTTATTCACTGGGGTGTTTATTCAGTACCTGCTTTCGGAAGTGAATGGTATCCGAGAAACATGTATATACAGGGAAGTCCGGAATATGAATATCATATAAAAACTTATGGGCCTCATAAAGAATTTGGCTATAAAGATTTTATTCCCATGTTTCGGGCAGAACATTTTCAGCCGGAAGAATGGGTAGATTTGTTCAAAAAGGCAGGGGCAGAGTATGTGATTCCCGTAGCGGAGCATCATGATGGATTTCAGATGTATAAGAGCAGTATTTCTCATTATAATGCTTTTGAAATGGGACCAAAACGGGATACGCTGGGAGAACTGGCAGAGGAAATGAAAAAGAAGGGACTGATAAACGGTGCCTCTTCTCACCGAATCGAACACTGGTTTTTCCTGGGCCATGGGAAAGAATTTGACAGTGATGTGAAAGAACCTTTGAAGAAAGGAGATTTGTACTGGCCATCCATGCCGGAGGGAGATCATCACGATCTGTTTTCGAAACCGGAACCTACAGAAGAATTCATGGAGGACTGGCTGGAGAGAACCTGTGAAATTATTGATGAATACCGTCCGAAAATTCTGTATTTTGACTGGTGGATTCAGCATAATGCCATGAAACCGTATCTGAAAAAACTGGCTGCTTATTATTATAATCGGGCAGCACAGTGGGGTGAGGAAGTGGTGATTAATTACAAACACGATGCATTTCAATTTGGGACAGCGGTAGTGGATATAGAACGAGGTCAGTTTGCAGATATCAAACCCTGGGTCTGGCAGACAGACACAGCAGTTGCATTAAATTCCTGGTGTTATACAGAAGGAAATCAATATCGCTCTGCAGAGGATATTGTCTGTGATCTTGTGGATATTGTAAGCAAAAATGGAAGACTGTTGTTGAATATCGGACCGAAAGCAGATGGAAGCATTCCAAAAGAAGATCAGGAGATTCTTTTTTCTATAGGAAAATGGCTGGAAACTAACGGAGAGGCTATCTATGGTACAAAAGTATGGAGACAATTCGGAGAAGGTCCTACTCAGGTTATAGAAGGGCAGTTTTCGGATGGGATAAAGAAGCATTTTACAAGTAAAGATATCCGGTATACGGTCAAAGGAAAATATATTTACGGAACGGTTCTCAAACCGGAGGAAAAGGGAAATTACTGTTTTACAGCTATGGCAAAAACGGATGCTTCTCATAAACCGGTATTCAGCGGAATTATTAGAAATGTGGAGCTTTTAGGATGCGGAAATCCGGTAGAGTGGAAGCGGGATGAATCAGGACTTCATTTATCGGTTGAACAGCCGGAACGAAACTATCCCATCGTATTTCGGATAACGGTGGATTAAGGGGTGTAAGATGGAGAAGAATAATAGGAACAGTCAATTACTCCAAAAGGAGTGGGAAGTATATCTGAAAAACTTCTGGATAGAATTTGATTATCCGGAAGAAGCAGTGGAAAGTCTGGAAAGAGATATGAACAAAGTCATTTCCTGCCAGAACGTCTGGGAAATATTTGAAACTTATGACCGGGAGTACAGTGAAAACATACATATGGATTACGGGAAGATTTTCAGAGATCTGGAACAGTCTGCGGATTCCTGTGGAGTTTCTCCGTATACCCTCCATCTTCTGTTTCTTGCAGGACTGAGTAGAAAGACACGAAAACTGTACAGAGAAAGAAAGATTCCAGAAAGTATTTTCAGAGATTCCATGAAAGATTTATACTGGAAACTGCTGGAGTGTTATAAACTATATGGAATCTGGGGAACTTTTGTGGCAGAGTGGATGCCCTGGTGGTTTGAGCTGCGTCGGTTTGCTCTGGGACGTTTTCAGTATGAACTCATTGAATTTGAAGATATATATGAGAAAAATGGTGTGTCACTTCATCCCGGAGATAAAGTGGTGCAGGTACACATTCCTTCCGCAGGGCCTCTGAAAAGGGAAGAATATCTGAAATCTTACAAAATAGCAGCAGAGTTTTACAAAGATGTTTTTGGGAATGGACCGGTTATTTTCTTTTGTGAATCCTGGCTGCTTTTTCCGAAACACAGAAAATTTCTGCCTGAGACTTCCAATATTCTGGGATTTATGAGTGATTACTACATTTATAAAGAAGAATACACGAATCAGGATTTGTGGAGAATTTTTTATAAGGACTGTAAGAAAATGCCAAAAGAACTTCCGGAAGATACACGCTTGCAGCGGGCATATAAAAGCTGGCTCATGACAGGACATACAGGAGGAGTCGGATTCGGAATCTTTCCCTTTCAATGACAGGTTTTTCAATGCTTCTATGAAAAACAGTTTCAACGATTGGGCAATGATTCTGTGAAAAAAGTATTGACGCAAATATAAAAAAGAAATAAAATGTTTTTTGTTGAGATATTATAAATTCTGTGAAGGGAAGCACAGAGTTCTGGAAGGATATTCAGAGAGCTGCCGGAAGGTGCGAGGCAGAAATCCGGGAATTCTGCAATCATCCCGGAGAATCAGGTCTGAAAAGTCGAAGAAGCCCCAGTAAGTCCTGACGTCTGTTCCACGTTACAGGAAACACATATGTCAGTATGTTGTTGAGCGCCCACAGGGGTAATCTTGTGTGGAATCAGGGGTGGTATCGCGGATAATTTTCGTCCCTCATTTTTATGAGGGACGTTTTTTTGTCTTTTTCTTTGCTAAATTTCAGATTTTTGCAAAGAAAAGGCCTTTTATATCCCTTGTATGTACGTATGAGACGGGCAGATGTACGTAGAATTTATATGTCTTAAAAAACAAGAGGAGGAAAAGTAATGAAAATTTACAAGAAAATCATGGATGTGCTGGCTATGATTGAAAAACTGGTGCTGGCTGTATCTACGGTTTTAATCCTGGTTCTTACTGTGGGGAATGTATTTTCCAGAAAAGTGATTCATCGTTCCTGGTCTTTCACAGAAGAACTGGTAGTCGCAGTTTTTGTATTGATTACACTGATGGCTGCAGCCCTTGCATGCAGAGAGGGTGAACTGGTCAGTCTGAATCTGGTTACTTCCAGATTGCCGGAAAAAACAAGAAAACCCATTGCCATTCTGGTAACAGTACTTTCTGTTATTTTTACAGTGATTTTATTTTATTATGGAATGGATAAGGTGCTGACACAGCTTGCAAATGGGAAGCGTACGTTCGTGCTGAATTGGCCGGAATGGATTTTCTGGTCTTTTGTACCCATAGGAGCAGGCTGTATGATTTTACATTTTATAGAATACTGTATTGATTACTGTACGGATTTTGAATTTGTGAAGAGAAAGGAGAAAACGAAATGATCAGTGTGGTACTGTTTTTATCCTTTTTTATATTTTTAATTTTGAATGTACCCATTGCCATCTGTCTGGGACTTTCCTCAATCTGTGCAATTCTGTATTCAGGAACTTCTTTGACAATTGTGGCAACCAATATGTATTCAGGAATCAGCAAATTTCTGCTTTTGGCAATTCCATTCTTTGTATTGTCCGGAAATATTATGGCAAAAGCAGGAATTTCCAAACGTTTGATCAAATTTGTAAATACTTGCGTGGGACACAGAAGAGGTGGTATTGCCATTGTTTGTGTAATCGTAGCCTGCTTTTTCGGTGCAATTTCCGGTTCCGGTCCTGCTACGGTGGCAGCCCTTGGAGCAGTCCTGATTCCTGCTATGGTGGAGGAAGGCGGATTTTCCGCACCGTTTTCTACGGCGATGATGGCCACGTCCAGTTCGATTGCTATTGTCATTCCCCCAAGTATTGCGTTTGTAGTATACGCTTCGATTACCGGTGTATCCATTGCAGATATGTTTGCAGGAGGTATCGTACCTGGTATTTTAATGGGGGCAGCTTTGATTCTTGTTATTATGATTGAAGTACGTAAAAAAGGCATTCAGCCAACAACAGAAAAAGCAACCTGGGCAGAAAGAGGTCGTGCTTTTGCAGACGCATTCTGGGGATTTCTGATGCCGATTATCATTCTCGGAGGTATTTATGGAGGTGTTTTCACACCTACAGAAGCGGCGGCTGTATCGGTTGTGTATGGTCTGTTTGTAGGCATGGTTATTTACAAAGAAGTGAAGTTCAAAGATTTGATAGATATCTTTGTAGAATCTGCTAAGACTACCGGTGGAATTATGTTGATTGTTGCATGTGCATCTTTGTTCTCTTTTGTATGTACAAAATTT
Source organism: Blautia sp. (assembly GCA_051880075.1). Classification (GTDB taxonomy): domain Bacteria; phylum Bacillota; class Clostridia; order Lachnospirales; family Lachnospiraceae; genus Blautia. The sequence goes on along the minus strand of JBJENG010000088.1, from coordinate 21,509 downwards.
GGTATTTCACAGGCAGCATCCAATCTGTTGGCAAGTGTGGCACACAATCAGTTTACATTTCTTCTGATCGTAAATATTATTTTCCTGATCGCAGGATGTTTCATAGATGCCAATTCAGCTATGTACATTTTTATTCCGATCATGTTGCCGGTATGTAAGGAACTGGGTTACGATCTTGTAGCTTTTGGTATTGTGGCAACTGTGAATCTGGCAATCGGACAGGTAACGCCTCCGGTAGGAGTCAATCTGTTTGTGGCAATCAGTGTGAAAATAAAAAAAGGTCTGGAAGTTACACTGCAGCAAATTTCAAAAGCAGTGCTTCCTATGATTGCAGCCTGTGTGGCTGTTTTGCTTCTGGTTACGTACATACCGCAGATTTCCACATGTCTGCCAAAAGCATTTGCAGGAAGTTCTTATACAGGAACTTCCAAACTGGAAGAAACATCAAAAAATGAAACTTCCGCAGCAGAAGATGACTATAATCAGATTGGTGATTACAGTGCTCTGGGATGGGAGGAGCAGACCTGGAATTTTGCCTGCTCAACAACGGAGACCAGCACATGGGCAAAAGCAGGGGAGCAGTTTGGAAAATTAATGGAAGAGGCAACAGGCGGAAAGGTAAAGGTCAATGTATATGCGGCGGATCAGCTTACAAACGGTAATCAGTCCGAAGGAATTCAGGCATTGATGAATGGAGACCCGGTTCAGATATCCATGCATTCCAATTTGATTTATTCCGCATTTGATCCAAGATTTAATGTGGTTTCATTGCCATTTATCTTCGATTCCGTAGAAGATGCAGATGCAACACTGGACGGAGAAGCAGGAAAAAAACTGGATGAGATTCTTCAGGAATATGGTCTTCATTGTATGGGAATGGCAGAAAACGGTTTCCGTCAGCTGACAAATTCTGTAAGACCGGTAACTTCCGCAGAGGATATGAAAAATCTGAAGATTCGTGTAGCAGGATCCAATCTGTTAATGGAATGTTATAAGAGATGGGGAGCTGATGCTACCAATATGAACTGGTCAGAAACTTACACGGCACTGCAGCAGAATACCGTGGAAGGACAGGAAAATCCGCTTCCGGCTATTGATGCGGCAAGTGTACAGGAAGTTCAGAAGTACTGTTCCATGTGGAATGCAAACTATGATTGTCTTTTCTTCTGTATTAACGGAGAACTGTATAACAGTCTGACACCGGAACAACAGAAGGTAGTAGATGAAGCAGGCAGAAAAGCCGTTCAGTATGAACGTGCCATTAACCGTTCCGGTGATGATGAAATCAAAGAGCGGTGGAGCAGCCAGAATGGTGTGGAAATCGCCGAATATGAAGACTTGGATATAGATTCCTTTAAAGATGCAGTTGCAGATATTCCCCGGTGGTATGAAGAACAGCTGATTGCAGAAGGATATGAAGGTAAAGAAGTAAAAGATCTGATTAATGCATTTACATCAGGAACAGCAGGTGTTTATGCAGTAGAAGACTACAGTAATCTTGGATGGGAAGAGCAGACCTGGAATTTTGCCTGTTCAACCACGGAAACCAGTACCTGGGCAGAAGCGGGACGTAAATTCGGAGAGATGATGGAACAGGCGACCGGTGGTAAGGTACATGTAGAAGTATATGCGGCGGATCAGCTTACCAATGGAAATCAATCAGAAGGTATTCAGGCATTGATGAATGGAGATCCGGTACAGATTTCCCTTCATTCCAATCTAATCTATTCTGCTTTTGATCCAAGGTTTAACGTAGTATCTCTTCCTTTCTTATTTGATTCTGTAGAAGAAGCAGATGAAAAACTGGATGGAGAAGCCGGAGAAAAAATGAAGGAAATCCTGGAAAGCTACGGTGTGCATTGTATGGGAATGGCAGAAAATGGTTTCCGTCAGTTGACGAACTCTGTAAGACCGGTAACTTCTGCAGAAGATATGAAAAATCTGAAAATCCGTGTGGCAGGATCCAATCTGCTGATGGAATGTTATAAGAGGTGGGGAGCAGATGCTACCAATATGAACTGGTCAGAAACTTATACGGCTCTGCAGCAGAATACCGTGGAAGGACAGGAAAATCCACTTCCTGCTATTGATGCAGCAAGTGTACAGGAAGTTCAGAAATACTGTTCTTTATGGAATGCGAATTATGACTGTCTGTTTTTTGGAATCAATCAGGGGGTTTACGGCAGTCTGACACCGGAACAGCAGAAAGTAGTAGATGAGATTGGACAGAAAGCAGTCCGGTATGAACGTGAAATCAATCGGGCAGGAGATGATGAAATCCTGAATCGCTGGCAGACACAGAATGGTGTGACAGTCATCAATCATGAGAAACTGGATGTTGATTCTTTCAAACAGGCAGTAAAGGGAATTGATGACTGGTTTGTGGAAGAACTGAAAGCACAGGGATATGAAGACGGTCGTGAACTGGTAGATGCTTTCCAGAAGAACTGATATATAGAAACAAGGAAAATGTTCTTGGAAAAAGATATTCGGCTTCCTGAGGAAGGTCGGATATCTTTTTTCTTCAGAATAAAATTAAACGGATGGAACAGCGAAGAAGAAGTAATGACAGAATAACGTTGAAAATCCTGTAATATTGATTGTACCATTTCCGGAAAATACTTCCGATTACTGCCCACACAAGATTTCCTGTGGCACCGAAGAGAGTGAGATAGAAAGCAAAGAAGATCAGGTCAGGGATACTGTTTTCGTAAGGAAGCACATAACTACTCAAAGCGGAAAGCCCATAAAGGATTACTTTGACGTTTACAAATTGCAGAAAATACCCCAAGAGAAAAGAGGGTTCTTCCTCATTTTCCTTTGTTACGGCTACCGGTTTTCGTCTGAGAATCGAAAAGGCAAGGTATAGAATGTATGCGGCACCGGCGTATTTCAGGTAAGGTACCAGTTCAGGTACAAGCTGTCCGAGCCCCGCGCTGAACAGAGCACATAAAAGCATAACTGTAAGAAAACCGCTCCAGATTCCGGCAATCAGTTTCATGCTGCCTTTCAGACCGAACTGTCCGGTTGTACTTAGAAGCAGGATATTATTCGGACCGGGGGACCATCCAGTTACAAAGGCATAAATAGTCAGCAACGAAAAAACATGGAAAGTCATGTGAAAATCCTCCTTTTTTATATTCTAATATTCTAACATAATCCATATAGAAGAGGAAGAAGAGAAAGGATTCTTTTTCTGAAATCCGTTACATATAAATAGGAGAAAGAGTCTGGGAGCCCGGCAGAAATGAGAAAGAAGGAAGTTTGTCTGGGGATTCTTTTTGCATCTTTATTGGCTTCGGCAACATATGTAGGGTACGGAAATTATGAGAGGAAAAATATTCCTGCACAGGAAAAACAAACGGCTGCTGCTGAATTGCTGGATCAGGAGCATCCAAAAGTGGCATTGACTTTCGATGACGGTCCCCATCCGGTTTATACGCCTAAACTTCTGGAAGGACTAAAAATAAGAAATATTCATGCTACTTTTTTTCTGATCGGGAAAAATATAGAAGGGAATGAAAAGATTGTAAAACAGATTCAGCAGGATGGTCATCTGATTGGCAGTCATACATATAACCATGTTCAGCTGAATAAATTGTCGGAAACGAAAGCAAAAGAAGAAGTGCTGAAAGGATGTAATAAAATTTATGAGACAACAGGAGTGTATACTTCTTTTGTGCGGCCGCCTTTCGGTGCGTGGAAAAAGAATCTGGATTTTTGCATTACCATGATTCCCGTATCCTGGAATGTAGATTCTCTGGATTGGAAACTGCAGAATACGGAAAAAATTGTAAAAAGAGTAGTGAAAGATGTGGAAGAAGATGATATTATTTTAATGCATGATATTTTTGATACTTCCGTAGAGGCGGCTTTGAAAATTACAGATACGCTGTCAGAGGAAGGATATGAATTTGTTACAGTAGATGAATTGTTATTGGAGTAGGAGAAAAATTCATGGATTTATTTGATTATATGAAAGAACAGACCCTGGAAAATGAGTCTCCTCTGGCATCCAGAATGCGTCCTTCTACACTGGAAGAAGTGGTAGGACAGGAACATATTATAGGAAAAGGAAAGTTGCTTTATCGGGCAATCAAGGCAGATAAACTTGGAAGTATTATTTTCTACGGCCCTCCGGGAACCGGAAAAACCACGTTGGCAAAAGTGATTGCCAACACCACAAGTGCTCAATTCCAGCAGATGAATGCAACAGTTGCAGGAAAAAAGGATATGGAAGAAGTGGTGAAGAAGGCACAGGATTATCTTGGAATGTATGGAAGAAAAACGATTCTGTTTATTGATGAAATTCATCGATTTAATAAAAGCCAACAGGACTATCTTCTTCCTTTTGTAGAGGATGGAACGCTTATTCTCATTGGAGCCACTACGGAAAATCCATATTTTGAAGTAAACAGTGCTTTGATATCCCGTTCCATTGTATTTGAACTGAAGCCTCTGGAAAGAGAGGATATCAGCAAACTGTTGATACGTGCTGCTTCCGACGTGGAAAAGGGGATGGGAGCGTATCAGGTAGAGCTTCATGAGGATGCGAGAGAATTTCTGGCGGATATTTCAGGGGGCGATGCAAGAGCCGCGCTGAACGCATTGGAGCTGGGTGTCCTTACAACTGAGAAGAGCAGTGACGGAAAAATACATATTACTCTGGAGATTGCTTCAGAATGCATTCAGAAGAGAGTGGTAAGGTATGATAAAACAGGAGATAATCATTATGATACCATTTCTGCATTTATTAAAAGCATGCGTGGATCGGATCCGGATGCGGCTGTTTACTATCTTGCAAAAATGCTGTATGCAGGAGAGGATATTAAGTTTATTGCCAGAAGAATCATGATTTGTGCATCAGAAGATGTAGGAAATGCAGATCCTCAGGCACTTCAGGTAGCAGTGGCGGCAGCTCAGGCAATAGAGCGGATCGGTATGCCGGAAGCACAGATCATTCTTTCCCAGGCAGTTATTTATGTGGCCAGTGCACCGAAAAGTAATGCGGCCTGCAATGCCATTTTTGATGCACTGGAAAGTGTAAGATCAGTGAAAACTACAATCCCTCCTCATTTGCAGGATTCTCATTATAAAGGAGCAGCTAAAATGGGCCATGGGATCGGATATAAATATGCGCACGATTATCCCAATCATTATGTGAAGCAGCAGTATCTGCCTTCAGAGATTGAAGGGAGTAAGTTTTATTATCCTACAGAAAACGGTTATGAAAAAACGATCCGGGAATATTTCAGGAAAATTCATGGAGAAAATTAAAAAACTGCCGGATATGCTATAAAAGCATATCCAGCAGTTTTTCGTATACAGCTTTATTTTTGGTTTTCCAGGACTCACAGATTGCTTCTGCCGCTTCGGCGGTAGGTACCGTCAGTGTCAGATCAATGAGAGGAATGTCTTTCTCCTTGGCACGGCAGCGGACAAGATAGCCTTCTTTTTCCCCTTTGTAATAATCTGCAACGGAGGAGAGTTCTTCTTTGATTTCTATGGCATTTGTACGGAAGAATTCAGCAATTTCTTCTTTGATTTCATCAGAGATTTCTTTTCCGAAATATTCCAGTGTCTGGATACCGGATTTGGTAATGTAAAAATAAGAAGCATTCCGTACAGTTTCAGAACGAATCAGACCGGAATCTGTCAGTTCGGAAATTGCCTGCTGCAGATGAAAGTAATTCGTATATCCCTTATCCAGAATGAATCCGGAAATCTGTGCGTTTGTCAGTGGAAAATCTACTTTTTCCAGCATGTATAACACAATCAGTTTATATAAGGTTAATGATTCTGCCATGGTATTCCTCCTCTATTTTTTTAAAACTGGATTTTTAAAAAGTTTCCCCTGCCAGACATTTCTCACCTTGCATTGGTGATGCAGGGCATTCAGTACGGTTTTTTTTGCACTGCTCCAAAGCGGGGCAATCAGCAGTTCTTTTGGTCCGTCACCGGTCAGGCGGTGAATGACGATATCGGGAGAGAGATGTTGGATACAGTTCATTACAAGATCCAGATATTCTTCCATTGTATAGACCTGGAATTTTCCTGCCAGATAATCCTGTGCCAAATCCGTACCCTTCAATACATGAAGTAACTGGAGCTTAATTCCCTGAATATCTTTTGCATTCAGATATTGAATGGTTTGCAGAATATCTTCCTGTGTTTCTCCGGGAAGCCCCAGAATCGTATGGACGATGACTTCCAGATTTCGTTCCCGCAGGGAAGATACTGCATCTTCAAAACAGGAAAGGGGATAGCCTCGTCGGATATAACAGGCCGTACGCTCATGAATGGTCTGCAGACCAAGTTCTACCCATACCGGTTTCTTCTCATTCAGGCGGGACAGGAGTTCAAGTACATCACTGCCCAGACAGTCCGGGCGGGTACCGATGGAGAGAGCAATGATATCCGGATGACTGATCGCTTCTGTAAATATTTTCTCTAGATAATCTGTAGGTGCATATGTGTTCGTATAAGCCTGAAAGTAAGCAATAAATTTTTCGGCATTACGTTTTTGGCGAAGTTTCTGTGCCTGTTCTTCAATCTGCTGTGTGATAGTTTGGTTTTTATTACCGGCAAAATCACCGGAACCGCCGGCACTGCAGAAAATACAGCCACGGCTTCCAAGGGTCCCGTCCCGGTTGGGGCAGGTCATGCCTCCATTGAGAGCGACCTTGTATACTTTCTGAGAAAAACGGTGTTTTAACATATAGTCAAAAGAATAATAAGGTTTTCCATTCCATGTGTTCATAATAAAAGCCTTCCGGTTTGTTTTATGACTCTATCATACCATCCGGAAAATTCTTTTACAAGAGCAAAAAAACACGTGTATAGATAGAAACTCGTGCAGATTTGACAAAAAGAGACAGGCATGATATGGTTTATCCATAAAAACAGGAACATTCGGAAGAGGTAACAGAATGAGAAAAAGAAAGAAAATAAAATGTTTTGCAATAGCTTTACTGGCTGCAGGAGTATTGCTTACCGGATGTGGCACAAATGGTGCCATGGCAACAGAAGGTAAAATGGAAACCATCGAGAAGGGAGTCTTAAAGGCTGGTATGAATCTGGACAACCCGCCAATGGGGTATGTAGATGAGGAGAGTGCCAGACCTGCTGGGTTTCAGGCAGAGGTTGCTGAAAAGATTGCAGAGAAACTGGGACTGAAACTTGAAATTATCGAAACAACGGAAGGAAATCTTCTGAAGTCTCTGGATGCGGATTTATATGACTGTGTTATTTCCATGGTGGGAATTGATGAATGGAACAGTGAGAAATATGCGGCAACGGAGGTCTATTGTGATGTGAGTGGACTGCAGGATGTACTGGAAGAAATACCGGATTCTACAGAAATTGCAGTGTTCGGAAAAAAAGGAAGCAAACTGATTCCTGTAATTGAAACACAGGCTCTGGAACCTCTTAAAAAGGAAGGAACTCTTTCGGAAATTTCCCAGCGGCTGTTAGGAAAAGACATCATTGTCAGTGAATAAAAAAGGACATTTTTTTCTATGAAAAAAACAAAAAAACATCTTGATTTTTTCTCCATAGAATGGTAGCATAAACATATAGTTTAACGGATAAACTAATTTGCGAGGAGGTAGATTCCCATGAAGATTTTAAATGTTATGGACCCGGAATTCAGACCCTACGGAAAAGTAGTAAAGGGATTGGATGTCAGTGATCTTCTTGCCGTTCTGGAGGAAACTCCAAGACCGGATGATGTGATTTATGTAGCTTCCGATGAAAAGCTGGAAGCATGTCCGAGTATGGAGAAGATTGCATACAGTCTTTTCGGGGGAATGCCGGTTCAGGCGGGGTACTGTAATGGAAGCAATTATCTGCTCAATGCTGTGGAATATCACAAAGACAGCGAAGTGAATGTGGCACTGACAGATTTGATCCTGATTCTTGGAAAGGAGCAGGACATTGCAGAAGATGGTACATATGAAACTGCAAAGATGGAGGCATTCCTGGTTCCAGCAGGAACCATAGTGGAAGTATATGCGACTACACTTCATTATGCACCATGTAATGTAAATGGAAATAAATTCTGTACTGCGGTAATCCTTCCAAAGGGAACCAATACAGATGCACCTGCAGTTCAGAATAATACAGCAGAAGACAAACTTCTGTTTGCCAGAAATAAATGGCTTGTTGCTCATAAGGATGCAAAAATTCCGGGAGCATTTGAAGGATTGATTGGAGAAAATCTTTCTGTAAAATAAAGAAAATAGAAAATATAATCTTAGGAGGAAGAAAAAAATGAATTTATCAAACATGCCGGAAGTAAAATTAGGTATTGTAGCTGTAAGCCGTAACTGTTTCCCAATGACACTTTCCGAAAACAGAAGAAAAGCAGTTGTAGCAGCTTATAAAGGGGAAATCTATGAATGCCCTACTGTAGTGGAAAGTGAAACAGATATGCAGAAGGCACTGAAAGAGCTTCGTGAAGCAGGATGTAATGCACTTGTTGTATATCTTGGAAACTTCGGACCGGAAACAGCAGAAACTCTTCTGGTAAAATATTTCCATGGACCATCTATGGTAGTAGCTGCTTCTGAAGAAACAGGTGACAATCTGTGTCAGGGACGTGGTGATGCTTACTGCGGTATGCTGAATGCGAGCTACAACCTGAAATTACGTAACTTAAAAGCATATATTCCGGAATATCCAGTTGGAACAGCAGAAGAAGTAGCAGGTATGATCGAAGAATTCCTTCCAATCGCCCGTGCGCTTGTTGCTGTTAAGAATCTGAAAGTAATCAGCTTCGGGCCACGTCCTCAGGACTTCCTGGCTTGTAATGCACCAATTAAACGTCTCTATGACCTGGGTATTGAAATTGAAGAAAACTCTGAACTGGATCTGTTTGAAAGCTTTAAAAACCATGCAGATGACCCACGTATTCCGGATGTAGTTAAAGACATGGAAGCAGAGCTGGGTGAAGGAAATAAAAAACCGGAAATCCTGCCGAAACTGGCACAGTATGAACTGACACTTCTTGACTGGGTAGAAGGTCACAAAGGAAGCAGAAAATATATTACATTGACAACAAAATGCTGGCCTGCATTCCAGACACAGTTTGGTTTTGTACCATGTTATGTAAATAGTCGTCTGACAGGAAAAGGCATTCCGGTATCCTGTGAAGTAGATATCTGGGGTGCTGTAAGTGAATTCATCGGAACAGTAATCAGCCAGGATGCAGTTACACTTCTTGATATCAACAATACCGTACCGGCTGATATGTACGAAAGCGAAATCAAAGGCAAATTTAATTATACACACAAAGATACATTTATGGGATTCCACTGTGGAAATACAACATCCGGAAAACTGTCCTTCTGTGCAATGAAATATCAGATGATCATGGCAAGAGCACTTCCGGAAGAAGTAACACAGGGAACACTGGAAGGTGATATTGTACCTGGTGACATTACTTTCTATCGTCTTCAGAGCACAGCAGACTGCAAACTCCGTGCATACATTGCACAGGGTGAAGTTCTTCCGGTAGCAACCCGTTCCTTTGGTGCAATCGGCATTTTTGCAATTCCTGAGATGGGACGTTTCTACCGTCACGTACTGGTAGAGAAAAACTATCCGCATCACGGAGCAGTTGCTTTTGGTCACTTCGGAAAGGCACTGTATGAAGTGTTTAAATATCTGGGAATTGATGTGGAAGAGATCGATTACAATCAGCCAAAAGGCGTACTGTACCCAACTGAAAATCCATTCGCTTAATAGTCGCGTTTGTTTTTTACAATAAAGAAGGAGGCTGCTCAATATGGGCGGCCTCCGGGCAGGTAAAGGAGAAAAATATGTTATATATTGGTGTGGATTTAGGAACTTCTGCCGTTAAACTGCTTTTAATGAACGGAGAAGGAAAAATAGAGAAAATCGTATCAAAAGAATATCCCCTTTCATTCCCTCATCCAGGCTGGTCTGAGCAGAAACCGGAAGACTGGTGGGCACAGAGTCTGGAAGGTATCAAAGAGCTGACAGCAGAATGCGATAAGAGTCAGGTGGCAGGCATCAGCTTCGGTGGACAGATGCATGGTCTGGTTATTCTGGATGAAGCAGATCATGTGATCCGTCCTGCCATTCTGTGGAATGACGGAAGAACAGGAAAAGAAACCGATTATCTGAATACAGTCATCGGAAAAGAAAAACTGTCTGAGTATACAGCAAATATTGCGTTTGCAGGATTTACAGCACCGAAGATTCTCTGGGTAAAGGAAAATGAACCCGAAAACTTCAAAAAAATCAGCAAGATCATGCTTCCGAAAGATTATCTGGCTTACAAACTGTCCGGCACACACTGCTGTGATATGTCAGATGCTTCCGGCATGCTGCTTCTGGATGTAAAGAACCGCTGCTGGTCAAAAGAAATGCTGGATATCTGTGGAATTACAGAAGAACAGATGCCGAAACTGTTTGAAAGCTATGAAACAGTAGGAACTCTGAAACCGGAACTGGCAGAAGAACTGGGAATTCCTGCTTCCTGCAAAATTGTTGCAGGCGCTGGTGACAATGCAGCCGCTGCAGTAGGAACCGGAACCGTAGGAGATGGTATGTGCAATATTTCTTTGGGAACCAGCGGAACTATCTTTGTTTCCAGCAAAGAATTCGGAGTAGATCCAAACAATGCTCTTCATGCATTTGCACATGCAGACGGCAAGTATCATCTGATGGGCTGTATGCTCAGCGCAGCATCCTGCAATAAATGGTGGATGGATGAAATCATCGGAACAAAGGATTATGCAGGGGAGCAGTCCAAGATCACAAAACTGGGTGAAAATAATGTATTTTTCCTGCCTTATCTTATGGGCGAGCGTTCTCCTCATAATAATCCAAATGCAAGAGGTACTTTCATCGGTCTGACTATGGACAGCACAAGAGCGGATATGACACAGGCAGTTCTGGAAGGGGTTGCCTTTGCAATCCGTGACTCTTTTGAAATTGCTAAATCTCTGGGCATTAAGATTGAACGGACCAAAATCTGCGGCGGTGGAGCAAAGAGTCCTCTGTGGAAAAAGATGATTGCCAATATTTTGAATATTAAAGTAGATGTAATCGAATCAGAAGAAGGTCCTGCACTGGGTGGTGCTATGCTGGCAGCAGTTGCCAATGGAGAATTTGCTTCTGTGGAAGATGCAGCTGCAAAGATTGTCAAAGTCATTGACACCGTAGAGCCGGAACCGGAACTGGCAGCAAAATATGAAGAAAAATACAGAAAATTTGCAAAGATTTATCCGACAGTTAAAGATTTGTTCAGTGAAATTCAGTAAAACTTAATAGACTCCATGAAATGGAAGTGCGGTATGTAGAAAGAAAATTTTCTGCATGCCGCGTTTTCATTTTTTTAATTGTTCTGTGTATTGCTTTACTTTGAGAAAGTGTGTTATACTGACTGCAGTGAAACAGAGAAGAGGAAAATAAATTATGAAATACGTTTTAGATGTGCACACGCATACCCTTGCAAGCGGTCATGCATACAATACCATCAAGGAAATGGCAAAGGCTGCATCAGAAAAAGGTCTGGAACTTTTGGGAATCACAGAGCATGCCATGACCATGCCGGGAACCTGCAGCGCTTTTTATTTCAGTAATCTGAAAATGCTGGAACGAAGAATGTTTGGCGTTGAAATGCTTTTTGGTGTGGAGTTAAACATTCAGAATCTGGATGGTGAAATTGATATGGATGTGGACTTGCTTCGACGTATGGATATTGTAATTGCCAGTATGCATGTTCCCTGTATGAAATCCGGTACCAAAGAAGAAAATACGAAAGCCTATCTGAAAGTTATGGCGAATCCTTATGTAAATATTATCGGACATCCTGATGACGGCAGATATCCGGTAGATTTTGAGGAACTGGTTCTTGGAGCCAAAGAGCATCATGTGCTTCTGGAGGTTAATAATAATTCTCTTGATCCCCGCTGTACCAGAGAGAAGGGAGAGGAGAATGTGCGTACCATGCTTTCTTTTTGCGAAAAGTATCAGGTGCCTGTGGTTGTAAATAGCGATGCTCATACAGATGCATTGGTGGGATGTCATTGTTATGCGGAAAAAATTATAGAAGATATGAAATTTCCGGAAGAACTTGTGGTAAATGGATCTACAGATGCCCTGAAAAAATTCCTGAAAAAGAAATGAATTTTATAAATTTTATAGAATCCGAACATTTTTTGGGAAAAATATGCAAAGACTGCTTTACTTTAAAATTTTAGTGTGCTACTATAGAAGGTAACAGTTACCGTATTTCGGAGTGAATATGAAACAATAAGGAGAATGTGTATTTATGAGTAAAAAGATCCATACAGAGGCGGTAGATTCATTATTTGATGCAGTCCTCAGCCTGAAAAACAGAGAAGAATGTTATTTATTTTTTGAGGATGTGTGCACGATCAACGAGATTCTCTCTCTTTCTCAGCGTTTTGAAGTTGCAAAGATGTTGAAAGATAAACGGACTTATCTTGATATATCTGAGAAAACAGGAGCTTCTACAGCAACCATCAGCCGTGTAAACAGAAGTTTAAATTATGGAAATGACGGATATGAAATGGTATTTCAGAGAATGGCAGAAAAAGAAGCAAATAATGAGAAATAAAAAACTTATGGCTGTGCGCAGCCATAAGTTTTTTCTATAACAAGTTATTTTTTATCTTTTTTTGTTTTGCTTTCTTCTGCCATTTCATCTACAATCTTTTCAATTACCTGCTTTTTCACGTAGACATCAAAGCTGAGCATACAGATGAAAGCAAATTTTTTGAGGAAATCCTTTTCCTCATCTGCTGCCTCTTCAAAGGAATCACATGCCAGTTTGTATTTCTTTGTCACATCTTTTGCCAGAGGTTCGATTTGTTTCAGTTCAAGATTCATGATTTCATTGTATAACTGAGTCATATCCAGAGGTCCGGTGCCATGAAAATAATTTTCTGATATAGGGCCCAGAAGTGTCTGAATGTCATTAATCGAAAGAATATTCTTCAGATAATAAATAAAAGTGAGCATGAGAAGATGCTCTTTGGAGTATTTTTTCTTGACAGGCGGTGGAAGCAGATTGTTCTTGGCGTAATTATTAATCATGGTTTTGGTGAGAATTTTATCATCTTCATAGCGCCTGGAAGAAGAAAGGTGTTTTTCCATAAAAGTAGTCACCTGATCCATATAAAGATCAATTCCCGGAATTTCTTCCGGTTTAATATACGTAATGCGTGAAATACTGTCCAGAATACTGGTCAGCATATCTTTGGTATCAATTGTCATTTTATCACCTCTAGGCTATATTATATAGTTTTAAAAACTATTTGTAAATGGATTTTCTGTAAAAAAGCTGAAAATAATACCTGCCACTTGCCTGGTAGAAAGTCCTGTGTTATATTGTAGGAACAGGTGTTTTGGAATAGATTATGGAGGGACATTTATGAGCATATACGATACATTGAATCCTCAGCAGAAGGAAGCGGTGTGGCAGACAGAGGGTCCGGTTCTGATTCTTGCTGGAGCAGGTTCCGGGAAGACAAGAGTTCTGACTCACAGAATTGCGTACTTAATAGAAGAAAAAGGGATAAACCCCTGGAATATTATGGCGATTACTTTTACAAACAAAGCTGCAGGAGAAATGAGGGAACGAGTCGATAAAATCGTAGGTTTTGGATCGGAAAGCATCTGGGTTTCCACTTTTCATTCCAGTTGTGTGCGAATCCTGAGAAGATATATAGACCGTCTTGGATATGATCATAATTTTACTATATATGATACAGATGATCAGAAAAGTCTGATGAAAGATATTTGTAAAAAACTGCAGATTGATACAAAGATACATAAAGAGCGGGCAATTCTTGCAGCGATTTCTTCTGCGAAAGACGAACTGATCAGTCCGGAAGAATATGAGCTGAATACCATGGGAGATTTCAGTAAGAAAAAGATTGCGCAGGCTTATAAGGAATATCAGAAGGAATTGAAGAAAAACAATGCGCTTGATTTTGATGATCTGATTGTGAAGACAGTGGAACTGTTTCGTTCCTGTCCCGATGTACTGGAGTCTTATCAGGAACGTTTTCGATATATCATGGTGGATGAGTATCAGGATACCAATACGGCACAGTTTAAGTTTGTGAGTCTTCTGGCAGAAAAGTATAAGAATCTTTGTGTGGTAGGTGATGATGACCAGTCCATTTATAAATTCCGCGGTGCAAATATCGGAAATATACTGGGATTTGAAAAAGTATTTCCACAGGCAAAAGTGATTAAACTGGAGCAGAACTATCGTTCCACCCAGCATATTCTGGATGCTGCAAATGAAGTAATCCACAATAATATGGGAAGAAAGGACAAAAGTCTCTGGACAGACAATGAAGAGGGAGAACCCATTCATTACCGTCAGTTTTTGAATGCCTATGAAGAGGCAGAATATATTGCAGGCGATATCAGCAGGAGAATAAGAGAAGAGGGATGTCAGTACAAAGACTGTGCGATTCTATACAGAACCAATGCCCAGTCCCGTCTTTTTGAAGAAAAATTTCTTATGGCAAATATTCCCTACAAACTGGTAGGCGGTGTAAATTTCTATGCAAGAAAAGAAATCAAGGACTTACTTTCCTATTTGAAGACTGTAGATAACGGAAAAGATGATTTGGCAGTACGCCGTATCATTAATGTGCCAAAACGTGGAATCGGACCAGCCAGTCTGACAAAAGTCCAGGACTATGCAGACGAAAATGGAATCAGTTTTTACGATGCTTTGAGGCAGGCAGAGAAAATTTCCACACTGGGACGGGCTGCAGCGAAAATTACACCTTTTGTGACCTTTATCCAGAGTCTCAGAAGTAAGCTGGAGTATGTATCCGTGTCAGAACTGTTAAAGGATATTATAGAAGAAACCGGATATGTAGCTGAGCTTCAGGCGGAAGGTACGGAAGAGGCAGAAGGAAGAATCGAGAATATCAACGAATTGATTACAAAAGTAGTAACCTATGAAGAAGAAAACGAAGATCCCACATTGAGCGGATTTCTGGAGGAAGTAGCGCTGATTGCAGATATTGATACAGTAGACGGGGATGATAATCAGGTGCTGCTTATGACCCTTCACAGTGCCAAAGGTCTGGAATTTCCATATGTGTATCTGGCAGGAATGGAAGATGGAATTTTCCCAAGCTATATGACGATTACAGCAGATGATCCGACAGAAATTGAAGAAGAGAGACGACTCTGCTATGTGGGAATTACCCGAGCTATGAAGGAACTGACTCTTACTTGCGCACAGCAGAGAATGATCCGGGGGGAGACACAATATAATAAACCTTCCAGATTTATAAGAGAAATTCCAAGAGAGCTGGTGGAACTGGGAAGAAATTTCAGAGAACAGAAAGTGAAGGAGATACCTCTTCCAAAAAGCATGAAACAGATGAGGGAAGCTTTCCGACAGCCGGCCTTTATGCCGAAACAGTTTGAAGTGAAAAAAGAAACCAGTCTTTCTTACGATGTGGGCGATACAGTCAAACATATAAAATTCGGCGTGGGAGTGGTGAAAAACATAATTGAAGGCGGCAGAGACTATGAAGTTACCGTAGAATTTGATAAAGCTGGTGTGAAAAAGATGTTTGCATCCTTTGCAAAATTAAAGAAAATAGAATAGAGAAAACTTGTGTGAAATATAGAAGAAATGATAGTAAAATTCTGAATGCCGTGATATAATAATGAAAACGGGCAGATAACTATTGCTTATAATGGGCAGGTGGCCCTGTGTAAGAGAGGAAGGTGTAAGCTATGAATCGGATTGAAGATTTAATTGCAGCATTACAGAAGAGAGAAGAAGAAAAAAATAAAAATACTGTATTGTGGATTCTGGCTATCGTGGGAGCTGTATCAGTTGTTGCGGGAATTGCATACGCAGTATATCGTTTCTTTACTCCGGATTATCTGGAAGATTTTGAAGAAGACTTCGATGATGATTTCGATGACTACTTTGAAGATGAGGACGAAGAAGAAAAGTAAATAAAGAAAATTGAAGGAAGCTCCTGGAAAAGAGAGCTTCCTTTTCCGTTCTATGGATTATTGTGAGTATGGAGGAAAGGGATTGAAGAAAGGCGAAATATATCAGGGAAGAATTGAAAAAATAGATTTTCCAAATAAGGGAAAAGTAACTGTGGAAGATAAAACGGTGATTGTAAAAAACGGAATTCCTGGACAGACCGTCCGTTTTCTGATTAATAAAAAGAAAGGGAAAAGAATGGAAGGGCGACTTCTGGAAGTTCTGGAGAAGTCTTTGCTGGAAACCCGGGAACCGGTATGTAGTATTTTTCCACAGTGCGGTGGTTGTATGTATCAGACCATGCGTTATGAAGATCAGCTTGAAATGAAAAAAAATCAGGTGAAAGACCTTCTGGATCAGGCATTGATATGCGGAGGACAGACAGATGTCAATGGTATGCCGGATTATGTATTTGAAGGAATCAAAGGCAGTCCTCATGAGTTTGCATACAGAAATAAGATGGAATTTTCTTTTGGAGATGAGTACAAAGATGGACCACTGGCTCTTGGACTGCATAAGAAGGGAAGTACTTATGATGTGCTGAATGCCTTTGACTGTAAACTGGTACATGAAGATATGACAAAGATTCTGAAATGTGTAGCAGAGTATTTCAAAGCTCGAAATGTAAGTTTTTATAAAAAAATGCAGCATACAGGATATCTCCGTCATCTTCTTCTGCGAAGAGCCAATACTACAGGGGAAATTCTGGTAAACCTTGTGACTACCAGTCAGGAAGATTCAGATCTGTTGCCTTTAAAAGATGAATTGCTGGCATTGCCTCTGGAAGGGAAAATCGTTGGATTTCTTCACATTATAAATGATGGTCTTTCAGATATGGTGCGCAGTGATGAAACAAGAATT
This sequence comes from Blautia sp., assembly GCA_051880075.1. Classification (GTDB taxonomy): domain Bacteria; phylum Bacillota; class Clostridia; order Lachnospirales; family Lachnospiraceae; genus Blautia. The sequence continues at coordinate 4,609 of JBJENG010000088.1, read as the reverse complement.
CTTTACGGACAGGATTATTTCTATGAAGAGATTCTGGGACTGAAATTTAAAGTTACACCATTTTCCTTCTTTCAGCCAAATTCTTATGGGGCAGAAGTGCTGTATCGCACAGCAAGGGAGTACATTGGAGATACAAAAGATAAAGTGGTATTTGACCTTTACAGTGGTACCGGAACCATTTCACAGATTCTGTCCCCTGTGGCAAAAGAAGTAATCGGTGTGGAAATCGTGGAAGAAGCAGTGGTGGCAGCCGGAGAAAATGCAGCCTTAAATGGAATTACAAACTGCCGTTTCATTGCAGGGGATGTACTGAAAATCATTGATGAAATTTCGGAAAAACCGGATATCATTGTTCTGGATCCTCCAAGAGATGGAATTCATCCAAAAGCATTGCCGAAAATTATCGATTATGGTGTAGATAAAATCGTATATATTTCCTGTAAACCGACTAGCCTGGCAAGAGATTTGGAGATATTTATTCAGAATGGATACCAGGTAGAAAAGTGCGTGTGTGTCGATCAGTTCTGCCAGACAGTGCATGTGGAGACGGTGTGTTGTCTACATCGGGTGAATTCGTAGAAATCCTTAGTTTTAGGCACTTTGCGAGGTATATGAGTTTCACACCCACAGGCAAACAAGGCAAGAAAAAGCAGATTATGAATGGCATTGAAGTGTCAGTAGTATTGCATCTGGTATGAGGAAACACATTCGGATGAAATTAACATTTTTTATTCAATAGCATAGAAAAGAACCGAAAGGACGCTTGTTTTCAGAGTTTCTGAAAGATGAGTGTCCTTTTCTTTTATCCAGAATCAAAGGAGCAGATAAAAAATGGCAAGGAAAAAAGAAATGTGTTCATTAAAGAGCAACGAGCCGGGTGCAGGCATTGTACTGATGAGATTGGATGAACTTCATAGCTTTGAAGGACATCCATTCAAGGTGGAAAGAAATCAGGAGTTGTTTGAACTAAGAAACAGCATTGAAAAAGAAGGAGTGTTAGTACCGTTATTAGTGCGGAAAAATCCTCATGGCGACGATTACGAAATCATATCCGGACACAGAAGAAAAGAGGCTGCACAATGGGCAGGTCTTACGGAAGTTCCGGTGATTATCCGGGAACTGGATGATGACCAGTCGGTCATTGCGATGGTAGACAGTAATCTTCAAAGAGAGAAGATACTGCCAAGTGAGAAAGCATTTGCTTATAAGATGAGGCTGGAAGCAATGAAGCACCAAGGCAGAGTGGATATTGGAACTTCGGACCCAGTGGAACCGAAGTGTGGTGCAGAACTTGTCAATGTATCAAAGCTGGAAACCGAAATACAGGAACATGGCAAAGTGAAAATAAAGAAAAATGATGATACCGGATGCAAACGGAGCAATGAACAGCTTGCAAGGATGGTCGGGGAAAGTGTGACGCAGATCAAACGATATATCCGGCTGACGAATCTGATACCGAAGATATTGGAGATGGTTGACAGGGAAGTGCTTGCCATACGTTCAGCAGTGGAATTATCTTTTTTGACAGAGGAAGAACAGTATGAACTTCATGCTGTCATGGAACTGGAACAAAGCATTCCAAATATTTCACAGGCAAATCGCTTAAAGCGGATGAGCCAGCAGAAATGTCTTGATATGGATAGAATTTATGAGATTTTGCAGGAGACAAAGCCAAATCAGAAAGAACAGATTAAGATACCTTTGGAACGGGTTGGGAAATATTTTCCGGCAGATTATACCCCGGCACAGCAGACGGAGCTGATAGAAAAGTTGCTGAAAAGCTGGGCACAACAGAATATGACAATGGCGAAATAAGAAAGGATGGAAAAAACTATGACAAAATTGACTTATACAAATGTAAATGGATATCTGATTCCAAATCTCACCTACAAATCCGGTGAACAGATGGAACAGCTTGGCAAATATGGATTTTTACGCAAAGACTACTTGAAGAATCATAGGAACTCTTTGTATCAGGTAATGCTTTTGCAGGATACAATCGGAGCGCATCTTTTGGAAGTGGACAAGGCTGCCAGAGAACGGGAAGAAATTATCCTGAAACAGTTGGAAGAAAAAGATCCATTGCCGGATAAGGAGAAAGATCAGATGGCATGGGTAAGAGCTGCCAATCAGCACAGAGCGATTGCGGAAGAAATTATTCTGAAGGAACTGATCTATGTATAAGAGGGATGAATACAAGAGATAACAGATAGATTTACCGAAAATTGAATATTATGAGCAAAGTAAGGCGTGAGTCATAGAAATGTGACCCACGTCTTTTCTTTTGCTCTGAAAGGAAGTGATGAACATGAATAAGAAGTTCCTGAAGTATTATATGGAAACGGAGCCGGAAGGTACTGCAAAGAAGTATATCTTTCTGGTGGACAATCAGGATATTGCGATGAACATCGTGATGTCCGATTATCAGGCACTTTATATCGGACAGGAAGATAATCAATACTATTTCAACGTGGACAGCTTTATAGAAGAAATGTCAGAGATTCAGTTTTGTGGAAGCTGTCAAAGCTCCTATCATTATGTGGCAGCCTGTACGACTAAATGGATGAATGACCGTATACTGGAATTCTGTAAGGATGCAGGGCTGGACGGAAAAGCCGGATGGCAGTTATTTAAAGAAAAAGAGTATCTTGGGAAACTGGATAATCAGCCGGAAATAAAGAAAACTTTGGAACAATTCATTTTGCGGTTCGAACGTGATCCTAAGGAAGAACCGAATTTAAGCCGTTTTCATAAGTTTGATGCAAAAGGAAATGTAAAAGGAGTACGAGACATGGAAATCGTAGATTATCTGGTGGAAAATGTGCAGTTCTTTGTGATGGGAGTAACCCCATATTATTACGACCATGGTGTTTATCGGGAAGATTATGAGGGTGTGAGACTGAAATACCGCATCCAGAAACTCATCTATCGGGATCAGATACAGAGCAATGTGATTAAACGAGTATATAATCTTCTGATCGCACAACCAAAAGTTCACCGGGAGTCGTATGAATTGAATAAACAGCCGGTACACTGGATCAATTTCAAAAATGGTTATTACGATCCGATCACCGGAGAAATGATGGAACACAATCCGGACTATCTGACAATCAATCAGATCCCGTTCACTTATCACCCGGAAGATCAGGAGCAGATCCTGAAAGGCGGTGAAAATATCCGAAGATATCTGGAAACGTCTATTCCGAATAAAGAAGAACAGCAGATGTTCTGGGAATATTTCGGGTATTGTATGACACAGGATACCCAGTTCCAGAAATTCCTTACGTTAAAGGGAAATGGTGGAACAGGAAAATCGGTGGCGGTGTCATTGATCCAGTATGTGATCGGAACTGAAAATACGTCCAGTATCTCGTTGCAGGATTTGAATAAGAGATTTTATGCTACCGGATTGTATGGAAAACTGTTAAATGCCTGTGCGGATATCCCGTGTAAGGCAATGGAGGCTACGGATGTACTGAAGAAAGCAGTGGGCGAAGATACGCTGATTTATGAGAAAAAAGGACAGGATGCCATTCATTTTCATTCTTATGCAAAACTCTTATTTTCCACCAATGAAATGCCACAGAACCTGGAGGATAAATCTGATGCATTTTACCGGAGACTGTTGATCCTTGATATGAATCAGGTGGTAAAAAATGGTGAAAAGGATTTGCATTTGAAAGAAAAGGTACAGGCAGAATCGGATTATGCAATCCACATGGCAATGATTGCACTGAAGGGATTGTATCAGAGAGGACGATTTACAGAAAGTGAACGCAGTAAATTCTGTGTAAGGGAAATTCAGCGTGCATCAGACAGCATCTGTGCTTTTGTGGATGAAATTCTGGTGCGTGAGCAGGGAAACCGTCTGAAACGTAGCGAAGTCTTCAATATGTACGAAGAATATTGCAAAGAGAATGGCAGACAGGGGCATGGAAAGTCCAATTTCTTTAAGAATATGGCAGACAAAGGATTCCTGTTGAAACAGTATAATGGTGAATTCTATTATCAGGATATTGCTGTCAGAGAAGAAGAATTTCATACAGTAGAACCAGATGAGAGGGTACCTTTTGAAGATGGAGAAAAAGATTATAAACAAATGGAACTTAATGTAAGACAGGAAGTTAAGGACATTTAGGGCAAAATAAGCAAAAATAAATGATACCGGAGTGAAAAAGAAAAATCAGAAAATTGCCGGAGTGCATAAAATTTTGCTTTTTTTACACTTTTTGCCCTTTATCCATTCAGTAAAGGATGTATTTGATACAAGAAATACTTTTTCCCAAATATGGGAGAAAGTCAGAAAACAAAGAAAGAACGAGGTATATGATTATGAGAATGATGAAAACAAACAAAAACGAGACAATTATGGTGATCGGGATTGATCACGGTTATGGCAACATGAAAACTGCAACAAGATGTTTTCCTTCCGGTGTGGTGAGATATGAGAAAGAGCCAATCTTCCAGAACAACCTTCTTGTTTATAATGGCATGTATTATCAGATCGGAGAGGAACACAAGGAGTTCTGTGCAGAGAAAACGCAGGACGACGACTATTATGTACTGACACTGGCTGCGATTGCAAGAGAACTGGAAGGAAAAGGAATGA
>JBJENG010000087.1:0-27131 GCA_051880075.1 Blautia sp. | reverse complement strand
ATGTACTCACATTGATCATGCAATTTGTGGAGCTGCATTTTTGTATTGTTTGTTACACAGACGTATTCCATTCAGCAGCTGAAATCAGCAGGCTTTTAGGAAACAATCAATCCCTTTTACCAGATACGGATGAAGAGAATGAGTCATTTGAAAACAAGGAGGACGATTTCTATGGCGAGGAAAAAATCGATATCTGCGATTGAAACAGAACTCAAAAAAGCTGAAGACGATCTCAAAAAGGCCCAGGAAAAAGTGGATATCCTTTCGGATCGGGTTCTAAAGTTGCAACAACAAAAGCAGGAATACGAAAGCAGGCAAATCATCGATGCCTATAAAAAGAGCGGCAAAACACTGGATGAGTTGCTTACGTTTCTGGATGTCTGAAGGCTACATCAGGCAATCAAGTGTCGTTTAGTGTGAAAAACATGAAGAATTCACATTAATGGATTTATAAAAAATAAAGATATATACTAAACTCATGATTAAGTATTAAACATAAGTATGAAACATAATAAAAGTAAAGGAGAAGGAAATATGAAGTTGAAAAGGGATGGAATCAAAGATCGTGAATTATGGGAAAAAGCAGGAATCAGACTTCCCGGATATGATGTGGAGAAAGTCTCAGAGAAAGCGAAAAAAGAGCCGGGATGGGTGCATTTTGGCATCGGGAATATTTTTCGTATATTTATCGGAGGAATTGTAGATGGTCTTCTGGAAGAAGGGGTAATGGACAGAGGTATTACTTGTGTAGAGACCTTTGACTATGATGTGGCAGATAAAATTTATGAACCCTATGACAATTTGGGACTGAGTGTGATTTTGCATGGAGATGGTACCCGGGAATATAAGGTATTAGGATCTCTGGCAGAGGCAGTAAAAGCCCAGGCTTCGAATCCGGAGCAGTGGAACAGGCTTAAAGAAATTTTTACCAGTTCTTCCCTGCAGATAGTGTCTTTTACAATTACTGAAAAAGGATATGTTTTACAGAAAGCGGACGGCACCTGGTTTCCTTTTGTGGAATCGGATATTCAGAATGGACCGGACAAAGCTGTCGGAGCCATGGCAGTGCTTACAGCCATGCTCTATGAGAGGTATAAAGCCGGAAGATATCCACTGGCACTAGTATCTATGGATAACTGTTCTCAGAACGGTGCAAGACTTCGAGAGTCTGTGCTGACTATGACTGAGGAATGGCAGAAATCTGGTTTTGTAGATGCAGGTTTTGCCGATTATGTAAGCAATGAAAAAATTGTTGCCTTCCCGTGGACTATGATCGATAAGATCACACCACGTCCAAGTGAGCAGATTGCGGAAGATCTTGAGAATCTGGGTGTAGAAGATATGCAGCCGGTTATCACTGGAAAGAAAACCTATATTGCTCCTTTTATTAATGCTGAAAAACCGCAGTATCTTGTGATTGAGGACAGCTTTCCTAACGGCCGTCCTACTCTGGAAAAAGGATTTGGGGTATATATGGCCGACAGAAACACTGTGAATCTGGCTGAGCGTATGAAAGTGACTGTATGCCTGAATCCGGTACATTCTGCCGCTGGTCCTCTTGGGGTAGTACTGGGATACGATCTGTTTGCTCATATGCTGAATACAGATGCTGATATGATGAAAATGGCTCGTATGGTGGCTTACGATGAGGGACTTCCTGTAGTACAGGATCCGGGAATTCTTTCACCCCGGACATTTGTAGATGAACTTTTTAATGATCGTTTTCCAAATGAATATCTGGGAGATACCAACCTTCGCCTTGCAGTAGATGTATCTCAGATGGTAGGTATCCGTTTTGGAGAGACAATTAAAGCATATGTGGAAAAATATGGAGATGCGTCCCGTCTTACTGCCATTCCGCTGGGAATTGCAGGATGGCTCCGATATATGCTGGCCGTGGATGACGAAGGAAAGAAATACGAACTTGCCCCAGATCCCATGAACGAAGAAATTCAGGAACAGTTAAAGGATATTATAGTAGGTTGTCCGGAAACCTTTGCTGATCAGCTTAAACCGATTCTTTCCAATGAGCGTATGTTCTTTATAAATCTTTATCAGACTGGTTTAGGAGAAAAAATTGAAACCATGTTTCGGGAAATGATTGCCGGCCCAGGTTCCGTAAAAGCTACAATACATAAATATGTTCATTAAGGTGAGGAGGCAAGGACGGGCGACGTCGTCCCTCAAAAAAAATATTGAAATTTATGGAATAGACAATAGATAAAATTTCTATTATGTGTTATACTGGAGTTGCATCAATTGTAGACGTTGATTATTTGTCGATTTTTGTTTTCCATCAAAGTGCGGAGGGTGAAAAATGAGAAAAACAGATAGCTGTAAAGTCTATAAAACAATTTCGTAAGGAAGGTGAGCAATTGGAAAACTATACTAAGTATAAGTTGAAAGAGCGCGATGAACTGGTATCTTTACTGGCCGATAAAGATAACCTGTTTGTGATTGCCTGTAACAAATGCTTCAAGGAATTTGAAACCATTGACGAACCGGATTGTGGTGAGTTTGAGAAGTTTGCTGCGGAGCAGGGAAAAACAATTACAGGTAGTGCGAAAGTTGATTTTCTGTGTAACAAAAATCATACAGAACAGAACTTGCAGGACATGATTCCGGAAGGCACGGAAAATGTCATTGTAATTTCCTGTGGTCTGGGAATTCAGACAGTTGCGGATTTGGCAGGAAAACCTGTATATGCGGCCAGCAATTCATTAAATTACAGGGGACATCACGGCATGGCTCTGACGAAGAAGAGCTGTGATGCATGTGCACAGTGTTATCTGAATATTACAGGGGGAATTTGTCCAATCGTTGATTGTTCCAAGAGTCTGGTAAACGGACAGTGCGGTGGAGCAAAGAACGGAAAATGTGAAGTGGACGGTGAAAAAGACTGTGCCTGGGAAAAAATCTATAGAAGACTGGAAAAACAGGGACGTCTTGAGGAATTTTTGAATCAGCCGATTCAGATCAGAGATTATTCAAAAACGAACTTTAAAGTCATCCAGGATTATGTAAAATCAATCCGTGAAGAAAGACTGGAAGGTTATTATGGTGGTGTGCATCCATCAGAACGCAAAGAGTTCAGTGAACATATTGCTCTGGAAAGATTCCCGGAACCGAAGACTGCGGTTATTTCCATGTCACAGCATTTAGGTGCTCCGGCAAATCCTGTTGTTCAGGTAGGAGATACCGTTAAAGTCGGACAGAAAATCGGTGAAGCAGCAGGCTTTATCAGTGCTCCGGTTCACTCCAGTGTCAGCGGAACTGTAGTTGCAGTTGAACCGCGTATGCATGCCACAAGAGGCAGCGAAGTAATGGCTGTAGTCATTGAATCAGATGGAAAAAATACTCTGCACGAATCTGTAAAACCAAATAAGGATCTTGAAAGCCTCACACCGGATGAAATTATTGATATTATCCGGGAAGCAGGAATCGTAGGTATGGGTGGTGCCGGATTCCCAACATGTGTCAAATTAAAACCTGCGAAGCCGGTAGATACTATTTTGTTAAATGGCTGTGAATGTGAACCTCTGCTTACTGCAGATCACAGAGTGCTTCTGGAGTTTGCGGATGACATTATTTACGGTTTGAAAGCAGTTCTCAAGACAACAGGTGCTGAAAAAGGTATTATTGTAATTGAAGATAATAAACCGGATGCAATTGAACTGATGAAAGAGAAAGTTGCAGAATGTGGAAATATTGAAGTATTTGTTGCAAGAACAAAATACCCGCAGGGTGCTGAAAAGACACTGATCAAACGTGTTATGGGAAGAAAGGTTCCGAGTGGAGGTCTTCCTGCAGATGTTGGTGTTGTAGTAGATAATATCAGTACGGTAAAGGCTATCTCTGATGCAATTCAGAAAGGTATGCCGTTAATTGAACGTGTTGCCACTGTAACTGGAGAAAAGATGAAGAATCCAGGTAACTACATAGTGAAGATCGGTACCAGTGTAAAAGAAATGATCGATTATTGTGGCGGCGTGACAGATGATGACGTTCTGATTAAAATGGGCGGACCGATGATGGGATTTGCGCTTTCTGATCTGAATGTGCCTATGATGAAAGGCTCCAATGGAATCATTGCCATTGATACCGATCAGACAAAAGAAGAAGCCTGCATCAAATGTGGCCGCTGTGTGGATGTCTGTCCTATGGAACTTTCTCCACTGTATTTTGCAAAATATGCGGATGAACAGAACTGGCAGGGTATGAAAGACAAAAATGTCATGGATTGTGTGGAATGTAGATGTTGTCAGTACATTTGTTCCTCCAAGATTCCGTTAGTTGATAAGATTAAAGCCGGAAAGAATGCGATAAGGGGGATGAAGTGATATGTTAATTACCCAGTTAAAAGCGAAGGAAACAATCGCATCACTGGCAGAAGGAAAAAAAGTTTTTATCATTAACTGCCATGGATGTAAAGAAGTCCGCTTTCCGGAAAAAGAAGCCGTAGAACTCCAGAAGGAACTGGCTGCTGACGGGAAAGTGACTGGAATTATTACAACTGACTATATATGTAATCCGGAAAATATGAAACTGCGTCTTCAGAAACATATGAGTGCCATTGAAGCTGCGGATGTAGTATTAGTATTCTCCTGTGGTGTCGGCGTACAGACAATTTCTGAATATCTGGAAGATAAAACAGTGTGTGTAGCTTGTGACACCTATCCAATGCCGGGATTTCAGGGAGTAACGCCTCTTGAATATGACTGTAAACAGTGTGGAGAGTGTTATCTGAACCTGACAGGCGGAATTTGCCCGATTACTGCCTGCTCCAAGAGTCTGGTAAACGGACAGTGCGGCGGTTCAAAAAATGGCAAATGTGAAGTAGATGGTGATATGGAATGTGGCTGGGAACGTATCTACAGACGTCTTGCACAGATCGGACGCCTGGATGTACTGAAATGTCCGGTACAGGTACGTAATTACGCAACCGATGATGAAGTGTCTAAATAAATGGGAAGTTGTTTAAATTTATAATGATTGGAGCAATGTAGAATGAAAATTACTGAGTTATTTGAACGTGGTGAATTTGTAGTTTCTGCAGAAGTAGGACCGCCAAAAGGAATTCATATTGAACATTTACTGGAAGAAGCAAAGACTTATTTAAGCGGTATTACAGCAGTTAACGTAACGGATAATCAGTCTTCCGTTATGCGTCTTGGTTCTCTGGCAACCTGTAAAGCTCTGAAGGACGAAGGCATGACACCTATTTTCCAGCTGACCTGCCGTGACAGAAACCGTATTGCGCTGCAGTCAGATCTTCTGAGTGCTGCTATGTTAGGAATTGAAAACCTGTTGCTTTTGACAGGTGACCATACAAAAATGGGTGACCACCCACAGGCTAAGCCGGTATTTGACCTGGATTCTGTTTCTCTGATTCATACAGTTAAGAAACTGGAAGAGGGAGAAGACCTTGGCGGAAACAAGCTGATTGGTGAACCTCCTAAATTTGCAAAAGGTGCAGTTGTATCTCCATGTAGTGATTCTATTGATGCACAGCTTGCAAAAATGGAACGTAAGGTTATGGCTGGAGCAGATTATTTCCAGACACAGGCTGTTTATGAACCTGAAAAATTCATCAAATTTATGGAAAAAGCAAAACAGTTTGGCAAACCGGTTCAGCTTGGAATCGTTATTCCAAAATCAGCTGGAATGGCAAAATTCATGAATGATAATGTTGCAGGAATCCATGTTCCGCAGGAGATGATCGATGAACTGAAAGCGGACAAAGAAAAAACAAAAGCTGGTATTACCGGTGTGGAAATCGCTGCACGTATTATTAAAGAATGTAAACCATATTGCCAGGGTGTACATATTATGGCACTTGGATGGGAGTCAAAAGTACCGGATCTTCTTAAACTGGCTGAAATTTAATAGTAATAGTAACAGACAGATAAAAACAGGGGAGGATGTGATTGCATCCTCCCTTTAAAATTTATCGAGAGTTTTTTACACGTTCTAGAATTTTTGGTTGGATATAGAGGAGGGATTATGAGAGAAATTCGGTTTGAATTGGATTGTGATACAACATCCAGGCATTTTCATGATGAGATGGAAATCTTATACGTACTTTCAGGAAGAGTTGCTGTCATGATGGATGATAGTAATTTTGTACTCGGACCGGAAGATATGATTGTGTTTAATCCATTTGAACATCATGAACTGTATCGGGAATCCGGAAATCATATTTTATCGGCATTTATTCCCATGTATGTTCTGCAGCAGGAGAATATAGGGAATATTCAATGCTGCAGTTATATCCAACAGGAGCAGGTTCAGTATTTTCGGGTACTTCGTACAAAACTTGCGATTCTTTTTAAAAGCTATGAAGACGAACCCGAGTACCGAAGGCTATACGGGAAAAGTCAATTGCTTGGTTTTCTGGCTATTTTGAAACAACAGTTTGAAATAAAAAAGAATGATTGGAAAACAACCATAGATGTGGGACGGATGAGCAAGGCCTTGATGTACATGCAAGAACATTTTTCGGAAGATATTTCGATTCAGGATGTGGCAGACCAGGTTTATCTTTCTAAGGGACATCTTTCCAGAGAATTTTATAAGCAGATGGGGATGTCCTTTTCAGATTATCTCAGGAAACTGCGGTTGAATAAAGCTGTGCGGTGTCTGCGTTCTACGAAGCTTCCGGTGACAGATATTGCCCTGGAGTGTGGATTTTCCAACACGAATACCATGATTATTAATTTTAAACAGGAATATGGAGAAACACCTGGGACATATCGAAAGAAACATGCAATGCCGGAAGAAATACATCCGGTAAAAGAGGATACAATTTCTTATATGAGTTTGTTGAAATATGCGGCCTACGAAGAGACTATGCTGCCGTTACATAAGATACAGCAGGAGCCAATGCATTTGCATGTTAATATTCAGGAAGAAAAAGGGGAGTGGAGGATTTGTCACCGAGAAAGTATCGATATTGGATTTGCAAAGTTTCTTTTAATTGAAAATACAAGAAATGCAGTTCGTCTTGCTGCGAGAGATATTGGGTTTCGCTATATATTTATAAATGGACTGTTGGATGACAGTCTTGATGTATACCATGAAAAAGAAGGACAGGCGCCTTATCTTAATTTTGCCTATATAGATATTGTGATCGATTTTCTGGTATCCCTTGGTATCAGACCATGGATAGAACTTAGCGGAGTGCCCTTAAAAATGGTAGAAGTTTATCCCACGGGTAATTTTGGATCTGCCTGTGTTTATCTGCCTTCTGATCTGGAAAAATGGTGTTTTCTGATTGAAGAAGTTGTAGGACATCTGGTAGAACGTTATGGAGTAGAAGAAGTACAGAAATGGAGATTCTCACCGTCAGCAGCATTGTATGTTTCCTACAATGTATTTACTATGGAAGAATATCTGGAATATTATCTCTGTACCTGTAACAGTATTCGGAAAAAACTTCCAAATGCCAGAATTGCAGGGTGTAAGCTGGATACCGGCTATGTAGTGTTAGACGGTCAGAAGGAACTGGTTCAGTTTATGGAATTTTGCATAGAACATGACTGTATGCCGGATGAGTTCAGTTTTCAATGCTTTCAATGTGATTATTCCGGTGTGCAGCGTTATGAAATTGAGAAAAAGCTTGTTGCAAAATGGGAGATGCAGGTGAACGAACCGGCAAAGGTCAGTCAAAATCCTAATGTTTTGAAAGAGGAAATTGCAGTTGTCAGAAGGATTCTGGATGCGCATGGAGGAAGTGGGAAGCCGATTATCATCAGTTCCTGGAATTCTACAATCTGGCAGGGAGATCTGGGGAATGATACTTGTTTTAAGTCGGCATATATCTTTAAGTCATTCCTTGAGAATACAGAACATGTGTCAGGGATGAGCTACAATGTTCTTATGGACAATATAGAACGTCCCATGGCAAATCCGAATATCTTTCATGGGGGAACAGGCCTCATTACTTATCAGGGAATTCCCAAAGGGGTATACTATGGTATGTACTTTTGAACCAGATGGATGGAATACTTCTTGCCAGAGGGGATGGATATGTGGTTACACGATCTAAAAATAAGAAAAAGATACAGATCGGACTCTATTATTATTGCCATTATGATATGGAGACACATATTGATTATGTGCTGCCAAATGAGGAGCAGAGAACAATTGACCGGTATTATGGATTTTCAGATCCCGGTGTTAAAAGCATTCATCTTCATTTGAGTGGTCTGCAGGAAGGAATTTATAATAAAGAAAGTTATACGATTGATCGCGAGCAGGGGAACAGTTATGACATTTGGATGAGAATGGGAGCACCGGAGTTTATTTCGCCAATGCAGCAGAAATATCTGGAAAGAGTCTCTGTTCCGGGATATCAGTATGAACGGATACTGGTTGATGAATCGGGCGAAGTGTTGATTTCTGCTGTATTGGCGGCTCATGAAGTCCGAATGGTCAGTATCGAAAAGAAATAAAAAGAAAAATAACGATTTTAAAACTTTTAATCATGATTTGTTTCATTTTAATAGAAGGGAAGTACTGAAAAAAGAAAAAATGTAGAAATGAAAGTAGACACATGCGTTATGGAATAAAGAGAAATGAATAAAGAAAAATGCTAATATAATGACGTCAAAAACAAAGCAAAATATCAGTCAGTGAAAAAAAGAGGTGACGAAAATGGAAGTAAAAGAATGGTCCTATGAAGAATTTCCGGAGTTTACAGAAGTAGTGGAAGGTGCACAGGTTCTTGTCAGTGATGGAGAAGAAGTTGGTGTACATTACATACAAGATGTGGAATATGCCTGTATAGATGGGGTATCGCTGTATTTACAGATTCTCCAGCCGTTTTCCAGAAATCATCCGGATATGGTGTGTCCTTGTGTTGTATTCGTACAAGGCTCTGCCTGGTTCAAACAGAATGTATATATTCAGATTCCGGAGGTTTCCAGGCTGGCAGAACGGGGATATGTAGTGGCAATTGTGGAATATCGTCATTCAGAGATTGCGACATTTCCGGCACAGATCATGGATGCAAGAAATGCAGTGCGATTTTTGCGCAAAAATGCAGAATTGTATCACATTGATCAGGAAAAAATTATAATGAGTGGCGATTCATCAGGCGGTCATACTGCTATGTTTGCAGGAATTTTTCATGATGAGGGTGAAAACAGTTTGTTTCCGGGAGTGTCTGCGGAAGTAAAAGGAATTGTAAATTATTACGGCAGCACCAGTGTGATGGCAGAAGATTCCAATCCGGTTCAGGTTCGACATTGTCTGCCAGACAGTCCGGAAGGTATGGTGATGGGTGGTGTGAATCTGCTGGAGCATCCGGAACTGATGAAAAAACTTTCCGTAGAATGCAATATAGATGAAACAACACAAATTGCTCCGACCATGATCATACATGGAACGAAAGACCGCACGGTGAATATCGCTCAGAGTGTTGCTTTGTATCGTCAGATGAAACAACTTGGTAAAGATGTTCGGCTCTGTATGATAAAAGGCGCAGATCACGGCGGAAAAGAGTATTGGACAAAAGAAGTCATTGATAGAGTAGATGATTTTATTCAGTACTGTATTCAAAAATAGAAAATACAACAAGTTTTTATTGAGAGGAAAAAGATATGTCAGGTAATTCCAAACGCATTAGTCTTATAGAAAAGGTACTTTATGGTTCCGGTGACATCGGCTTAAATGCCATGTATACCTTATTCAGTTCTTACGTGTTATTCTTTTACACAGATGTTATAGCAATGAATGCTGCTTTGATTGGTACAGTGATTATGATTTCAAAGATTTTTGATGGTGTATCCGATTTGATTGCAGGCCAGCTGATTGATACACATAAAGGAAAGGGCGGACATTGTATTCCGGTTCTTTTGAAATGGTCACTTCCTATGCTTGTATCCGTTGTTCTGGTATTTATGGTTCCGGATTCTACTGTGGCAGTGAGAGTTGCATTTATTTTTGTTACTTATAATCTGTTTAATACTGTCCTTTATACATATGTTTGTATGGCACATGGTTCACTGGCTTCTTATGTAACAAACGATTCAGAAGATCGTTCCCAGATGTTGATTTTTAAAATGCTGTTTGCAGCTTTAACACAGACGATCATGGCAAGTGCTATGCTTCCAATGGTTAACCATTTTGGGGGGATGCAGTCACAGTCTGCATGGATTAAATCAATCCTGGTGTTTGGTGCTATTGGTATGGTATTTTTGGTTTTAAATGTTGTTTTTGTAAAAGAGCGGGTAGATAATCCTGCACCACCGGAAAATATTATTCAAGGTGTAAAGTGTGCGTTAAAAAATAAATATTGGGTTATGGGACTTATCCTTACTTTAGCCGGTAATTTTGGTCTGACATTCAATTTATCTATTTCTGTATATTACCTGAATCAGGTAATGGGAAATATGGGATTAATGGGTACTTTTGTAGCGTGCAGTAATCTGCCGGGTGTAGTATTGTGTGTAATCTGTCCGTTCCTGCTGAAAAAATTCACAAAACGTCAGATGGTTCTGTTTGGCGGTGTTCTGATGTTGATTGCGCAGATTGTCTTTATTTTCAGTCCGGAAAGCAGTGTTTCTATGCTGATGTTTACTGCGCTGATTCGTGGTATTGGAATGGGATTCTGTATGGGAATGGCAGGTGCCCTGATTGGAGATACCATTGATTATGGTGAGTGGAAAACAGGTACCCGTGTACAGGGCGTGTTGTTTTCTGCAAGTTCTGTAGGTGCAAAAATCGGACAGGGAGCTCTGACAGCTTTATTTGGATTTTTTCTGACGGCAATCGGATATGATGGAGCGCTTGAAGTTCAGGCTGCCAGCACGATTTCCGGAATCTCTGCATTTTTCAAATTCGGACCTTTGCTGATTGCAATTGTCGTAATTATTACGATTTACTTTATGGATGTAGAAACAAGAAATCCTGAAATTATCAAGGAATTGGAAGCGCGCAAGGCACAGAAACAGGCTTAAAAAATAAGAAACAGTGATTTTATACAAATACCCGGGTGCCAGGCTTGTATTTTGCGGCATCCGGGGTTTCTATACTTAAATAATTGATAGAAAGAGGTAAGAACATGAGTCCTATTGTTAGTCCAAATGAAACGGAAAAAGTGATTTTAGAGGAAATCTATAAAGATTCTCCAAATACTAAAAAATTTACAGTACAGGAAGTAATTGATAAAATTCTTTATGATATGTGTGGGGGCCCAAAATTTGATACTACCTGTGATATTATTTCTGTAGGTGGTCCGGAGAACGGAGTGACCGGTATTGTGACTACTTTTATGGCTACCTTTGATGTGATTCAGGAAGCAGTTCGTCTTGGAGCAAATTTTATTATTACCCATGAACCTACTTGGTTTACAGGAATGGATGAAACGGAATGGTGTAAGAACGACAGCGTATATCTGGCAAAACGGAAATATCTGGAAGAACATAATATTACAGTATGGAGACTTCATGATCACATGCACATGGGGTGTGAGACTGATTATATTTATAAAGGTTTGCTGGCTGAATTGGATTGGGAGAAGTATTTGCAGCCTGATGAGAAGTATCCGTGGATTTATGAAATTCCGGAAACTACAGTGGGAGAACTGGCTGAATTTTTTAAGACAAAGCTGGATATGAACACCATTCAAATTATTGGTTCTCCGGAAATGAAAGTGAAACGTGCAGGTATTCTGGTAGGGGGCGGAAGCTTGGGATTCGGTGTAGAGTCTATGCCGATGGAAGTAATGGAACGCAATCATCTGGATCTGCTGGTTGTGGGAGATATTACAGAATGGACAATTTGTGCCTATATTAATGATGCATATCAAATGGGATTTAATAGAGCTATGTTGACGCTTGGCCATGAACGGAGTGAAGAGGCCGGCATGAAATATCTGGCATCCTGGCTGAAAGAACGATTTGAGGAATTCCCTATTACATTCGTGGATGCTAAAGAACCATTTAAGTATTTATAAAGGAGATTGAATTATATGAAATGGGTAAGTTCATTTCGATATTTGCCGATTAATTATGGGAGTTCTCTGGCAAAAATAGAAAATCAGACACAGAGAGTTATTTTTGATAATAATCTGAACGGGGAAAAAATCCGACTGCGGTTTTCCAATCGGTATTCCGGAAAAAATCTGGTACTTCAAAGAGTTTCTGTAGGAACGGTGAAAAATGGACAGATTCAAAATACAAAGTTTCTGTCACGTAATGGAAATGCCATTGTGACTCTGGAACCGGGAGAAGAATGCTGGAGTGATGAATTGAGCTATCCTGTGAAAGCGGGAGAGAAAATAGCTGTGTCTGTTTATGTGAAAGACTGTCAGGAAATTGAAAGCATTTGTATTCTCTGGTCAAAAACAGGTGCTGTGGTGATGAACGGCGCGTGTGGAGATTTTACGCAAGGAGAGGAATTTGAAGATCTTCCGGCTGAAGAAATATATCCAATGGTAAAAGCAGATGTAAATAAGGGAATGTGTATTTATGGTTTTTCTGGATTTCAGGTATATACGGAAGACGAAGTAAAAACAATCGCAGCTTTTGGCGATTCGATCACACACATGTCGTATGTGACCAATGCGATTAGCAAACGGCTTTTTTCGGATTATCCGGGACAAGTTACGCTGCTTAATTGCGGGATTGGAGGAAATCGACTGCTTCATGATGCAACACGTGTAGACATGCCGGATATTGGCAATGGAATCTGTTTTGGTACTGCAGGCATCCGACGATTTGAATCCGATGTCTTCGGAGAAGAATCCGTAGATGTTGTTCTGATATTAGAAGGAATTAATGACATCATGCATCCGGTTCAGTTTGAACATCCGGAGGAAAGGATAAGTCCAGAAGAACTGGAGGGAGGATATAAAATAATCACTAAGATCGCACATGATCATGGTGCTAAGGTTTTTGGTGCTACGATCCTGCCTTGTGGTAATAAAGATTATCCGGCTCATTGGATGAAAGAGTTCGAGGCGATTCGTCTGGATGTGAATGAACGGATTCGAAATGGTGTGTGGTATGATGGATATTTTGATTATAGCATGGCAGTTCAGGATTTTGCCTGTCCGGAATATATGAAAGAAAGTTATCATATTGGAGATGGACTTCATCCAAATGATATGGGAGGCAAAGCAATAGCTGAACAAATCAATCTGAAAAAAATTATGGAGTAACAGGAGAAGGATATGCCAATTTCGCGGATTAATACAATGCTTTTTCCGGAAGGAAAACGGAAGGCACTGACGTTGAGTTATGATGACGGTGTAGTACAGGATCGACGTCTTGTAAAATTAATGGAAAAATATGAAGTTAAAGGAACATTTAATCTGAACTCGGGTCTGTTTGGAAGAAATGACAGTATGAAGATAAAAGATACCATGGTAGATATTTCGACAATTGCTGACCATGAAGTTGCAGAATTGTATCAAAATTTTGAAGTGGCAACCCATGGATCGAAACATTCTGCTCTGACAGGATATGGTGCAGCAGCACTGGAAGAAATACTGGAAGACCGGCGTATGTTGGAAAGTCTGATGCCCTATATGGTGCAGGGACATGCGTATCCTTTCGGACTGTATGATGAACAGGTAAAGGAAATGTTAAAAAATGCCGGAATTCGTTATGCACGTACGGTTAACTCCACAAAGAAATTTGAAATTCCAAGGGATTTTCTTGCCTGGAATCCTACATGTCACCATGGAGATCAGGAATTGATGGATCTTGCGAAAAGATTCTGTGAAGAAGAGTCACTTTTTGGGCAGCCCCAATTGTTTTATCTGTGGGGTCACTCTTATGAGTTTGATGCAAATCAGAACTGGGATGTGATTGAAAAGCTTTTATCTTATGTGTCGGAATTCCGAGAAAAAATCTGGATGGCCACAAATGGAGAAATTGTGGATTATATAACTGCATATCGTAGTCTGGTCTTTTCAGCAGATGGAAGAAAGGTCTATAATCCATCGATATGTACAGTCTGGATGGAATCCTTAAATCAGATCTATGAGATTCCTTCAGGTAAAACAGTTCAACTGAATTGACGGAGGTGGACAGAATGGCTGTTATGAAAGTTTCTTTTGCATCAGAGGCATTGTTCCGGTCAGTGGATATCAATGTGATTGTACCGATGGAAACAATGGGGATTCCGGGGGAAAGCAAGCCGAAAAAACCGGAAAAATTTAAAACCTTGTATCTGCTGCATGGATACAGTGGGAATCAGGATGACTGGCTGACTTATTCCAATATCAGAAGACTTTCAGATGAATATGACCTTGCTGTTGTGATGCCCTGTGGGGAAAACTCTTTCTATCTGGATGGGCATTCGCAGGGAACCATGTGGGGAGAGATGGTAGGAAGAGAACTCGTGGAATTTACACGGCGGATGTTCCCTCTTTCCCAACGGAGAGAAGATACGTTTATCGGAGGATTGTCCATGGGGGGATTCGGGGCCCTCAGGCTTGGAAGCTGGTATCATGAGACTTTCGGAAAAATCTTCAGTCTTTCCGGGGCATTTATAACTGATGATATTTTCGGTCAGACAGAAGATTACAAAGATGTAGTGGGGGATTATAAATTCTATTATCGTACATTTGGGGATCTTAATAGAGTGAAAGATAATGAAAAGGACCCGTTCTGGTGTGTGAAACAGTCAGTTGCAAGTGGAGATATACCGGAAGTTTATCTGGCTTGCGGAGAAAATGATTTTCTGATTCAGGAAAACAGGGACGCAAAAGAAAAACTGGAAAAACTGGGTGTGAAATTGCATTATCAGGAAAGTCCTGGTATTCATGACTGGAAGTTCTGGAATGCTCAAATCGGTCTGGCTATACAATGGCTGCTTGGATAGCATCCCAATAGTTCAAAGAAAAAAGGAGCAATAATTACTATAAAACAAAGAAGCAGATCGCATTATGCCATGAGAAGATAGTCAATACCAGAAAGGATTATCTGCATAAACTGTCTCATGAGATTATCAGCGAAAACCAAGTGATAGTTACAGAGGATTTGCAGATAAGAAATATGGTAAAGAATCATCGTCTGGCAAAATCAATAGCAGATGTATCATGGTATGAGCTGAGAAGACAGTTAGAGTATAAAGCTTCATGGAACAAAAGGAGATACATCAGGATAGATAGATTCTATGCAAGCAGTCAGATCTGCTCAGCCTGTGGAGATAGTAGGTTACGAGGTCTATGAAGCAGGAAACCCATTGGATTTAGAGAATGGGTAGTTCACCAATGCATAAAAATTTAGTATAATTTTATCGGTAATTATTCAAAATATGCCGATACAGCAAGATTTGCCTATAACTGGGTATTAGGCGGACAATGGGAGCGTTATAAAAATGGCGGAACCTTATGTCTGACTGAATGAAGTCTCTAATAATGTAGCAAAACAAGCGATAAAGGATGCTTGTGATGCATACACGGGGATCAGTACCTCCCGCAGCAGATGAGAAATCTGCTGCGGGAGGTTTTTCTGTGTTGTTTTTTGGGAGGTACGTAGTATAATGGGAAGGTGAACAGGCGAAGCAAAATGGAGTTTCCGGGAACATTTTGTTTGCTGAATAAAAAAGAGAGGAATAGGAAATGAAAGAAACACTGAAGAAACTGATTGGCTATTATAAGCCTTACAAGGGACTTTTTTTCTCGGATTTGTTTTTTGCGATTCTGGGAGCAGCCGTTACGCTGGTGATTCCCCTGATTGTGCGTTATATAACCAGTACAGTGGTATATGAGCCTGTGGATCAGGCAACAGGAATAATTGTGAAACTTGGAATTATTATGGTGGTGCTGGTGCTTATTGAAGCATTCTGTAATTATTATATTTCTTATTACGGCCATATGATGGGCGCAAAAATAGAGAGAAATATGAGAAATGAGATTTTTAGCCATTATCAGAAACTGTCATTTGCTTTTTATGATAATCAGAAAGTTGGGCATCTGCTCTCCAGAATTACCTCCGATTTGTTTGATATTACGGAACTCCTTCATCATGGTCCTGAGGATGTAGTGATTTCTGTTATCAAGTTTGCGGGTGCTTTTATTATTTTGCTGACAATTAATGTAAAGCTGGCAGCGGCTGCGTTTTTCTTTGTACCTTTTTTGGTTTTTTATGCTTTTATTTATAATGGAAAAATGAAAAATGCATTTAAAGAAAACCGTGCACGTATTGCAGATATCAATACGCAGATTGAGGATAGTCTTTCTGGAATCCGTGTAGTAAAATCTTTTGCCAATGAAAAAGAAGAAATAAAAAAATTTCAGAAAGGGAACGAACGTTTTGTAGAGTCAAAAAGAAAAAGTTATCAGTATATGGGAACATATGATGCCGGTATGGGTATATTTACCACAATGATTACCATTACGGTACTTCTGACAGGAGCTTACTATATGACAAGAGGAAGCATGCCGGTGGAAGATCTGGTAACCGTACTTTTGTACATTAATAATTTTACGGATCCGGTCAAAAAACTTATTACTTTTACGGAACAGTTCCAGAATGGTTACAGCGGTTACAGCCGTTTTCTGGAAATCATGGCCATCGCACCGGATATTGAAGATGTTCCGGATGCAAAAGAACTGGATAAGGTAAAGGGAAAAATTGAATTTTCCGATGTTTCTTTTCATTATAACGAAAGCAGGGAAGAAGTGCTTAATCACGTAAATCTGACAGTTGAAGCAGGAGAGTATGTTGCGCTGGTTGGCGGTTCCGGAGCCGGAAAGACAACTCTGTGCAGTCTGATTCCCAGATTTTACGATGTAAGCGGAGGGAGTGTGCGCCTTGACGGTACAGATGTGCGGTACATTAAACTGGAAAGTCTGCGAAGTCATATCGGTATCGTACAGCAGGATGTGTATTTATTTGCAGGAACAGTTATGGATAACATTCGTTATGGAAAACCGGATGCCACGGATGAAGAGGTGGTACGTGCGGCAAAAGCAGCCAATGCCCATGCTTTTATTATGGAACTGGATCAGGGATATGATACGGATATTGGTCAGCGGGGAGTAAAACTATCCGGCGGGCAGAAACAGAGACTGTCTATAGCCAGAGTATTTTTAAAGAATCCGCCGATTCTTATTTTCGATGAAGCTACTTCCGCACTGGATAATGAAAGTGAAAAAATTGTTCAGAAATCTCTGGAAGAACTGGCGAAAAACCGTACTACCTTTGTTATTGCACACAGACTGTCTACTATAAGAAAGGCACAGAGAATTCTCGTGCTTACAGACGATGGAATCGCAGAAGAAGGAACCCATGAGGAACTGCTGGCAAAAGATGGATTATACAGTAGTTTATATAAACTTTCTTTTATGTAAAGATTATTGTAAAACATGTGGATTCACAGGGAGAAACATTGATTTTGTACAGGAAATAATGGTATAATAACCCAAATAAATAAAAAGTAGAAAGGATGAAAGAGATATGATAGCAGATAAAATGGTCTCATTAGTAAAAAACAGTTCTGCCATTCGTGCCATGTTTGAGGAAGGAAAAATTCTGGCAGCAAAATACGGTGCAGAGAATGTATATGACTTTAGTCTTGGAAATCCAAATGTGCCGGCACCGGTACAGGTAAAAGAGGCTATAATAGAAGAATTGAACAAAGAGGATCCGGTAGTACTTCATGGCTACATGAATAACAGCGGTTATGAGGATGTACGTGATGCCATCGCACAGTCAATCAATAAAAAATTTGATACTGCTTTTACTGAAAAAAATATTATTATGACAGTCGGTGCAGCCGGTGGACTTAATGTGATTTTAAAAACACTGCTGAATCCGGGAGATGAGGTAATTGCAATTGCTCCTTATTTCGGTGAGTATAACAGCTATGTATCAAATTATGACGGTAAAATTGTTGTAGTAAGTCCGAATACCGTAGATTTCCAGCCAAATCTGGAAGAGATGGAGCAGAAAATCACAGCGAAGACAAAAGCTGTTATCATCAATTCTCCCAACAATCCAACAGGAGTCGTGTATTCAGAAGCTACCATTATGAAAATGGCAGATATGCTTCGTGCAAAACAGAAAGAATTGGGAACTGATATCTATCTGATTTCTGATGAACCTTATAGAGAACTGGCATATGACGGAGTAGAAGTTCCTTATTTGACAAAATATTATGAAAATGCTATCATTGGTTATTCCTTTAGTAAGTCATTGTCTCTGCCGGGAGAACGAATCGGATATCTTGTAATTCCGGATGAAGTGGCTGATTTTGAGGATGTTCTGGCAGCTGCAAATGTTGCTACACGTATTTTGGGATACGTAAATGCACCGTCATTAATGCAGAAGGCGGTTGCAAAATGTCTGGATGCACAGGCAGATGTACCGTATTATGACAGAAACAGAGAAACACTTTATAGCGGACTGAAAGAAATGGGATTTGAATGTATTAAGCCGGAAGGTGCTTTCTACCTTTTCATGAAATCTCCTATAGCAGATGAGAAAGCATTCTGTCAGGCAGCGAAGAAGCATAATATTCTGATCGTGCCGGGTTCCTCTTTTGCATGTCCTGGTTATGTACGCATTGCCTACTGTGTGTCCTATGAAACCATCGTAAATTCTATGCCTGGATTTAAAGCACTGGCTGAAGAATTTCTGGGCTAAACAGACAGGAGGTTTTTGATGGAATCTGTAGTGCACTGGTTTGCCGAAAACATGCCCTCTTTTTTTACACCGGAGATGGCTGTGTTTTTCGTCTCTATGATTCCAATACTGGAATTGAGGGGCGGGCTTTTGCTGGCAACAATATTAAAAATTCCCATGATTCAGGCGGTGCTTATTTGCGTAACAGGAAATATCATACCAATTCCTTTTATCTTACTTTTTATCCGTCAGATTTTCAAGTGGCTGAAGAAAACAAAGTTATTCCGTCCTTTGATTGAAAAACTGGAGAACAGAGCTATGGGAAAAAGTGATCAGATTAAAAGGTATGAGTTTTGGGGACTTGTTCTTTTTGTGGGAATTCCACTTCCCGGAACAGGTGCATGGACAGGAGCCCTGATCGCATCCCTGCTGGAGGTGGATTTGAAAAAATCTGTTCCTGCCATTTTGCTGGGATTGTGTATGGCAACAATTATTATGTGTATTGTAGGCTATGGAGCTTTAGGTTCCATAATAAGCTGATAAAGCATGTGAAAAAGAATCACCTCGGAGATTTATAGGATCTTCCGGGGTGATTCTTTTTATAAAAAATTCAGAAAAATAAATGTTTTCTTTTCCGTGTCCTGTGGTAAGATGAATTTAACAAACTAAAAATAGTCATTTTACTTTTAGAGAGGAAAATATTTATGACGAAACGTGAATTTTTAGAAGAAATGCAGGATGCCCTGGTTCAGGATTTATCATCCGGTCAGGTAAATGGGCATATCCGCTATTATAGCCAATACATTGATCAGGAGACAGCCAAAGGTCTGTCAGAAGAAGATGTGATACAAAAACTCGGCAATCCCAGGCTGATTGCCAAAACCCTTGTAGATACATCAGCAGAAGACGGGAATGACACCAATTCCTATGGGACGTATGAGCAAAATAAATATTCTCAGGGAGACTATGGCACAGCCGATGGCGAATGGATAAGGGAAAGCAATAACCGACGCTTCCATACAACCAGGGAACAGAAAATTCATATAGCACTGGGGATATTGATCACAATAGGAATCATTGCTCTCATCATCAGCATTATCAGCGCCCTCCTTCCTGTGGTGTTACCTGTGCTTGCAGTGTTGCTTTTGTTATCTTATCTAAGAAAAAAACTGTAAAACAAAGAGAAACACCCGACAGGGGAGCTGTCGGGTGTTTCGAGGGGAGTATAAATAATTAAATAAGGGGTTTATAATGTAAAAAAAATTTTTGAAGGGTAAATTCTTTTTACAAGACATATTATAATATAAAAGGGGAAAAAATGCAATCTTTTTCGCTTGGGATTTTTGAGATGATTTTCCGGGAATGATTTTTAGCAGTTTGTAATGCATATTTTGGGGCAGTTTCGGGATACTAGAAACTGTAACAGAAAATGTTTAATCAGGAGGTAGCGTCATGGCTAAAAATTATTCCAACAACAATATGAATAACACACAGAGTAACACACAGAACGATGCTCAGAACACACAGAGTTCCCGGAATGCAAGAAATGCTCAGAATGGGCAGAATTCTCAGAACAATACACAGAATAAAAACAGCTATTCTTCAGGAAGCAATGCAAATAACAGTAACAAGAATAAAAATGCTTCCGAATACGGGTATTAAGCAGATAAGCAGCTGTATTTCAGGGAGATTCCGGACAGGTTCCGGAATCTCCCTGATTTGCATCTAAAGAAAGTGTGCTTTAGAAGAGAACATGCAGACACATGCATATAATAGAAGAAAAAGGAAATTGAAATGGCTGGTTTTGATACAATTTCGGCACATGAATTGGATCTCTTTTGTAGAAAAAAGAATGCTCTTATTATAGATTTACGAAGTCATGAAGAATTTGCAGAAAGCCATTACAGGGGTGCTGTGAATATACCTTATGAGGAGTTAGAGGACTGGGAAAAGGTGCAGACAGAGAAATTGCCGAAAGAGAAAATACTGGTACTTTATTGTGACAGGGGAAGTGCCAGTTTGATGGCAGCCAGAGAATTGATGAAAAAAGGATACCGTGTCAAGTCCGTAGTAGGCGGAATTCGCGCTTATAACGGTTCGAACTTGTATTTTTCACCAAGGCATAGTAAAATAAGAAAAACCGACTAATATGTGCTTGCTACCACGTCAAAAGCCGTGTGACAGCGGTTTTTGACTGGTCGGTCAGAGTGTAAAGACAAAGGAGAACAAAAAATGAAATATATGTTTGCATCAGACATTCATGGATCTGCATATTATTGCAGAAAAATGTTGGAAGCATATGACAAAGAAAAAGCAGACAGACTGATTCTTCTTGGAGATATTCTTTATCATGGTCCAAGAAATGATTTGCCGAAAGACTATGCTCCGAAGGAAGTAATCGCTTTGCTGAATGAGCGCAAAGAAGAATTGTATGTGGTAAGAGGAAACTGTGATGCAGAAGTAGATCAGATGGTTTTGAAATTTCCGATTATGGCAGATTACTGCATCCTTATGGATGGAGAAAGAACCATTTATGCAAGTCATGGTCACATATATAATGAGGAAAATCTGCCGCCGCTGAAAAACGGGGATATTTTTATTCATGGACATACCCATGTACTTCGTGCGGAAAAGAAAGAGAACTATACCATACTGAATCCAGGTTCTGTTTCCATACCGAAAGAAGGGAATATTCCGACTTATGCAATTCTGGAAGATGGACAGTTCAGTATTCGCGGCTTTGAAGGAGAAGTTGTGAAGGAGCTTGTATTGTAATGGAAAAATTTGAGTTGATTGCACCCTGTCATTTTGGCCTTGAGGCTGTAATGAAAAGGGAGATACAGGATCTGGGATATGAGATTGTAGAAGTGGAAGACGGAAAAGTCACCTTTGCCGGAGATGCAGAGGCGATTGTCCGTGCAAATATGTTTCTGAGAACAACAGAAAGAATTCTTCTGAAAGTGGGAAAATTCAAAGCTGTGACTTTTGAAGAATTATTTGAAAAAACAAGAGCATTGCCCTGGGAAAAATATATCCCTGTAAACGGAAAATTCTGGATTAAGAAGGCGAATTCTGTGAAAAGTCAGTTATTCAGCCCTTCTGACATTCAGTCTATCATGAAAAAAGCTATGGTGGAACGGTTAAAATCTGTTTATCATGTAGAATGGTTTGAGGAAGACGGGCCGGAATTTCCTGTACGTGTAGCTTTTATGAAAGATGTGGCAACAATTGGAATTGATACATCGGGAATTTCTTTGCACAAAAGAGGGTATCGCCAGGCAACCAGTAAAGCACCCATTACCGAAACACTTGCTGCGGCGCTGATTAAACTGACACCCTGGCATAAAGAAAGGATTCTGGTGGATCCATTCTGCGGAAGCGGAACATTTCCTATTGAAGCGGCTATGATGGCAGCAAATATTGCGCCTGGTCTGAATCGGAGTTTTCTCTGTGAAGAATGGAAAAATCTTATCTCCAGGAAACATTGGTATGAGGTAAGAGAAGAAGCGAAGGATCTTATGAATCTTAAGATTGAGACGGATATTCAGGGATATGATCTGGATGGTGTTATGGTGAAAGCTGCCAGAGAAAATGCTGTTCGTGCAGGAGTGGACAGTCTCATACATTTTCAGCAGAGAGATGTGGCAAATCTAAGCCATCCGAAAAAATACGGCTTTCTTATTACCAATCCTCCCTATGGAGAACGTCTTGAGGAGAAGGAGAATCTTCCGGCTCTTTATGAGGTGATAGGGGAGCGTTTTAGCGGACTGGATTCCTGGTCTATGTATCTGATTACTGCATATGGAGAGGCAGAACGGTATATAGGGCGAAAAGCAGATAAAAACAGAAAAATTTATAATGGAATGATGAAAACCTATTTTTATCAGTTTCTGGGGCCAAAACCTCCGAAACAAAAAAGGAGCTGATCATATTTATGAAACGAATGATTTTTGCCACAGGCAATGAAAATAAGATGAAAGAAATACGTGAAATACTGGGTAGTCTTCCTCTGGAAATCCTTTCTATGAAAGAGGCGGGAATTGAAGCTGATATCACAGAGGATGGAACTACATTTGAAGAAAACGCGCGGATTAAAGCCCGGGCAGTATGTGAAATAGCAGGAGAAATGGTTCTTGCTGATGATTCCGGTCTGGAAGTAGATTATCTGAACAAAGAGCCTGGAATTTATTCTGCCAGATACATGGGAGAAGATACTTCTTACAGAATTAAAAATAAAAGCCTTATAGACCGTCTGGAAGGTGTACCGGATGAAAAAAGAACGGCACGTTTTGTATGTGCCATTGCTGCGGCATTTCCAGATGGAAGAGAGCTGGTTGTAAGAGGTACCATTGAAGGTATCATTGGATATGAAGAAAAAGGTGAGAACGGCTTTGGCTATGATCCAATTTTTTATTTGCCGGAACGGGGATGTACAACAGCAGAATTACCGCCTGAAGAGAAAAACAGTGTGAGCCACAGAGGAAATGCACTTCGACAGATGAAAAGAATGCTGGAACAGGAACATTTTTTATAAACAATGACCAATAGTTGATAAGAAAGGGTTTATTGTATGAGAATATTAATTATCAGCGATACACACGGCCGTGAAAGCAATCTGGAGCGGGTTCTTGAAGAAGTGGGAAATATCCACCATTTGATTCATTTAGGGGATGTGGAAGGTCAGGAAGATTATATTGAAGCAGTTGCAGATTGTCCGGTGCATATTGTATCGGGAAATAATGACTTCTTTTCTGATCTGCCAAGGGAAGAAGAACTGTGGATTGGAAAATATCATATTCTTATGACACACGGACACTATTATGGAGTGTCTATGGGAACAAGCGTGCTGGAAGAAGAGGCTCTTGCCAGAGGATTCAATGTGGCCATGTATGGACATACGCATAGACCGGAAATAGAAATCAAAGATGATATTACGGTGTTGAATCCGGGAAGTCTCTCTTATCCCAGACAGTATGGTCGTAAGCCCAGCTACATAATCATGGAGATTGATTCCAGGGGAGAAGCCCATTATACCATTCATTATCTGGAATAAATGTGTAAAATACACAACAGACAGTGCTAAAATATGCGAAAAAGCGGGCAAAATGTTGAAAGCAGAAAAAAGTTAAAAAAAATATAAAAAAGTTGTTGACTTTTAAAGGACCCTATGGTAAAGTATATCTTGCGTCAGGCAAGAGAGAAAAAACAAAAAAGCTTGAAGCAAAACGAATGCCTTATCGGGGTGTGGCTCAGCTTGGCTAGAGCGCCTGGTTTGGGACCAGGAGGTCGCAGGTTCGAATCCTGTCACCCCGACTTAAAAGAGAAAAGGCATTGCCCGTGCGGGTGTAGTTCAGTGGTAGAACACCAGCCTTCCAAGCTGGATATGTGGGTTCGATTCCCATCACCCGCTTTCGGTGAAAACCGAGGATGTGTTTGTAGCTCAGCTGGATAGAGCAACGGCCTTCTAAGCCGTGGGTCGGGGGTTCGAATCCCTTCAAGCACGTTTGTGCGTAAGCACTTTATACGGTGGGTATAGCGCAGTTGGTTAGCGCGCCAGATTGTGGCTCTGGAGGCCGAGGGTTCGAATCCCTCTATCCACCTTTTGCCGTTACGGCAGCCTTGGGCTATCGCCAAGCGGTAAGGCACAGCACTTTGACTGCTGCACTCGCTGGTTCGAATCCAGCTAGCCCTGTTTTTGAATATCATGGAGCATTAGCTCAGTCGGTAGAGCACTTGACTTTTAATCAAGTTGTCCGGGGTTCGAATCCCCGATGCTTCATTGGAACAAGCAAATGCTTGTTCTATTTTTTTGCAAATATGCGGGCATGGCGGAATTGGCAGACGCGCCAGATTTAGGTTCTGGTGTCTACGACGTGCAGGTTCAAGTCCTGTTGCCCGCAGGCGGAGAATCCTGTAAAGCAGGATTCTTTTTTATCTTATGGGAAAGTCCTTCGACTTTCCCATAAGATAAAAACTCTCCGGGGGGATGGGGAGTTGAAGTGGTCAGGATCATTATTGCGGGGAAGCACCAAAAACAATTGAAGAATACATTATGGGCCAGTCGGAGGAGGTGCAGCCGTATCTGGAAAGGGTGAATGAAACTATCCGGTTGGCTATTCCTGATACAGCAGAAAAAATATCGTGGAGCATGCCGACCTATTGAAAAAAAACAAATCTCATACAATTTGCAGCTCTCAAAAAACATATTGGACGGTATCCGGGACCTGAAGCAGTAAAAGCTTTTGCAGATCGGCTGCAGGATTACAAAACAAGTAAAGGAGCAATTCAGCCTCCTTATAACAAGCTTTGTCTTTACAACTGTTCATCCATAAATGCAATGATTCCTGCTTCTACTTCATCTTTAATCGCTGCGTAATTATGTATTTCATGGAGATATCCGGAATAGAGTTTTGTTTTTACCTGATGTCCGGTCTGGCACAGCCAGTTTGTGACTGCATAAACGCCTTCTCCATAGTTTCCTACGGGATCCTGGTCTCCTGCAATATTGTAGATCGGAAGATTTGCTGGAACTTTTTCAGCCCACTCAGAGCCGGTGATGGCTGTCATCATCTGAGTGAAATAAAGCATAGATTGATTGGATGTTGGTTTTGTGAAGGCATCAAAAGGATCTTCTGCGTGATCTCTCTGTACATAAGGGTCGGCACAGATCCATTCATTTCCGATATGAATTTCCCCGCAGCGTTCGCACATCCAGCCCATGAGCTGTGCGCCGAACTGTGGGTCGGATTCTTTTCCTTTTCCTTCGGCAACGGCCTGTTCCAGAGCTTTCTGAGTTTCCTCGGCACCCTGGAATACACCGGCTGTTCCACAGATCGTGATGCCTGTCAGATCATCTCCGTATTTTGCAGCATAATCTCTTACGATAAAGGATCCCATGCTGTGGCCGAAGAGAAAATACGGCAGATTCGGATATTTCTGGCTGACCAGCTCTTTCAGTGTGTGTTCGTCTTCCATCATGACACGAAAGCCTTTGTTTCCCCAGTCGCCCCATCTGTCATTTTCAAGGGCGGTTTTCCCGTGGCCTACGTGGTCATCTGCAGCC
Source organism: Blautia sp. (assembly GCA_051880075.1). Lineage (GTDB taxonomy): Bacteria > Bacillota > Clostridia > Lachnospirales > Lachnospiraceae > Blautia. The sequence goes on along the minus strand of JBJENG010000087.1, from coordinate 1,484 downwards.
ACGATGTAGCCGGCATCCATGAATTTGACGATCATGTGAAGATAACGTCTGGAATGTTCACCGAATCCATGGACGATCTGGACGATTCCTTTTGGTTTGGCAGTTGGAACGTATATCCAGCCGTAAACGGTATCACGTTCATTAAATGACTGAAAATTAATTTCGTACAGCATAAAAATACCTCCAATTTCGTCATTAACCGCAATGATTCTTGTAATTGTATTATACGTCAAAGAAGGGGAGATGTCCAGAAAGAGTCCGGGTGTTTGCTGAATCAAAATAATACTTGTAAAATTTCCGACATAAGGATATAATGAAACAAATGCGTGCGTTTTGAGGAAGAATTAGTGTGTAACATGTGCAAATTTATATTGCCGGAGGCGGATTTTTATGGCGGGGACGATTCAACAGATCGCAGAGCTGGCAGGGGTTTCCAGAGGAACAGTAGACCGGGCTCTGAATAACAGGGGGAGGATTAACCCTGAAGTAGCGAAAAGAATTGAACAGATAGCAAATGAAATTGGATATGTTCCGAAGCATAGAAAAAAAGCAGGACAGGCTGCAGGAGCAGCAGATCAGGAGCGGATCAGCCGGATTGGCGTCGTGACGCAGCTTTCTCAGTCTTCTTTTATGATTCAGGTGAATAAGGGCCTTCAGGATGCCTCGGACAGGCTGCGTGAGCGCGGCATTGAGGTTATGATAAAGGAAAATGCTTCTGTGGATGAACAGCAGCAGCTGGCAGCATTACAGGAACTGGAAGGGGAAGGTATAGAAGCCCTGGCGATTATGCCGGTAGATTGTGACAGTATCCGGGAAAAGATCAATCAGCTTGTGGAAGAGAAGCACATTCCTGTGGTTACCTTCAATACAGATATTGTAGGAACAAAGAGAACCTGCTTCGTAGGATTGGATAACTGGAAGAGCGGACAGGCGGCAGCAGGACTTATGGGACTTATGATGCACGGAAGTGGAAGGGTATTGGGAATTACCGGATATTTTTCCAACAGTGCGGGCAGCCGTCGTGTGGACGGATTTGTGGCAGAATTGAAGAAAACTTTTCCAGGTATGGAACTGGTAGGGGTACAGAGCAGTCTGGATCATACAGAAGAAGTGGAAAAAATCATTGTAAACGCCATGACAGCATTTCCGGATCTGGAAGGTATTTTTGTGGCTTCCGGTGGGCAGGCAGGTGTGAAGCGGGCTTTTGAGAAATTAAACTTGGAAAAACGGCCATATGTGATCATCTATGATCTGACACCAAAGAATAAAAATGCATTACTGGAGGGTACAGTAGACTTTCTTATCGACCAGGAAGGCTATGAACAGGGATATCGGGCCCTGACCATTCTGGAAGATGTGATCAAACGTGGAATCTTGCCGGATAATGAATATATGTACACGGAAATTAATATCAAAACAAAGTACAATGTATAAAAGAAATCCAAATGGATACAGGAATCTGTGTCTGTTTGGATTTCTTTTTA
>JBJENG010000086.1:0-27646 GCA_051880075.1 Blautia sp. | reverse complement strand
ATGATCGCTGAATTTAAAAAAGCAGAAGGTGTAGATCTTTCCGCAGATAAGATGGCTATGCAGAGAATCAAAGAAGCAGCAGAGAAAGCTAAAAAAGAACTTTCTTCCGCTACAACTACAAACATCAATCTGCCATTCATTAGCATGAATGCAAACGGACCTCTGCACTTTGATATGAACCTGACAAGAGCGAAATTCGATGAACTGACTCATGATCTGGTAGAGAGAACTGCAGAACCGGTTCGCCGTGCACTGTCTGATGCAGGTCTGAATGCATCTGAACTGGGTCAGGTACTGTTAGTTGGTGGTTCTACACGTATCCCGGCTGTACAGGATAAAGTAAGAAGTCTTACAGGAAAAGAGCCAAGCAAAACTCTGAACCCGGATGAATGTGTAGCACTTGGTGCTTCTGTACAGGGCGGTAAACTGGCAGGAGATGCAGGTGCAGGTGATATCCTTCTTCTGGATGTTACACCATTGTCACTGTCTATTGAGACAATGGGTGGTATTGCAACAAGATTGATTGAGAGAAATACAACGATTCCTACAAAGAAGAGTCAGATTTTCTCAACAGCAGCAGATAATCAGACAGCAGTAGATATTAACGTAGTACAGGGTGAAAGACAGTTCGCAAGAGATAACAAATCTCTGGGACAGTTCCGTCTGGATGGAATCCCGCCAGCAAGAAGAGGTGTTCCGCAGATTGAAGTTACTTTCGATATTGATGCCAACGGTATTGTAAATGTATCTGCAAAAGATCTGGGAACGGGAAAAGAACAGCACATTACCATTACAGCAGGTTCCAATATGTCTGATGAAGAAATCAATAAAGCAGTAAGAGAAGCTGCAGAATTTGAAGCACAGGACAAAAAACGGAAAGAGGCAGTAGATACAAAGAATGATGCAGACGCAATGGTATTCCAGACAGAAAAAGCTCTGGAAGAAGCAGGCGACAAACTGGATGCAAACGACAAAACAGCAGTAGAGGCTGACCTGAATGCATTGAAAGAACTGTTGAACAGCTGTGCAAACACAGAAGAAATCACAGATTCACAGATTGCTGACATTAAGGCTGGCAAAGAAAAACTGATGCAGAGCGCACAGAAACTGTTTGCTAAAATGTATGAGCAGGCACAGGGTGCACAGGCAGGTCCTGGTCCGGATGCAGGCTTTACAGGAAATGCAGGTTCAAATGAAGCATATGGCGATGACGTAGTAGACGGAGACTACAGAGAGGTATAATTGCCGGTAAAAAATTTGCAGGGCATGGGGCGCTTACAGGTGCTCCATGCCTGACTGTGTGTATAGAAAGGATTAAAACCGATGGCAGATAAAAGAGATTATTATGAGGTTCTGGGTGTTGACAGAGGCGCAGATGATTCTACCATAAAAAGTGCATACCGTAAGCTGGCAAAGAAATATCATCCGGATGTAAATCCAGGGGATAAAGAAGCAGAGAAGAAATTCAAAGAAGCGTCAGAGGCATATGCAGTTCTCAGCGATCCCCAGAAAAGAAGACAGTATGATCAGTTCGGACATGCAGCATTTGAAAATGGCGGAGGCGGCGGAGCCGGTGGCTTTGGTGGCTTTGGCGGTTTTGACGGGGCTGATATGGGAGATATTTTCGGAGATATTTTTGGTGATTTATTTGGCGGAGGCGGCAGAAGAAGAGCCAATAATGGTCCTATGAAAGGTGCAAATGTGCGTGCCTCTGTACGCATTACTTTCGAGGAGGCTGTATTCGGCTGTGAAAAAGAGCTGGATCTGAATTTGAAAGAGACATGTGATACCTGCCATGGTACGGGAGCAAAACCCGGTACACAGCCGGAGACCTGCCCGAAATGTCATGGTGAGGGACAGGTGGTTTATACCCAGCAGTCCATGTTCGGCATGGTCAGAAATGTACAGACTTGTCCGGAATGTAATGGTACCGGTAAAGTAATCAAAGATAAATGTCCGGATTGCCGAGGAACGGGATTTATTTCAAAAAGAAAGAAAATACAGGTATCCATACCGGCGGGTATTGATAATGGACAGAGTATTCGCATTCGTGATAAAGGAGAACCGGGTACAAACGGAGGACCAAGAGGTGATCTGCTGGTAGAAGTAATTGTAGCCCGTCATCCCATTTTCCAGAGACAGGATATGAACATTTTCTCTACTGCACCGATTACATACGCACAGGCTGCGTTAGGTGGTGAAGTGCGCATCAGTACGGTAGATGGAGATGTCATGTATGATGTGAAACCGGGAACACAGACGGATACAAAAGTCCGTCTGAAAGGTAAAGGAGTTCCGTCATTAAGAAATAAAAATGTGCGCGGAGACCATTATGTAACATTAGTGGTTCAGGTTCCTACAAAACTGAATGAAGAAGCAAAAGAAGCTTTAAGGAAATTCGATGCTGCCTGTGGAAATCGTCCACAAGGTGGTACGGAAAAGAAGAAAAAAGGTTTCATGGATAAATTAAAAGAAACTTTTGAAGATTAATTCATGATTAGCAGAAGAAGGAAACGCAGAAAAATCAGGAAATTCTGCGTTCCCTTCTTTTTATTTCCGTTTTTTTAACCGTTGCAATATAAAAAAAATTCCCTTATAATAGGCATGTTAAATTAGATACGGAGTGAGTGGAAAATGAGCAGTTTGATTGTCCTGAAACAAATGGTAATGATATTTGCACTTATTTTAACAGGATATTTTTTATATAAGAAGAAATTGATATCAGCGGCGGCATCGAAAGACTTGTCTGCAATTGTAGTGGATGTATGCTGCCCGGCATTGATTATTTCCAGTATGTTTCAGGATATGTCCGGAATTTCAAGAAAAAATGTGGCTATTGTGGCTGTTGCAGGGATTTTGTATTATGCATTTTTAATCTTATTGGGATTTGTACTGGTAAGGCTTCTGAAAGTCCCCGAAAAAGATAAAGAAGCTTATGTGCTTATGACTGTTTTCGGGAATCTTGGATTTATCGGATTGCCTGTAGCAGCTGCTATTTTAGGACATGAGTCTATTTTATATGTGGTGATTTTTAATTTTCTGTATAATATCGTCATTTTTACCTTTGGAATTATGCTGGTAAAGAAAGGCGTGGAAGGTGTGGAAAGATCCTGGAAAGATGTTTTTACTCCCGGTTTTTTGTCCTGCTTTATTGCTTTTGTTATTTACTGGTTTAATCTTACAGTTCCCGCGTCAGTACAGAGTGTGGTGAATTATTGTGCCAATGCCTGTACGTTTCTGTCCATGCTTGTAATCGGTATGTCGCTTGTCGGTATGAAACCTGTGGCAGTGTTTGGTAACAGGCGTCTGCTTCTTTTTACAGGGATTCGTTTTGTACTGGTTCCGGCAGTGGCTGCATTGCTTCTTCGGACGGTTCTTACAGATTATATTATGCGGGCTACGGTTGTACTTATGTTGGCTCTTCCTACAGGCAATATGCCCGTTATGCTGGCAGAACAGTATGGAAAAGATGCGCATGCTATTTCGGAGAGTATTATTCTTTCAACTTTGTTGTCAGTGGTAACCATAACGTTTGTGTTTATGTTTGTATAAAAAAAGAGAGGTAAAGATATGAAATGGAATAAGTTTACACTGAAAACCAGAACAGAAGTGGAGGATATTGTAATCTCCACTTTGGCTGATATTGGAATTCAGGGAGCTGAGATTGAGGATAAGCAGCCCCTGACAGAAGAAGATAAGAGACAGATGTTTGTGGATATTCTGCCGGATATGCCGGAAGATGATGGGGTTGCTTATCTGAATTTTTATCTGGACGAGGATGAAGATGTAGAAGCCATGCTGAAAAAAATCAAATCCGAACTGGATGATCTGCGTAATTTTGTAGATATCGGTGAGGGAACCATTACAACTTCACAGACAGAGGATAAAGACTGGATCAATAACTGGAAGCAGTATTTTAAGCAGTTTTATGTAGATGATATTTTGATTATTCCTTCCTGGGAAGAAGTAAAGGAAGAAGATAAAGACAGAATGATCATCCATATTGATCCGGGTACTGCATTTGGCACAGGAATGCATGAGACTACCCAGCTGTGTATCCGTCAGTTGAAAAAATATGTAACAAAAGACACGGAATTGCTGGATGTAGGAACAGGAAGCGGAATTCTTTCCATTGTAGCATTGAAGCTGGGTGCAAAACATGCAGTGGGTACGGATCTGGATCCTTGTGCTGTTCCAGCAGTAGAAGAAAATAAAGAAGCCAATCATATTCCTGTACAGGATTTCGAGATGATGATCGGAAATATTATTGATGATAAGGAAACTCAGGACAAAGTAGGATATGAGAAATATGATATAGTAGTTGCCAATATTCTGGCGGATGTACTGGTTCCACTTACGCCTGTTATTCTGGCACAGATGAAAAAGGGCGGCATTTATATTACTTCAGGAATCATTGACGACAAAGAAGAAACGATTGTGAACGCAGTGAAAAATGCAGGTCTGGAAGTACTGGAAGTAACACACCAGGGAGAATGGGTATCTGTTACGGCAAGAAAAAATTAAGGAGCAGCAGGGGATGTATCGATTTTTTGTAGAACCATCTCAGGTTGAAGAGAATGTAATCCGGATTCATGGAAATGATATGAATCATATAAAAAATGTACTTCGTATGAAAATCGGTGAGGAGATTTTAATCAGTACCGGAGAGAAAACAGAGTATACCTGTTATATAGAAGCCTATGAAGAGGAGGAAGTGTTGGCACATATTATGTATGCCCAGGAAGTTGGTTATGAGCTGCCCTCCAGAATTTATCTGTTTCAGGGATTGCCGAAAAATGATAAAATGGAACTGATCATTCAAAAAGCAGTGGAATTGGGGGTACATCAGATTATCCCGGTAGCCACCAGAAGAGCGGTTGTTCGTCTGGAGGGCAAGAAAGAAGAAAACAAGCAGCGTCGCTGGCAGGCCATTTCCGAGAGCGCGGCGAAGCAGTCGAAACGTATGTATGTGCCGCAAGTAAGTCATGTAAGGTCTTTTAAAGAGGCAATTCAGTATGCACAGGAACTGGATGTGATTCTTCTTCCATATGAACGTGCAAGAGGAATGCAGGAAACAAAAGAAATCATTGAGAATATAAAACCGGGACAGTCAGTGGGGATTTTTATCGGTCCGGAAGGCGGATTTGACGAAAAAGAAGTAGGACTGGCTATGGAACAGGGAGCAAAGGCCATTACCCTGGGAAAACGGATTTTACGAACGGAAACAGCAGGACTGACGGTACTTTCGGTTCTGATGTTTGCTTTGGAGGAATAAAATGGAAGCATATCTTGATAATTCAGCAACTACCAGATGCTTTGAAGAAGTGAAGGATATTGTGGTAAAAACCATGACAGAAGATTACGGGAATCCTTCTGCTATGCATCAGAAAGGGGTAGAGGCCGAGAACTATGTGAAAGAGGCGGCAGCCAGAATTGCCAGAACATTGAAAGTTCAGGAAAAAGAGATTTACTTTACATCCGGAGGTACGGAATCCGATAACTGGGCTCTGGCAGGAACTGCATACGCGCACTGCAGACAGGGAAAACACATTATTACGACAGTGTTCGAGCATGCAGCAGTATCTGCTCCCCTGGCAGCACTGGAAGAACAGGGATATGAGATTACAAAAATTCCTGTCGATGAAAGAGGAAATCTTTCCATGGAAAAACTGGAAAAGGCCATTCGACAGGATACCATTCTGGTATCCACTATGTACGTAAATAATGAAATCGGTGCGGTTCTTCCTGTTGAAGAAATCGGCAAACTGGTTCATCAAAAAAATTCAAAAACGATTTATCATGTGGATGCCATTCAAGGATACGGAAAGTACAGGATTTATCCAAAACGGATGGGGATTGATCTTTTGTCTGTGAGCAGTCATAAAATACATGGACCCAAAGGAGTGGGATTTCTGTATGTGAATGAAAAAGTAAAACTGCAGCCTCTGATTCTTGGAGGCGGTCAGCAGAAAGGGATGCGTTCCGGTACTGATAATGTTCCGGGGATTGCAGGACTGGGACTGGCAGCAGAAATGGTATATGACGGATTGGAAGAGAAAATTACAGCAGTCAGAGAGAATAAGCTGTATCTGGCAAAACGGCTGTCAGAGCTTGAAAATGTGGTGATGAATGGTCCAAATCCGGAAGAAGGAGCACCTCATATTCTGAATGTGAGTTTTCTGGGTGTCAGAAGTGAAGTACTGCTTCATACACTGGAAGAAAAAGGCATTTATATTTCTGCCGGAAGCGCCTGCTCTAGTCATAAACGTGCCGGAAGTGCAGCTATGGCAGCGATTGGAGCTTCCAAAGACAGGCAAGAGTCTGCAATCCGGTTTAGCTTAAGCGAATTTACATCCAGAGAAGAGTTGGATTATGCAGTAGAGGAGATTCAGAAGGTATTACCTGTACTTCGGAAATTTTCCCGACACTGAATTTAGAGGTTAAAGAAAGGATAAAAGGATGTTTAAAGCATTTTTAATAAAATACGCAGAAATTGCTATTAAAGGAAAAAATCGTTACATTTTTGAAGATGCTCTGGTAGATCAGATTCGCCATGTTCTGAAGGAAGTAGAAGGCGAATTTCGCGTGGTAAAAGAGCGAGGACGTATTTATGTTTACGCAGAGAGTGAATTCGATTATGAAGAGACAGTAGAGGCTCTTAAACGGGTATTTGGTATTTTTGGTATCTGTCCTGCAGTTGTACTGATGGACAAAGGGTACGAAGAATTGTCCAAAGAAGTTGTTTCCTATGTGAAGAAAATGTATGGAGACAAGGAAATGACTTTCAAAATGGATGTTCGGAGAGTAAAAAAGAGCTATCCTATGACATCGATGGAAATGAATGCAGAACTGGGTGGGGATATTCTGGATGCATGCCCAAATATGAAAGTAGATGTACATGAGCCGGATGTACTGATTCATGTGGAACTCAGAGATAAAATCTATCTTTATTCAGAAGTGATTCCGGGGCCAGGAGGAATGCCTGTTGGAACCAACGGAAAAGCAATGCTTCTGCTCTCAGGCGGAATTGACAGTCCGGTGGCCGGATACATGATTGCAAAACGCGGAGTAAAAATCGATGCAGTATATTTCCACGCACCGCCATACACCAGTGAAAGAGCAAAACAGAAGGTAGTGGATCTGGCGAAACTGGTGGCAAAATACAGCGGTCCGATTCATCTTCATGTAGTAAATTTTACAGATATTCAGTTGTATATTTATGAGAAATGTCCGCATGAAGAACTGACGATTATTATGCGTCGTTATATGATGAAAATCGCAGAAGCTTTTGCAAAACAGGATGGATGTCTTGGGCTGATTACAGGGGAGAGTATCGGTCAGGTAGCAAGTCAGACTATGCACAGTCTGGCAGCAACCAATGAAGTATGTACGATGCCGGTGTTCCGTCCGGTAATCGGATTTGATAAACAGGAAATTGTGGATGTGGCATTGAAAATCAATACCTATGAGACTTCGATTCTTCCTTTTGAAGATTGCTGTACGATTTTTGTGGCAAAACATCCGGTGACCAAGCCAAATCTGAAAGTGATCAAACGATCAGAAGAAAATCTGCAGGAAAAGATTGATGAGATGATGGCAGAAGCCATTGAAACTGCGGAAACAATCGTGTGCGAATAATAATAGTGCAGTTTCCCACTGAGAAGTAGTTGGTCATATGCCATTGCATCTGGAAGTGGGAGACTGTTTTAATAAAAATAGGACGAACTTTCCTGTGAAAAAAAGGACTGTCCTGTGGACAGCCCTGCTCTGTTTGATTATTTCATTAGTCTACTAAGTATGGTTTTAATACAGTCAGGATTTCGTCTAAAGCGCCGTCAGCAGCGTGGATGTTCAGATCGATAGATTTAGATAAATCTAAACTGAAAATACCCATGATAGATTTTGCATCGATCACATATCTGCCGGATACTAAATCGAAATCATAATCAAATTTTGTGATTTCATTTACGAATGATTTTACTTTGTCGATAGAATTCAGTGAAATTTTAACTGTTTTCATTGGATAAATCCTCCCTTAACAATCAGTTTTTTTGCTTTTTACAAGGATTATGTTACCGTTAATGGGAGAAAAAGTCAATATCCAAAAGAGAGAAATAAAATACAAAGAATAAGAAGACTATTCGTCAAAACGCTTAACAATTATTAAAATAAAGAGGAAAATTATGAAAGTGAAAGTTGCATTGCACAATTTGGGCTGTAAAGTAAACGCATATGAACTGGAAGCCATGGAACAGATGTTGAAAAATGCAGGATATGAAGTGGTGCCGTTTGCACCAGGAGCAGATGTTTATATTATAAATACCTGCACAGTAACTAATATAGCAGACAGAAAGTCAAGGCAGATGCTTCATAAAGCCAAAAAGATGAACCCGGAGGCAATTGTTGTGGCTGCCGGTTGTTATGTGCAGGCACAGAAGGATGCAGCGCAGATTGATGAGGCAATCGATATTGTACTGGGAAATAATAAAAAACAGAATCTGATCGAAATTCTGGAACAGTACAGAAAAGAAAATGGTCAGAAGCAGGAAGTGATGGATCTGAAAGAGCCTGTAGAATATGAAGAATTGAAGCTTTCTTCTACAGGGGAACATACACGGGCCTATCTGAAAGTACAGGATGGATGCAATCAGTTCTGCAGTTATTGTATTATTCCTTATGTGCGGGGACGTGTACGAAGCAGGAAGAAAGAAGAAGTGGTAGAAGAGGTAAAACGTCTGGTAGAAAGTGGATATCAGGAATTTGTACTTACGGGAATCCATCTGAGTTCTTACGGAGTGGATTGTGAAGATTCTCTTCTTTCTCTTATACAGGCAGTTCAGAATGTAAAGGGAGTAAAAAGAATTCGTCTCGGTTCCCTGGAACCTCGTATTATTACAGAAGAATTTGTCAAAACTATAAGCAGCCTGCCTGCAATCTGTCCACATTTCCATCTGTCTCTTCAGAGTGGATGTACAGAAACTCTGAAAAGAATGAACCGGAAATATACTGCGCAGGAATATCTGGATGGTTGTGCGCTTCTGCGGAAATATTTTGTACATCCTGCATTAACTACGGATGTAATTGTTGGATTTCCCGGAGAGACAGAAGAGGAATTTGCGCAGTCAAAAGCAATGATCGAAGAAGCTGATTTCTATGAAACTCATATATTCAAGTATTCCAGAAGAAAGGGAACACGGGCGGATCGCATGGAAAATCAGATTCCGGAGACAGTAAAAACAGACAGAAGCCATGCATTACTGGAAATGGGAAAACAACACCAGAGAAAATATATGGAATACTATTTGGGGAAAGAGGTGGAGATTCTCTTTGAAGAGATTGTAGAAATAAAAGGAAAACCTTATTGGATCGGTCATACCAGAGAATATCTGAAAGTTGCTTTTTCCGGAGAGGAAAATCTGGAAAATTGTATCAGAATCGGAAAAATCACAGGATTTCTGGAAGAAGGCATTTTTAGCTGCAGAGTATGATGGGTAATTTAATGGTTGAATTTCCCACAAAGATATATTAGAATAAGAGTAAAGTTTAGATAAGGGCGTGAGAAAATGGAAAATTTAGGAAATACACAATACTTTAATGTTAAGACAGAACCAGAAATCAGAGTGAAAAAAGTACTTGATCTGGTATACAATGCTATGGCAGAGAAAGGATATAATCCGGTAAATCAGATTGTTGGATATATCATGTCTGGTGACCCGACTTATATTACAAGCCACAAAGGCGCACGAAGCATGATTATGAAGGTAGAACGTGACGAACTGGTGGAGGAACTGCTGAAGGAATATATTAAAAATGAATCCTGGAAGCAGGGCTGATCGATTATGAGAATTATGGGATTGGATTATGGCTCTAAGACAATCGGGGTGGCAATCAGCGACCCTTTAGGTCTTACTGCCCAGGGAATAGAAATTATTCGTCGGGAAGAAGAAAACAAATTGAGAAAATCTCTGCGCCGGATAGAAGAATTGATTGCAGAATACCAGGTAGAGGAGATTGTTTTGGGATTTCCCAAAAATATGAACAATACGATTGGAGAGCGGGCGGAAAAGTCCCTTCAGTTGAAAGAAATGCTGGAGAAAAGATGTGGCCTGCCTGTGATTATGTGGGATGAAAGGCTGACAACTGTTGAGGCAAACCGCACGCTTATGGAAAGTGGAGTTCGCAGAGAAAACAGAAGTAAATATGTGGATATGATAGCTGCTGTATTTATTTTGCAGGGCTATTTGGATGCAAAAGCAAACTCGGGTACAGTTTGATTTCAGCTTGATGCCGTATTTGGATTAAGAGAAAAGGCTGTGGTCCGGGACTTTTTATTTTTTTATAAAAATACGTGTGAAGAAAGGATGAATTTATGGAAACAATTATTTTTGATGGAGAAGACGGAACGGAAATTGAACTGGGGATTCTTGAACAGACAAGAGTAAACGGCAGTCTTTATTTACTTGTAGTGGATCCGGAAGAGTCGGATGATGAAGGAAGCGCTGCGTATATTTTAAAAGATATATCAGAAGACGGAGAAGAAGAGGGCTGTTATGTGTTTGTGGAAGATGACACAGAGTATGATGCGGTATATAAAGTGTTTGCTGCCATGCTGGATGATATTGATTTTGAATAGCAGTCGATTCCTGTATAATTTTGAAAAATGAGCGGAGAATAAGAAAAATAGAAAAGAATGAACAGAAAACAGAATAGAAAAATGTGAACGGAAAATAATTGGAGGAATTGATTTGAAAAAAAATAATAACTCGAATTTGAAAATCATTCCATTGGGCGGACTGGAACAGATTGGAATGAATATTACTGCCTTTGAATATGAGGACAGTATTGTCGTGGTAGACTGCGGACTTTCTTTCCCGGAGGACGATATGCTGGGAATTGATCTTGTAATTCCGGATGTGACCTACCTGAAGGACAATATTTCTAAAGTCAAGGGATTTGTGATCACCCATGGTCATGAAGATCATATCGGGGCATTGCCATATATTCTGAAAGATATTAATGTGCCTATTTATGCTACAAAACTTACCATTGGGCTGATTGAAAATAAATTAAAAGAACATAATTTGTTAAGAAATACAAAAAGAAAAGTGATTAAACACGGGCAATCCATTAATCTGGGCAGTTTCCGTATTGAATTTATTAAAACGAACCACAGTATTCAGGATGCGTCAGCATTGGCTATTTATTCTCCGGCAGGTATTGTGGTTCATACAGGAGATTTTAAAGTAGATTATACACCGGTATTCGGTGATGCCATCGATTTACAGAGATTTGCGGAAATAGGAAAAAAAGGTGTACTGGCATTGATGTGCGACAGTACCAATGCAGAACGCAAAGGATTTACCATGTCTGAGCGTACGGTAGGAAGAACCTTTGATAATATATTTGCAGAACATAAAAATACAAGAATTATTATTGCTACATTTGCTTCAAATGTGGATCGTGTACAGCAGATTATTAATTCTGCCTATAAATATGGAAGGAAAGTTGCCGTGGAAGGCCGGAGTATGGTAAATGTAATCGGTACGGCAGCAGAACTGGGATATTTAAAGATTCCGGATAAGACTTTAATTGAAATTGATCAGATTAAAAATTATCCGGACGAAAAAGTAGTGCTTATTACGACAGGAAGCCAGGGAGAGTCCATGGCCGCCCTTTCCCGTATGGCTGCCAGCATTCATAAAAAAGTGACCATTAAACCAAACGATACGATTATTTTCAGTTCAAATCCTATACCGGGAAATGAGAAGGCAGTATCAAAGGTCATCAATGAATTGAGCAGAAAAGGGGCAGATGTTATTTTCCAGGATGCTCATGTATCCGGACATGCCTGCCAGGAAGAAATCAAACTGATCTATTCTCTGGTAAAACCAAGATATGCCATACCGGTTCATGGAGAATACCGCCATCTGAAAGCACAGGCAGGGGTAGCTTATGATCTTGGGATCCCCAAAGAGAATATTTTTATTCTGTCTTCCGGTGATGTGCTGGAAATGAACGAAAATGAAGAAGAACACGCAAGAGTAACCGGACAGGTACGTACAGGTGCCATTCTGGTAGATGGTCTTGGCGTGGGTGATGTAGGAAATATTGTACTTCGTGACCGGCAGCATCTGGCTGAAGATGGCATTATGATCGTAGTGCTTACTTTGGAGAAACATTCCAATCATTTGCTGGCAGGACCGGATATTGTATCACGTGGTTTTGTTTATGTAAGAGAGTCTGAAGATCTGATGGATGAGGCGAGAATTGTGGTGGAAGATGCCATTGATATATGTCTTGAAAAGCATATTACAGACTGGGGCAAGATGAAAAATGTAATCAAAGATTCACTGGGTGAATTTTTATGGAAACGTACCAAACGAAATCCAATGATTCTGCCGATTATTATGGAGGCATAGTTATGGGAAACGTTGAAATATATGTAGATCGGTTGATTCAGGAAATTAAGGACGGAGCGGTTTACAGACAATATACAATTGCTCTGGAAAAGTTAAATGAGAATCCCGAACTGAAACGCCAGGTAGATGAGCTGCGCAGATTGAATTATCAGGTGCAGGCAGAGAGCGATGCCATCAATCTGTATGATGCCATTGACGATATTGACAGCAGAATTGATAAGCTTAGCTGTGTTCCGGAAGTGACACAATTTCTGGAATCAGAGCTTGCTCTTTGCAGACAGCTTCAGTCTGTGGAAGTAAGACTCCATCAGGGAATCAACTTGAACATACCGGATTTATTCTGATAAAAGGGAGAGTAAGGAGAACAAAATGGGAAAAGGAATCAGACAACAGGGAGCGGCTTCAATTTTGGCAGGCGGTTTTTTCAGATTTGCCGTGTATGCCTGTGTTGTGTGTGCCGTGTTTTATATCAGTAAATCTGCATATGACTTCGGCTATGCCATATTTAATCAGGTTCCTGTGGATGATGAAGACCATGGAGAAGACGTTACAGTAGTGATCAAGGAAGGCAGTTCTGTCTATCAGATTGGAAAAATTTTAAAAAGCAAAGGTCTTCTGGAAGATGCAAAGGTTTTTGTTGTGCAGGAAATGTTTTCCAATTATAAAGACAAACTGCAGGCTGGGACATATATTCTGAATACATCTATGACTGCAGATGAGATGATGGCAATTCTGTCAAGAGAAGATGTGGCGGGACAGCCGGAACAGGTTCCGGCAGATTCGGGCAGTCAGACAGATGAAGAAAGTTAGGTAAAAGTTAGGTAGAGGAAAATAGTGATTGTTGATGAAAGAATGGTAACTTATATCAATTCTCTGGACAAAGGGAACACCCCTTTTCTGGATAAATTGGAGAGTGAAGCCAGAGAAAATCGTGTGCCGATTATCCGGCATGAAATGCAGAGCTTTTTGAAAGTATTGCTTCGTATGTCAAGTCCCCGTCTCATTCTTGAGGTGGGGACTGCTGTTGGTTTTTCTACTCTTCTGATGAGTGAGTATGCTCCGGAAGACTGCAGAATTACTACAATTGAAAATTATGAAAAGAGAATTCCGATTGCCCGGGAAAATTTTCGCAAGGCAGGAAGGGAAGACAGGATTACTTTGCTGGAAGGAGATGCAGCACAGGTTCTGAAAACCCTGGAAGGGCCTTATGATTTTATTTTTATGGATGCAGCAAAGGGTCAGTACATTCATTTCCTTCCGGATATTTTGCGGCTGCTCCCTAAGGGAGGAATTCTTGTTTCCGATAATGTGCTTCAGGATGGAGATCTGATTGAATCTCATTTTGCGGTAGAGAGAAGAAACAGAACCATCTACAAGCGTATGAGGGAGTATCTTTATGTGCTGAAGAATCATGAGCAGTTGGAGACCAGTATTCTTCCTCTGGGAGATGGGGTTACGCTCAGTGTTAAGAAGTAGAAAGGTCATGAAAAAATGAGAAAAAAACCAGAATTACTTATTCCGGCAAGCAGCCTGGAGGTTTTAAAAATAGCAGTTATTTTTGGGGCGGATGCTGTCTATATTGGAGGAGAAGCTTTTGGTCTGCGGGCCAAGGCAAGAAATTTTTCCATGGAAGATATGGAAGCAGGCATTCAGTTTGCCCACAGTCATAATGTGAAAGTGTATGTAACCGCAAACATTCTGGCTCATAATAAGGATTTGGACGGGGTACGGGAATATTTTCGTGAACTGAGAAAAATCAAACCGGATGCGCTGATTATTTCGGATCCGGGAGTGTTTATGATCGCAAAAGAAGAATGTCCGGAAATTGAGCGTCATATCAGTACACAGGCTAATAATACCAATTATGGAACTTATAATTTCTGGCATGGACTGGGTGCTAAAAGAGTTGTAAGTGCGCGGGAACTGTCTTTGGAAGAAATCCGGGAAATTCGCAGCAATATTCCGGAAGATCTGGAAATTGAAACATTTATTCATGGAGCGATGTGTATTTCTTATTCCGGAAGATGTCTTCTCAGTAATTTTTTTACAGGAAGAGATGCGAACCAGGGTGCCTGTACCCATCCCTGCCGTTGGAAATATTCCATAGTGGAAGAGACCAGACCGGGGGAATATATGCCTGTTTATGAAAATGAGAGAGGTACTTATATTTTTAATTCCAAGGATCTGTGTATGATCGAGCATATGGATGATATTCTTACATCCGGAATTGACAGTCTGAAGATTGAAGGGCGAATGAAAACAGCTCTGTATGTGGCAACAGTGGCGAGAACCTACCGCAAGGCCATAGATGATTATCTGGAAAGTCCGGAATTGTATCAGAAAAATATGGAATGGTACAAAGAACAGATTATGGGATGTACCTATCGTCAGTTTACAACCGGATTTTTCTATGGAAAACCGGATGAAAATTCACAGATTTATGACAGTAATACTTATGCGAAAGATTATACGTATCTGGGATATCTGGAAGAAAAGACAGAAGAAGGGCTTTATCGCATCACCCAGAGGAATAAATTCCTCGTGGGAGAGACGATTGAAGTGATGAGGCCGGACGGAGAAAATCGCCTGGTAACGGTAAAAGCGATTTATGATGAAGAGGGAAATTCCTGTGAGAGTGCGCCACATCCACAGCAGACACTTTATCTGGATTTAGAAGAAGATCTGGATGTGTTTGATATTTTAAGAAGAAAAGAAGTGGTTTCTTAATTTTATTACAGCATTTTTTTCAATACGGGACACATAAGAGCGGCTGATATTCAGCCGCTTTGCTATTTCCCGCTGTGTCCGTTCCTGCTGTCCATAGAGACCGTATCGAAGTTTGAGGACTTCCAGCTCCCGTTCTGTGAGAATATTTCCTAACAGAGTGTAAAGTCGGATGACATCTTCTTTTAAGGTATAATTTTCTACTACATCTATAGGCTCATTTTCTATCACATCCAGCAGGTTGATTTCATTTCCTTCCCGATCCGTACCGATGGGTTCATAAAGAGAAACTTCCTTACTGGTTTTCTTTTTGGAACGAAGGAGCATAAG
The DNA here is from genome assembly GCA_051880075.1 of Blautia sp. Classification (GTDB taxonomy): domain Bacteria; phylum Bacillota; class Clostridia; order Lachnospirales; family Lachnospiraceae; genus Blautia. The sequence continues at coordinate 12,173 of JBJENG010000086.1, read as the reverse complement.
CAGCTCATTATCAATACATCGGGCGGCGTACGTAGACAATCGGTTGGATTTTTCCTGATCAAATGTATGGATTGCTTTTATAAGGCCTATGGTTCCGATAGAAATCAGATCATCTAAATCTTCTTCAATCCCCTGATATTTTTTTACGATATGTGCTACGAGACGCAGATTGCGTTCAATGAGAATATTCTTTGCTTCCTGACTTCCCCTTTTGTATTCCTGGAGATAGTGTTTCTCCTCTTCTGAAGTCAAGGGCTTAAGAAATGTTTTCAAGCAGAGGTACCTCAAAGGGATTTAATTTTAGTTTATGTGGAAAATAACCGTTTTGTGCTTTTCCAATCATGTTTTCAATGAGGAAGTTTTTCTTGTGTAGAAAAGAAAAATATGATACAGTATTTTAAATATCAAAAGCAGTTCTTGCTTTTTCTCTTCGCATTTCAGCGAAAAATTCCATTTTTAATTCTTGAATATGTAAAGTCAGAGGAGATTCTGGCGGAAAGGAGCAGTTTATGTTCAGTAAAGTATTGTCAGCAACGATTGATGGTGCTCGATGTGTACCGGTTTATGTGGAGGCGGATGTAAGCAACGGTCTTCCTATGTTTTCCATGGTGGGGGATCTTACTTCCCAGGTAAAAGAGGCTCAGGAACGGGTCAGAACAGCAATCAAGAATATGGGAATCACCATTCCGCCAAAAAGGATCACGGTAAATCTTGCACCTGCAGACATCAGAAAAGCAGGAAGCAGGTTTGATCTTCCGATTGCTGCGGCGCTTCTTGCGGCTTTCGGACTGATTGAGAAAGAAAAACTGGAAGGAGTCATGCTGGCGGGAGAATTAGGTCTGGATGGAAAGGTGAATCCTGTGAGCGGGATCTTACCATTGGCAGAGGCAGCAAGAGAACATGGATGTACTTTATGTGTAGTTCCGGAAAAAAATTACAGGGAAGCAGCGGTGGTAGATCGGATTCCGGTTCTTGCAGTTCACTCCCTTTCGCATTTCCTGGAATGTGCGGGAAAAGAAAACTGGGGCGCAGACAAAGATCCGGAGCATTTTGTGTTTTCTGAAAACAGGGACAGTCTGTACCGGGATTTTTCTGACATACAGGGACAGGAACATGCAAAACGTGCAGCAGTCATAGCGGCGGCCGGATTTCATAATTTTCTTATGACAGGGCCCAGAGGAACAGGGAAAACCATGATTGCCAGGAGAATACCTGGAATTCTTCCTGCCTTATTAAGAGAAGAACAGCTTGAAATATCAAGAGTTTACAGTATAGCAGGACTTCTGTCTGAAGAACGTCCCTTTCTCACTTCCCGCCCGTTTCGGGCACCACATCATACGATCACACCGGCTGCACTTGCAGGAGGAGGAAAGTATCCCAGACCCGGTGAAATCACACTTGCTCACAAAGGAATTTTATTTCTCGATGAGTTTCCTGAATTTTCCCACGATACCATAGAGATTTTGCGTCAGCCCCTGGAAGAGCGCTCCATTACCATCAGTCGTATGGGATCTTCTTTTGTTTTTCCTGCAGACTTTATGTTGGTAGCTGCCATGAATCATTGCCCTTGCGGCCATTATCCCGATTTGAATCATTGTACCTGTACAGGGACCGAGATCAGCCGCTATAAAAATCGAATCAGTGGACCTGTCATGGATCGAATTGATATTTGGGCGGAAGTGTCCGGAATTTCTTATCAGGAGCTGTCCGGAAGAAAAAGAGGCAAAACCTCCCGGGAACTTCAAAAAGAAGTGGAAAAAGCGGTAGCGATTCAGAAAGACCGATACAAAGACAAATATAAGAAAAGAGGGATCTTTTTTAATTCCCAGCTTCGCGGGGATTTGATTCCAAGATATTGTGAAACCGGAAGAGAAGCGGCAAGAATTCTGGAAAAAGCATATGAAAAGATGAATTTAAGTGCCAGATCTTATCATAAAATTTTAAAAACAGCCCGTACCATTGCAGATCTGGAAGGAGAGACACTGATTAAAGAGGCGCACATCAGCGAAGCATTGTGTTATAGAGAAGCAGGAGGAAATATGAGATGATAAAAGAAGAAAAAAATATATGGATCTGTAAGAAGGAAGAGGCAAATTACCCTCAGCGGCTGAAATATTTCGAAAATATGCCGGAGAAACTCTTTATAAAAGGGAAACTGCCGGATGATAATAAGAAGAGTGTGGCAATTATAGGAGCACGCTCCTGCAGTTATTATGGAAGAACGCAGGCTTATGAATTCGCACGAAAGCTGGCAGAAAATGGTGTGCAGATTATCAGCGGCATGGCTATGGGGATTGATGGATGTGCTCACAGGGGAGCACTGGATGGAGGTGGAGAGACATTTGCAGTATTGGGAAGTGGTGTGGATGTATGTTATCCCAGACAGAACGGAGATTTATACAGACAGATTCCTGCGCAGGGGGGAATTTTGTCGGAATATGAGCCGGGAGACAAACCCCTTGCCTGGCATTTTCCTTTGAGAAACCGGATCATCAGCGGTCTTGCAGATCTGGTGTTGGTAATTGAAGCCAGACAGAAAAGCGGGTCACTGATCACAGTAGAGTATGCGCTGGAGCAGGGAAAAACCGTTTATGCCCTTCCGGGAAGAGTAGGGGATGCCCTTAGCGAAGGATGCAATAATCTGATCTTCCAGGGGGCGGGTATTGCAAAATCTGTGGAAATTATTATGAATGAACTGGAAATTTCAGTAAAATTAAATAAAAAATTAATTGAAAATTCCAAGATAAGACTTGCAAGCTGTGAAGAAATGGTGTATAGTTGTGTGGATTTGAGTCCCAGACATTTGGATGAAATATTACTCCGGGCAGGACTTGAACCGGCAGAGACACAGGCGATTTTGTTAAAGCTTGAGTTAGAAGGGCTTATAAATGAGCCGATAAAGAATTATTATGCCAGAGCGGGAGGTTGACATGGCAAAATACTTAGTGATTGTGGAATCACCGGCAAAAGTGAAAACCATTAAAAAATTTCTGGGTTCCAATTATGAAGTCATGGCATCCAACGGTCATGTAAGGGATTTACCCAAGAGCCAGTTGGGAATTGATGTGGAAAATGATTATGAACCAAAATATATAACCATACGGGGAAAAGGAGATATTTTGGCAGGTTTGAGAAAATCGGCCAAGAAAGCAGAAAAAGTCTATCTTGCGACAGACCCTGACCGGGAAGGAGAAGCCATATCCTGGCATCTTGCCAATGCCCTGAAACTGGATGAAAAGAAGATGCGCAGAATTACTTTTAATGAGATTACAAAAACTGCGGTAAAAGCATCCATTAAGCAGGCAAGAGATATTGATATGAATCTGGTGGATGCACAGCAGGCCAGAAGAATCCTTGACCGTATGGTAGGATATAGAATCAGCCCTCTTTTATGGGCAAAAGTAAAACGTGGACTCAGTGCGGGTCGTGTGCAGTCCGTTGCTTTGCGAATTATTGGAGACAGAGAAGAAGAGATTAATGCTTTTATTCCGGAAGAATACTGGAGTCTGGATGCGGAATTTTCCATGAAAGGAGAAAAGAAGCCTCTCGTGGCGAAATTTTATGGAAAAAAAGGCAAAAAAATAGAGATTCACTCCAGAGAAGAGCTGAATAAGATTTTAAAAGAACTGGAAGCAGTTTCTTATGAAGTTGCAGAAGTGAAAAAAAGTGAGCGTAGTAAAAAACCACCGCTTCCTTTTACAACCAGTACTCTGCAGCAGGAAGCTTCCAAAGTGCTGAATTTTTCAACACAGAAGACCATGCGTCTTGCACAGCAGTTATATGAAGGAATTGATATTAAGGGAAACGGAACCGTAGGTATCATCACATATCTGCGTACAGATTCTACAAGAATTTCCGAAGAAGCAGAAGCAGCGGCACAGGAATATATTATCTCTCAGTATGGAGAAGATTATGTGCGGATCCGTGAAAAGAAAGACGACGGAAAGAAAAAGATTCAGGATGCCCATGAGGCTATTCGTCCTACCGATATTACAAGAACACCTGCATCTTTGAAGGAATCTTTGAGCCGGGATCAGTTCCGTCTGTATCAGCTGATCTGGAAACGTTTTGCAGCCAGCTGTATGCAGCAGGCAAAGTACGAAACTACGTCAGTTAAGATAAAGGGCGGAGAGTATTATTTTACTACAGCAGCATCAAAACTGAAATTTGATGGTTTTATGGCTGTTTATGTACAGGATGAAGAGGAAAAAAGTGAAAATTCTTTCCTGGTAAAGGGAGTTGACGAAAATACAGAACTGAATTTTCAGGTATTTCATGAGCAGCAGCATTTTACACAACCACCGGCTCATTATACAGAGGCAACCCTTGTTAAAACTCTGGAAGAACTTGGAATTGGACGTCCCAGTACGTATGCACCTACCATTACCACAATTATTGCCAGAAGATATGTGGCAAAAGAAAATAAGAATCTTTATATGACCGAACTGGGAGAAGTGGTGAATCATATTATGAAAACATCTTTCCCAAGTATTGTAGATGTATATTTTACGGCAACTATGGAAGAGTTGCTGGACAGTGTGGCAGAAGGGCTGGTACAGTGGAAGACCGTAATTCGTAATTTCTATCCGGATCTGGACGAAGCAGTGAAAATTGCAGAAAAAGAGCTGGAAGAAGTGAAAATCGAGGATGAAGTCACAGATGTGGTCTGTGAACAATGTGGGCGTAACATGGTGATCAAATACGGTCCCCATGGAAAGTTTCTGGCATGTCCCGGATTTCCGGATTGCAGAAATACCAAACCCTATCTGGAGAAAATCGGAGTTTCCTGTCCTGTTTGCGGAAAAGAAGTGGTCCTTCGGAGAAGCAAGAAGGGACGCCGTTATTATGGGTGCGAGAATAATCCGGAATGTGAATTTATGTCCTGGCAGAAACCATCCAAAGAAAAATGTCCTGTTTGTGGTGGATATATGCTGGAAAAAGGTAACAAACTGGTATGTGCAGATGAAAAGTGCGGATATGTGCAGATACAGCTAAAAGTGAAAAAGGAACAGGAATGATCAGATACCGTTTGTCTCAGAAAAAATGGGACAGACGGTATTTTTATCCTTTAAGTAAAAATTACATTGAGAGTCAAATTATTCGAAAAAAATGAATAGACAGAAAATAGAGAGATTATACATTGATTTCAGAATAATTGTGTGGTAAAATATAAAAAGGATATGAGAATTTAGCAAGCACCAGATGTTGCTTGAAATAATTAAAAAGGAGGTTCATTATGAGTGTACAATTATTGGATAAAACCAGAAAGATAAACAAACTGCTTCATAATAATAATTCTTCCAAAGTGTTATTCAATGATATCTGTGAAGTTATGGTGGAAACTCTGGATTCCAATATTCTTGTAATCAGCAAAAAAGGAAAAGTTCTGGGAGTGGGAACTTGTCCGGGAGTAGAAGAAATCACAGAACTGATTGATGATGTGGTGGGAGGCTTTATCGATAAACTTCTGAATGAAAGGCTTCTTGGTGTTTTATCCACAAAGGAAAATGTGAATCTGCAGACGCTTGGTTTTGAAGGGGATGATATTAATAAATATATGGCAATTATCAGCCCGATAGATATTGCAGGGGAGCGTCTGGGTACACTTTTCATGTACAGAGATACAAGAGGATATGACATAGAAGATATTATTGTGAGTGAATATGGAACGACAGTTGTAGGTCTTGAAATGATGCGGTCTGTGCATGAAGAGAATGCAGAAGAGAACAGGAAGATACAAGTAGTGAAATCAGCCTTTAATACCTTGTCGTTTTCTGAGCTGGAAGCAATTATCCATATTTTTGATGAACTGGACGGAGATGAGGGGATTCTTGTAGCAAGTAAAATTGCTGATCGTGTGGGAATTACCCGTTCTGTTATTGTAAACGCTTTGCGCAAGTTTGAAAGTGCAGGCGTGATCGAATCCCGTTCTTCCGGTATGAAAGGTACTTATATAAAAGTGCTCAATGAAGTAATTTTTGATGAGCTGGAAGAAATTAAGAAAAGAAAACTGGTTAAAAAGTAAAAGCAGTTTTCTGGAATAAAATGTAAATAACAGGTATAAGAAGCAGAGATTATTCATATAGTAAGAATGGTCTCTGCTTTTTGCTGCGCAGAATATAAAATAAATATAAAATGTGTTGAAAAACAAAAAGATGAGAAAAGATTAGAAAAAAACAGATAGCAAGAGATATAAAGAGAAAATATTAAAATATAAACAGATAAAAGTGGTTGCAGAAACAGGTTGAATTCACTAATATATGACTAACGGTTAGCACTCGAAGCAAATGAGTGCTAATAACAGGATTGATTATTCTAAAGGAGGTAATTAAGATATGAAATTAGTACCATTAGGAGACAGAGTTGTATTAAAACAGTTAGTTGCAGAAGAAACCACAAAATCCGGTATTGTATTACCTGGACAGGCTCAGGAGAAACCACAGCAGGCAGAAGTTGTTGCAGTTGGTCCGGGTGGTGTTGTAGACGGAAAAGAAATTAAGATGGAAGTTGCAGAAGGTGATCAGGTTATTTATTCAAAATACGCAGGTACAGAAGTAAAATTAGATGGTGAAGAATATATCATTGTAAAACAAAGTGATATCCTTGCAGTAGTGAAATAAAATCAGAAAAATTCAGGAGGAATGATTATTATGGCAAAAGAAATTAAATATGGAGCAGAAGCAAGAGCTGCTCTTGAAAGTGGTGTAAACCAGTTAGCAAATACTGTACGTGTTACATTAGGACCGAAGGGAAGAAACGTAGTTCTTGATAAATCTTTCGGAGCTCCTCTTATTACAAATGATGGTGTTACAATTGCAAAAGAAATTGAATTGGAAGACGGATTTGAAAACATGGGAGCACAGCTGATCAAAGAAGTTGCTGCTAAAACAAATGATGTTGCAGGTGATGGTACTACAACAGCTACCGTACTTGCACAGGCAATGGTTCATGAAGGTATGAAAAACCTGGCAGCAGGTGCAAATCCGATCATCCTCAGAAAAGGTATGAAAAAAGCAACAGAAAAAGCAGTGGAAGCCATTCAGGCTATGAGCGGTAAAATCGAAAGCAAATCTCAGATTGCCAGAGTTGCAGCTATTTCTGCAGGTGATGACGAAGTTGGTGAAATGGTAGCAGATGCTATGGAAAAAGTAAGCAACGACGGAGTTATTACAATTGAAGAATCCAAAACAATGAAAACCGAACTGGATCTGGTAGAAGGTATGCAGTTTGACAGAGGATATATTTCCGCATATATGGCAACTGATATGGATAAAATGGAAGCAGTTCTGGAAGATCCTTATATCCTGATCACAGACAAAAAGATCTCCAATATTCAGGATTTATTGCCGGTTCTGGAACAGATCGTAAAAACAGGTGCAAAACTTCTGATTATTGCAGAAGATATCGAAGGCGAAGCGCTTACAACTCTGATCGTAAATAAATTAAGAGGTACTTTCTCAGTAGTTGCTGTAAAAGCTCCTGGATATGGTGACAGAAGAAAAGAAATGCTGCGTGACATTGCAATTCTTACAAATGGTACAGTCGTTTCTGATGAACTGGGTCTTGAACTGAAGGATGTAACAATGGATCAGTTAGGTCGTGCAAAATCTGTAAAAGTACAGAAAGAAAGCACAGTGATCGTTGACGGTGAAGGCCAGAAAGAAGAAATCGAAGCAAGAATCGCACAGATCAAACATCAGATTTCTGAAACAACATCTGAATTTGATAAAGAAAAATTACAGGAAAGACTTGCAAAACTGGCAGGTGGTGTTGCAGTAATCCGTGTAGGTGCAGCTACAGAAACAGAGATGAAAGAAGCAAAACTTCGTATGGAAGATGCACTGAATGCTACAAGAGCTGCAGTAGAAGAAGGAATTATCTCCGGTGGCGGTTCTGCATATATCCATGCTTCCAAAGACGTTGAAAAACTGGTAGAAGAACTGGATGGAGATGAAAAGACAGGTGCAAGAGTAGTACTGAAAGCTCTGGAAGCTCCATTGTTCCACATTGCAGCAAATGCGGGTCTGGAAGGATCTGTAATTATCAATAAAGTAAAAGAATCTTCTGTTGGTGTGGGATTTGATGCATTACATGAAAAATATGTAGATATGGTACAGGAAGGAATCCTGGATCCTACAAAAGTTACAAGAAGTGCATTACAGAATGCTACAAGTGTTGCAGGAACTCTGCTTACTACAGAAGCAGTTGTTTCTACCATTAAAGAAGAAACTCCTGCTATGCCGGCAGGCGGAGCCCCGGGCATGATGTAATTCATATAGCAGGAAATACAGAAATTTCACAATTTCTTATGCCGGTGTTGTATAGACACCGGCATTTCTTTGTGATAGACTAATAGCAGAGTTTTTAAGTAATGATCATACAAAAGGAGGAAAACATGAACGACGCATACTCAGAACTGCTGGTGAAGAAAGAGCAGACAGGAAAGGACAAGCTGATAAAAGTTCTTGTCATTGCAGTGATTGTTCTGGCTGTTTTGGCAGGGTTCGTCCAGCCCCTTGCGTGGCTGCTGGCACTGGGAGCCGGTATCGGTGCATATTTTTTGTTTCCGAATCTGGATCTGGAATTTGAATATGTCTATGTAAATGGCGAACTGGACATTGATAAGATTATGGCCAAGATGAAGAGAAAAAAGGTGAAAAGCCTGGATCTTACAAAAATGGAGATAATGGCGCCGGTAAAATCTCATAGACTGGACTATCAGAACCATAATTCTAATTTGAAGGTATATGATTTTTCATCAGGAAATCAGTCACATAAAATTTATGCAATGATTATCCCGGATGACAAGGATGTTTGTAAAGTGTTGCTTGAACCGGACGAAGAACTGCTGAAAAATATTGAAAAAAGCTGTCCGCGGAAAGTTTTTATGGATTGACAGTTTTGTGGTAATTTGCTATAGTATTTTACTATAAACAAAACGAAGGGAGAAAAAAAATGGGTAAGATTATTGGTGAAGGCATTACTTTTGATGATGTGTTGCTTGTTCCTGCATATTCAGAAGTTATTCCCAATCAGGTTGATTTGACGACTTATTTGACTAAAAAAGTGAAACTTAACATTCCTATGATGAGTGCTGGAATGGATACAGTTACTGAACATCGCATGGCAATCGCTATGGCGAGACAGGGCGGTATTGGTATTATCCATAAAAATATGTCTATCGAAGCGCAGGCAGATGAAGTGGATAAAGTAAAACGTTCTGAAAACGGTGTTATTACAGATCCGTTCTATTTGTCACCTGAGCATACACTGGAAGATGCAAATAACCTTATGGCAAAATTCCGTATTTCCGGTGTGCCCATTACTGAAAATGGAAAGCTTGTTGGTATCATTACCAACCGCGATTTAAAATTCGAAGAGGACTACAGCAGAAAAATCAAAGAATGTATGACCTCTGAAGAACTGGTAACAGCAAGAGAAGGCGTAACTTTAGAAGAAGCGAAGAAGATTCTTGCAAAATCCAGAAAAGAAAAACTTCCAATCGTCGATGAAAATTTCAACTTAAAAGGTCTTATTACCATTAAAGATATTGAGAAACAGATTAAATATCCCTTATCTGCAAAGGATGCAAAGGGAAGACTGTTGTGTGGAGCAGCAGTAGGTATCACTGCAAATGTTATGGCACGTGTAGATGCTCTTGTAAAAGCACAGGTGGACGTAATTGTTATTGATTCTGCACATGGTCATTCTGCAAATATTCTGAAGGCTGTTCGCGAAATTAAGGCGAAATATCCGGATTTACAGGTGATTGCAGGAAATGTAGCAACAGGAGAAGCTACAAAAGCGCTTATTGAGGCTGGAGTCGATGCGGTTAAGGTAGGCATTGGACCTGGATCCATTTGTACAACACGTGTAGTTGCCGGTATTGGTGTTCCACAGATTACTGCGGTTATGGATTGTTATGAAGCAGCAAAAGAAACAGGAATCCCGATTATTGCAGACGGCGGTATTAAATATTCCGGAGATATGACAAAAGCAATTGCTGCAGGCGCCAATGTTTGTATGATGGGAAGTATCTTTGCAGGATGCGATGAGAGCCCGGGAGATTTTGAATTATATCAGGGAAGAAAATATAAAGTATACCGTGGAATGGGTTCTATCGCAGCCATGGAAAATGGAAGCAAGGATCGTTATTTCCAGGAAAATGCGAAAAAACTGGTTCCGGAAGGTGTAGAAGGTCGTGTGGCATATAAAGGCCATGTGGAAGACACGGTTTACCAGCTGATTGGCGGTCTCCGTTCCGGTATGGGATATTGTGGAGCAAAAGATATTGAAACACTGAAAGCTACAGGCCGCTTTGTTAAAATTTCAGCTGCTTCTCTGAAAGAGTCTCATCCTCATGATATTCATATTACAAAAGAGGCTCCGAACTACAGTGTAGATGAATAATGAGGCACATTCTGAATGTACCTTGAAAAACAGATAAACAGGAGGCTGTTGCTTTTGAGCAACAGCCTCCTGTTTGTTTCTGTGATTGTAGCAAAGATTTCTATAGATGGAGAAAACTATGGCAGATAAAAAGTACAATTCCGGAAGAAGGAAAAAAAGACGCAGGCAGAGAAATCGAAGGGTTTTTCTGGCAGGAATATTGCTTCTGGGAGTGTTGTTTGGAATCTGTGTCTGGAAAACAGAACGAAACAGCAGTCAGGAGGAACTACAGGAAAAAAATGATTCTTTTATCGGTGCACCTCCTTTTGATGTGGAACTTCTTGATATAAATGAATATTCCAGGCCGGGTATTCCTCTGGAAAAAATTAATGGTATAGTGGTACATTATACGGCAAATCCGGGAAGTACGGCGGAGGACAACAGAAATTATTTTCAAAATCTGAAAGACAGTCATGAAACAAAGGTAAGCAGTCATTTTGTGATTGGAATAGACGGGCAGATTGTTCAGTGTATTCCCAGTTCGGAGATGGCTTATGCCTCCAATGAAAGAAACAGTGATACCCTTTCTATTGAGTGCTGCCACAAAGATGAGAGCGGAGAATTTACAGAAGAAACGTATCGGTCTCTGGTGCGGCTGACCGGATGGCTTTGCCAGAGGTTTGGACTTTCCAGTGGGGATGTGATCCGGCATTATGATGTGACCGGAAAAAACTGTCCCAGGTATTATGTAGAATATCCGGAAGCCTGGGAAACATTTAGGAAAGATGTGGATGAACAGATCCAAATTGTGGAAGAAGAAGTAAGAGAAGCAGGGAAGGCAGGATAAATTTGAAAAAACTGAGAGAAATAAAAAACTATTTTGAGACTCATTTTGTAGCATCTTTTACCCTGATCATTGGTATTGCAGTTCTGGTTCTGCTTCTTGTGTTTCAGGTATATTTAAAACGGGAGTATTTTCGGTATTTGGTAAATCAAAGCTATGAAACAGAAAATGCAGTCATGGATTCGGTTCAGCGCAATGTAAAGTATTCTATGAAAGAGTTGATTGCCCAGGGCAGTGAAATGGCCACCTGGTCAGATTTACTGGATGCTACGGAACATGCAGATATGTATGCAGAAGACGATGAAGGAAAGAATTTTACAGCCGGATATCTGAATCTGAAGCATATATTGTCCGGGGAGGATTATTTGAATAATATTGCAGCCGTGGCCATTTTGGGAGAGGAAGGGCTGGTCTGTCAATATGACCGGTATAATTCTAATAATTTCGGTCTGTGGAGAGATTCGGAGAATGCCGTGGCTCTTCGGGAGATGTCTGCCTATCTTCTGGGTGTGAATCAAAGCGGTGCTTTTCCAAGATATGTGGCCTTTACAGAACCGGGAAAATATAAAGCCAATCTGGATTCCAGAATCTTTCATGTGGCCTATCCGCTCACCGGAGGGAGAGAGTCTCTTAAGAAAGTAAAATATGCCCTTGTCATCACTTATACCATGAATACCTTTACCGAGTTTATTAATACAGTGGAGGTGCCGAAAGTGGAATACATACAGGGGTATCTGGCAGATGCAGAAGGGAAAATTATCTATCATAAAGATGAGGAGTATATCGGTAACTCTGCAGAGGATATTCTGAAGAAAACGGATATTAGCCTGATTACAAAAGATGTGGGATATTTTGACTGGACTATGAACATCATCATTGATGAGCAGGAAATGCAGCATCATGTAAATAAAATTTATAACAGAGGTGTTATATTCTATGC
>JBJENG010000085.1:0-29298 GCA_051880075.1 Blautia sp. | reverse complement strand
TCTGTCTGCTGCCAGTCCGATCAGCCGTTCTGCCTGTCCCACATCCCGGATTCCCTTTTTCATCAGATACAAAAGCCCTTCATGCCAGTCTTTTCGCTCCAGAAAGTATCTGCCCACTTCCTCTGTGCATTGATTGACATAAGCTCTGTATTCTTCTTCTCTCTCCGCCGAAAGACCATAAGGACAAAGAAGCCTTCCCATGGCCATGGCAATCAGAATTTCCTGTTTCTCATACACCTTTGCCACCGAAAACAGACTGTCGTATCTGGAATAATCAATTTTCTTATCTGTAAAACACTGCCTGTATCGATATCCCGATCCATGAAAATGTGTTTCCAGAATTCTGGCCGGCGTGTTTTCTACACCTTCTTCATAATATTCCGGAAATACCAACCGGGCACACACATCCTTATCCCGGTAATACACCGTCACATACATTTCATGAAACGTCTCCGTTACCACATCCCGAATACAGGTGACATGATTCACTTCAGTTTCCACATACAATTCCCGCAGAGCCGAACAACCGGTAAAAGAACCGCCTCCGATTCTTCTCAGGGAATCTGTAAATTTCAGACGTTTCAGATTTGTACATCCATAAAATGTATAATTCCCGATTTCTTCTATTCCATGGGGCAGTTCCAGTTCCTCTGCCAAAAGCAGCTGATTCTGTTCCTCTTTCCCTCTTCCCTCTTTCCATGGAGAATAATAATAATCCGGCAAAACAGCCGACTTTTCTATGGTTTTCATTCCTTTATTTCCCCTTTTTATTCCTGCTGCCGGATATCCAATACCAGCTCCCGGTTATCATCCCACTCTTTTTTCTCACATCCGGAAAGACAAAATATGATAAAACTCAGCACCAGGATGAAGGCAGCTATTTTCTTCTTCATAACGCATCCTCTTCTTCTGATTTTTCTATTCGTAGGATATCCGGTTTGGGTGATTCTCATACCAGACAAACATCACCCAGTTCTCCAGTTTATAATGGCACAAACCCTTCTCGTTGTCAAATTTTACATTGCTCTATCTTTTTTTTACTTTTTTGAAAAACTTCTTGCATTCCTGGAGAAAATCTAGTAAAATGAAATTTGCAGTGATTAGCTGGAATAGCTCAGTTGGTAGAGCACTTCACTCGTAATGAAGGGGTCGTGGGTTCGAGTCCCATTTTCAGCTCTGCAAAAAGCCAGATATCACCGATGGTGATATCTGGCTTTTTTATATCTTTTATTAGCTGTTCTTAATAAATTCTCCTCCGCATTTCGGACAGCGAATACTGATTTTTCCTTTCCCTCTTGGAATCCGGATTTTCTGTTTGCAGGAAGGACAACTGTAAATGTGATATTCTTTTCTCTGCTGCATGATATATTTTCTTTTTCCCCAAAAACGACGAATCCGATTTTCCAGATTCAGGTATTTCTGATTCTCTGCATAACGCTTTGCAATATTTCTGGAAAACATCCGCACATAGACAAGAATCAGCAATAAAATCTCCCACGACATCAGCACAGTGGAGAAATATGGATTCCTCACAAAAATATTCAGCGCTGCCAATACCAGAAACGCAATGGTCATAACCTGATTGAGCCGATCATTTCCGTAACGGCCTGCCATAAATCTTACTAATTTTTCTTTCATTATTTTGTCCCTTCCCTTTCGATTTTTTCGTATATTTTATGCACAAACTGCTTTGCATTTTCCAGATCCTGCACACTGGGATGGAGAAGAGCTGTATCGTAATTACGAATCATGGCTTCCATCTGCTTCTCATTTTCCCGGTTCTTCATACGCATATACTTCTCCCGCACCTGAATGGGCATCTTTCCCTGACATAAAAAACATCCCAGATATTCATTATCATTTTCAATAAATACCCGGATATTTTCTTCTATTTTCTTATAATACAAGGGACTGTTTCCCATCCCGCAAGTACCGAATAAAGCAATTTTCTTTCCCTGCAAGGAACCAAGATAATCCAGAACCTCCATACTGGCACTGCCTCTGTCCGTCCAGAAGCCGATAAAATAAAGATCTCCCAGATCATAATCGGTCTGTCCTTCAAAGGATGCAATGTCTTTATTCTGACCAGGTATTGCAGCAAATATGGCTTTTGCCAGCTTTTCTGTATTTCCTGTTCTGCTCTTATACAACACCTGTGTTTTCATGATATCTATCATCCTTTCCATTCTCTTTCCTGAAATCAATGATACCACGATTGAAAACAGAATAGTATTTACAATCCATAAAAAATTATAAACAGTCTGTAAAAACATTGCTGTTCCGGCGTCCGGCAGACGCTGGGACAGCAACAAAAAACAGATACAAAAACCCAAGCGTGGTTCTGTATCTGTTTTTTTGATTATTCACTCATATGAGACAGGGTTCCTTCATAAATGGTATGTCCTGTTTCGATTGGATTTCCTCCGGCTGTAATCTGGATTCCGTCTGCACCATAGGTATCCAGAAAACTGTTCACAACGGCTCCCATCAAAAGGGTCTCCCCTGCAGATCCCATAGATCTGAGTCCCTCTGCAAAGTTATCAGACAGATCCAGTTTTAAGATAAGGGAATCTCCTTCATCCATCTCTTCGAAGCTCTGTACGGTAACACTGTCTACGATTACGCCTGCACCTACCAATTGTCCGATAATGGCATCGGGGGATACCTGACTGATTTCTGTTTCACTGATCGTCCATCCGTCTGCATTTTCATTTGGAACATAAAGGACAATGATTCCCCCTTCTTTCACTGTTTCTGCAGGTACCTCTGCCTGTTCCGTACTTTCTTCTCCGGTCTCTTCTTCCTGAGGCGTTTCTTCCGGTTCGGCCTGAGAATCTTCTTTTTCAGGAGTTTCCGGTTCTGTGTTCTCTTTTTCTCCGGTTTCTATTTCTTTTTCGGCGGTCGATGCTGCCTGTTCTTCCTGTGCCGTGGAATCTGTCTTCTGTGTTTCCGTATTTCCGCATCCCGTCATACTACATACCAGCACTGCTGCCAGAAACAGACAGCGTAATTTCTTTCTTTTCATCATACATAGTCACTTCCTTTTTGTCCGTTTTCCCGTCAGTTGAGATGTACATCCAGCTGTGGATAAGGAATTTCAATCTTTTCTGCATCAAATGCAAGTTTGATTTCCTCATTCAACCGCCATTTTGTATTCCAGTAGTCTTCCGTCTTCACCCATACGCGAAATCCCAGAACCACACCATTGTCTGCCAGTTGATCCACAAACACTTTCATTTCTTTATCTGACATAGTTGCCGGATCATTCATCAGCAATTCTTCCAGACATTTCTTTGCTCTTTTCAAATCTGACTGATAAGAAATCATAACTTTGATTTCCAGATTTCGCCTGTCCTGAGCCGTAAAGTTTACGATACTGGATCCGGTCAGTGTTCCGTTCGGCACTGTGATTCGTTTGTTGTCAATCGTAGACAAGGTTGTGTAAAACAGATCGATTTTTACAACGGTCCCTTCCTGTTTGTCCACATTTTCCATAATATAGTCCCCTACAATGAACGGACGCAAGACCAGAATCATAACACCGCCTGCAAGGTTGGAAAGACCGCCCTGCAAAGCCAGAACCAGTGCCGCACTGGCAGATGCCAGCAACGCAACGATGGAAGACTGCTTGATTCCAAACTGGACTGCAATAGTCACCAGAAGCAGAAAATACATGCCTGCTTTTGCAAAAGAAGAAATAAACTGAGTCACACCGATATCTACACCTGCTTTTTGCAGGGTCAGTTTCAGAAGACCACAAATCTTCTTAATGAGCTTTCCTATGATAAGATAGGCAAGCAATGCAAGGAATATTTTCCACACCAGAGATTCAATGGCAGGCAGTTTTTTTACAAAATAATTCCAGACTTTCTCTATACTGACAAATTCTGTTAAAACTATTCCCATTATTTATTTCCTTTTTTAGTTTTTTTATTTTCCTCTTTTTTCCCTTCTTTTAGAGGCTTCACTTCCTGCTGTTTCAGTTCTTCCTGGCGCTCTTTTTCTATTTTCTTTTCCAGTTGGGCACGAACTTTGGAAACCTCTGTTTTTCTTTTTTCTGCTTCCTGGAAAGCAAAAATCTGAATGGCCATGGGAGCAACTGTTATAACAATCGAATTCTGTCTCTCATCCCATTCTGTTTTTCTGGAGGATTTTACTCTGGGATTTCCTACACCTGTACCGCCGAATTTCTTATTATCACTGTTGAAAACCTCTTTATATTTTCCGGCATAAGGAACCCCCATCTGATATTTCTCATATGTCAGCGGGGAGAAATTGCAGACAATCACAAGGGTATGTTCTTTCTTTTTCCCTTTCCTGATAAAAGTCAGCATATTTTTCTCAGATTCCATGTGATTGATCCATTCAAATCCATCCGGATCATAATCTTTTTCATAAAGAGCCGGGGTTTCTTTATAAAATTTCCACAATTCTTTTACATAATCCTGGAGCTGTTTGTGTTCCGGTTTTTCAAGAAGTTCCCAATCCAGACTTCTTTCTTCTGACCACTCCCGTTCCTGTCCGAATTCCTGTCCCATAAACAACAGCTTCTTTCCGGGATGGGCAATCATAAATCCATAAGCAGCACGGAGATTGGCAAATTTCTGTTCTATGGTTCCCGGCATCTTCATAAGAAGAGAGGCTTTTCCGTGTACTACCTCATCATGAGAAAGACTTAAAAGGAATTTTTCACTGTATGCATAAACCATACTGAAAGTCAGCTCATCGTGGGCACCGCCCCGGAAAATAGGATCCTTTTTCATATAATCAATAAAATCATTCATCCAGCCCATATTCCATTTATAATCAAATCCCAGTCCGTCCTCATCCAGTGCTCCTGTAATTTTCGGCCATGCAGTAGATTCTTCTGCAATCAGAAGTGCATCCGGATACTGCTTTTTAAAAATGGAATTCAAATGTTTTAAAAATTCAATGGCTTCCAGATTTTCATTTCCTCCATAAATATTTGCGATCCACTCACCGTCATTCTTTCCGTAATCCAGATACAGCATGGAGGCAACTGCATCCATACGGATACCGTCTGCGTGATACTTATCTGCCCAGAACAGAGCGTTGGCAATAAGGAAATTGGTGACTTGCGGACGTCCGTAATTGAAAATCAATGTACCCCAGTGGGGATGCATTCCCTGTCTGGGATCCAGATGTTCATACAGACAGGTTCCATCAAAACTGCAGAGTCCGAATGTATCTTTTGGAAAATGTGCCGGTACCCAATCAAGAATCACACCAATTCCCTGCTGATGTAGATAATCCACAAAATACATAAAATCTTCACAGGTACCATACCGGCTGGTAGGTGCATAATATCCGGTTACCTGATATCCCCAGGAGCCGTCAAAAGGGTGCTCCATGATGGGCATAATTTCCACATGGGTGTATCCCATTTCTTTGACATATGCTGCAAGTCTGGGAGCAATTTCACGATAGTTATAAAACAGTTTGTCTTCCGGTTTGATCCAGGAACCCATGTGCACTTCATAAATCAGCATAGGGCCATTTTCATCATTCACATGCTTTCTGTCTTTCATCCACTGTGCATCATCCCATTGATATTGCTCCAGATCCACTACAATGGATGCATTCTGTGGTCTTAATTCTCCCTGATTTGCATAAGGATCCGATTTCAGATATACAAGAGAACCTTTTGCTTTTATTTCGTATTTGTACAGTGCTCCCGGTTTCACTCCCGGTATAAACAATTCAAAAATCCCTGATACAGCCAATCGGTTCATCTGATGTACACGGCCATCCCAGTGATTAAAATCCCCCACAACGGATACACGCATTGCATTGGGAGCCCATACGGCAAAATAAACACCGGTAACTCCGTTTATAGTCTTCACATGAGCTCCCAGTTTTTCGTAGATCTTATAACTGATTCCTGCACAAAACTGCTGCTCTTCATTAACCGTGATCTGACCCGGAAATGCATAGGGATCATAAAACTGTTTTTTCTTTCCTTCGCTATCTTCCGTCACAATTTTATACTTGGGAATTTTCTTCCCCGGAATCAATACGGCATAATATCCGGCTTCATCTTCCAGTTCCATTTCGTAGGTCTTTCTTCCTGCGATCACACTTGCCTTCGCTGCTCCCGGCAAAAAACTCTGGATCAGAACGCCCTGGTCTGTCATATGCGGTCCCAGGATTTTACATGGTTCACTTTCTTCGGAATATACCACAGCCTCAATCTCCGGCCAGTCCATCATTTCATATAATTTGTCAGACATAACGCATCCTCCTTTTCCTATATTTTAACATTAATGTTTGAAAATGTAAATAATAGCTCATTTTTCTATGAAATGTATGAACAATCCACTCCTTAATTTCGGTTCAAACCAGGTAGATTTTGGAGGCATGAGTTTGCCTGCATCTGCCACTTCAAATAATTCTTTCATGGATGTGGGATACATGGAGAATGCCACCTTCCATCCGGACTTTACACAAGCTTCCAGTTCCAGAAGTCCACGAACCCCTCCGATAAATCCGATTCTCTGATCTTTTTGCGGTTCCCGGATTCCCAGTATCGGATCCAGTAAATAATTCTGTAAAAGAGACACATCCAGCCCTTCCACACAATCATCGGAACAAAAGGCTTGTTTTATTTTCAGATGATACCATCTCTCTCCCAGATACATACCGAATGTTCCTTTTTGTTCCGGTGATACCGGTTCCACTCCATGATCTTCTATTTCAAATCGCTCCTGTACTTCTTTCAGAAACTGTTCTTCTGTATAACCGTTCAAATCTCTGACTACCCGGTTGTAATCCAGGATTTTTAATTCGTCATCTGCAAAAAGGGTACAAAGAAAATAATTAAACGCCTCTTCTCCTGTATAGCCCGGATGCTCTTTTCTTCTCTTACACCCCACTTTTACTGCAGAAGCAGCCCGATGGTGTCCATCTGCAATATAAATATTCTCCATTTTTTCAAAAGCTGTTTCTATTTCTGCTATCATGGACGCTTCCTCAATCACCCAGACTCTGTGACCGATTCCGTCTTCTGACACAAAATCATTGACCGGACAGGATTCTTTCTTTTGCCGAATCAGCTCTTTTAACACCGGTTCCGACCGATATGCCAGAAAAATAGGACCTGTCTGGGCGCTCATGGTATCTACATGACGAATTCTGTCCTGTTCTTTTTCTTCTCTTGTATTCTCATGTTTTTTAATGGTTCCGTCCAGATAATCATCAATGGCTGCGCAGGCTACGATTCCTGTCTGTACGTGATTCTGTCCGGTCAATTCATAAAGATAATAACAAGGTGTGGGATCTTCACAGAATTCTCCTTTTTCAACCCGTTCTTCCATTTCTTTCTTTGCTTTCTGATACACTTCCGATGCATACATATCCATTCCTTCCGGAAAAAACGTCTCCGGCCGGTCTATGGAAAGAAAAGACAGGGGATTTTTCTCCACCACTTTTCTTGCTTCCTTGCTGGAATAAACATCATAAGGAAGTGCTGCAATTTTTTCCGCCAGATCCTTTCTTGGACGCACGGCACGAAATGGTTTGATTGTTGCCATTTTATCTATTTCTCCTTTTCCATCTTTTGATTGTTATTATTAATTTCCCGATTCTTCTTCTGTTTCTTTTCAAAGAACCGGCCAGGGATTTCAGTCTTTTGGCTCTTCGGATTATTTTTCCTGTATTCATATTGATCCCTCTCTCATATTTTCCGTATTTCTGAAAACATTGTACCGTATACAACACCAAAATACAAGAAAGGAAAAGAACCGCCATCTGATCTGGGGATCTTTTCCTCTCTTTCCACTTACTACTATTTAATCATGATATGCAAATCTGCTGCACAGATTTCTCCGCACTTTGTGTTCTCAACACAGGTATTATTTGATTACTCTGACTCTGTAAACGCCCTGAACACCTTTTAAGGTCCTTGCAACCTCACCGGAAATTGGTGTAGATACATCGATCATGGTATATGCATAATCACCTTTACTCTTGTTGGTCATATTAGAAATATTCACGCCTGCATCACCCAGTATTTTTGTAAACTGACTGATCATATTCGGAATATTTTTATGATTAATAGTCACTCTTCCTACGTCTACACAAGCTCCTGCATCGCAGTCCGGATAGTTGACGGAATGTTTGATATTTCCGTTCTCCACAAAGTCCATCAGTTCTTTTACTGCCATCACTGCACAATTATCTTCGGATTCTTCTGTGGATGCTCCAAGATGAGGCGTTACCAGGGTATTCGGTGTGCTTGTCACCAGTGGATTTGCAAAATCTGTCACATATTTTTTCACTTTACCGGCCTTCAATGCCTCAGCCAGTGCCTCTTCATCCACCAGAAGATCTCTGGCAAAATTCAGAAGAACCACTCCCTCTTTCATCTGCGCGATTTCGTCTGCACCGATCATTTTCTTCGTAGATTCCATAAGCGGTACATGAATTGTGATGTAATCACATTCTTTATAAATTACATTCAGATCATTGATATGATGAATGCTTCTGGACAGATTCCATGCAGCATCTACGGATATGTAAGGGTCATATCCGTATACATCCATCCCCAGATGTACCGCCGCATTTGCCACTTTTACTCCGATTGCTCCAAGACCGATGATTCCCAGTTTCTTGCCGCTGATTTCACATCCTGCAAACTGTTTTTTCTTTTTCTCTGCAAGCTTCCCGATATCTTCCGTTGCTTCCTGTTTTTCCAGCCATTCAATACCACCAACGATATCTCTGGATGCCAGAAGCATACCTGCAATAACCATTTCTTTTACACCATTTGCATTTGCACCCGGTGTATTGAACACAACCACACCTTCTTTTGCATATTCTTCCAGCGGGATATTATTTACACCTGCGCCGGCTCTTGCTACTGCAACTACATTTTTCGGAAGTGTCAGATCGTGCATGTTGGCACTTCTTACCAGAACCACATCGCTGTCTTCTATAGATTCGCTGTTCTCATATTTTCCCGGAAAATGTTTCAGACCTACATTGGATATTGGATTCAGGCAATGATATTTATACATGATTATGCATTCTCCTTTTCAAATTTTTTCATAAATTCTACCAGAGCCTCCACGCCTTCTATTGGCATAGCATTGTAAATACTTGCACGCATACCGCCTACAGAACGATGTCCTTTTAAGTTTACAAATCCTGCTGCTTCTGCTTCTTTTACAAATTTTGCATCCAACTCTTTATCACCTGTTACAAAGGGAACATTCATCAAAGAACGGGAAGCCGGTTCCACTGTACCTTTAAACAGGCTGCTGGAATCCAGATAATCATACAATACTTTTGCCTTTTTCTCATTGCGTTCCTTCATAACAGAAAGACCACCCATTTTTTTCAGCCACTTAAATACTTTTCCACAAATATAAATGCCGTAGCAGTTGGGTGTATTGTAGAGAGAACCTGCATCTGCATGTGTTTTATAAGTAAGCATGGTAGGTGTTCCCGGAAGTACCTCCTCTGTGATCAGATCTTCCCGGATAATGGCAATTACCAGACCTGCAGGACCGATATTCTTCTGAACACCGCCATAAATCATTCCATATTTTTCTACATCCATCGGTTCAGAAAGGAAACAGGAGGAAACGTCGGATACCAGAATCTTTCCTTTTGTGTTCGGAAGGGTTTTGTATTTTGTTCCGTAAATAGTGTTATTTTCACAGATATATACATAGTCCGCATCCGGGCTGATCGGCAGATCGGAGCAATCCGGAATATAAGAAAATGTTTTATCTTCGGAAGATGCCACTTTATTGGCTGTACCGTATTTCTGTGCTTCCTGCCATGCTTTTTTTGCCCACTGACCGGTTACAATATAATCGGCTACACCATTCTTCATAAGATTCATAGGAATCATGGCAAACTGCTGACTTGCACCGCCCTGTAAAAATAATACTTTATAATTATCCGGAATCTGAAGCAATTCTCTTAAATCTGCCTCTGCTTCATCAATGATTTCCTGAAAAACTTTGGAACGATGACTCATTTCCATTACGGACATGCCACATCCTTTATAATCAAACATTTCTTCAGCTGCTTCTTTCAGCACCTCTTCCGGCAGAACGGCAGGTCCTGCCGAAAAGTTATATACTCTGCTCACAATTTATTTCCTCCTTAAAATACAATAGTAGAATACTCTTTATTTAACTAAAGAGTATTCTACCTCTTTGATATATTTTTGTCAATAAAAACATTTGTCGTTCTTATAAAGACACTCTATTATTTACTGATGATTCTTTTTTGCTTTCAGGTCATCTTCATCAAAGGCATCTTCGATATTAGCACCTGCCGGCACCATAGGAAATACTTTGTCGTCACAGTCGATCACACAATCCAGCACAACGGTGGTGTTCAGTTCAATGGCTTTTTTGATTGCTGCCGGAAGTTCTTCTTTGCTGGTTACACGGATTCCTACCGCACCCATCGCTTCTGCCAGTTTTACGAAATCCACTTTATCCTGTAATACGGTATTCGAATATCTTCCCTTATAGAACAGGGTCTGCCACTGGCGAACCATTCCCAGTACATGGTTATTGATGACTACCTGGATTACCGGAATTTCGCTTCTTGTAGCAGTTGCAATCTCGTTCATATTCATACGGAAACAGCCGTCTCCTGCAATGTTGATGACTACTTTGTCAGGATTTGCCATTTTTGCACCGATTGCAGCGCCAAGGCCATATCCCATAGTACCAAGACCGCCGGAAGATAAGAAGGTTCTTGGCATTTTGTATTTGTAATACTGTGCTGCCCACATCTGGTGCTGTCCTACTTCTGTAACAATGATGGCATCGCCTTTTGTCTGACGGTAGATTTCTTCAATCACTGCAGGACCGCTTAATCCTTCCTGATTATAACGAAGCGGATATTTTTCTTTCAGTCCTTCTACGTACTCGATCCATTCTTTGTGTTCTTTCGGTTTCACTTTTTCATTCAGTTTCTGAAGAACTACTTTCGCATCACCGACTACACTGCAGTCTACAAGAACATTTTTATTGATTTCTGCTGCATCCACATCAATCTGGATCACTTTTGCATTTCTTGCAAAGTTTCTTGTATTTCCGGTCACACGGTCACTGAATCTGGCACCGATTGCAATGAGAAGGTCACATTTTGTCACACCGAGATTGGATGCTTTCGTACCATGCATACCAAGCATACCTGTATAACATTCATCTTCCCCTGAGAATACACCTTTTCCCATAAGAGAATCGGTAACCGGTGCCTGAATTTTATGTGCCAGTTCCCGTACTTCTTCCCATGCTTCTGCTGCAACTGCACCACCACCTACAAAGATGAACGGACGATTTGCAGCCTCGATCATAGCTGCTGCTTTTTCCAGATCTTCCTGTACGATTTCTTTTACATAAGGTTTGATTTCTTTTGGTTTTACCGGTTCAAATTCTGTCTTTGCAGCTGTCACATCTTTTGTGATATCTACCAGTACAGGACCGGGTCTTCCGCTCTTTGCTATTTCAAATGCACGTCTTATTGTTTTTGCCAGTTTTTTTACATCTTTTACAATAAAGCTATGTTTTGTGATTGGCATTACTACACCGGCAATATCCACTTCCTGGAAACTGTCTTTTCCAAGAAGCGGTACCCCTACATTACAGGTAATCGCTACTACCGGTATGGAATCCATATGTGCAGTAGCAATTCCAGTTACCAGATTGGTCGCTCCCGGACCACTGGTAGCCATACATACGCCTACTTTTCCGGTAGAACGTGCATAACCGTCTGCTGCATGTGCTGCTCCCTGTTCATGTGATGTAAGTATGTGCTTGATTTCACTGCTGTGTTTATACAACTCATCATAAATATTTAAAATGGTACCGCCCGGATAGCCGAATACCGTATCTACACCCTGTTCTTTCAAACATTCAATTACTATTTCTGCTCCTGTCAGCTGCATATCGAAATCCTCCCACTTCTCACTGTTCTATTTCTGGATTTCCAGAACCGCACCCCTGTTTCCACTGGTTACCATGGATGCATAACGTGCCAGATAGCCGGTCGTCACCTTCGGCTCTCTCGGCTGCCAGTTTGCTCTTCTTCTTGCCAGTTCTTCATCAGATACTGCCAGTTCAAGCTTTGTTTCCGGTATATTGATGCGAATGATATCTCCTTCTTCCACGAGAGCAATCGGACCGCCAACTGCTGCTTCCGGTGAGATATGTCCGATAGAAGCCCCTCTGGATGCACCGGAGAAACGTCCGTCTGTGATCAATGCCACACTGGATCCCAGTCCCATACCTGCAATGGCAGAAGTCGGATTCAGCATTTCACGCATACCCGGTCCGCCTTTTGGTCCTTCATAACGGATAACTACTACATCTCCTGCAATGATTTTTCCGCCTTTAATGGCAGCAATTGCATCTTCTTCACAGTCAAATACACGGGCAGGTCCTTCATGAACCATCATTTCTTCACATACGGCAGAACGTTTTACCACGCCTCCGTCCGGAGCCAGATTTCCTGTAAGAACAGCAAGGCCGCCAGTCTGGCTGTAAGGATTTTCCACCGGTCGGATGACTTCCGGATTCCGGTTTACACAATTTTCAATGTTCTCTCCTACTGTCTTTCCTGTTACAGTCATGCATTCCAGATTCAGCAGATCTTTCTTTGCAAGTTCATTCATAACTGCATATACACCGCCTGCTTCATTCAGATCTTCCATATAAGTAGGACCTGCCGGTGCCAGATGACACAGGTTCGGAGTCTTTGCACTTACTTCATTTGCCAGTGTAATATCAAAATCAAAACCGATTTCATGAGCAATTGCAGGCAGGTGAAGCATACTGTTTGTAGAACATCCAAGAGCCATATCAACGGTCAGTGCGTTCATAACTGCCTCTTTTGTCATAATGTCACGTGGACGGATATTTCTGCGGTACATTTCCATTACCTGCATACCTGCATGTTTAGCAAGCTTGATTCGTTCGGAATATACAGCAGGAATGGTTCCATTGCCTTTCAGGCCCATACCAAGAACTTCTGTCAGACAGTTCATGCTGTTTGCTGTATACATACCAGAACAGGAACCACAAGTCGGACATACTTTATTTTCAAATTCTTCTACATCTTCTTCTGTCATAGTTCCTGCGCTGTAGGAGCCCACTGCTTCAAACATAGAAGACAGACTTCTCTTCTTACCTTTTACATGGCCGGCAAGCATAGGACCGCCGCTTACAAACACAGTCGGTACATTGATTCTTGCTGCTGCCATAAGAAGACCGGGAACATTCTTGTCACAGTTTGGTACCATAACCAGAGCATCAAACTGATGAGCCAGTGCCATGGCTTCAGTAGAGTCAGCAATCAGATCTCTGGTAACCAGGGAATATTTCATTCCCACATGTCCCATTGCAATTCCGTCACATACAGCAATTGCCGGAAAAACTACAGGCGTGCCACCTGCCATAGCCACACCCAGTTTTACAGCATTTACGATTTTATCCAGGTTCATATGGCCCGGTACGATTTCATTATAAGAACTAACAATACCTACCAGAGGCTTTGCCATTTCTTCTTTTGTCATTCCAAGAGCATTAAACAGGGAACGGTGAGGTGCCTGCTGCATGCCTGTTTTTACTGCATCACTTTTCATTTTCAAACATCCTTTCTCTATGCTTTTTCTATATTTATCCGATATATTTCGCAATCAGATCTCCCATTTCTGCAGTTCCCACCTGTTTCATACCTTCTGACATAATATCAATGGTGCGGTATCCTTCGGTGAGAACTTTCTGTACAGCTGCTTCTACTGCATCTGCTTCTTTGTCAAGATCCAGAGAATAACGAAGCATCATGGCTGCTGAAAGAATCGTTGCCAGAGGATTGGCAATTCCTTTTCCTGCAATGTCCGGTGCGGAACCATGACTTGGCTCATAAAGACCGAATTTTGTTTCATTCAGACTTGCAGATGACAGCATACCGATGGAACCGGTCACCATACTTGCCTCATCAGATAAAATATCACCAAACATATTTTCCGTAAGAATCACATCAAACTGTGCCGGATTATGTACCAGCTGCATTGCACAGTTGTCTACCAGCATATGTTCCAGTGTCACTTCCGGATAATCTTCTGCCACTTCTTCCACAACCTTTCTCCAGAGTCTGGAAGAATCCAGCACATTTGCCTTATCCACGCTTGTGACTTTTTTCTTTCTCTTCATTGCAATATCAAATGCTTTTACAGCAATTCTGCGAATCTCGTTTTCATTATAAGAAAGGGTATCTACTGCAGTTGTCACGCCATTGTCGTCAAAGGTCTTCCTTTCTCCGAAATAGAGGCCTCCGGTCAATTCCCGGACAATGATCATGTCAAAGCCTTCGCCGATTACTTCTTCTTTCAGAGGGCATGCACCTTTCAGTTCATTGTAAAGATATGCCGGGCGAAGGTTTGCAAAAAGATTCAATGCTTTTCGGATTGCCAGCAATCCTGCTTCCGGACGTTTGGAAGGTTCCAGTTTATACCACGGAGAAGTCTTTGCATCTCCGCCAATGGATCCCATAAGTACCGCATCGGAATTCTTTGCAGTTGCAATTGCCTCATCCGTCAGAGGGACTCCGTGAACATCAATGGAAGCGCCTCCTAATAAAACCTCTTCATATGTAAAAGTATGTCCATATACCTGACATACTTTATCCAGGACTTTTTTTGCTTCTGCCACAATTTCCGGGCCAATACCGTCTCCCGGAATCAATGCTATATTATAATTCATGAATTTCTCCCTTCCTGTTTCTGTCGCTTTTTAGCAATTAATAGTACTAAATATGATAATCCTTTTTCTTATTTATTTCAAGGCATAATAAAATGATTCGTTATTCTTTTTCGTTATACAAGCTATAACAGGTATGGAAAATCCAGTTATTTGAAAATTTCACAGGTTCTTGCACAGGCTGTAGGAGTGGCTGCACATCCTCCCATAGCGCTTTCCCGCAGTTCAAAAGGAAGACTTCTTCCCACGTGATACATGGCCTGGACCATTTCGTCAAACGGAATCATAGAAGGAATTCCCGCCAGCACCTGTTCTGCACAGATAATGGCATTGGCCGCCCCTATACTGTTTCTGTTCTGACAGGGCGCTTCCACCAGTCCGGCCACCGGATCACATACCAGTCCAAGAAGATTGGAGATTGCAAGAGCTGCTCCGTCCAGACACTCTTTCGGACTGCCGCCCAGCATTTCTATTACTCCGGCAGCAGCCATGGCTGCTGCTGCTCCTACTTCTGCCTGACATCCTGCCTCAGCACCTGCCACCGATGCATTCCGCATAAGAAGGTATCCCACAGCGCCTGCTGTATACAAGCCTTTTAAAAGCACATCATCTGACAGGTTCCGCTCTTCCTGAAGAGCCAGAAATACTCCGGGAATCACCCCGGCTGACCCTGCCGTAGGTGCAGCTACGATGACACCCATAGAAGCATTCACCTCCAGCACTGCCATTGCATACCGGATAGCCTTTCCAAGTACTCCTCCGCATATGGATTTTCCCTTTTCCTCATGCTCTGCAAGAAGCCTGGCCTCTCCTCCAATCAGACCTCCGATCGAGGGCTCAGGTTTTGCAATGGGCTTTCTGGCAGCTTTTTTCATAATCTCCAGAGATACGGTCATCTTCTCATCCACCTGTTTTTCTGTCATCTGAGAAAATTCCGTTTCTCTTTGCTTCATTACCTGCCATATGGGCATCTTATATGTCTCACACAATTGCAACAATTCGATTCCATAATTAAATTCCATACTGCCCTCCTATATCTGCACCAGCATAACATCAGAAACCAAAGGATTTTCCCGGATCTGTTCTACCACTTCTTCCGGAATCTTTTCATCTGATTCCACTACAGTAAATGCTTTTGCTCCCTTTTCTTCCCGGAACAGCCTCATAAACGCAATATTTACATTCCGTTCGCTGAGTACTCTGGTAATATGCGCAACTACACCCGGTTTATCGGTCTGACTGATGATCAGTGTACTGTATTCCCCTGTAAAGTCTACATCAATCTGATTCAGACGCACAATTTTCACTTTTCCGCCTCCTATGGAAACACCACGGACAAAAAGCTTCTCTCCTTTTGTTCCGGTCAGTTCCATATCTGCCGTATTTGGATGCTCCTCTCCCATTTTTGTCTGAATGGAAAACGCATACTCCAGTCCTTTTTCCTTTGCAATTTTCAAAGAATCCCGGATACGCAGATCATCGGTTTCAAATCCCATAATTCCCCCCAAAAGAGCTCTGTCCGTACCATGTCCCCGGTATGTTTTTGCAAAAGAACCATAAAGAGTAAAATGCACTTTTTGTATTTTCCCCGGAAACAGTTTCCTGGCAAGAAGTGCCATGGATGCTGCTCCTGCTGTATGGGAACTGGAAGGTCCCACCATATTCGGCCCGATTACTTCAAATAAACTAATAAATGCCATATCTTTTTCCCTTCTCCGTAGAAAAAAACAGGTGTCACATGGCTTTTGCCCGCAACACCTGTTATTTTGGACTTTATTTTTCAACAATGCCTTCACTTGCCTTTTCAACTTCTGCAATTGCTGATTTTCTCATAGGAATTCTGCAGTTTCGGTTGTTACCAAACTCTACGATCACATCTTCATCTGTAATATCAATTAAAGTTCCGTAAAATCCGCTGGTAGTTACTACGCTGTCTCCCACTTCCATAGAAGATAACATGGCGCTGACTCTCTGCTGTTCTTTTTTCTGTGGTCTCATGATCATGAAATACATCAAAAGAAAAAATACAACAAGCGGCAATAACATAGTTGCCCATGCACCTGCACTGCTTCCACTCGCCTGTGATAATATCATCTTTATTCCTCCTGATTCTAAGTCTTTTTTGAGCGTTATTACAATAATACACAATTTCCGTAATTACTTCAAGTAGTTTCGGATTTTTTTCTATTTTTTTCCGGAAGCCATATGTTCCAGTTTTTCCTGTTTATAGGACTCATAGCGTCCCTCTTCAATTGCCTGACGGATTTCTTCCATCATGGTATTGTAGAAATACAGATTATGCAATACACAAAGACGCATACCCAGCATTTCTTTTGCCTTCAGAAGGTGACGGATGTAAGCTCTGCTGTAATTTCTGCATGCCGGGCACTGGCATCCTTCTTCAATCGGTCTGGAATCCAGTTCATATTTGGCATTAAACAGATTCAGTTTTCCATAATTGGTATATACATGTCCATGTCTTCCGTTTCTGCTTGGATATACGCAGTCAAAGAAATCCACGCCTCTTGACACAGCTTCCAGAATGTTGGCCGGTGTTCCTACTCCCATAAGATAGGTTGGTTTATCTTCCGGCAGATAAGGAACCACACTGTCAAGAATCCGGTACATCTCCTCATGGCTTTCCCCTACTGCAAGGCCACCGATGGCATATCCGTCCAGATCCATCTGTGCGATCTCTTTTGCATGTGCAATACGGATATCATCATAAACAGCTCCCTGATTGATTCCAAAGAGAAGCTGATGGGGATTCACTGTATCAGGAAGGCTGTTCAGCCGTTTCATCTCTTCCTTACATCTTGCAAGCCATCTTGTGGTTCTGTCCACAGAATTCTGTACATATTCCCGGTCTGCCACACTGGATGGACATTCATCAAAAGCCATGGCAATGGTAGATCCGAGATTGGACTGGATCTGCATACTTTCTTCCGGTCCCATGAAAATTTTTCTTCCATCTACGTGGGAATTGAAATACACACCTTCTTCTTTTATCTTTCGAAGTTTTGCCAGAGAAAATACCTGAAACCCGCCGGAATCGGTAAGAATCGGCCGATCCCAGTTCATGAATCTGTGAATGCCGCCCAGCTGTTTCACAATATGATCTCCCGGACGTACATGAAGATGATAGGTATTGGATAACTCCACCTGGGTCTTGATCTCGTAAAGATCGGTAGTAGCTACCGCTCCCTTGATTGCTGCCACAGTACCCACATTCATGAACACCGGAGTTTCAATGGTGCCATGCACAGTTTCCATATGTGCGCGCTTCGCTTTCCCGTCCTTTTTCAGAACTTTATACATAAAATAACTTCCTCTTTTCAATAATTTGTTGCATACACACGGTTTTATTCTATCATAAGTCTGGCAAATTTCCAATTGTTTTTTTAAGTATCTTGTCGTATAATGTTAATTGATTTTTTTCATCCAATTTGCAAAGGAGGTTTTCTGACTATGTCAGCAGAACAAAATACTACGCAGTTTATCTATCCGCTGGGAATCGACATTGGTTCCACCACGGTAAAAATTGCGATTTTAGGTAAAGACAGAGAAATTCTCTTTTCTGACTATGAACGTCATTTTGCAGATATACAAAACACCCTGGCATCTCTTTTAGGCAAAGCCGGCCAGAAGCTGGGTGAGATTTCCGTACGTCCCGTTATTACCGGATCCGGCGGCCTTACACTGGCTAATCACCTGGAAGTGCCTTTTGTTCAGGAAGTTATTGCCGTATCCTCTTCTCTTCAGGAACTGGCTCCCAAAACGGATGTAGCCATTGAGCTTGGGGGTGAGGATGCCAAAATCATCTATTTTGAAGGCGGCAATATCGAACAACGTATGAACGGAATTTGTGCAGGAGGCACCGGCTCTTTTATTGACCAGATGGCTTCTCTCCTTCAGACAGACGCTACCGGCCTGAATGAATATGCAAAAAATTATAAAGCCTTGTACCCCATTGCTGCCCGATGTGGTGTATTTGCCAAAACCGATATCCAGCCTCTGATCAATGAAGGAGCAACGAAAGAGGATCTTTCCGCTTCTATTTTTCAGGCTGTTGTAAACCAGACCATCAGCGGTCTTGCCTGCGGAAAACCCATTCGCGGACATGTGGCTTTTCTTGGAGGTCCTCTTCATTTTCTTTCAGAATTGAAAACTGCTTTTATCCGTACTCTGAAACTGGACGAGGAACATACCATTGTACCGGATAATTCCCATCTTTTTGCAGCCATTGGTTCTGCTCTCAATGCTTCACCGAAAGCTGAGCCTGTTTCCTTGATCGCCATGCGTGACCGTCTTGCTGCCAATATACATATGGAATTTGAGGTAGACCGAATGGAACCGCTTTTTGCTTCCCGGGAGGATTATCAGAAATTCAATGAACGACAGAGTCAGTATAATGTAAAAACAGCAGATCTTTCCACCTACAGCGGCAACTGCTATCTGGGTATTGATGCAGGTTCCACAACTACAAAAGCCGCTCTTGTTGGAGAAAACGGGGCACTGCTCTATTCTTTTTACAGCAATAATAACGGAAATCCCCTTGCCACCAGTATCCGGGCCATTCAGGAGATTTACCAGGAACTGCCGAAAGGTGCCAAAATCGCCTACTCCTGTTCTACCGGTTACGGAGAAGCTCTGATCAAGGCTGCTCTGCTTCTGGACGAAGGAGAAGTAGAAACCGTATCCCATTATTATGCTGCCGCCTTTTTTGACCCGGAAGTAGACTGTATTCTCGACATCGGCGGTCAGGATATGAAATGTATCAAAATCAAGAACCAGACCGTTGACAGTGTCCAGCTGAATGAAGCCTGCTCTTCCGGATGTGGTTCTTTTATTGAGACTTTTGCTAATTCTCTTAATTATTCTGTACAGGATTTTGCAAAAGCTGCTCTTTTTGCAAAAAATCCCATTGACCTTGGCACCAGATGTACCGTTTTTATGAATTCAAAGGTAAAACAGGCCCAGAAAGAAGGAGCAGAAGTATCCGATATTTCTGCAGGTCTGGCTTATTCGGTTATCAAAAATGCTCTGTACAAGGTAATCAAAGTATCTGATGCCTCGGAGCTTGGACGTCATATCGTCGTTCAGGGTGGTACTTTCTACAATGATGCTGTCCTGAGAAGTTTTGAAAAAATCGCGGATTGTGAAGCCATCCGTCCGGACATTGCAGGCATCATGGGTGCTTTCGGTGCTGCGCTCATTGCACGGGAACGCTATACAGCAGACAAAGAGACAACCATGCTGTCCATTGACAAAATCAACAGCCTGAAATACACAACGACTATGGCAAACTGTAAAGGCTGTACCAATAACTGCCGTCTTACCGTCAATAAATTCTCCGGCGGACGTCAATATATCTCCGGCAACCGCTGCGAACGTGGAATCGGAAAGGAGAAAAACAAAGACCATATTCCAAATCTCTTTGAATACAAATACAAAAAACTCTTTTCTTATATACCACTGACAGAAGACAAAGCCGAACGTGGAAAAGTGGGAATTCCAAGAGTCCTGAATATGTTTGAGAACTATCCTTTCTGGTATACCTTCTTTACAGAGCTGAAATACCAGGTGGTACTCTCACCGACTTCTACCAGAAAGATTTATGAGCTGGGCATTGAATCCATTCCCAGTGAATCGGAATGTTATCCTGCAAAACTGGCACATGGTCATGTATCCTGGCTGATCAAACAGGGCATAAATTATATTTTCTATCCCTGTGTACCTTATGAACGAACAGAGTTTGAAGATTCTGTCAACCACTATAACTGCCCGATTGTTACTTCCTATGCAGAAAATATCAAAAATAATGTAGACGAACTGAATGACCCGTCTATCCGTTTCCACAATCCGTTTCTTTCTCTCACCAATGAAGAGACTGTTGTCACACGCCTTGTGGAAGAATTTTCCGATATTCCTGCTGAGGAAGTAAAAGCAGCTGCACATGCAGCATGGAAGGAAATGAGCCAGTGTCGAAATGACATTCGCAGAAAAGGGGAAGAAACGCTGGATTATCTGGAACAGACCGGCCGCCGCGGAATCGTTCTGGCCGGACGTCCTTACCATATTGATCCGGAAATTCATCACGGAATACCGGATCTGATCAACTCCTACGGAATTGCAGTTCTGACAGAGGATTCGATCTCGCATCTGGCTCCCATTGAACGGCCCCTTCGTGTCAATGACCAGTGGATGTACCATACTCGCCTTTATGCAGCAGCAAATTTCGTAAAAGAAAAAGAAAACCTGGATCTGATTCAGCTGAACTCCTTCGGCTGCGGTCTGGATGCAGTTACCACCGATCAGGTCAATGAAATTCTTTCCGGCAGCGGAAAAACCTATACCTGCCTGAAAATTGACGAAGTCAACAACCTGGGAGCTGCCAGAATTCGTATCCGCTCTCTGATTGCTGCTCTTCGTATCAAGGAAAAACAAAACATCCAGAGAAAAATTGTTCCATCTTCCATCAAGAAAGTGGTATTCACTGAGGATATGCGGAAAAATTACACCATTCTCTGTCCACAGATGTCACCCATCCACTTTAACATTCTGGAGGCTGCATTCAATGCCAGCGGTTATAATCTGGAAGTGCTTCCAAACGACACCAAAGAAGCAGTGGATGTTGGACTGAAATACGTAAACAATGATGCCTGCTATCCTTCTCTTATGGTAGTGGGGCAAATCATGCAGGCGCTCCTGTCCGGAAAATATGATCTGCACAAAGTGGCCATCATTATGTCACAGACCGGTGGCGGATGCCGTGCTTCCAATTACATCGGATTTATCCGTCGTGCCCTGGAAAAAGCAGATATGGGATACATTCCTGTTATCTCCATTAATCTGAGCGGACTGGAAGAAAATCCAGGATTCAAAATCACTGCAAAACTTGCCACCCGTCTTGCATTCGGTGCTGTATTCGGGGATATTCTTATGAAGTGTATTTACCGCATGCGTCCTTACGAAGCAGTGAAGGGATCTGCCAATGCCCTTCACAGAAAATGGGAAAAGCGTTGTATCTCCTTTATTTCCGGAAAGCATGTGACCCTGAATCAGTTTAACCGGATCTGCAGACAGATGATCCGGGAATTTGATACCCTTCCCATTACGGATGAAAAGAAACCAAGAGTGGGAATTGTAGGAGAGATTCTTGTAAAATTCCTTCCTGCCGCCAACAATCATCTGGCTGAACTGCTGGAAAAAGAAGGTGCAGAACCGGTCTGCCCGGATCTTCTGGATTTCATGAATTACTGCTTCTACAATCAGAACTTTAAGGCAAAATATCTGGGATTTAAAAAATCCACTGCGCGAAATGCAAATCTGGGAATCCGGGCACTGGAATTCATCCGAAGTGCCGCAAACAAAGAATTTGAAAAGAGCCGTCACTTTACGCCTTCTGCTAATATTGCAGATCTGGCAAAAATGGCAGCGCCTATTGTTTCCATAGGAAACCAGACCGGTGAAGGCTGGTTCCTGACAGGAGAAATGATGGAACTGATTCACAGCGGTGCCCCCAATATCGTGTGTATTCAGCCATTTGGCTGCCTGCCTAACCATATTGTGGGAAAAGGCGTAATCAAGGCTATCCGGAAAGATTATCCGGATGCAAACATTGTTGCAATTGATTACGATCCGGGTGCCAGTGAGGTAAATCAGCTCAATCGTATCAAACTGATGCTTTCTACTGCATTTAAACGTTTATCATAGCATAAAATAAAAAAAGGATGTGCAACGGCACATTCCTTTTTTATTTTATGCTACTTTACGATTTTCAGTTTTCGTCCCAGAGCAGCCAGTCTGGTTCCTGCCGGAAGCGCCTGCAGTTCTTCCCCGGTAGGCTTTGCAATCAGGAGATAGCAGAAAAAGTACACAACGATCGCAATGCCAATGGATGGAACAAGGGCAATGATATTGGAAGGAAGGAAATAATACACCCCTGCATATACCCCATAGGCAGCCAGCCCCATAGGCACCGATGCTGCCAGTGGAGGAATATAAGCATATTTCCATGGATTTTTATAACCCAGATATTTTTTCAGTGCCCGGTCATTCAGTACACACATGACCACTGCATATACCACCATTGCCAGAACTACCCCATAAATTCCGAAATCCGTATAGAACAGAACCCCTGCCAGAAAAATCACATCAATCACCAGGGCAATGGCCGCATTGATCATTGGAATATTGGGTTTCCCGATTGCCTGAAGCACACCATTTGATATATTGGAAGTGCTGTTCAGAATCACGGTAACAACTCCGATAATCATCAGCTGTCCTGCCAGACCTTCTGTTGACGGGAAAATCAGACGAGTAACCGGCTGTGCCAGTACTGCCAGCCCGACGGATGCAGGCACGGAAATCAGCATGGCAATCCAGGTCGCCTTATTGATTTTTCTTGTAGCTCCTTTTATATCTCCTGTCACATAATGTCCGGAAACTTCCGGCATCATGGAAGTAGGAGCCGTACTCGCCAATGTAAGCGGAATATTGATCAGTGTCATAAAAAATCCGTATTCTGCATAATTTTCTTTCACCAGGCTGTCTGCAATGCCCCGGATTCCGGAAACAGATGTATACATGACCCCATTGATATAGCCATTGACATTATAAATAAAAGCACTGAGAATAATTGGTGCTGCGATCAGCACAATGGTCTTCATAACACTTCTGTAGCTTTCGTCTACAGATACGTGATCCTGCTGAATTTTCTTTGCAATGGTTTTATAATTCAGTTTATACACAAGAAGCATAAACAGAAAGGCAGTCAGCACACCGGCTCCTGTTCCGATGGTAGCACCTGCAGCACTCCACTGCTGCAGAGTATCGGCTCCTGCATCTGCAAAATGATCCACCATGAACCCGGCTACCAGCAAAGCCACCACAGCTACTGCAATCTGTTCCAGAATCTGGGATATGGAAGTAGGAAGCATATTGCGATATGCCTGAAAATATCCACGAAATACACCCAGAATACCGGAAATAAAAATGGTAGGTGCAAGCATCTGAAGGGCAAGTCTTGCATTTGCCATATTATCCGGAACCAGAATAGATGCACCAAAAACGCAGATCAACGCTGCTGCTCCTCCTGCAATCGCTGCATAGAGCAGAGCTCCTTTAAACACTCGCTGCGCATCCCGATAGCGCTTAAATGCAATCCGTTCCGACATAATCTTCGATACTGCCTGGGGAATACTGAACGATGCAATCATCAGCAGAATAAAATACGCATTCTGTGCAAACTGAAAGCATGCAAAACTCTCTCTTCCAATAAGAGAAGTCAGGGGGCTTTTATAAAGCATCCCGATAATTTTAGAAATCAATGCCGCTACCATAAGGAAAGAGGCATTTTTCACCAGGGTATTGTTGTCGTTTTTACTCATTCTTCATTTGTTCCTTTATCTGTTTTCTATCTGCCAGTCAATCGGCGCAAGACCATGTCCTTCCAGATACGCATTTGTTTGACTGAAATGCCTGCAGCCGAAAAATCCTCTGTATGCAGACAACGGGCTTGGATGAGGCGCCTCCAGAATCAGATGCTTTGGATTATGCAGCATACTTTTCTTCATCTGTGCCGGTCTTCCCCACAAAAGGAATACCATGGGACGATCCTGCTCATCCAGAATCCGTATAGCAGCGTCTGTGAATTCTTCCCAACCGATTCCTCTGTGAGAGTTTGCCTGATGAGCCCGAACCGTAAGTACCGTGTTCAAAAGCATCACCCCCTGTTTTGCCCACTTCTCCAGATATCCGTTATTGGGAATATAACACCCACAGTCATCATGAAGTTCCTGGTAGATATTCACGAGAGACGGAGGGATATCCACATCCGGTTTTACAGAAAAACAAAGCCCGTGAGCCTGTCCGTCATTGTGATAAGGATCCTGCCCAAGAATCACAACCTTTACCTGATCAAGAGGTGTAAAATGAAACGCATTAAAAATATCATCCGGTGCAGGAAATATTTTTTTGCTCTTATATTCCTGTCCTACCGTCTCAAACAGTTTTCTGTAGTATTCTTTCCCAAATTCCGGTTTTAAGGCTTCCAGCCATTGTCCCTGTAACGGCGGCATATGAACTCCTCCTTTGTTTCTTTCTTCTTAACCAGTTTATCAGAATCTCTGACCAAAAGCAATCTCCAGTTCAAACCAGAATTCTACACCATTCTCATAATTAATGACACCAAACTTCTGATTCATACTTTCCATTATGGCTTTTACAATAGAAAGCCCGATTCCGCTGCCTCCATATTCCCGTGTCCTGGCTTTGTCTACTTTATAAAATTTCACCCAGATCTTATCCAGATCTTCTTCCGGTATGGGTTGTCCCGTATTAAACACCGATACACGTACATGCTTTTCAAGGGATTGGATTTTAACTTCTATCTTTTTCTCGCCTTCCACATGATTCAGTGCGTTGGACACATAATTTGTAGTCACTTCTTCTACTTTAAATTCATCGCCCCATACATAAACCGGCGCTTCCTGATAAAATATAATTTCTGCTTCTTTTTGTTCTGCCAGAATGGCAGAAGCGTTCACCACGCCCCGAATCAATTCTGTCAAGTCAAATCGTTCCATAGATACCTGATCATTTCCAAATTCCAACTGATTAAGAGTAAGCAGTTTCTTTACCATATGATTCATCTTTCCTGCTTCATCCATAATCACATCACAGTAAAATTCTCTGCTTTCCGCTTCATCATTGATACATTCCTTCAAACCTTCTGCATAGCCTTGTATCAACGCAAGAGGCGTCTTCAGTTCGTGCGATACATTTGAGAGAAATTCTTTTCGCATATCATCAATTTTTTCTTTTCGTTCAATATCTTTCTGCAGTTCATTGTTTGCAGTTTTTAACTCCGATATGGTGTGTTCCAGTTCTTCAGACATTTTGTTAAAATTCTCTCCCAGAATGCCGATTTCATCTTCTCCTCCACTCTCATATCTTGCTTCAAAGTCCAGTTCACACATTCTTCTGGATATATTAGTCAGTTCTTCCACCGGACGGGTAATTCTTTTACTCAGATACCAGGTAGCCAAAATACTGATCAGTACCACTACAATTCCTGTATACAGGTAGAACATATTGGAAATTTCCATACTGTCCTTGATTCCTGCCATGGGGAGACGAATGAGAAATACATCCTGATTATCGAGGATTCCCCACATATCCAGATAATCCAGCTCCATATCCCGTTTAATTTCCAGCGTATAGTTTTCTTCTCTTTCCAGTATACTGGTCTCTATAGAACCTATACCTGTAATATATCCAAAAAGACTGGCATATAACCGGTTTGGATTCCGGCTGTCATAATCCAGAATTTCCGAATGGTAAGTATCTATAATCACCCAGGATATGTTTTTCTCAATACAGAGACTTTTCAGATCCTGCAATTTTCTGTTTGTAAGATTCTCATAATCATTCAGTTCTTTGTAAACTGCCTTGATGGAATCCGTCTTTTTCGACACATAATATTTTTCAAGAAGAAAATGATTTGCCAGCATAATCATAGAAAATGCAATCATTGTCATTCCGACAAAAGTGACGATCAACCTGACTTTTATTGATTTTTTCACTCTTAAACTTCGAATTTGTATCCCATTCCCCATATTGTCTTAATGTACTCTCCCTTCTTACCCATTTTACTTCTCAGCTTCTTCACATGTGTGTCAATGGTTCTTGCATCTCCGAAGTAATCGTAATTCCAGACAGAATTCAATATTTTTTCTCTGGAAAGAGCGATGCCCTGATTTTCCAGAAAATATGTGAGCAATTCAAACTCCTTATAACTCAGTTCCATAGGTTCTCCGTCAATGGCTGCAATATGTGCCGCTTTATTCACTTCAATTCCTCCTGCGGCCAGCACATCTGCTGTTCCTGCATTGGTCCTTCTCAGAATGGCTTCTACACGGGCCACCAGAATTTTCGGGCTGAACGGTTTTGAAATATATTCATCCACTCCCAGTTCAAATCCCAGAAGTTCATCTCGCTCGTCTCCCCTTGCAGTCAGCATGATAATAGGAACTTTTGACTGTCTCCGGATTTCTCTGCATACTTCCCATCCGTCCAGCTTTGGCATCATAACATCAAGAATCAGCAAATCAATATCTTTCGTCTCGTAAAAAATATCAAGGGCTTCTTCTCCGTCTCCTGCTTCCAACACGTCAAAATTCTGCTTCACAAGAAAATCCCGCACGAGCTTCCGCATTCTGCTCTCGTCATCCACAACTAAAATTTTTCCTTTATTCATAATCTGTCCTTCTTTCTTTTTTCTGTTTTGTTTTTCTGTTTTGTATCAGAAGTATAACAAAAATCTATGAAAAATCTGTGAACATCAAAAAAAGTGCCCTTAAATAAGGCACTTTTTTAATGGACCTGGCGGGAATCGAACCCGCGTCCGAAAGTCTATCCCTTGAGGCATCTCCCATCACAGTCATTCTTTTTCAAATTCCCTCCTGCGGCCGCCGGATGACAGGCTGCTGCAATTGGTAGCTTCATAAAATCTTTTACTTTCTCAAAGCTTTGAAAGCAAAGTGCCCTGCAAAGTCGATGCCGGATTCTTAAGCAGCAGGTGACTTAAGGCCGACAAGCTGCAACTTAGGCAGCTAACGCTACACGATTATTGTTTGCGTTTATATTTAATTCCCAGGTTGGTACGCAGTCCCGGAGTCTGCGGATGGCTTCCCCAACTTCAAAACCCCCGTCGAAACCAGTACAAGCCCGTTACTGGCCTTCCATACGGAAGTAACGATACAAATCATACAATACCGCTTTTTTTTTCATTTGTCAAGGTTACCAGATTATTTTTTTATCTTCTTTTTATCCTCTTTTTATCCTCATACATTCTCTGGTCTGCAATGTCCAGCAACTGCATTACACTATAGGAGGGATAGTCTTCTGAAAATGCATATCCACATGCATAGCTCAGCTTGAGTTCACCGTTGGCACCATTAAATTCTAAAACAATATCCCCTATTTTCTCTACGATATGTTCTACTTCATTTCTGTCCGTGACTCCCTCTGCGACTACAATAAACTCATCCCCGCCAAACCTTCCTACAAAATACTGTGGCGGAACGGTCTGTCTCAGAATCTTTGCAAAGTTCAGAATTATCAAATCTCCCATCTCATGTCCCAATGTATCATTTACAAGCTTTAAATCATTTAAGTCCAGCATCAGACAGGCGGTAGGTCTGGATACAAAAAGGTGATCGGATATTATTTCCACACATTTATTCTTATTGGGAAGTCCTGTAGCAAGGTCAATATATGCCTTTTCATTCAATTCGGAATTACTGTGCAAAAGCCGAAGTGATTTCTTATTAGAAGTCACATAGTAAATAAGAAAAGAAAGAATCAGAATAAGAATAATCCCTGCTACAGCCAATACAATCATTTCATGTTTCTGCAGAAATTGTTTCACACTGAGATCTGCGTTCACATGCCGGCTTGCAATCAATGCTTCTCTTACTTCTCCTTCCGTGATACTGGCAACGGATTTTTTCATAAAAGAATACATATCTATGTCTTCTTTTCTGGTAGCAAAGCTGACGGATGTTTCATATCCTGCATTGGAAATAGAAAACTTTCCCAGACTTTCAAATTCATTCCGGTTGGCATAATAAATATCTGAACTAAGCAACGTACAGGTAGCTTTACCTGTTATCACTGCATGGATGCAAGCCTCCATATTTTCACATTTCAGAATTTCCGCTTGGGCATAATGCTCTTCCACATAAAACTGCTGTATAGGGCTCTCATCTGTAATGGCAATCACAGATGTAATATTCTCATCATAATTTCCCGAATAAATCATAAGCACATAACTGGTAGCCAGTGCGTCTGTTACCATCATATTATTTTTTTCTGCTATCCAGTAGCTTCCATAGGCAGGAAACATGGTATCGATTTCACCGCTATCCAGAGCTGTTTTCATCTGTTCATAGCTGCTGAACTCTTTTGTAAGGAAATCCACATCATATCTTTCTTTGATAGATGCCTGAAAGGAAGATAAAAGACCGATCAGTTCTCCTGATTGATTATCAGTATCTGAATAAGGCATATTATGATCCATATATCCGATGGTAATTGTCTCTTTTTCTTTCAGCCATTCCAGATCTGCCCGGTTTAATCCTGCTGCAGATGCAGAAGTTTTTCCATAATATTTCAGATAGATTTTTTCATTATAGTACCAGTCTGACTGCTGAATTCTGGCATTTGCCTCGTTAAGCTCCGCAAGAATGTCCGGTCTTTGTTTATTCGTTGCAAAGTAATAAGGTGATGACCCGATTTTGATCAGAGAATTCTTCCCGGACAAACAGATAATAATACTCTCTTCCCTGTTCTTCTGATGCATAATCAATATACCGGGCACGTTCCTCTGTATAGGAAATATCCCCCATAAGATCAATCTCGCCATTCTTTAGCATCTGAAGAAGTTCATTAAAGCTGCCGTTAACATATTCATATTTCCATCCTGAAAAATAAGCAACCTGCTGAAGATATTCATATCCGTATCCGGATTTCGGTTCATCCCCTT
>JBJENG010000084.1:0-29486 GCA_051880075.1 Blautia sp. | reverse complement strand
AAAGTTACAAAAAAAGTGACAAAAAAGCGTGTTAAGAAAAACGTTGAACGCGGACAGGCACATATCCAGTCATCTTTCAACAACACAATCGTAACATTGACAGATGCTGAAGGAAATGCTTTATCATGGGCAAGTGCCGGTGGTCTGGGATTTAAAGGTTCAAGGAAATCTACTCCATATGCAGCACAGATGGCTGCAGAAACTGCTACAAAAGCAGCATTAATTCATGGTCTGAAGACTGTTGACGTTTTTGTAAAAGGACCTGGCTCAGGAAGAGAAGCAGCAATTCGTGCACTCTCTGCATGCGGTCTGGAAGTTACCAGCATTCGTGACGTAACACCGGTACCACATAACGGATGCCGTCCACCAAAACGTAGAAGAGTCTAATTAGGAGGTTAATTAATCATGGCAGTGAATAGAGTACCAGTTCTTAAAAGATGCAGATCCCTTGGTCTTGATCCGATTTATTTAGGAATTGACAAAAAATCAACCAGACAGTTAAGAAGAGCAAACAAAAAAATGTCCGAATACGGACTTCAGTTAAGAGAAAAACAGAAAGCAAAATTCATTTATGGTGTTCTGGAAAAACCTTTCCGCAACTACTATAAAAAAGCTGACCAGAAACAGGGTCAGACAGGTGAAAACCTGATGATTATGCTGGAAACACGTCTTGACAATGTTGTTTTCCGTCTTGGTCTGGCAAGAACAAGAAAAGAAGCAAGACAGATCGTTGACCACAAACATGTAATGGTTAACGGAAAACAGGTGAACATTCCATCCTACCTTGTAAAGGTTGGCGATGTAATCGAAATCAAAGAAAAAAATAAATCTTCTCAGAGATACAAAGATATTCTGGAAGTAACCGGCGGACGTCTTGTACCGGCTTGGTTAGACGTTGATCAGGAAGCTCTGAAAGGTGAAGTGAAAGCACTTCCTACCAGAGAAGAAATCGACGTACCGGTTAACGAAATGTTAATCGTCGAATTATATTCCAAGTAATATGCACGTAGCAAGGAGGGCTTTGCATGTTCGATTTTAACAAACCCAAAATCCAGATCACAGAAATGTCTGATGATAAGAGATATGGGAAATTTGTTGTGGAACCACTTGAAAGAGGATATGGTATTACACTGGGCAACTCGTTAAGAAGAATTATGCTTTCTTCCTTACCAGGTGCTTCCGTAAGCCAGGTCAAAATTGATGGTGTTCAGCACGAATTCAGTTCTATTCCAGGTGTAAAAGAAGATGTGACAGAGATCATTATGAATCTGAAAAACCTGTCAATTAAGAACACAAGTGACAGTTCTGAACCGAAAACTGCATATATCGAGTTTGAAGGGGAAGGCGTTGTTACAGGCGCAGATATTCAGGTGGATCAGGATCTTGAGATTCTGAATCCGGATCAGGTGATCGCTACATTGAATGGCGGCACAGGCTGCAA
This sequence comes from Blautia sp., assembly GCA_051880075.1. Classification (GTDB taxonomy): domain Bacteria; phylum Bacillota; class Clostridia; order Lachnospirales; family Lachnospiraceae; genus Blautia. Next base: position 28,045 of record JBJENG010000084.1, on the reverse strand, counting down.
ATTTAATGCAGAACTTACCATTACAAAAGGTCGTGGATATGTAAGCGCAGATAAAGGAAAAACAGACGATATGCCAATTGGTGTAATTGCAGTCGATGCAATCTACACTCCGGTAGAACGTGTGAATATGACTGTTGAAAATACTCGTGTGGGTCAGGTGACAGATTTTGATAAACTGACTCTGGATATTTATACCAACGGTACCCTGGATGCTGATGAGGCTGTCAGCCTTGCAGCCAAAGTCCTGAGCGAGCATTTAAGCCTCTTTATCGACCTTTCTGAAAGTGCAAAAACTGCAGAGGTCATGATTGAGAAGGAGGATAACGAAAAAGAAAAAGTTCTGGAAATGAACATTGATGAATTGGAGTTATCTGTTCGTTCTTACAACTGTTTAAAACGTGCTGGTATCAATACAGTAGAAGAGCTTTGTAACCGTACTTCTGAAGATATGATGAAAGTTCGTAATCTGGGACGCAAGTCACTGGAAGAAGTTCTGGCAAAGCTGAAAGAATTAGGTTTACAGCTGAATCCAAGCGAAGAATAAAAGTTAGGACAATTTATGGAATACAAGCAATGAGTCAGTAAGACCGAAGAAGCATGGCTCATTGTTCCACAAATGGAGGAAATTAAAAAATGGCTAAATATAGAAAATTAGGCAGAACATCTGACCAGAGAAAAGCGTTACTGAGAAGCCAGGTAACAAGTCTGTTATATCATGGAAAAATTGTTACAACAGAAACAAGAGCAAAAGAAGTTCGTAAAATTGCTGACGGACTGATTGCTATGGCTGTAAGAGAAAAAGACAACTTTGAAACAGTTACTGTAACAGCTAAAGTTGCTCGTAAAGACGCAGAAGGCAAGAGAGTAAAAGAAGTTGTTGATGGCAAAAAAGTGACTGTATATGACGAAGTACAGAAAGAAATCAAAAAAGATGCTCCGTCCAGATTACATGCCAGAAGACAGATGTTAAAAGTTTTCTATCCGGTAAAAGAAGTTCCGGCAGCAGCTGCTGGTAAAAAGAAAAACACAAAAGAAGTGGACATGGTAGAAAAAATGTTCACAGAAATCGCTCCAAAATATGCGGATCGTAATGGTGGTTACACAAGAATCATCAAAATCGGACCACGTAAGGGCGATGCAGCAATGGAAGTTGTATTAGAATTAGTTTAATATTCAGATGTATGCAGCCTCAGGCTGTTGTGATAGGGACATATCCCGATGTGCAGTCATTGATTGCTGCCGTCGGGGTATGTTTTTTTTCTGCTAAAACAGGATCGGGAGGACGAAGTATGGGAAAAAAAATGTTGTTTATTTTTAATCCGAGAGCCGGAAAGGGAAGTATAAAGACTCGTCTGACAGACATACTTGATATTTTCGTGAAAGCCGGATATGATGTGACCATTCATCCCACACAGGCATACAGAGATGGGTTGAAAGTTGCAAAAAAGAGAGGCGGAGAGTTTGACCTGATAGTCACCAGTGGGGGAGACGGAACACTGGATGAAATTGTAACAGGAATTATGGAAGGCGGCCATTCTACTCCGATAGGGTATATACCTGCAGGCAGTACCAATGATTTTGCAAAAAGTCTCCATGTTTCCAAAAACATGATGCAGGCAGCAATGGACATTGTGGAGGGGGAACCGCATGCATTTGATGTAGGGAGATTTAATGATGACTTCTTTGTATATATTGCGGCTTTCGGGCTGTTTACGGACGTTTCTTATGAAACAAATCAGGATCTGAAAAATATCCTTGGCCATGCGGCATATATATTAGAAGGAACACAACGTCTTTTTAATATCCAGTCTTATAAGATGAAAGTGGAGACTGCGGAACAGAATATGGAAGGAGATTTTATCTTCGGAATGATAAGTAATGCTACCTCCGTAGGAGGATTCCGTAAACTGACGGGACCAGATGTTATGCTGGATGATGGATTGTTTGAGGTACTTCTGGTGCACAGACCGAAGAATCTTCTTGAATTGAATGAGATTATCGCTGCTTTGGTAGGAAATGCAGACTGCAGTCAGATTGAATCATTTAAGACATCAAAACTGAAAATCACCTGTGAAGAGGAAATGTCCTGGACTCTGGATGGAGAATTTGGAGGAGAACACAAAGAAGTGGAAATAGAAAATCTCAATCATGCAGTGGAAATCATGCTGAAAAAAGATGAGACGGTTCCACTTATTAATGCAGCTGATCTGTAGTTATCCGTAAACTGACACGAATTGCATACGGTGGAATATTATGTTAGAAACAGAATGATTCAGGTGTGCAATGAATTTTCTTGAACTGCTGAAAAGCATTGTATTGATTCTTGCACTGACCATGGATTCATTCATGGTCAGTTTTGCTTATGGGGCCAGCAGAACAAAAATGTCAGTTTCTGTAATCATCATTATGAATCTGGTGATGTGTGCATTGTTGGGGATTGCAATTCTTACCGGAAATTGTCTTACGATTTTTCTTTCAGAAACCCTCACAGGAGCAGCCAGTTTTCTGCTTTTGTTTTTTATTGGTCTGTATAGAATATGCTCCTGTTTCCGGAATCATAAAGAAATCAGTGAAACAAACAGAGTCAGTTATCTTGGGATTTTGGAGGGAATCGGCCTGGCGGCAGTTCTTTCTCTGGACAGTATTGCTGTGGGAGTAGGAACCGGTCTTGTACAGGAACGTCCCCTGTTTTTAGTGATTGGTTCTTTTTTTATGGGTGTTTTTATGATGGAAACAGGATGGAGTTTAGGGACGCACTTCCGGACGTTTTTTAAACAGGATCTGTCCTGGATTGGTGGGGTATGTCTGATTCTTCTGGCAGTCAGTACGCTTAGATAAGTCAGAAAGAGATAAATTTTTCTTGCATTTTTACTGTATATGAGGTATCGTAAATACAGTTTAAAGGCACCAAACGTACAGGAGGATAGTATAATGAGTGAAAATGTGAAAGTCACGGAAATTTTTGGAGAAGACGTGTTTAATGATACAGTTATGCAGCAGCGTCTTCCGAAAAAAGTATATAAAGATCTGAAACAGACAATTCTTGAGGGAAAAGAGTTATCATTGGAAATAGCAGATGTCATTGCTCATGAAATGAAAGAATGGGCAATTGAGAAAGGTGCTACCCATTATACGCACTGGTTTCAGCCTCTTACAGGTGTAACTGCTGAGAAACACGATTCTTTTATCACCGCACCGCTTCCGTCCGGCAAGGTGCTTATGAGCTTTTCCGGAAAAGAACTGATTAAGGGAGAACCGGATGCATCGTCTTTTCCGTCGGGTGGTCTTCGTGCAACTTTTGAGGCAAGAGGATATACTGCATGGGATTGTACTTCACCGGCATTTGTAAGACATGATGCAGCTGGCGCCACACTTTGTATTCCGACGGCATTCTGTTCTTATACGGGAGAGGCACTGGACCAGAAAACGCCTCTTCTTCGTTCTATGCAGGCAATTAATAAACAGGCTATGCGCCTCATTCGTCTGTTTGGAGATACCACTGCCAAGAGAGTGATTCCTTCTGTAGGAGCAGAACAGGAGTATTTTCTGGTAAGAGAAGATAAATTCCTGCAGAGAAAAGATCTTATTTTTACCGGTCGTACTTTGTTTGGTGCAATGCCGCCGAAAGGACAGGAATTAGATGATCATTATCTTGGAACGATTCGTCAGAAAATTTCCGGTTACATGAAAAATGTAAATGAAGAACTCTGGAAACTGGGTGTTACAGCAAAGACGCAGCATAATGAAGTGGCACCTGCACAGCATGAACTGGCACCTATTTATGCAGAAGTAAATGTGGAAGTGGATCATAATCAGATTGTTATGCAGACATTAAAGAGAATTGCATGCCAGCATGGTATGAAATGTCTGCTCCATGAAAAGCCTTTTGCAGGAGTCAATGGTTCCGGTAAGCATAACAACTGGTCTCTGACAACAGATACCGGTGTGAATCTGCTGGATCCGGGCATTACACCTCATGAAAATATTCAGTTCCTTCTGGTATTGAGCTGTGTTTTGAAGGCAGTTGATAAACACGCAGCGCTTCTTCGGGAATCAGCTGCAGACGTGGGAAATGATCACCGTCTGGGAGCAAATGAAGCACCGCCGGCAATTATTTCTGTATTTCTGGGTGACCAGTTGACCGATGTTATGAACCAGCTGATTACTACCGGTATGGCGGATCACAGTATAGAAAGCGATAAGCTGGAAACCGGCGTAAAATCCATTCCGGAATTTATGCGTGACACCACAGACAGAAACCGTACTTCACCGTTTGCATTTACAGGAAATAAATTTGAGTTCCGTATGGTGGGCTCCAGAGATTCGATTGCACCGGCAAATATTGTATTAAATACGATTGTTGCAGAAGCATTTAAAGAGGCATGTGATATTCTGGAACAGGCAGAAGACTTTGATATGGCTGTACATGATCTGATGAAGAAGAATTTTACAGAACATCAGAAAATTGTATTTAACGGCAATGGTTATTCCGATGAATGGGTACAGGAAGCTGAGCGAAGAGGACTTCCGAATATCAGTTGTATGGTAGAAGCAGTAGAGGCACTTACTACGGATCAGACGATTGAATTGTTTGAGAACTTCGGTGTATTTACAAGGGCAGAGCTGGAATCCAGAAAAGAAATCAAATATGAGGCGTATGCAAAAGCGATTAACATAGAAGCTAGAACTATGATTGATATTGCAAGCAAACAGATCATTCCTGCAGTTATTAAGTATACAAAACATCTGGCAGATTCCATTAATGCGGTAGTTGCAGCAGGGGTTCTGGAAGTGGATGTACAGACAGAACTGCTGAAAGAAACATCGGACCTTCTGAGAGAAACAAGAGATGCCTTAAAGAAACTGAAAGAGGTAGCAGAAACGGCAGCAAAAATGCCAGAAGGAAAAGAAAGTGCATTTTTCTATCGTCAGCAGGTATTGCCTGCAATGGATAATCTCCGTAAACCGGTAGATGAGCTGGAGATGTTGGTAGATAAAGAAATGTGGCCAATGCCTTCCTATGGAGATTTATTATTTGAAGTCTGAGACAGTCTCGAAATATAGAAAAGGTGTTCCGATTCATGGAATGCCTTTTTCTGTCACAGGAAAATACACCGGATAATTTTGAGGATAAATGTATGAAAAAAGAATTGGAAATGTTGTATGAACAGGGTGTAGACAGGTCTTTGATAGAAGGCGTGGAAGCGTTTCGTGCCTGTCATACAGTGGAAGAAAAAGAAAAAAGCAGAATCATTAAGCCGGATATGGCTTTTTATGGAAAAGAAGTACTGGAAATGGGAATTGCTGCGCTGCTGAAAGGGGAAAATCTGCTTCTGACAGGACCAAAAGCAACCGGTAAGAATATGTTGGCAGAAAATCTGGCATGGATTTTTGCACGCCCTGTCTATAATGTGTCTTTTCATGTAAATACAAACAGTGGGGATCTGATAGGAACCGATACTTTTCTGAACAACGAGGTGCAGCTTAGAAAAGGCAGCATTTATCGCTGTGCGCAGTACGGAGGTTTTGGTATACTGGATGAGATCAATATGGCAAAAAACGATGCGGTATCCGTACTGCATGCTTCTCTGGATTACAGAAGGAGTATTGATGTACCAGGATATGATAAGATTGATCTGCACAATGCCACCCGTTTTATCGGTACCATGAACTATGGATATGCAGGAACAAAAGAACTGAATGAAGCCCTGGTTTCCCGTTTTCTTGTTATTGATATGCCGGGGCAGAATGAGGAGACCCTCAGCTATATTTTTCGGACAAAATTTCCGAATATGAAAAAAGAGGCTATGAAACAGTGGTGTGGGCTGTTCCTGGATCTTCAATTGAAAGCAGACAACAGCGAAATTACCACAAAGGCTCTGGATTTAAGAGGAATGCTGGGAGCATTGAATACGATCCAGTGCGGACTGCGTCCGGCACTTGCAGTGAAAATGGGTGTAGTAAATAAGTGTTTTGATATTTTTGAAAAAGAAATCGTACAGGACGTGGTCATGACAAGGATACCGGAATCCTGGAAGCCAGAGGATGTATTTGAATGAGAGAAGAACTGGAATTTGAACTGGAGAACAGGATAAAGAATCTGATCTGGACGGTAAGCGGGGATTATACACTGGAAATAAAGCCAAATGTAGAAGGATTTCGGCGTTCTCCGGCATCGGCTCTCTATGATGGCATTAAACAGGGGGCATTTGCCCGTTATTTTGATCGGGAAGCCCTTTCTTTATATCTTATTAAGAAAATCTACCTTCACGGGGAGGAAGGCCCTCTTATGAGCCTTGCACAGCTTTGTATCGAGTGGTCTGTAGGAGCGCGTATTATGGCAGAAAGAGAAGGTGTGAGAGAAATCCGGAGAAAAGCGTTTGAAGATACTATTGATTTGGAATTTTCACGTCTGGTAGCGACAGAACCGGGGCGTCTGAAGCTGTCTCTTTTTAAAGAGGCTTTGAATGGAACAGAACCGGCAACGAACCGTCTCCGGGAATTTATGGACGTGATTTACGAGCTGGAAGATGCAGAAGATACCATGGATATTATCCGGACAATTGATTTTCTGTATAATCAGATTGCAGATCCATATTTTGAAAAACGATATGGTAATCTGGAAACAGTACTTGCGGTTACCCTGGAGGAACTGAAAGAATTTTCCTGGCAGGATTATCTGAACGAAGAAGCATTGGAAGAAAGTTTTACTGCTTATCTGGATCGGTTGTCTGAAAATATGACCAATCTGGATCAGATGGAGCAGTCCTGGCAGGAAAAGGATGAGGAGAAGGAAGATACTTCGGAAAAGAAGAGAATCCTTGTTGTGGATGAAGCGGCGCTTGCAAAAATGTATAGTTATGTGCAGCGTAATTACGGAAAAACTTACCTGTCTGAAACAGAAGACAAGCGGCTCAACCATCTGCTCTGCAGAGGGATACACAGTGACTGTAGTCTGTATTTTACAGAAGGTATTCTGAAAAATGCGGTTCTGCGCAATTATCAGTACGAGTATGCGAAAAAACAGAAAGACAAAAATATTTACGCTTATCATAATGAACACAGAATGGTAAAGAACAATATCCGTCTGCTTACAGATATGCTTCGGAAAGCATTTATTATGCGGGATGAAATACAGGAAGTCCTTTCGGACAGAGGGCGGATTCTGCCAGCACGTTTGTGGAGAATCGGAAGAAGCCGGGATTCCAGACTGTTTATGCGGGAATTGAATCATGATAACAGTAGTTTTGTGGTAGACGTATTGATCGATGCCAGTGGTTCTCAGAGAAGGCGTCAGGAACAGGTGGCTCTTCAGGCTTATATTTTGAGTGAAGCTCTGAGCAATGTAAACGTCCCTCACCGGGTTATGAGCTTCTGTACGTTCTGGGATTATACGATTATGCATAGATTTCGTAAGTATGATGATGACAGAAGTGCAAATAATAATATTTTTGAATATAATACCTCTTCCAATAACCGGGATGGTCTGGCGATAAAGGCAGCAGGATACGAATTGCTGAACAGAGAAGAAGAACATAAAGTCATGATCGTTTTAAGTGACGGGCGGCCGTATGATGTGATTCTGAATCGGCCAAACGCCAGAAATCCTCAGCCATATCAGGGAAAATATGCCATTGCGGATACAGCTTTTGAAATCAGAAAACTGAGAAATCAGGGGATTTGTGTTCTTGGGGTATTTGCAGGAGAGGAGAAGGATCTCCCGGCAGAAAAGAAAATTTTTGGAAAAGATTTTGCATATATTCATGATATTGCTGCATTTTCAGGAATTGTAGGAAGATATTTACTGAAACAGCTGGAAAGAGAAGATTAAAAAACATCTGCAGAAACTGTGAAGAATCTGCAGATGTTTTTTGTTATTGATTTCCTTCTGTATCGAAATATTCTTTTACCAGACGAACCACTGTACCGGAAAGAAGGAACAGGGCAATCAGGTTTGGAATGGCCATAAGACCGTTAAAGGTTTCGGCAATACTCCACATAAGGCCAAGGTCTGCGGTTGCACCCAGGATGGCAACCAGAGAATACACGACCATGAAAGGTTTGATAACTTTTTCACTGAATAAAAATTCAATACAGCGTGCGCCGTAAAGTCCCCATCCGATGATGGTGGAAAATGCGAAGCAGCACATGGCAACGGCTGTGAAAACAGAAACCCAGCTTCCGTAAGTGGAGGTAAATCCGGAAATTGTCAGTTCTGCGCCTGCGGCGCTGCCGTAATTAACAGGAACTCCGCTGCAAAGAATTACCAGTGCAGTCAGCGTACATATGAGAATGGTATCTGTAAATACTTCAAAGATGCCAAAGAATCCCTGTTTTACCGGTTTCTTTGTATCTGCACAGGCGTGGGCAATGGAGCCGGTACCAAGACCTGCTTCATTAGAGAAAATACCTCTTGAGACACCTTTTTTCATGCTCATAAAAAAGCTTCCCACAGCACCACCTGTTACAGAAGCAGGAGAAAACGCACCTTCAAAAATAGAAGCAAATACACCCGGTACCCGGTCAAGATTCAGAATAAGAACTCCGAAAGCCAGGATAATATACATAAGAGCCATGAAAGGAACCAGCTTTTCCGTAACCTGTCCGATTCGTTTGATTCCGCCTAAGAGTACGGTACCTACCAGTAAGGTGATTACGATACCGATGATCAGATTGGTGAGTTTTACAGAATCTTCACCGATAATCTGAAAATTCAGGAGTGCAGAATTAATCGCTGTGGTAATAGTATTGACCTGTGTGGCATTTCCGGTTCCGAATACCGTTAGTACACCGAATGCGGAGAAAGCAACGGCAAGCCATTGCCAGTGTTTGCCAAGACCGTTTTTTATGTAGTACATAGGTCCCCCAACCAGATCCCCCTGGGCATTTTTTTCACGGAAATGAACTGCAAGGGTAACTTCAGAAAATTTAGTACACATACCGAGAAGTGCGGAAATCCACATCCAGAATACAGCTCCCGGTCCGCCGATGGCAATAGCACCGGCTACACCGGCAATATTTCCGGTACCTACAGTGGCAGCCAATGCAGTACAGACAGCCTGAAATGGAGTCAGGGCACCGTCTGATGCTTCCCATTTACGGAAAACACGACCGATGGTAGTCTTAATTGCGTAGGGAAATTTACGTATCTGCAGGAAATGGGTACGGAAACTTAGATAAAGTCCCACACCGATAATACAAATCATTGCAGGTACGCCCCAGATAAAATTATTGACTGCGGAATTGATTGTTTCAATTGTTTGGAGCATACAGACAATCCTTTCTTTATAAAATTGTAATCATACATAAATGTAAGAACGCTAAAATAATAGCATATTCAGAAGAAAAAGTACAGAAAAAACGCAGTTTATAGCGAAGAGAGTCGCTATAAACTGCGTACAAAACAAAAACCGGAGCTGAGGGGCTTGGCCCCTCAACTCCGGTTTTTTGTTTTGAAAGTTTTATACATATCCGATGGAAACCGCCAGAATCAGGAACACAAAAGCGGTCACGCACCACAGACCCCAAAGAGGCAGGATAAATTTGGCCCACTTCTTATAAGGAACATGGCAGATCGCCAGTGCAGCCATCAGCTCACCTGCAGTGGGAGCTACAGCATTGGTAAAGGCATCGCCCATCTGGAAGGCCAGAACTGCGGTCTGGCGGGATACACCCAGGATATCGGACAGAGGAGCCATGAAAGGCATGGTAATAGCAGCCTGACCGGATCCGGAGGGAATCATGAAGTTCAGCAGATCCTGCAGAACGAACATACCACAAGCACTAATCTTGGGATTCAGACCTCTCAGCAGACCACCGACATAGTAAATCAGGGTATCCATGACACCTGCGTCAGACAGAATCATGGTAACAGCATTACACATACCGATAACCAGACCGGCGAACAGCAAATCCTTGCAGCCCTCTACGAAGATATTGATAAAATCATTGGGTTTGATTTTTGCAACCAGTGCTACCAGAATAGCAGCAATCAGGAAAATACCGGACATTTCGTCGATATAGAAGCCCAGCTTAATCACGCAGAAGGCAACGGCAATAAAGCTGAATGCGAAGATCAGCAGAACGATCTTCTGTGTACCGGTGACAGGCTGGATATTCTCCAGATCCAGATGATCCGCGTGCTTCAGGTCAGTCTCGCGCATCTCATTCAGAGAGGGGTTCTTCTTCAGTCTGTGTGCACGAATCATCAGGAAGGCAGATGTGACAATTGCCAGTACGACGAACAGTACGGTACGAAGACCGATACCGGAGAACATAGGCAGTTCAGCAATACTTTGTGCAACACCAACAGAAAATGCCTGGGTCATACCGCCGGCATAGCCAACAGCACAAGAGCAGAACAGCAGGGCAACGGCGGTGATCGAGTCAAAGCCTGCGGCCACACAAACTACATACACAAGGGGCATAAAGGCCAGATATTCTTCACAACAGGCAGCTGTAGCGGAAACCAGGCCAAACAGGAACACGCATACAGGGATTAGCAATAACTCTTTCCCCTTCATCTTAATAACTACATTGGATAATCCGGCATGAAGTGCACCAGTATGCTCAACGATTTTGATCATACCGCCGATGATCATCAGGAAGAAGATAACATAAGCAGCATTCTGAAGACCCAGTGTCAGGGACACGAATAGGTTAAATGGCTGCAGAGGGTTCTTTTCCGTCATCTGGAAAGAATTCACGTCAATCATATCATAGCCTGTGGTTTCGTTGGCTACTCGTTCAAAACTGCCGGCCGGAATCACATAAGTAGCAATTGCTGCCAGAAGAACGATGATAGCCAGAATCAGCAAAGGGTTGATCGGTTCCTTGCTTTTGATTTCTTGATTTTTTTGTTTCTTTGACATATTACAGCCCTCTCTTTCTTATTTGGCAAAAATCGAATGTATTGTTCGGTCTTTGCCGTTTTGATACTTAATACTGCCAAAACATCAGCAGAAACACGGGTCGTTTTCGACTATTTGTGCCATCTTATATCGAAATAATCGATGCTTCAAATAGCCAACGATGTTGCCGTTTGTCAGCTGCTGACTGTTTATGTAATAAGTTCTACTCTCATTATCATACATTGCACTGGAGACACAGTCAAGTGAAAAAGCGCACGATTCAATGGTTTTCTCATTGCATTTATCAAAGACGGGATAATGGCATATCTGGAAGAAAAAGTATAGAAAAAAGTGGATTCTGTCTTTTGGTTCATGACAGGCTTTGCTATAATATTTACAGGAGGAATAAATGAGAGATGAAAGACGAAAATAAAGAAATTCCGGTATGTCCGGTATATAAAAAATGCGGGGGATGTACGTTTCAGGGTATTTCCTATGAAGAACAATTAAAAAAGAAAGAAAAGACAGTGAAAAAACTTCTGAAAGGAATCTGCCCGGTAGACAAGGCAGAAAGAAACAGAAATCCATATCATTACAGAAATAAAGTGAACGGTACATTTGCTCGCCTCAGGGATGGAAGTGTGATTTCCGGAATTTATGAAGAAGGAACACATCGGGTTGTGCCGGTGGAATCCTGCCTGATCGAAGATGAAAAGGCAGATGCGATTATTCAGGATATCCGCGGTTTGCTAAAATCATTTAAAATAAAAGTCTATAACGAGGACAGTGGTTATGGTCTGCTGCGTCATGTAATGATTCGTACCGGATTTACCAGTGGACAGATTATGGTAGTTCTGGTGTGCGCATCCGTTGTATTTCCTTCCAAAAATAATTTTGTCAAAGCGCTTCGAAAACTCCATCCGGAAATCACAACGGTAGTTTTGAATGTCAATGACAAGAAAACCAGTATGGTTCTTGGAGAAAGAAATATTGTACTCTACGGAAAAGGTTATATAGAAGATCAGCTCTGTGGGTGTACTTTCCGGATTTCTCCGTCTTCTTTTTATCAGGTAAATCCGGTACAGACAGAAATTCTTTATAAAAAAGCCATTGAAATGGCACAGCTTACAGGAAAAGAATGTGTGATCGATGCTTACTGCGGAATCGGAACAATTGGAATCATAGCAAGTAAGCATGTAAAAGAAGTGATCAGTGTAGAACTGAATAAAGATGCGGTGAAAGATGCGATAACAAACAGTAAAATCAATGGAATCAAAAATGTGCGATTCTATCAGGGAGATGCAGGAAAATTTATGGTGAACATGGCAGAAAGAAAAGAGCAGGTGGATATTGTTTTTATGGATCCGCCAAGGGCAGGAAGTGATGAAGCCTTTCTTTCTTCTATTGTGCGATTAAAACCGAAGAAAGTGGTATACATTTCCTGCAATCCGGAAACCTTGGCACGGGATTTGAAATACATGGAGAAAAATGGATACAAAGCAGTGAAGGCAGTTCCGGTTGATATGTTCAGCTGGACCGACCATATAGAAAGTATTGTGCTTTTGCATGCAGTGTAAAAAATCAATTATGGGCTTTGCTGCCCTGCTGATTTTAAGTTTTCACCTGTATATTCCTTTTTCCCATCATATATTTGAATTGAGCATTCAAAGAGCTGCCTATATTGGAGTAGATCTCTTTTTCTTTTTATCTGCGTACAGTCTTGGGAGAAAAGAGAGTATCTCATTTTTTTCATTTATTAAAAATCGGTTTTTTTCTATTTACGTGCCATTTATTGTTTTTGCAGTGATTGCATTTTTCTATAAAAGATGGAAATTTGCCCGATTATTGAAAGTGATTTTTTCAATTGAGTTTTTTCAGAGAGGCGGTGGTGCATTTCTTTGGTTTACTTCAGGAATCATGCTTTTGTATAGCATCACGCCATTTCTGATCAAGGCAAAGAAAAAGTTTGGGATTATGGCACTTTTGTTTATGCTTCTTGGATGGATGTCGGTTGCTGTCGTGCTTCAGTATTGCCTGAATTATACGACAATTTTTATTCTTATCAATCGTCTGCCTGTTTTCTTCATTGGTCTGTATTACGATGAATTAAGAAGGATTGCTATTGGAAAACTAAAAATACCTGCAATATTGACAGGTATATTCATCGGTGTATTTTTATTGTTTCAATATGGATCAATTACAAAGCTGAATCGACCACTGAGTGAGTTTTATTATATTATAGCAATTCCTTTTGTTTTTTCGTTTGTCGTTTTGTGTGATTTTGTTGCAGAAACAGTTAAGATTAGAAATGTTCCACTTAACTTTGTTGGAAAAATCTCGTTTGAGCTTTATGGAAGTCAGATGATATTTGGCTATGATATGGAAAGTTTTTTTATGAAAACAACCAAAAATGGACAAATATCATTCTTACTTACCTGTTTTAGTTTAATCGTAATTGCCTATTTGTTTCATCAGATGTTTGTATTTATAAATGAAAGGAAAAGGAAAAATAAAAAATGAAAAGAAAAATAGCATGTATTTTATTAGCAGGATTATTAATCGGAACAGGTGGATGCGGGAACAAATCTGAAAGTCCAGGTGCCTCTTCAGATGGGAATGTAGAATCTTCAGAATCGAAAGCAGATACAAAAGGTACGATGCTCGCTGCTGTCTTTAAGTCTGAAATAGATGACGGTTCAAGCATGGAAGAGACAGTAAATACACTGGCTGATAAAAGTGGTTATGAGTGTGGTACAATGGAATGCTCAGAGGGATTTCTGAATGGTTTTTCGGATGAAGTAAGCGGATTTAAGACTGCAACCATGTTTAGTCCGTACATTGGAACAATTCCTTTTGTGGGATATGTATTTGAGACAGATGAACCGGAAAAACTGAAAGAAACATTAAGTACGCTTGCAGATCCACGCTGGAATATTTGTACAGAAGCGGAAGAAACTGTCATTGAAATTGCAGATCATTATGTATTCTTTGTTATGTGTCCAGGAGAGGATTTTTAAGAAAAGATTGGAATTAAAATTGAGTGGACTTCTTTTGAAGTAAAATAGACATATGAAAGGTTCAACTTTGTGGAATTGTACAAAGTTGAACCTTTATTTTTGTATGTGGTTACGCGTTTAACCATTGATTCTGAAGGAAAAATTCCATATGATAAATAGGAAGAATAAAATCAAACACGCTCTAGGAAACAAAAGGGGGATGCCGATGGAGGAAAAAAGAATCAGGATTGCTGATATAGCGGAGTTATTGGGCGTGAGTACAGCTACGGTATCGAATGTGATTCATGGAAAAAGCGGAAAGATATCTGATGAGACGAGAAAGCGTGTGTTGGAGAAAATCGAAGAAATGGAATATATCCCTAATATGGCAGGAATTCTTCTGGCACAAAACAATTCTCGTATCATAGGGGTAGTTATCAATGAGGATCCGAAATATGAGAATCGAGTGTTGGAGGATGGATTTATTATGGCATCTTTGAATGCTCTTTCCAGGGAAGTAAATAAAGCAGGATATTTTCTTATGATAAAGACAACGTCTGAGTGGAGTGAAATTTCTAAATTCTCTTCTATGTGGAATATGGATGGATTGATTCTGATTGGATTTTGTGAAGCAGATTATAAGAAACTGAGAGAACATATGCGAATTTCATTTGTGGTCTATGATGGATATTTTGCAGAAACTTCCCGGATCGTGAATCTGGTAATCGACCATTATGATGGGGGTATTCAGGCTGGCAGGTATCTGAAAGAGTTGGGATATCAAAAAGCATTATGTATTTCTGATAATTATAGCTGCATGGATAAAGAGAGAATCAATGGATTTTGTCATGCATTTGAACCGGGAGATGTGCGGATGCTTACGATTCCGAAATGCAGAGAAGAACGACATTTATTTTACAAAGAACACTGGGAAGAAATTTTGAACTATCATGCTTTGTTTGCAGTATCTGATTATTATGCTCTGGATTTTATTCATTATGCGGAACGTCAGGCAATCCGGGTACCAGAGGATGTTTCCGTGATCGGATTTGATGATAATACCGCCAGCAGAGAAAATATCCCGGCACTTACGACAATTCATCAGGATGCAGAACTTCGTGCTGAGACTGCCGTTCGTGCATTAGAAGATTTACGGGATGGAAAAGAAGTAGATAGGAAAATCACTCTCCCGGTAAGGCTGATAATCAGAGAAAGTACACGGAAAAATCAGTCATGAAATCCAAGCGTGTTTGGAATGGTATACGACTGGAAAAGGAACGCAGGAAGGAGAAATAAGAACAATGAAAGAATTTGGCAGAACCGTATGTAAAATTGCTGTACCGGTAACGTTTCAGTCTATGCTGCAAGCTTCATTTTCTATTATTGATCAGTTGATGATTGGGCAGCTAGGAAGCAAAAGTATTGCAGCAGTGGGGATTGGAGGAAATTTTTCGCTCATTTTTTCCGTTGTGATCGGAGCCGTGGCAACGGTAGCCGGAATTTTGATCGCGCAGTTTCTTGGAGCGAAGGATGACGAGGAAGCATGGCGGGGATTTTGGGTCAGTATATTGGCGGGTACCGTTGTTGCAGCAATCTTTACGATATGTGGTTTGTTTTTTACAAGACAGATACTGAGAATTTATACAAAAGATGTTGGAATTGTTTCAGAAGGATTGGGATATCTGAAATTAATATCTATTACATTTATTCCTATGGCATTCAGCAGCATCACAGCAGTATGGCTTAGATGCAGGGAATATGCTTTTGTTCCGCTGGCTGCAAGCTTTCTGGCCGTTTTCTGTAATACAGGGCTGAATTATGGATTGATCTTTGGAAACTTTGGATTGCCGCCTATGGGAGCCTGTGGTGCGGGACTTGCAACCTTAATTTCGCAGATATTTAATCTGATCTTTATGATTTTTGGATTTGTATATTGTATACAAAAAGAAGAAGCCAGGATCACATGGGCTATGAAATTGAAAAAAGTGACAAGAACAGAATATCTGGCTATGGTAATGCCAATCTTGCTCAGCGAATTTGTCTGGAGCATGGGTCAGAATGTTTTTTCAGCTGTATATGGTCATATTGGAACGGAAAGTCTGGCTGCGTATACTTTGACAACACCTGTCCAGGGTTTATTTATAGGGGCATTCAGTGGTCTTTCGGCAGCGTCTGGAGTGATTGTTGGAAAACAACTGGGAAAGAAAGATTACGATTGTGCATATAAGGATTCCCTGAAAATGCTTTTGCTTGGAGTTACTGGTGCAGTGATACTGGCAGTTGTCCTTATCTGCATGTCAGGATTTTATGTATCTTTTTACCAGGTGGAAAATAGTGTAAAAGATATAGCAAAATTAATTCTTATTATTTTTGCATTGTATGCACCGATTAAAGTGCAGAATATGATTCTCGGAGGTGGAATCATACGAAGTGGTGGAAATACAAAGATTATTATGATGATTGATATATTTGGTACTCTGGCAGTTGGAATCCCACTTTGCCTAAGCGCTGCCTATGTATGGAAACTTTCTGTAGTCTGGGTATATGGGATTTTATCTGCAGAAGAGATTGTAAGATTTGTTATTACTGTTGTCATGTTTCGCAAAAAACACTGGATGAAAAGTATTTCATAGAGTTTGGCTGCAGTGGGGGCAGGTAACAGAAATAAAAAATAGGAAATCTGAAAAAAGAATGAAAAATGTGTCAATCAAAAAAGATAATATCGACACATTATTAAGAAAATATAAAAACTATCGGAGACTGAGTGACTTTGGCAATAGATGAATTTCTGGCAGAAAAACTAAATTCAGATACAACCATGAAAGAAAAATATTAATTTTCAGCAAACCTTATGTAGCTGCAACTGGTAATAAAAGAAGAAAGTCACTCTCGTGTCATTATGCTGGAAAAAATGAAGAGGGTTCACGAAAGCAATCAAAGTGGAGAAAAGTAGTGATTGAGATCCAAGCGGAAAATCTGAAAGATCGGTTGCTTTGAAGTATAGTTTTCGATATAATAAAGTAACTTCGGATAAGTGGTGATATATAGGGGTTTTCAGGTGATTTTGAGTAAGGACGGTTAGAAAATGTATAGTATTTTACTGGTCGAAGATGAAATAATAGAATTAGAGACTTTGAAAAATTATGTTGATTGGGAAAAAATCGGTATAGATAAAGTATATACGGCTCGCGGCAGCAGAAGTGCACTGGCATGTATGGCGAAGTATGAGCCGGATATTTTGCTTAGTGATATTCAGATGCCAGGAATGAGCGGGATTGAACTTGCAAAGCTGATCAGAGAAGAAGGATATACATGTAAGATAGCTTTTCTGACTGGATATGATAAGTTTGAATATGCGAAAGCGGCTGTACAGATTCATGCGGAAGATTA
Source organism: Blautia sp. (assembly GCA_051880075.1). Taxonomy (GTDB): domain Bacteria; phylum Bacillota; class Clostridia; order Lachnospirales; family Lachnospiraceae; genus Blautia. The sequence goes on along the minus strand of JBJENG010000084.1, from coordinate 10,809 downwards.
TCTGTTAAAGCCGTTTCAAATTGAAGAAGTGGAACAGCTCATGTTGCGGATTGTAGAAAAAATCCGGCAGGAAAGACAGGCGGAGTGTGCAGCAGAAGCTATGCTTGGGAAGGCATTTGAAGATTTGTGTTTGGGCAGAGTAGATGAGGTTCCGTCTATTCTATAATAGCAAAGATATTGGTCACTCCCATTACAATGATGTTAAATTTCTTTGTTATGAAGGGAGTTATAGAAAAGCTATAATGACGTTCCTGTCTACTTGATAATTTTGTGTCATTTCAGTATAGTATTAAATGAAAAACGTACAGAAAGAGAAGGATAACAAAATATGAAAAATAAACAGGAAAAAGAAAAGACAACCAGTAATCGAGGGATGGATCCCTCAACATTCCTTGCCTCCGGCTGTATTTTACTGGCTGGAAGTATGTGGGCTACCATGGGACTGTGGGTACGGAGATTTTCACAGGAGGGTCTGGATTCCCTGCAGATTCTTTCCCTGAGGGTTGCTGTCACTACTGTGCTGATGCTACTATTTCTAACTCTGTATAACCGAAAACTTCTTAAGATTCACTGGAAAGATTTGTGGTGTTTTTTGGGTACGGGAATCTGCAGCATTGTATTTTTCGGATATTGTTATAATCGGACAATCATCCTGACCTCTTTGTCTGTTGCGGCCATTCTGCTCTATACGGCACCGATTTTTGTTATGGTTCTGTCTCGTTTTCTCTTTGGAGAAACATTTACCACCCGGAAGATTGCTGCACTTATTCTGGCATTTGCAGGATGCATTTGTGTAACAGGTATTCTGAACGGAGATCATGCTGTGAGCACCACCGGAATCCTTACAGGTCTTGGAAGCGGCTTCGGATATGCCCTGTACTCGATCTTTGGGCGATATGCTCTGGAACGAAACTATCATCCTTTTACTGTTACATTCTATACTTTTCTGTGTGCACTTGGAGCCGTGCTGTTCCTGGCAGACTGGAAGCCCATTACAGATTTTTCCCTTTCTTCACCTTCCGGTTTTCTCTACAGTGCAGCTTATTGTCTGGTAACCACTGTACTGCCCTATATTTTCTATACATTTGGCCTAAGTCATGTGGAAACAGGCAAAGCCTCAGTTATGGCTACCATTGAACCTGTAGTGGCTACTCTCCTGGGCGTCTTTGTATTACAGGAAAAGATCACAACAGTGGGGGTTCTGGGCATTGTACTGGTTCTGGGAGCCCTGGTTCTGTTAAGTAATGAATGACCAGGGGACAGGTTTACGGTATTTCCTACAATCGTGGTTCGCGGCTACTATGAGGGCTATGACGAGGAGAAAATATTGAGATTCACGAAATTTTCATTTACGACAGAGAAGAAATCTATTAAGTGGTTGTTCCGTACGAGTAACAGCCGTACCCGGCATGGAATTTTGATAAAAAAGGGAAATGTGAACGGAAATTTCTTATTTAAAAAAGCAGGAACAGACAGCAGTTTTGAGGATAAAGTTATGAATATGATGGGGATTGATATAGGTACAACTACAATCAGTATGGTATTTGTGGAAAAAGAAACAGGAAAGTTGTTGGCAAAGGAAACCATGAATCATGAATCTTTTCTGCCAGGTGAGATGTCGGAGGCGAAAATACAGGATTCAGAAAAGATACTGACAGTTACAATAGAAAAGATAAAAGAATTGATTCAAACTTATGGATGTCCGGCAGGTATTGGGGTTACCGGGCAGATGCATGGAATGCTCTATGTGGATGAAGAAGGGAATGCAGTGAGTCCCCTTTATACCTGGCAGGACGGAAGTGGAAACCTGCCGTTGGAAGATGAACGAACAAGTGTGGAACTCCTGAAAGAAAAGATTAAACATACAGGAATGCTGGCATCCGGATATGGTCTTGTTACGCATTATTACCTGAATAAACAAGGAAAAATTCCGGCAAAAGCGGTAAAAATGACCACGATTAGTGATTATATCGTTATGAAGCTTTGTGGACTGAAAAGTCCGGTGATCGGAGCAGATATGGCTGCCAGTTGGGGCTGCTTTGATCTTCGAAAAAGAGAATTTCAGTATGATGAATTGGAAAAGGCAGGAGTTGATACATCTTATTTTCCAAAGATCGAGAAAAAACATTGTCTGGCAGGGAATACGATAGAAATGGAAAATATTCCGTCAGGAATTCCTGTGACGGTTTCTATCGGGGATAATCAGGCAAGCTTTTTTGGAGCGGCGGGAAAACTTTCGAATGTGGTTCTTGTCAATGTAGGAACTGGAAGTCAGGTGTCGTTTGTTTCAGAAGATTACGTATTATGTGAGGGTAATATTGAACTTCGTCCCTGTACAGATAATAGTTATCTTCTTGTAGGAGCTTCTTTGTGCGGTGGCAGAGCCTATGCCATGCTGGAACAGTTTTACAGGGAAATTGCCGAAAAAACGGATAACAGTTATTATGATGTAATGTATAAACAGGCACAGGAATTTATCCATAGATATGGAACAGAAGCCGCATGGAAAGTGAAGACGACTTTTTCTGGAACAAGAAGTAATCCGAAAGAAAAAGGGCAGATTACGAATATTGGTGTGGAAAATTTTCATCCAGGTGCAATGACCGTTGGGGTAATGAAAGGGATTCTGGAAGAATTATTTGAACAGTATCAGGTAATGAGCTGTCTTACAGGAAAAAAAGCTGTTCATTTGGTTGGCTCCGGAAACGGAATCCGAAGAAATATCATGATGCAAAAACTGGCGGAGGAAATATTTGGTCTTCCCATGAAAATTTCAGATTGTCAGGAGGAGGCTGCCTGTGGAGCAGCATTTCGTTTGAGTAGTTTGTTATAGCAGAAATACTGGAATATATTTCTTGATATGAAGGAAGGGAGTAAAATGGACACAAAGTTTTCCGTTGCTGTACATGTATTAATATTGATTTCGGAATCTCCGAATCCTATGAATTCGGAGCAGATGGCTGGAAGCGTCGGCACGAATCCAAGCTATATAAGAAAAGTACTGGCACTTTTAAAAAAGTCGGGGATTGTTGATGGTCATAAAGGAATCAGTGGCTACACCTTGAATATTCCCCCGGCTCAGCTTACATTACTTAATATCTATCAGGCTGTTATGGATGATGCAAATATCCATCTTCTGGATATTCATCAAAATCCGAATGACCGCTGCGTTGTTGGACGCCATATCAGGCCAATGCTAACTGAACTGTTCCAGGATTTGGAAAGAGTTTTTGCCTGTGCTCTTAACGAAAAGACTCTTGCAGATTGTATTGCTGAAATTCGAAAAGAATTGGATGAAAATACAATATGACAATAATATAATCAGGACAACAGCCAAGTCAGGATAGCGCTATCCTGGCTTGGCTGTTATTTGGAATCCATCGAAGAATTGCAAAACTATAAAATTGACACATTCAGCTGAAGAATATGTCTGGCAGAAAAACAGGAAAGGATATAAAATATGAGTAGATTGAAGAGAGAATCCTGATTGCAACCTCTGGTTGTCAGATTGCAAGGGCTGCATGATGGACTGCAACTGACAGATACGCTATGATTGTAATAGTTCTGATTTGGGAGATTATATAGCAGGAGGAAAGAAAAATATGATTTTAGCAGACAAAATTATTGAAGAAAGAAAAAGGAACGGTTGGTCTCAGGAGGAACTGGCAGATAAGTTGTCTGTCTCCAGACAGGCTGTCTCAAAGTGGGAAAGTGCCAGATCTACTCCGGATCTTGCCAGAGTCATTCAGCTTGCAGAACTCTTTGGGGTCACTACAGATGAGTTACTAAGGGATGAGCTGGAAATACAGGATGCAGTGCTATTTCCGAAAACAACTGTGGAGGTTACAAACAGGTATAAGGTATCATTAGAAGAAGCTAATGATTATCTGAATCTGAAAAAAAGACATTCTTCAAAATTGGCAGGTGCCGTGTCTCTGTGTATTCTTAGTCCGGTAGTTCTGATTTTTCTGGCAGGATTTTCGGATTCCGGTAAATGGAATATTACAGAAGGGTTTGTAGTAGGAGCAGGAATGACAATATTGCTGGGATTTATTGCACTTGCAGTATATCAGTTTATTTCCATGGGAATAAAAGAACAACGGTTTGAGTATCTGGAAAAAGAATGCTTTGAAACAGAGTATGGGGTAACCGGGCTGATCAGGGAAAAACAGAAGAATTACGAAAATACCTATACAAGAGGAATCGCTTTTGGTGTGGTTCTTTGTATTCTTTCAGCACTTCCTCTGATTGTGGCAGGTGCGATGGAACAGCCGAACTATGTATACACGACATTGACGTCTTTGCTCCTTGTGTTGGTTGCAGCAGGTACATATTCCATTATTAATGTCAGTGTTATTAAGGGAAGTTACGATACTCTGCTTCAGGAAGGAGAGTATTCTGTTAAAGAAAAGAAAGCAAAACATAAAACCAATGCTTTTGAAAGTGCATATTGGTGTTTGGCAACAGCAATCTATCTTGGATGGAGTTTCTTGACAATGAACTGGAGGATTACCTGGATAATCTGGCCTGTAGCAGGGGTTCTGTATGGAGCGATTTCTGCCATCATAAGAGGGATTATGAAAGTAGAAGAATAATTACTTTACGTGAGCGGTGCCTGGCACAGTTCAGAAAAGCGGCTACTATGAAGTAGCCGCTTTTTTCGATAAAGGGAAAACACGTTTCCGCTGTTCATGCAGAGTCTGGTATATTTTTTTTAGTGAAATTGTTGTTCCGCTCAGCCGTTCCATCATGGCAGTAATGGTCGTGTTCAGTATGGTTGCTTACTGGAATGACTGGTTTACAGCATTGATTTATCTGCCGGGACAAGAGAAAGCTCCTCTGCCATTGGTATTGAGAAATATCCTGATCAAGAGCTCTGCCAGTGCAAGTCAGGCAAGTACGATTTCCGGCGGTTACGCAGAACTGAACAAACTGACAGAAATGATTAAGTTTTCTTCTATAATAACTGACAATCTGATGGGAGCAGGTTATAAAGGATATTCCATTTTTGCACAGAATTTCGGAGGGCTTTTGATCACTGCAAATAATATTTTCCCTCGAGGCACAAGTAGTGTTCATTTTGATACTGTGGCACGATCTGTTATAACAGGAAACAGATTTCATTCATTCTATCCGGGAATGTTAGTATTTGAAGGAAACTGTTCAGAAAATATGGTTTCTTCAAACCATTTTTTGCGTGATAATGAACCATGGGAACCTTTGTTGGGGTATGACAATGGTTTAGATGATCTGTTTGGGCTTATACATATAAATGGTAATAATAATTCTATCACTGCCAATCATATTTCGGAGACAATATCTGCTGAATCCATCAGGCCATCTGGTACGCAGCCTGTAATCATACATGTTGTTTCCGGTAAAGGCAATTTTATTTCAAATAATCATATTGTTGCGACTACGCAAGAAGAGAGGGACGTATCGGATTCTTGTTTCTCGTCACAGGTGAATGCATTGACCAGTACAGATCGATTAAAACCACTTGATGTAACAACAGTACTGATAGAGCGTGATTCGATTCAAAATACGGTTCTTGATTCAGGAAATGTAAAACAAGTAGTTATGGATAAGACCATGAATGCGTTCAGAGCTACTCCTATTCCAGGAATAGATAATTCATGTCTTTGATAAGATATTATATTTGTGTTGCATAATAATTTATTTTCTCCTTGACTATACCGTAACGTTATATTTATCTGATAGCAAAAAAGAACGCAAGCAGGAGGTCTGGATATACCAAAATTAAGTGAACGTGTAGGAACTTTTACCGATTCCGTTATTCGTAGAATGATAAGAATCAGTGATGAATATAATGCCATTGGTCGGAGGGGAAAAAGCTCTGAAGTCAGCAGAACATCTGCTTCGTGCAGCGATTGCAGATAGTGGACTGTACTGACATTCTTTCATCTTTGACGAAAAAAACAGCAAAATATGGTTATATTGATGAAAAATCCTAAATCATAGATATTTTTTTTCACATATTATGGACACGTTGCTTTCAATTTGGTAAAATAAAAATAGTCGAATAGCCCAATAATAGAGATGGAAAAGCGGAAATTTTTATGAGAATGGATGACAGAACATAAATATAGAAGCACAGAGGCGAAACCGGCAAATAAATATTTATAGAATAGAGGAATAGATATGGGAAAAGAAATAGTAGCAATGCTCCTTGCAGGTGGACAGGGCTCCAGACTTTATGCTCTGACCCAGAACCTGGCAAAACCGGCAGTTCCTTTCGGTGGAAAATATCGTATTATAGATTTTCCGCTGTCGAACTGCGTAAATTCGGGAATTGATACCGTAGGTATTCTGACACAGTATCAGCCACTTGAACTGAATGAATACATCGGAAATGGTCAGCCGTGGGATCTGGACCGTCTCTATGGTGGTGTACATGTACTTCCGCCGTACCAGAAAGCATCCGGTTCTGACTGGTTTAAAGGTACTGCAAATGCGATTTATCAGCATATTTCTTTTATTGATCGTTATGATCCGGAATATGTCATTATTTTATCAGGAGACCAGATCTGTAAACAGGACTACAGTGATTTCCTTGCTTTCCATAAAGAAAAGGGAGCAGATTTCAGTGTGGCTGTTATGGAAGTTCCGTGGGATGAAGCTTCCCGTTTTGGTCTGATGGTTACAGATGAAAACAGCAAGATTACAGAGTTCCAGGAAAAACCGAAGAATCCGAAATCAAATCTGGCTTCTATGGGTAACTATATTTTCAAATGGGAAGTGCTCAGAGAATATCTGATTAATGACGAAGCAGATCCAAACTCAGAAAATGACTTTGGTAAAAATATTATTCCAAATCTGTTGAAAGATGGACGTGAAATGTATGCATATCGTTTTGATGGATACTGGAAAGATGTAGGAACCATTCCTTCTCTTTGGGAAGCAAATATGGAAGTTCTGGATCCGGAACACAGTGGAATCAACCTGTTTGATGAAAACTGGAAAATTTACAGCCGTAACAGCGGTATGACTGGACATAAGATTAATGAAGGTGCAGTCGTTGAAAACTCTATGATCACAGATGGATGTCGTATTAAAGGAACTGTAAAACACTCCATTCTCTTTGCCGGTGTTCAGGTAGAAGAAGGTGCAGTTGTTGAAGATGCAGTTGTTATGGGTGGCTCTGTGATTAAAACAGGTGCAGTGGTGAAACATTGTATTATTGCAGAAAAAGTTACCATCGGTGAAAACGCAACCGTAGGTGCTATGCCGGAAGGCGAAGAAAATAATGTTGCAACTGTAGGTCCTGGAATTACCGTTGGGGACAATGCTGTAATCGGTCCTAAGGCCATGGTTTATAATAACGTAGAAGGTGGTGGAGAACAATGGTAGTTTCTAATAAAAGCGCGATGGGTATTATTTTCCCGAACAGTTTTGATGCATTAGTTCCGGATATGGTGAATGTGCGTCTGATGGCATCTCTTCCTTTTGCCAGCCGTTATCGTCTGATTGACTTTATTTTATCAAGCATGTCAAATTGTGGAATCAACAATGTTGCACTGCTTCCAAGCCGTAATTATCATTCTCTGATGGATCATATCGGATCCGGACGTGAATGGGACCTTGTTCGTAAAAATGGTGGTGTAAATATTTTCCCGCCTTTTGCTGACAGAAGTGCAAAACTTTCTACTGGACGTGTTGGTGCTATCGCAAGTATTCTGCGTTATCTGAAAGAGCAGAAAGAAAAATACATAGTGATGTCAGATTCCAATATTGCAGCAAATATTGATTTTGCAGCGATGATTGATGCACATATTGCATCAGGAGCGGATGTGACTATTGCATATAATGAACAAAAGCTTCCGGAAGATTTTCTGGATACAAATGATACAAATAAAGACTTTTACTATACCCTTGGTATTCAGGATGGAAGAGTTACAAAGATTCATGTAAATTCAACAGAAACCGGTGTACAGAATTTCTCAATGAATATTTTTGTAATCAGCAGAGAACTGTTGATTGATCTTGTAAACACTGCATTTGTAAGAGGACAGGAACATTTTACACGTGATATTCTGCTTTCACATGTGAATAAGTTAAATATCCAGGGATATAAATATACCGGATATGTAGCTCGTATCTGCAGCATCAAGAGCTATTTTGATGAGAACATGAAACTTCTGGATGATTACAATCTGGATGCATTGTTCGAAGGATCATCTATTTATACAAAGATCCGTGATGATAATCCTACAAGATATATCAGTGGCTGTGTGGCAAAGAATGTCATGGTAGCAGATGGATGTGTGATCGAAGGAGAAGTGGAAAACAGCATTCTCTTCAGAGGCGTTAAAATTGCAAAAGGTGCAAAAGTTAAGAACTGTATTTTAATGCAGGATACAGTGGTTGAAGCAGGAGCAAATATCGAGTATCTGATCAGCGATAAGAAAGTAACTGTTTCAGCAGGAAAAGAAATGAAAGGAACCGATGTTTACCCGGTATATATTGCAAAGAAACACAGAGTATAAAGAATTCTGAATGATTCAGGGGTGCTATGGTACCGATTTACCATAGCGCCCCTTTTTGGAAGTATTCAGATTGTAACGGAAATATTTTATGCTTTTCATTTCAGTATGTTTTTGATAAAATATAAAAAACAACAAAAGTCGACAAAGTGTAAAATTTTTCAGGGGGGGGGTAGGAGCATATGGGAAAAGAAATGAATGATCCGGGAAAAAAGGAACCTTTAAAGGAATATAAAGAATATCATGAGAGAACAAAATATAGAAAAAGAAGCATACTGCTTATCAATGATGATGAGAACCAGTGTAAGGAATTGTGTGGAATCCTGGAAGAAGACTACACAATAATCCCGGTGAAAAGTGTGCAGAAAGCCTGGAAAATTCTCAAGGATCGGGAAAGAAGAACAGCATTAATCCTTGTGAAGTTTTGTATGCCGGATATGGATACATGTGAATTTCTGAAACAAATATGGGACACTCTCCATTTGTCTGAAATCCCTGTTATTGTAACAGCATCTGAAAATCAGAAAAAAAGCGAGTTGCAATGTCTGGAGAGTGGGGCTATGGATTTTGTGACGGCTCCTTTTTGCCCTGAAATTTTAAAATGTAGAATTGAGCGAGGCATTTATTTAGGTGAAACATTTGTAAATGTAATAGAAAAAGATCCGCTTACCGGTCTTTACAGTAAAGAAATGTTTTATCGTGAAGCAGAAAGGATTTTGGCAGCGAAAAAAGAAAAGCAGTATGACATGATTGTTGCGGATGTGGAAAACTTCAAGATTGTAAATGAACTACAGGGAGTCCAGACCGGGGATAAAGTACTTTGCTATATGGCAAAACAATATCAGCGGATTCTTGGAGATAAAGGTGTCTGTACACGTATTCATGGAGATCTGTTTGCCATATTGGCAGAACATGGAAATGAAAAATGGCGAAAAAGTCTGTATTGGCAGTGGAATGAAAAAGTAGAAGACATTCCGGTAAATAATCTGGTCATCAAGTATGGAGTATATGAAAATGTTGATAATTCCATTCCTGTATTTTTGATGTGTGACCGGGCAATTATGGCTGCCAATCAGATTAAAAATAAATATGGAAGAGATGTTTCAATTTATGATGAAGTATTACGAGAGAATTTCCTGAAAAAACAGCAGATTCAGGAGAATATGGAGACAGCTCTGAGAGAACGACAGTTTCAGGTATATTATCAGCCCAAATATGATCTGAATGATGAAGTGGTTGTGGGGGCAGAAGCACTGGTGCGTTGGATACATCCGGAACTTGGATTTATGTCTCCGGCGGATTTTATTCCTTTGTTTGAGGGGAATGGATTTATTACGAAACTGGATGCTTATGTATGGGAGGAAGTCTGTAGAAACCTATGTAAATGGAGAGCAGAAGGAAAACCATTGATCCCTGTTTCTGTAAACATTTCCAGAATGGATTTTGTTATTCCGGATCTTGCACAGAAAATTATTAGTCTTACAGACAGGTTTGGAATAGATAGAAGTCTTCTTCATCTGGAAATTACGGAATCTGCCTATACGGATAATACATACAAGGTGGTACAGACCGTCAGGCAGCTGCAGGAAAAGGGATTCATCATTGAGATGGACGATTTTGGATCCGGTTATTCTTCTTTAAATATGCTCAGTGAACTATCAGTAGATATACTGAAGCTGGATATGAAATTTATTCAGAAGAAAGATGAACATAAGAAAAGGATTCTTGGATTTGTGATCAGTCTGGCAAAGTGGTTGAATCTGACTACGATTGCAGAAGGCGTGGAGGATAAAAATCAGGTAGATAAGCTGAAACGGTTTGGCTGTGATTATGTGCAGGGATATTATTATGCACGCCCCATGCCTTTGAATGAGTTTGAACAATATCTGAAAGAACATGAAAAACCTGAGAAAAAATCTCTCGAGAAAAAAATTAGCTTAAATGAGTGGGAACCCCTTATAGATGAGACACGAAAAGATACCATATTGATTGTGGAAGACAGTGAAATGAATCGTGAAATTCTAAAGAGTATGCTGAAACCTTTTTATTACGTGCAAGAGGCAGAGAATGGAGAGGTAGCATATAGATATTTGAAAACTTATGGCAAGGAGATTTCTCTGATTCTTCTGGATATGATTATGCCGGTTGTGGACGGATTTCAGTTTATGAAACTAAGAAGTGAGGATTCAGATTTGTCCGGTATTCCGGTTATTATTACATCGGAATCCAATGAAGACAGTGAACTGATGGCATTGCAGCTGGGGGCAGATTATTTTGTGGGAAAACCTTACCACAGAGAAAGACT
>JBJENG010000083.1:0-31520 GCA_051880075.1 Blautia sp. | reverse complement strand
GCGGTTCTCATGAAGCCCCCACTTTAAACTTTTGTTAAGTGGCGGGTAGTTCACATCTATGTAGTTCCGGTCATAACGGTTGTAACTTCAGTGCTGGTTCTTCATGAGACGATTACATGGATGTCCGGTGCAGGAACTGTTCTGGCTCTTTTAGGATTGTTTCTTTCTGAATATCGTGGAAAAATGAAAGGATAAGGTGTATGTCAAAAGAAGAAAATGTAATAAAATATTATGTAATATGTAACCGGTTAAAAAATGTAATCAGAACCGGATGGAAAGACTGGAATGTGAAAAAGAACCGGATTGAAAGTGTTGCGGAACATATTTTTGGAGTACAGATGCTGGCCATTGCTATGAAATCGGAATACGAATATGACATTGACCTTATGAAGGTACTTTTCATGCTGGCCATACATGAGCTTGGAGAGACACTTATAGGGGATTTGACGCAGTTTCAGATTGGACGGGAAGAAAAAGCGAAGATGGAGCATGAAGCTGTACACCAAATATTGGCGGATTTGCTGGATGGGGATCAGATTGAATCTCTGTTTCTGGAGTTTGATGCCCGTGAAACAAAAGAGGCTTTGTTTGCTTATCAGTGTGATAAACTGGAATGTGATTTACAGAGCAAATTGTATGACCAGGAAGGATGTGTGAATCTGCAGGAGCAGGAAGGAAATGATACTATGCAGGATGAAAGAGTTCAGGATCTACTCAAAGCAGGCAATTCCTGGTCTTCTATGTGGCTAAAGTTCGGACAACAGGTTTATCCTTATGATGAAAATTTCAGAGCAATATCCGATTATGCTATAAAGAATAAGATAGGTGGAAAAGAACAAAAAATCTAATTGGTTGATAAAAAACCGGCAGTCGTTATGGCTGCCGGTTTTTTATCAATGTTATAATAGCAGACATTAAGAAATCTTTACAAAAAAATGTGCAAGTGCTTCTATATTTGTTATAATTATTTCAAAATTGATTTTACAAATTTCTGGTTACGAAGGAGGATGAATATGAAAGTTTGCAAAAAATGCGGTACCAGATATGATGGGGATCAGAAGTTCTGCAAGTCCTGTGGGGAACCGCTGGTTGAGGTGAAGAAGAAAAGTAATTTTTGGGTTTTCGTCTTGATTGGGATTCTGGCAGTTGCATTGGCAGGAAGTACAATCGCAGCAGTGAAAGTTTATGAAAACCAGAAACAGGAAGAAAGGGAACGAGAAGAAGAGGAAGAAAGAGAAGAACAGGAAAGGGAACAGGAGGAAAAAGAGAAAAAAGAAAAGGAAGCGAAGGAAGTGACTGAACGAGAAGAAGAGGAAAAGAAAAAAGAAGAAGAAAAAAAGAAAGAAGAGGAAGAGCAGGCAGAACTGTTAAAGAAATATGAGGAGCAGGAGGCGGCCGAAGCGAAGGAAAAAGCAGAAGAGGAAGCAAAAATTGTTGCCGGAAACAGTACAGGTACAGGGAATACAACGCCGGTGTCCGGATCTATGTCAAAGGCTCCCAGTCTTTATGATTCCTGGAGTGACAGACTGGTAAATGCTGAAAGTACAGATGCACAGCTGATCAGTCAGATTGCCCTGACATCGGATTTTAATGAAATAATGTCCAGACGGCAGGAACGTTATAACTTGTGGGATGCTTTGCTGAATGAAATGTGGCAGGATCTGAAAAATGCTTTGCCGGAAAGTACTATGAAACAGCTTACGGATGAACAGGTGAACTGGATACATGAAAAAGAAGATATGGTGTCATCCTATTGGAGTGCACAGGATGCAGACCATTCTGCATTTCCAAATGCACCGGCGGCAGATACAACAAAAGAAAGGGTTTATTATCTGTTGAATATGTGTCCCATGAACTGATAAGAGAATATCTGGAGTGTGGAGGCGGGGAATGAGAAAGAGAAAGAAAGAGAAAAGTAAAATTGGCCGATTGTTTTTAATTTTTATTTTTGTACAGATTTTTCTTGTGACACCAGTATACGGGGAAAATACAGGGGAGGAACAGGAAACAACACAGGAGGAAATTATTGGGGAAAGATCTGTAGAAGATTTGTATAATCTGGAGGAAGAAGATAATAATGGACTCTATATTGGAGCAGGTACTGTAAAAAGGAGTTATCTTCCTTTTGAGAAAATACAGGTGGTATTGCAGATTCAGAATACTGGCTACCCACAGGTACGTGATGTGGAAGCAGAACTTTTGGCACCTTCCGGTTTTGATTTGAAGGCAAAAGATTCAGATAGAACCAGGAGAGAATCGTTGGGATTCGGAGAGATCATGACAGTAGAATACGAGGGATATCATACGGCAGCTATTGTTCTTTTTGTTGGAGTAGGAGCCGGGGTACTGGTATTTCTTGTGTTTTTCTTTCTCCTGTTTCGTTTTATCCGAAACAGAAAAAGAAGAAATCAGTTTATGGCAGGGATCTTACTTATCACCTTACTGATGCAGCCACAGGTAACATTTGCATCGGAGATCAGTCAATATACCATTGCCAAAAGTATAAGGGAGGGTGTAAATCTGGAAAATTCCGTATGGGAGGAGTCAGAAATTTCCCTTTTACAGAAGATTTCAGTAGGTCTTGCAAAACCTGAAATGCAATATCAGATTTCCTTCCGACAGGATACAAGATTACGTGCACAGATTATTCATGCAGACAGTGATGGAGTCAGGATTCAATGGAATGAAATAGACGGACTGGAAACATTTGAAATCTATAAAAGAACAGGGAATGCGGACTATGATTTTGTAGATGCCACAGAGAAAACGGAATATGCATGTGGAGGAATTTCGGAAGGAACTCCTGTGACCTATCAGATTGTAGGATATGATTCGGATGGTGAAACAGCGATCTGTTCCAATGAGTGCCGTTATATTGTGCAGGATGGCAGGGAATTTATTGATTCGGATGGTGATAATTTACAGGATTTTCTGGAAGAACAGTTTGGAACGTCTCTGGAACTGGCAGATACGGACGGAGACGGTTTGTATGACTCTACAGAAATTTATCAGACATTTACAGATCCTTTAAGAGCAGACAGTAACGGGGATGGTATTTATGATGGAATGGAGGATATGGATCGGGATAATCTGACTAATCTCAGAGAACAGACGATTGGTACATCCCCCATGAATGGTGATACCGATGGAGACGGGCTTACGGATGGAGAAGAATGGCCTTCCAATGAAGAGGAACCCTTATCGGATCCTTTGGCAGCGGATACGGATGAAGATGGATTGAATGATAAGCTGGAAAGGGAATTTGGTACAGATCCATGGAATCCGGACAGCAATGGAGATGGCATATCGGATTTCGAGGATACTTACACAAGAGAATATAAGATGGCAGGAAGTGATTCTGTCATTCATGTGAAAGCGCCAGGGGAAGCATTGGTAAAAGCGGAAATTCTTGATTATACATATACTTCTGTTTTGTCGGAGAAGGATTATATAGTATCTGAAGTAACATGCATGAATATGGAAGATGATTTTGAAGAAGCCAGTGTTACCATGAAAATCATGGAAGATAAGGTTCCGGATGGTGATTATGAAAATGTTTCCATGTTTTATTATAATGAAGAACGAAATGGATTTGAGGCAATGCCGGATCAGTCTTATGATGCGGAAACTGGAACCATTACTGCGCCTACTACTCATTTCTCTACTTTTGTACTGGTTTATGTGCCAAACTGGCATGCACAGTTTGAGGCGGCCGTGTCACCGGATCGGTCAGAAGACGGGGGCGTGACCTATGCAGATGTATCTTTTGTAATTGATGAATCCAGCAGTATGGAGGATTCATCCAAAGGGGAAGCAAATGATCCCAACCGTTACCGGGTGCAGGCTGCAAAAAATTTTGTTGATGCACTGATTCAGGGAGATCGGGCAGCTGTCGTAGGATTCTCTGATTCAGCCAGCCGAAAATGTGAATTGACGGAAAATATGGATGAAGTAAGAGGACAGATTGATTCCATTTCCGGAAATAACGGTGGTACGGCAATGCATACAGGATTAAATGAAGCTTTGAATGAGCTGGTGCAGAAGCATGATACAGCCCGGACGCAGTTTATTATTCTTCTTTCCGATGGTGAGGATAATTCACCGGCAGAGGAAGAATATGAGAAAATCACAGAAACTGCGATTCAACATGGAATTGCAATTTATGCCATTGCTTTAGGGGCAAATTCTGATGTCTCCACATTATCACAGCTTTCTCTGAATACAGGGGGTGATTTCTTCCGCCTTGATAAAGCAGAGGATCTTCCGCAGGTATACAGCAGAATTGCAAATAATGCGGTTATGGGACCGGATACGGACAAAGATGGTCTTGCAGATAAGGTGGAAAAGTATGGGATCCGGGACGGAATGGGAACCATTTATTTCACCGATGCCAACGAAGCAGATACGGATCAGGATGAAATCGAAGATGGAGAAGAAGTCGGAGGAATTTATAAGCAGAATGAAGATGGAACCGAATATTATATTATTCTGACAGATCCTACGGAAGCAGATACCGACGGAGACGGACTTACTGATCTGGAAGAAACAGAAGCAGGAACCCTGGCATGGTGCAGAGATACAGATGGAGATGGTCTGGAAGATGGTCTGGAATGGAGAAACGGATTCAATCCTCTGAATGCAAACAAAGACGGAGATGCTTTTGGGGATTATGCAGAATATTATGATTCTGCCAAAAGTTTCGCAGATTTTGTAAATATGGAGGCTATGGATCCGGAAGACTGGCTGTATAAATTCTGTAATCTTGTCTGGAGGATGCTGGATCGAGATCCCTATGCCTATGATCTTTGTGACGAGGAAATAGTATTTTCGATGCTTTCCGCAATTCTGATTGGTGATTTTGGAACCAATCTGGTGGAAATCGGAGTGTTGGATGCCAATTATGTAAACAGTGTTTATTATATGGCGGGAAATATTATCGGAGGATTGATTCCGGTCTGGGATAAGATTACGAGTGTAAGAGATCTGATCGCTGATTTTATTAATGGAGATTGGGTTGGGGTTACATTAAATGCAATCGGTGCAATTCCTGCATTCGGAGAAGCATCCGAGGTAGCGGCAGATATGACCAATGCAATCAGTAAGACACTGGATGATCTTCCAAATCTTCAGCGAATTGTGTTATGGCTTTCTGACAGTTTCCGATCTTCGGCAAAATTTTTCTATACGCAGGATATGTTTATAGAAGCCGGAAAAAGAATGATCAAAGACGGATTCCGTAATCTGGTGACGGGTAAAGGTCTTCAGAAAGCGCAGCTGGTTGAAGATTTCATGAAGTATACAGAAGAAACAGAAATTCTCTTTACCGGACGTCTGATGGGAATGTCAGACAATGCAGTGCATTTTTCAGGAGAATTATCCGGAAGTCCGCAGGAACTTTCTTCTGCTGCAAGAAAAGCATTGGATAACCAGCTGGGCGGAAAAGTGACTGAGGAAGTTGTAGATGGAACGGCTCAGAAAGTGTATAAAAAAGTCAGCGTGCTGGATCTGGATGCAGATACATATAAAGACAGTTCTGCCATTAAGAGTACTTTAAACAAGAGAGTGCAGACTGTAAAAAATTTCGGCGGCAGCAATAAATTAGATATGACAGGAGTAAAGGTAAAACAACTGGATGTAGTCGTTCCGAATACCCTGATGACTGACGAGATGAGTCAGGCTTTACTGGAAGCGCAGCAGGAAGCACTGGAAAGCGGTGTACAGATTAATTATAAAGTTTACACGGCAGACGGGCTTGGAGGAACGTTCTTTGATGATATGCAAAAGGCAAATCTGAAGAAGAAGGTGAATGTGTCCGGAGACAGTGATACGGGAAGCAAGAAGAAAAAAGAGAAAAATGCAAAGAAACTTTCTTCTTCGGAACGTATAGAATTACACAAAAAGAGAATAGAAAAAAGTAACATTAAAAAAGAAATGCCGGGTAAGGATCTAAGAGACATTGATGAAAAGATTCAGGATCTGGCAGAGAAATCCATTAATAAGCCTGCTAATGTAAAGGGAGAACCGGAAGAAGTCATGTTGGGAAAACATCTGACTAAACATGACAAATATGGAAATGAAATTTATGATGAAACCGGAAAGGTTTTGTTAGAAGACAACAGTTATCAGAAACTGGCACAGGATAGGGGATGCCTGTATTATGAAATGCCGCAGGACGAATGGACAAAACTGAAAGAAGCGTACGGAGAAGGCTATACGCGCACCATTAATCTGGAGTTTTTGAACGAGATGATAGACAGAGAAAAGACATTTATTTTTTCAGCAGATCCTTTCCTGACAAAAGGTTCGGATTATTATATGGAATATAAATATATCACAGAATTAATCAAGGCAGGAGAGAAAATAAAAATAGTGGAATTGTGGAAGTAGTGAGGCTGTAAATGAAGGAAAAAGGATATGAACTTTATCTTTCCTGTGTAGGAAGCAAATTTGCACTGGGCAGGGAAGGGCTTTTGCAGGAATACGAGAAACTGAATATAACGAAGAAACAGGAACTGGAATGGAACAGGCGTCTCCTGGATGACTGCAGAAAAAAAAGAAAACAGGTCTCAGGAAGAGAACTGACCACTACGTTTTACGCACCTGCTCAGGTAGCAGGAAATTCAGGGGATATCTGTCTTATGCTGGCGAATGCAGGAGATGTTGTGGAGTTGTATCAGGAAGTTCTGGAAAGGCATACAAGGCAGGAGGATACTTATACCTTAATGCTGGCAGCAGAATATACCCTGAATGTCTGTGCGGAAAAATTCAGAGAAAACTACCCTGTCCCGGTAAAACGGACAGGGGAAATTCTCCTGATGCTTTTTGAAATGCTGGAAGAGCATCCGATTACAGCAGGCGAAGGATATTATAAAAATCCGATTTACAGGGACATTCTTACAGAAGAGAGACTGAAAAAAAGAATTGCAGATGACAAATGGGCAGTCAGAACCTGCCTTCTCGGTGAAGAGGAATAAACGGAACAGGAGAAAAAAATGTATTGTAAATATTGTGGAAGCGAAATAAAAGAGGGAGAAGTCTGTAACTGCAGAAAACAAAAACAAGAACAGCAAAATAAAGATAACAGAAACAAGGGTTCCGGAGGAAGCAGACTGCCGGCAATATTGTCGTTTGTGTTCAGCTCTCTGGGAGTGATCAGTATCATTTTGCTGCGAACCGTTCTGAAAGATATCCTGACGGAAAATATTATAATAGAGGAGATATATGGATACCTGCTTTATCTGATTCCAGGATTTTGGGGTCTTGTGGCATTGTTGTGTGCAGGATTTTCCATGAGGGATAAAAAAATCAGAAAGGCAGCGATCGCAGGTGTATTTATTGCTGTTTTACTGATTGCTGCAACAGGAGTGACAGGGGCTCTCTGGTCTTATGAACAGGGAAGTTATGAGACAGAGATAGAAAATTCAGAAGAGGAATCCGAAGAAGAATCGGAAGAAAATCAGAGAGTGAAAGATCAGGAAAAAGATATTCAGGAAGAAGAAAGAATAACAGAGCAGGGAACAGAGGAAGAAAAACCTGAAAATAAAGAGGAGTCAGGTACAAAAGACAGTGGATTTGTAAAAATAAAAGAAGATTATGAAAATGGTCTGCTTGATGTAGAGGGGGCACAAAAGGCTCTTGATGAAATTGACGCAGAAAAAGTTTCTGAAGAAGAAATTGATCAGATTCTTGCATTTCAGGAACAATTGGAGGCAGATTATGAGAAACAGATTGCAGAGCAAAAGAATGCAGAACAAATCAGAACAGGTCAGCAGAATGTTTCAGATCAGAGTATTCCCTCAGTAACAATGTCGGCTGTGACAACCGTAAGTGATACCTCTGCGCTGAGTGAATATAATATGACCCATTCTTCAGACCGGATTATGGACAACAATACAGTAACTGCATGGGTAGAGGGAGTATCCGGTCAGGGGGAAGGCGAATCGGTAACCTTTACATTTGATGGTGTTTATAAAGTCTCTGGTTTTGTGATTTATGGCGGATATCAGAAAAGCAGTGATCTGTATTATAAGAATTCCCGTCCGGCTTCTCTGCTGATTACGTGTTCTGACGGAAGCAGTCAGGTTTGCAATCTTTCTGATATATTGGGAGCACAGACGGTTACTTTTGCAAATCCGGTAGAGACGGACAGCCTTACAATTACCATTCAATCGGTTTATGCAGGAAATAAATACGAAGATACGGTCATATCAGAAATTTCTATCTTCTGATATACCGGAGTTTTTGACAGAGGTTCGGGAACTGGCAGGTGAGGGAAATGAAAGACAGGCAAAAATATCTGTATCTGATTATTGGAATTGTTTTGGCCCTTATATGGGGTTTCAGACCTGTATGGAAGGTTGTGCGCCATTTTGTGCAGCAGACTGCGGAAAGGAATACCGAAGAAGAGCAGCACATTCAGAAAAACGATGAAAGCCGCAGTCTGGAAGAAAAACTGAATTCTGCTTTTATTATGACAGAGGGAAGTTCTCTTTGTTTTTATAAAAATCAGCAGATAGAGAACGAACAGATTCCTTTTATTGAAAATGGAATATTGTATCTTCCTGTGGAGATACTTGCAAAACAGAAAAAGGGCTCTGTGATCCGTGCAGACGAAGTATGGTATGTCCGGTTTCAGGAAAGCATTTGTGCAATGATGGAGGTATATAATATTTTTCTTAAAAATCAGGAACCTGTAAATATGAAAGGATGTCCGGCTGAAAGAGACGGACATCTGTATCTTTCGGCAGCAGATCTGGGTACTCTGTTTTCTATGACTGTGCAGGTAGAAGAAGAAAGCGGGACGGCAGTCATTGGAGCTTTTGAAAGTCTGAGTCAGGAAGAATGGGAGCAGCTCAGGGAGAAGACAGACAGTATTTTGAAAAGAAATACAGAGAAAGCATATATCAAAAAATGGAGAGGTGCAACGGGTCTGCCTGAGGAGGAAATCAGGATTCTGGCAAAAGAATCCTGTCTGTATTACCTGGATGAGGAGGGCAGGCTCTGGAATTATTTATACACGGATGAAGGAATCGTACAAAAGAAGGAAGAGGAGATGGTTCCGGATGGATGTGGAAAGGCGGGGTATTATGCTTCAGGAAAGATACAAGAGGTTTTGAACAAATGGGATTTCCAGGTGAAGCGGGAACTGAACCGGGAAAAATTTTACAGGGTAGAGAATGGGACATATCAAGAATGTGGATGTAACCCAAAGACCTGGAAAGAACAGAAGACAATGAAAGATCTGGAAATCTTTATGGAGAATCTGGCTGTGCAGGACATGGGAGAAAATCCGGAAACGGCAGATTTGTCTTTTTCACATCTGGTAGAAACGGCACAGCCAGGTGATTTTCTTGTATACAAAGCATCAGGTGCAGATGCGAAATATGGATTTTTTAATCACAGCGCTTTGATTCTGGAAACAGATACAAAGGAGAACCGGATTCATGTACTCCATGCCAGAAGTACGGAACTGGGTGTAGGCTTTGAGGAGGACATGGATACATTCGGTGAGTCTGAACTTTTAAAATCAGACTACTGGGGAAATTATCAGATGATTTATCTGTGCACACCCAGAGTGGACATTTCCGATAAGCGTGAAAGGATTGTGAAAGCAGCCTGTGAAAAATATAAGGATTACACATTTGGTTATGGAAGCTGGCTTGGAAAAAAAGAAACCAACTGTGCGGAAATTATTGCAGAGTCGTATAAAAATGTGGGAATTTATCTGGTGCCGGATTTGTCTGTATCTTCCAGACTGAAAGAAGTATTGAGCGGGAATGCAGGGAATATGGTGATTGTGCCGGATGATCTGCTTTTGGGGAAAAATGGGATGGTAAAGGCAGTATGGAAGAAAACAGAAGAATTGAATTGAAAAATCTGAGAAAAGATCCTGTACTGGAAGATGTTTCCCTGATTCTGGAACCGGCGCATGTATATTTGATCATGGGAGCCAGCGGTTCCGGAAAAACCACACTTCTAAATCTGATGGCAGGATTGCTGAAACCGGATGGCGGAGATTATCTGTGGAATGGCAAAAAATTTGCAGAGTATTATCCGGAATCAGCAACATTTCGAAGAGAAATGGTGGGATATGTCTTTCAGAATGCAGATTTGCTTTCGGAATATTCGGTAAGAGATAATATTCTTTCCAGCATTTCTTTTTTTAAAAAACGGTTTCCGGATAAAAAAGAATGGGAGAGAAAGGCGGAAATACTTGGAGAATCTCTTGATATTCATCAGATTTTCAGTAGAAATCCGTGTAAAATCAGTGGTGGGGAACAGCAGAGAACAGCAATCGCAAGGGCATTGTTAAAGGAGCCTTATCTATTGCTCTGTGATGAACCAACCAGTGCACTTGATTATCGGATGAAAGAGAAAGTAATGGATCTGATTCGACAAAAAACAAAGGAAAACAGGGGAATTACAATGGTGGCTACTCATGACTGGGAACTTCTGAGGTATGCAGATTCTGCATTTTATCTTACAAAAGGAAGGATTTCGGAGATTACGTATGAAAAAGAAGGAGAAAATTCTCTCAAATTTTCTTCTGATCTTCTGCATTGCAGCTTTTGGAATCGGGAGTGTTACAGCGAAGGAAATTGAGCGAGCCTGTCAGAAATTTTATTCTGCAGTCAATTGTCCGGATGTTGTGGTGGAAACAGGGAGTGTAGAAGAATCTGAAGAATGGATGAAAAAACAGTATCAGAACAGAACAGTCAGTCGTTTGGAAATTTATCCTTTTTATTATAAAGAAGATAGAAAAAAGAAAGTATACTGTATGGAGAAAAGGAAACAAGGGGGTTGGAAAGCTGCTTTTACAGGATATCGAAGACTGACTGTAAAACAGGAACTCTGGCAGCCGGTGGAGGAGATTTTTCAGGAAACAGAAATTTTCGAAAAAAATAAAGGAAAATATCCAATCTCTGTGAGATACCATATCTGGTGCGAAGAACCGGAAAATTTCATGGAAAAGACAGAAGTACAGAAATGGAATCTGAAAGAAAAATACTTGACCGGTGAAATGCCCTTTTATACACATAAACAGGAAGTCAAAGAGATAACTGTGAAAATTGTTCAGTGGTTTGGAAGGGGTCTTGGGATTACGGCAGCAGTCGGATATCTTGCATTTCTTTTTCTTCGAACACGAAGAAAGGAAAAAGAAAGAGAGGTTTACAGGAAACTTGGAGGATCTGCAAAGCAGTATAGAAAAGAAGTGCTGGTTCGGCTGATTAAAGGAGAACTGTTCTCTTGTGCCGCAGGTATTCTATTGTTTTTCTTTCTCCATGAGATGTGTATGAAAACGGTTGTGGATTGTTTTGGGATTTCGGATTACAGATGGAATATAAAAATTTGCTGGAATACTCTGTGGCAATCCGGATGGGTGATGGGAATTTTATTTCCTCTTTCTTACGGGACCGTTATGAAAGCATCAAATATTACCGACAGCAGATGGGAGACAAAAATCCGGAACATCTTGTATCTGTTGTCTGCCGGTATGTCTGCAGCAGTTTTTTTTACAGCATTTTTTCTTGTACGAAATTATGATGCCATGGAAAAAGAACTGGAAAACAGAAAGAAATACGATGCAGTTGTTTTCTTTGACCGTTTTCTTAAAGACGAGAAAGTTCTGGAAGTATTAAAGCAGGCGGGAGCAGAGCAGGTGGAGCCCGTGAATTTTATTCCGGTCAGACTCAAAGGAACAAAAACAGTGCAGACGACAGCTGTAGGATTGAGAAAAAATACAACTTTGTGGAGGGGAACAGACCGGGCAGGAACAGAACAGATGCCGGAAGATGATGGAATACTCATGACCGAATATACCGGGAAAAAGGCAGGAGTGAAAGAAAAACAAAAAATTTCTTTTCTGGCAGTTTACAACGGAAAAAGCTTTGAAGGAACTGCTGAAATTAAAAAAATGATAAATCAGCAGACACAGTTTCAGGAGGCCTTCTGTGCGGAAGGATTCGAATATGCCAATGCGGCATTTGTTGTAATAGAACAAGAAAGCGCAGATTCTTTATATCTGGCAGAGTATGTAGAAGGGGTTCTTTCCAGGGGAGAGGAAGAAAAGGAGTATCGAAGCAGAACTGCAGGTGTAAAAAAGATCAGCAGTATTCTGGGCTGTTTCAGTCTGCTGGTTTTTCTGGTTACATGGAAAAATATGCAACAGGAAACGGTCCTGAAATTGAAAAAGAAATTGAGAATCCTGCATGTTCTTGGCTGTTCTGAAAAACAGAAAATGAGAATTGCTTTAAAAAAGTTTTTAATCACTTTGCTTCCGGGACTTATGGCAGGAACAATCGGAGGGATCTTTCTTGCAGATTGGGTTTTGGCGCTGTTGTCCACAGACAGTTTTCGGTTTATGGTTTTGAAAGTGGAAGATTGTTTTCTTATGAGTGGGTCATTCTTAATGGCAGAGGTTCTATCAGGTATCTGGTGTATGCGAAAGCATCTGGGATAAAAGGGATAAAATTAGCGAAAATTGGTGAAAGCTTGAATAAAATCTTGTAAATAGAATGGAGTTCGATTAGAATAAAACCATAGTATTTTATCGATAGAGGGAGGGAGAAAAATGTTTTGTAAATACTGTGGAAGACAGCTAAAAGAAGGGGAAGTGTGTACCTGCAGGCAGCCAAAAGAGAAACCGGTACCGAAAAAAAATGAACCGAAGAAAATGAAAAAGCAACAGAAACCAGAGAGACCCGGGAGACCGGAAGTGAAAAGACCAACGGAGAATCCTGGAGAAGGGAAAGGGCTTTTAATTCTCTCGTTTTTATGCAGCATTCTTTTGTTTACAAGTTTTCTGCTTTTGCGGATAGTTTTTGAAGAAACACTGAGCCAGTCTGTTCTGGAAGGGTTTTATCCTTATTTGATTTATATTGTACCGTTGATTTTCGGAGTTTTGGCATTTTTGTTTGGAGTTTTTTCTCTGCCAAACAGAAAAATCCGGACACTTTCCATTGCTGCTGTTTTAATTAGTGTTATTTTTACGGCAGGAATTTTTGTTTCGTTATTTCTGTTTCCGTATGAGCCTTATGCAAATGAATCTTTTGAGGATGAGGAAGAAGATGAAGAAGATTTGGATGAGGATGAAAACGGTGACAACGAAGATGGAAGTACAGACGAAGAAGATCCGGATGAAGAGAAAAAAGAGAGTGTATTTGTCGGTATAAAAGAAGACTACGAAAAGGGAAAACTCAATTATGCAGAGGCAAAGAATGCACTGGAGGAGTTGAATTTGTCTGAATTACAGGATGGAGAAGAAGAAGAGGTCTTCGATTTTCAGTCACAGATAGAGGAAGATCTGGAAGATGAAATGGAAAAACTGGCGGATGCTTCCGACTATCAGACGATTTTGAAAGAGCTGGCAGATATGGAAAAAGAGATTCAGACAGAAGACGAGCTTCTGGAAGAGTTACATGAAAAGTATGAACCGGAGTATATTCTGTATCTTGATACAGAAAGCAAAAAGCTTCTGACGGAAGGAAAAAAAGACGAAGCGGTGAAGATTCTGGAAGAAGGGGAAAAACTGGTAGAGGATAAAGAAGCCATTGCAGCTATGCTGGAGGATGCGGAAAATGGAGTTGGAACAGGAGATTACATTATTCCGGACAGCAACAGTAAATATCTGAAAGAATCGGATCTGAACGGGATGACCATACAGCAGATTAATTATGCAAAGAATGAGATTTATGCAAGACATGGAAGAAAATTCAAATCAAATGAACTGCAGACGTATTTTAACAGTAAGTCGTGGTATCGGGGAACCATTGAACCGTCTGCATTTAATGAAAATACATTAAATGATTATGAGAAGAAAAATGCAGAACTTTTGAGTAAAAAAGAATTTTCCATGGAAAGCGGCGGCTATAAGCTGGACCAGTAGACAAGAAGGATTTATATACAGGAGGAGAAAACGATGAAGTGTTTTAATTGTGGATGTGATCTGCCGGATGGGGCAAGGTTCTGTGCTAGTTGCGGTACAAAACAGCCGGAGGAGGTGGTTGTAGATGTTCCGGTTGCAGAAGATCCGATTGAGGAAGAACCTGCACCTGTCAAAGAAGCGCCTGTGGAAGAAGAACCTACGGTGGTCAGTGTGCCGGTGGTAAGAACCAGTGTTAAATTCTGCCCGCATTGCGGTGGAAGAAATGACGAAGATGCAGTCTTTTGCTGTGAATGTGGAAAGAATATGAATATGGATGGAGAAGAAGAAAAAACTCACAGAAAATTCCCTGTAAAACTTATCGGAGGAGTTGTGGGAGTTGCTGTTGTTGCTGGAGTTGCGATTACCGTGGTGTCAAGATTCCTGGGAGGTGGTGGAGATAACAAATATGTAGCCTATCTGAAAGATGGAAGTGTGAATCAGGTAGATCTGGATCGTTATAAGAAAGAGCCGGTGGAATACGATGGTTCTTACAGTGTCCTTAATGAAGCAACAAAATATGAAGCAATGGTACAATACTCCAAAGATGGAAAATATATTTTCTATCCTACAAATGTAGGTTATGAAAACGATGGATATTTTGGATATCGATTAAATATGCAGAAGGTAGGAAAAACAGAAGATGAAATCAAAATTGATAATTCCGTCAGAGTTTATGATGTACTGGATGATAATCGGGTAGTTTATATTAAAGCAGGAAATGATACATTGTACATTAGTGATAAAAAAGGAAATAAAGAAAAAATTGCCTCAGATGTACAAACTTTCAGGATTGATGAAGAACAAAAAAATATTGTCTGGCTGAAAAAAGAGGGAGATGATCGGGTATCTCTTTATAAGCAGGATCTGAACCTGAAAAAAGATAAGAGTGTATTGGCAAAGGATATTACAAATATCTATATGAATGAGGGTCTTGAACAGATTGTGGTCATGGATGAAGATATACTTTATGTAATCAATGATTTTAAGGAGAAAGAAAAAATTGCTTCCAATGTATCAAGACTTATGTTGAACAATGTAGAAGAAAAATGCATTTATTATGTCAAAAAAGATGAGAGTACATTGGTCGCAGGAGACCTTGTTGTAGATGATTGTGCAGAAGCCGATGCCAAGATGGAAGAACCGGAATATGATGATTTTAAAGTAGAGAAGATTGAAAAGAACAACTGGACAGGCAAATACGAAAAAGTAGAAACAACAGATTACGATGCATACAATGAGGCATATGATAAATACCGGGAAAAAGAAAATCGTGATGACTTGAGAGAGCGAATTGATGAGCTGGAAATCAGTCATGAGGTACAGGAATTGTATTGTTATAAAGATGGAAAAGAGATAAAAATTGATGAATCTTTTGCCGGAATCTCTTCTAACGATCAGGTAAAACAATTTGTTTACAACCGTTACAATATGGAAGAACTCCCACAGTTGAAATTGTCAGAAATTTCTTATGCCGGTGAGATACAAGAACAGTATTATGAAGCTCTCCAGAATTCTCTGCAGACTTGCGTATATATAGACGGAAAAACAATTATCTTGGATGAAGTAATCGATAATATTTTTACAATTGATAAGGACAGTAACATCGGTTATGGAATGAAAACAGAATCTGTTGCAACAGAGGATGAAGATGAGTATGTAGAGAAAAGAAGTACCATTTCTTTGATGTCGTTCTCTGTTGATGCGAAATCGGATGGAAAATGCCATGTAGTAGCAGAAGATGTGGATCGAGTTGAGGGAGTCAAGGACGGTAACGTTTATTATATCATGGATCGTCATGATGATGCAGGCGAATTGTACTGCAATGAGAAAGAAATCGATTCTGATGTATTTCCAGGTTCTGTTAAATTTTTAGATGATTCCATTCTCTATGGAGTCGATTATGACAGTTCCAATGAACGTGCGACTCTGAAACTTTATGATGGTAAAAAAGATAAGACGATTGCAGATGACGTATATTCCTACAAAGCATTTGATGAAAACAATGTGGCGATTATTGTAGATTATAACACAAAACGCTACAATGGAGATCTTAAGTATTATAGAGGAAAAGAGGAACTGATTCATCTGGATGAAGATGTAAGTGCTATTTTCGGTGGAACCAGATTTTATTAAAGAGTAATGAAAAAAAGAGAAAGGTGTGGAGAAATGGCTTTTTTAGGAGATATCAGTAAAAAAATTTCTGCAACCGGACAAACTGTTGTACATAAAGCGAAAGGGATGGCGGATATTACTGGATTGAGATCACAGATTTCAGATGAGCAGAAAAAGATTGATAAATATTATCAGAATCTTGGCAAGCTTTATTATGATCTGCAGTATAACGATCCGATTCCGGAACTGCAGGAACTGGTAGCATTGATTCGTAACAGTTATTATAAGATTGACGAACTCAATAAGACGATTACGAATATTGAAAATACAAAAACTTGTCCGGTTTGTGGAAAACCGCTTGAGGATAACATGGTGTTTTGCGTGGGATGTGGAAGCAGAATTGAAAATCCCACTCCCGCTTCAAAAGAGAGCACAGTACCAGATACAAAATTCTGTGTGAATTGCGGAAGCAAGATTCCAAAGGCAGCAGCATTTTGTGTGAAATGTGGAGCAAAACAGGATTGATTACAGGAAACAGGGACAGCATCTGCTGGATCCCTGTTTTCCTCGTATGAGAGGAAGGAAAATGAAAAAAATTTATATAGTTATGTTGGGAATTTTGACGGTTGTTCTGGCAGTTTTGCTGGTGGTAACCGTGTCTCAGGCTGAAAAGGTAAATGCTGTCAGAAGCCAGGTGGCGGCATTGAGAAAAGAAGCAAAAAAACTGGAGCAACAGGCAACAGAAAAAGAAAACAGCAGGGAAGAACTGGAAAAACAACTGGCAGATGCAAAAGAAAAGAGAGATGCTATGAAACAGGAAAAAGAAGTTGTGGAAGAACAGGAATCACAGGAGCTGGATGAAGGAAGCAATGAAGAAACGGATGCCGAAGAACCAGAGGCGGGGAATGGAAGAAAAGTAGCCATTGATCCGGGACATCAGGGCTATAATGTGGATATGAGCGATACAGAACCTCTTGGACCCGGATCGCAGGAAATGAAACAAAAAGCCACTACAGGAACCCAGGGAAAATTTACCGGTGTGCCGGAATTTGAATTGAATCTGAATATTTCAAAGCAGCTTCAGGAAGAATTGGAAAAGCGTGGCTATGAAGTGATGCTTACAAGACAGGATAATGATACGGCCATCAGTAATCGGGAAAGAGCACTGCTGGCAGCAAGTTTTGGGGCAGATATTTATGTGCGTATCCATGCAAATGGCAGTGATGATACCAGCGTAAACGGAGCCTTTACTATGATTCCTTCCTCCGAAAACCCTTATGTTGCTAATCTTCATGAAAAGAGTTATGCATTGGGAGAGGCAGTGATCAATGCTTATTGTGAGTCTTGCGGAATCAAAAACAGCGGTGTACAGTGCTTTGACAATATGACCGGAATCAACTGGAGCAAAGTTCCGGTTATCATTCTTGAGATGGGCTTTATGTCAAATGAAAGCGATGACAGAAATATGCAGGATCCGGATTTTCAGGTGCTTATGGTGCAGGGAATTGCCAATGGCATTGATCAGTATTTTGCAGCAGGAAATGAATAAATAAAGGATTGGAAAGATGAAGAGAAAGAAGAATAAGGCACTGGTTATTGTAACAGGAGTTTTTCTTGGAATGGTTTTGTGTTTGCTGGCAGGGAATATTTATTTGAAAGAAAGTATAAAGAGTCAGGAATTGGAAAAGAGTCAGCTGGAAAAGGAAAAAGCATCTCTTACAGAACAGATCAGAGAAACGGAAACAAAACAGACTGCACTGCAGGAAGAACTGGATAAAGTTAATGAAGAAATAAAGCTGGAGGAAGAACAGAAGGCAGAAGAATATTCGGGAACGGAAGCGGAAAATAATACAGAGGAAACAGAAGCACCTGAGACGGATCCGGCAGAACTGGAGGAAGTAGCAGCGGTAATTCAGTCAGAAATCGGAGATAGTGTTAACGCAGGAGAAAGCTGGCAGGTCTATGTACAGCGCCTGTCTGACGGGGCGGAAGCTTCTGTTGGAACAGGACAGATGGTTGCAGCAAGTTTGATTAAACTCTATATTATGGGAGCTGTCTATGATTCTTATGATACCTTGACCAGTGCAAATGGACAAGAGACCGTAGACAGTCTTCTGAAGTCCATGATCACAGTCAGTGACAACGATGCAGCAAACAGCCTTACAAAAATGCTTGGACAGGGAGACGGGGCAGCAGGTCGTGATGTAGTGAATCATTATTGTATACAGAATGGATATGGAGAGACCAGTATGGGCAGGATGCTTCTGGAGACAGGAACAGACAGGGAAAATTACACTTCTGCCCGGGACTGCGGAAAATTTCTGGAAAATGTTTATAAGGGAAATCTGTCTCATGTGGAAGAAATGCTCAGTCTGCTGAAGCGGCAGGAACGGACAGGAAAGATACCGGCAGGGGTTCCGGATGGTGTAGAAACTGCAAATAAGACAGGGGAGCTGGATTGTGTGGAAAATGATGCAGCCATTGTGTTTGCTGGGGAAAATCCTTATGTGCTGTGTGTCCTGTCTGGAAATCTTGGAAGTACTTCGGACGCCAGACAGAAGATAACACGGCTTTCGTCAGAAATCTACAATGAGATTCAGTAATAACGTTTCCTAAAAAAACAACTTGAGAAAATAAAATCTTTCATGCTACAATAAATGTAAAAACAGCAGAGGAGAAAGTGATTATGGCGAAGGTAAAAGATTATGATCTGGAAGATATCGGAGATTTATGTAATCTTGGAAAGGCGATTTCATCTCCTGTTCGTCTGGAAATTTTACAGTTGCTGTGTGATGGGGAGAGTTTGATTATCGGAGAAATTGCAAGAAAAATGGATTTGCCTGCCTCCAGTACGGCATTTCATCTGAAAATTCTTGAACAGGCTGGTTTGATTCGGATGGAAGAGCAACCGGGAACCAGAGGATTGACAAAATTATGTACCAGAAGGTTGGACCGTGTAGCAATTGATTTTTTGATGCAGAAGGAACATGTAAATGGGATTTTCAGTGTGGAGATGCCGGTTGGATGTTACAGCAGTTGTCAGGTTTCGCCTACCTGTGGGTTATATACGAAAGAAGGTTTAATTGGAAATGAAGACATGGAGTATGTCTTTTATTATCCGCAGAGGGTAAAAGCAGGACTTCTCTGGACTTCTTCTGGTTATGTGGAATACAGATTTGCTAATGGAGTTCCAAAGAAAAGAACCGCAAAACAAATATCTGTTTCTATGGAAATCTGTTCGGAAGCCCCGGGATATCGGGAAGACTGGAAATCAGATATTACGGTCTGGATGAATGGGAAAGATTGCGGAACCTGGACATGCCCGGGAGATTTTGGCGCCAGAAGGGGTAGATTGATGTCTTCTGATTATCCAAATGGCAGTTCCCAGTACGGATTGCTTATGGAATGGATGGTTACAGGTGAGGGGGGATTTATTAATGGAGAAAAAGCTTCTGATGTGACAATCAAAGCGCTGCATCTGGAAGAGCAGCCTTTTATAGTTGTACGGATTGGGAACAGACCGGATGCTCATTATGTGGGAGGATTTAATTTATACGGAAAGAATTTTGGGGATTATAATCAGGATATCATAATGACAATTGAATATTGATTATATGGAGCAGCTTTCTTTGAAAAAATTAAAGAGGGCTGCTTTTATATTGTGAAAAATATAAAAACAAAAGTAATAAAATAGTAGATGATAAATTGTGAAAAATGACAATATGAAACAGAAATACTGTTTGAATGAAAATGTAAGATAAGAATATAACAGTAATACTGTTGTTATAAAGAAAAAATATATTAAAATAACGATAAAAACGAATAAAAGCTATTGACAAATGTGTAAAATATGGTATTATATCGTTAAAAGAAACAGGAATACTGTGCAAAAGATAAAAGGCGTGCATTGGGACAGAGAAAAATGACAGTAATACTGTTTAAAAGCTAAGACGGCCGAATAGCTTAAAAGAAAACAAAAAAGCAAAAATTAAAGGGAGGTATATTATGAAACGTAAAGTTGTGGCAATGTTTTTAACAGCAACAATGGCAGTGACCATGTTAGCTGGTTGTGGTGGAACAGAAAAGGAAACAACGGGAGAAGCAACAAAAGAAGAAACAAGTACAGACGCTGATGCGGGTGAAGCAGTAGAGGGAGAAGCAGATGTCAACGAAGATGGAACTGTCAACAATCCGGAAGCTGTAAAAGTAGATGAGAATAAACTGGTATTATGGTCTCTGTTCGCCGGTGGTGATGGGGAATTCATGGAGCAGATGATTTCCGATTATAATGCAGGCGGACCTACAAAAGAAGTACAGTCTATTATGTTGGTATGGGCTGATTATTATACGAAATTGCAGACAGCTGTAGCAGCAGGAAAAGGTCCGGATATCGGTATTTCTCATGCTTCCAAACTTCCGGAACTGGTGGATCAGGGAGTAGTAGAACCGATTACTCCTTATTTAGAAGATCTTGGTGTGGATTTATCAACTATGTATGCAGATAATTCTATTGATTCTGTAACTTTTGATGGTGATGTTTATGCAATCCCTCTGGATACACATGCGGAAATCCTTTATTATAACAAAGACATTCTGGAAAAAGCAGGTATAGCTTTAAATGCAGATGGTCAGCTTGATATTAACAGCAAAGATGAATTTTTTGCAATGCTTGACAAGTGTAAAGAAGTAATGGGAGATGGAGAATCTGTAGTTTCTCTGACAAACAATGGCGATGATCCATATCGTGTATGGTGGGCAACTTATTTCCAGATGGGTGGTACACCACTTGTAAATGATGAGGGTACAGAAGTTACTTTAGATAAAGATATCGCTGTAGAAGCTGCTGAGTTTGTTAAATCCCTTTATGATAATGGATATATTGCACCGGGTATCGATGATCATCAGAAATTCTTCCAGAGTGGAAAAGCGGCATTTTATATGGGCGGAACCTGGGGTACCGGTGCTCTGGAGAAAACAGACGGTCTGAACTTTGGTGCCCAGTCATGGCCGAAATTATTCGATAATGATTCCTGTTGGGCAGATTCCCATACCTTCATTCTTCCTGTAAGTAAAGATAGAACAGAAGAAGAAACAAAAGCGGCAGTGGAATTTATGGTAAGTGCTTCTAAAGATGGTGGCGCTACATGGGCTGGTTCCGGACAGATTCCATCTAATAAAGAAGTTCTGGAAAGCCAGGAATACAAAGATATGCCTTACAGAAGCAGCTATAAATCAGCACTTGAAACAGCAGTGCTGCCATCCAAGAATCCGCATTTCTATGCTATGAAATCCGGAATGATTGAAAGTCTGAACACTTTATGGTCCGGTACAGCTGATGCAACAGCAGCCATTGATTCTCTTTACGGAGAGCTGGAGTCTAATCTGGAATAATTATCAGTTGGGCATTTGACTTGCTGAGGGGAAGCTGGAGGCTTCCCCTTGTTTTATGTTGTAACACGAAAAATGAACTGAGGAGTGTTTAGGAAAGAGAGAAAAATATGAGTAAAGCAAGAAAAAGAAAAACTTTCCTGGTGGCAATGGCCTTTATTCTTCCTTTTTTTATCCTTTATACAGTATTTACCATCTGGCCGGTCATTCAGGGATTTTATGTCAGTCTTCATAAATGGGGACTTATGGGAAAAATTAAATATGTTGGATTTGACAATTATACAAAATTTATCGGTGATAAGAATTTCTGGGGTGCACTGAAGAATACTGCATTTTTTACCCTGATAACTACGCCGTTGCTGGTAATTACTTCAATGACTCTTGCATTGCTTGCAAATCGTGCAACAAAGATGAAAAAGAGCCTTCGAATTATTTATTACCTGCCGAGTGTTTTGTCTGTATCTGTAGCATCATTTATTGCAAAATATACGTTTACACCATATACTGGACTTATAAATGGAGTGCTTCATTCACTGGGAATTCTGGCGCCTTCAGAAGAGCTGCAATGGCTTCAGGATCCGAAACTTGTATGGTTTACAGTGTCTTTGATGACTGTATGGTGGACGATAGGATTCAGTATGCTTCTTTATCTTTCGGCACTTCAGGATATCTCAAAGGATATTTATGAAGCGGCTTCCATAGATGGAGCTACCAGTACGCAGCAGCTGTTTCATATTGTGCTTCCTCTTTTGAAACCTACAACCTGGTTGGTTCTGCTTCTGCAGATGATTGGCTGTTTCAAAGTATTTGGTCAGATTTATATGATTACAGACGGTGGTCCAGCCAACAGTACAAGACCTCTTATTCAGTATATTTATGAAAATGCATTTGAGAAAAATAACATGGGCTATGCGGCTGCTATGTCATATGTACTGTTTGCGATTCTGCTTGTTCTGTCCTTGGCGCAGCAGGTTCTGCAGAGAAAGGGGGAAGATTAAATGTCTAAAAAGAAAAAACCAGGATATTGGGCGCTTAATATTATTTCTATCTTTTTTGCCATCATATTTATTGGACCGATTGTATGGGCTTTGGCAGTGTCTTTGCAGCATGAAGGAAAACAGATTGGCTCTGTGATTGACTGGTTTACACCACCATATACACTGGAAAATTATCCTGCAATTATTATGAATTCATCAGTGCCGACCTGGTTATGGAACAGTTTGATGATTGCAGTTATTGTGACGGTTTTAACGGTTATTTTCTCTGCCATGGCAGCTTATGCCATTGCTAAGCTGGAATTTAAAGGGAGCAGGTGGTTTTTTACTTATTTCCTGTTAGGACTTATGGTTCCTGGAGAAGCAACAATCGTTCCTTTGTTTATTACGGTTAACAATATGAATTTGATTGATACCTATGCGGGAATGATTCTGCCGTCTATTGCCGGTTCTATGAACATGATTATTATGGTTACATTCTTTAAAGGATTACCGAATGAGTTACTTGAGGCAGTGAAGATTGACGGAGGCGGAGAACTCACTACATTCTTTAAGATTGTACTTCCACTCTCGAAACCAATCGTGGCTACCGTTTGTATTTTTGTATTCGTAGGAAGCTGGAATAACTATCTCTGGCCGTTACTGTGTGCAATGAGTAATGAGCTATTTACATTACCAGTTGGTATTCCTACTTTTGCAGGAACTTATACGGTGGATTATGTAAGACCTCTGACGGCAAGTATGGTAGCGTCCCTGCCAATCATCTTTATATATATTCTGTTTGAAAAACAGATTGTAGAGGGAATTACTTCCGGAGCGGTTAAGGGATGATATATGCATGAGGAGAAGAAAACAGGAAATCGATATTTGCAAAGGGATTCTTACCGTTACTATGATTTTGTGTCATTGTATTCAATTTTTTGGGGTAGAAGACAGTGGTTTGCAGAAAATCCTTGTAAATGTCATTAATGTAACAACGTTTTCGGGATTTGTATTTTGTTTTGGATATGTAAGCCATTTGGCATATTATCAGAATGAGTGGAAAAAGAGTGCCTGGAAGATGGGGCAAAATGCGATTCGCATTTTGCTGGCATTTTATATATCTGGATTATCGTATGTAGTATTTGTGGAACAGAAAATTTTTCGATGGGATTTTGTTATGGAGGTTCTGCTTCTGAAAAAATATCCGGGTTGGTCAGAATTTCTGGCTTCTTTTGCTGCGATTCTGTTGATTGGAATTTTAGTTTATCCTGTGATGAAGAGAATGAATGGATGGATCTTGATAATATGTATTCTGGTTAGCGCAGGATTCTGTTTCTTTCCTTATGAACATGTGCACAATTCATGGTTGGCATTGTTGGTTGGTTCCAGAGAGTTTGTAACATTTCCTGTCGTACAATACTGGGGGTATTTTGCGATGGGAGTCTGGATGAGTAAACGACAGACTATGTGGAGTCCTTTAATCTTTACGGGGTGTATATTGGCAGGAGTTCCGTGTATTGGGAAGTTCGTGATTGAAGGAAGGCTCCCGGAACGATTTCCACCTTCCCTGTCATTTATCGGTGGCGGATGTATTTTTGTTTATGTTTATTTCCTTTTGGCAAGGTGGTTGGAACAGAACTGGACAAAGAATAAAATTACAGAATTGAGTATTCTCTATCTGGAACAGGTTGGAAAAAATTCATTATATTATTTGCTTATGAGTAATATTTTTATTTTTGCTCTGGATGGTTCTAATTTTAGCTTCCATTCGGAGGCGTATGCTTACATATTTTTTACTATTGTCTTATTGCTGATCGCATATCTGGATCGGCTAAGAATAAAAGAAAAAAGAAATGCTATGGAGGGTTAAGGCGAAAATGAAATGTTATAAGAAGGACTATCCAAGACCGCAGTTTGTGAGAGAAAACTGGGAAAATCTCAATGGAACATGGGATTTCGGCTTTGATGACGACCATGTGGGAGAAAAAGAAAAATGGTATGTAAATTTTGGCGGTGACCAAGAAATTCAGGTGCCTTTTACTTATGAAACAAAACTCAGTGGAATTCAGGATGAGACACGCCATGATCATATCTGGTACAGAAGAAAAATCCAGGTAGATGGGGAACGTCTGAAAAAAGAGAATTATGTGCTGCATTTTGAAGGCTGTGATTTCATTGCAAAAGTATGGGTGAATGGAGAACTGGCAGGCAGTCACAGAGGCGGATATTCCAGATTTTCTTTTGATATCACAGATCTTGTGAAAGACGGAGAAAATGAACTGGTAGTAAAGGCGGAAGATTCCTTTGATATGCAGCAGCCAAGAGGAAAACAGCGTTGGATCGATGAAAACTTCGGATGCTGGTATGTACAGACTACCGGTATCTGGAAAACCGTATGGTCCGAGTATGTTCCGAAAATCAGCCTGGAATCTGTAAAAATGACACCTGTTTTAGCGCAGCATTGTCTTGAATTGGAGTATGAAGTGAATGCACCTGAAGAAATGTTCGGAGCAAATCTGGCAGTAGCTGCAACAATCAGCTTTGAGGGAGTTCTGGTAAACAGAATTGTGACAGCAGTGACAGCAAGTCATATTGAAACACAGGCAGATGTATTTTTGAGAAATAATCACAGACTGGAATGGGGTGTTCGTACCTGGTCGCCGGAAGAACCGGATCTGTATGATATTGAATTTGAACTGATTAAAGACGGAGAAATCGTGGATAAAGCAGGTTCCTATTTTGCTATGAGAGAAATACGCATTGACGGTCCGAACATTCTCCTGAATGGTCGTCCTCTTTATCAGAGATTGATTCTGGATCAGGGATACTGGAAAGATTCACATCTGACACCGCCCAGCGAAGAGGCGCTGATCGAAGATATCGATAAGATTCATGCACTGGGATATAATGGGCTGAGAAAACATCAGAAGACAGAAGATGAAAGATTCCTGTACTGGTGTGATGTGAAGGGAATGCTGGTATGGAGTGAAGTTGCTG
Source organism: Blautia sp. (assembly GCA_051880075.1). Lineage (GTDB taxonomy): Bacteria > Bacillota > Clostridia > Lachnospirales > Lachnospiraceae > Blautia. The sequence goes on along the minus strand of JBJENG010000083.1, from coordinate 6,122 downwards.
CAGCTTATCAGTATACCGATTATGCAGTGGAAGAATTTACCAGAGAGTGGATGGAAATTGTAAAACAGAATTATAATCATCCTTGTATCATTACCTGGACACCGTTCAATGAATCCTGGGGAATCAATGCAGTGGAAGTAAGACGTGACCAGCAGCATTTTACAGAAGCAATCTATCATCTGACCAAGAGTATGGACAGATATCGTCCGGTAATTGTAAATGATGGATGGGAGCATACGGTATCTGATATTATTACTCTTCATGATTATGAAGAAGCAGGTGAGATCCTGAAAAGACGTTATATCGAATACAAAGATCAGATTATGACCACTGAAGTATATCACAGCAATCACAAATCAGCCATGGCAAATGGATTCGAATATAAGGGTCAGCCGGTGATAATCAGTGAATTCGGTGGAATTGCATTCAACAACGACGATTCCGGATGGGGTTACGGAAATAAGGTAAACACAAAGGAAGATTTCATTCACAGATTTGATGAAATCACTACAGCGGTGAAGGAATTGCCTTATGTATGTGGTTTTTGCTATACACAGGTTTCCGATGTTCAGCAGGAGATTAATGGTCTGATGGACATTGAGCGCAATTTTAAAGTGGAACCGGAAGTGATTAAAGAAATAAATGAAAGAAAAGTAGGATACTGGAGATCATTCATGTAAAACTCATGGGAACAGAGGAGCATAATCAGATGGATTTTTTCATACATTGATACAGAATCTGTAGAGAAGACAGAAAGGCAGTATATGAAAAAAGTAACAGGATGGTTATGTCTGACCGCAGCGGGAATTTTATTTCTTACAGCAGGACTGTTTTCGTGGGAAGAGAGAAAAAATGCAGGCAGCTGCAGGGAAGTCAGTACAGTGACGCAAGAGGATGAAAAGTATATCAAGTGGGTAGAATTTCATGTAACCAGTGCTGCACTGAACAAAGCATTATCCTGCGATATTGATACATATGGAAGTTCCACCCATTTGAACTGGGTGGAACTTCTTGCATATCTGGGGGCAAAATACGGAGGAGATTTCAGTAAATATAAAGAAACGGATCTGGATGCTATTGCAGGAAAGCTGCAGTCCGGAGAGACTACAGTGGAACAACTGTCAGCAGAAATGAAATATTTTGATTATTACAGGGAAGCCTATGGAGGAGTGCTGGATGGGCTGGTCGGAACCTATGAAATCAAAACAGAAAAAGGCTGGGAAAAGAAATACGGATTGAAAGGATATAGTCCAATAGCCAAAGGGTTTCCCTACAGTCATTACGACGATTTCGGAGCTTCCAGATCCTATGGATACCGGAGAAAACATCTGGGACACGATTTGCTTGGACAAATCGGAACACCTGTTGTTGCAGTGGAGTCTGGTTATGTCAGTGCTATAGGATGGAATCAGTATGGTGGCTGGAGAATTGGAATCAACAGCTTTGACGGGAAAAGATATTATTACTATGCGCATCTGAGACAAAATTTTCCTTACAGTAAAAACTTAAAAGAGGGAAGTATTGTGCAGGCCGGAGATGTGATTGGATATATGGGACATACGGGATACAGCACAAAAGAAAATACCAATAATATTGATACGGTTCATTTGCATTTTGGAGTGCAGCTTATCTTTCATGAGTCACAAAGAGAGGGGAATCATGAAATCTGGATTGACTGTTATGAGCTTGTCAAATTTCTTTCTCAGAATCAGTCGGAAGTAGAACGGGAAGACAGCACAAAAGAATGGTACCGGATCCATGAATTCCGGGATCCGGCAACCGAAGAATATGAAAAAAAGTGTAAGGATTCTCTTAAGAAAGACTCTGTCTGAAACGGTTCAGACAGGCATAGATTTCCTGCTTTCTGGGAATGGCGAGGCCACAGGGAATGTAGGAGGAACTGCAGATGGCAGAAAGACCTTTTGTTTCCAGTAAATGGGTCAGATATTCGCCGATCTGATGTAAGGTGCGCTTACCGTCTATCAGGTTTTCGCAGGCATATCGAAGTATAGAGGCAAGCGCAGCGGTCTGTTCATAATCTATAAGTTGTTCCACATAACGCAGATCTACGGTTTCCTTGCCGATTGAAAAGGTATAACGGTCATGGGTTTTGGTTTTTAATCCGCGGTTTTCCTGAGAGGAACGGGAGGACCTGTGATTTTTTTCGTGAAAATCAGGAGTACTCATAATCCGATGACTTTCTGGAAAACGGAAGGCGGGCGTATTAGCAGGAGGCAGAAGATGTTCTTTGCAGAGCTCTTTAGTGGTGGCTGTGATATCCACCGGTTTGTAACAGTCCATTTGAATAATTGTATCTGCGATGTGGAAGAAAGCGCCGCTGCTTCCTGCCACCAGTATGGTTGAGATTCCGGCTTTGTGATACAGATCACGGGCTCTTTCAATAAATGGAGTAATGGGTTCCTTACTGCGGCTGATTACCTGCTGCATGAAAGTGTCCCGCACCATAAAATTAGTGGCGGAAGTATCTTCGTCGATAAAGAAAAGCCTGGTTCCTGCTTCCAGACTTTCTGCAATGGCAGCAGCCTGAGAGGTGCTTCCGCTGGCATCGGATGTGGAGAAGCGACGGGTGTCTTTTTTATTTGGAAGGTCATTGATGAAGAGGGAAATATCCACATCTTTTATGAAGCGGCCGTCTTCTGCTCGAAGCTTAATGCCTGTATTATCTGCAATGACGTATTCCCGTCCATCTCCGGCAATATGGTTGTAAACACCGGTTTCCAAGGCATGGAGCAGGGTGGATTTGCCGTGATAACCGCCTCCTGCAATCAGAGTGATCCCTTCCGGTATGCCCATTCCGCGAAGAGTTCCTTTATGAGGGAGATGAAATTCTACGGCAAGAGAATCCGGTGAGAAAAAAGGAATGCTGTCTTTCATAGGCTTCTGGGAGACTCCGCTTTGCCGGGGGAGAATGGATCCGTCTGCCACAAAGGCTGCCAGATGGCGGCGAGTTAGTTCTTTTCGGAGAAAAGCCTGATCTTCTGCAAGAAAAATAGTCTGTTCCACTTCTTTTTTGTTCAGGTTTCTGTAATAAAAGGATTTTTTAACACAGACCGGGAGAAAATCAAAGAGGATTTTTTCAAGTTCCGGTGCGTTGATCGTTCTGCCGTTTGCTGGAAATCCTACAGTAAACCTGGCTGTTACGTAGGAATCATTAATCTGGCAGGCAGTGCGTTCCAGGATCTCCTGGCCGCAGTGGCTTACAGAAATCAGGCCGCTTTTTCCGGAACCTTTTGCCCGGAAACTGTAGTGGAGTACCTGTTGTTCAAACTGGCGGTTCAGATAGTCCTGAAGGGCAACCCGTGTGTAGCGGGAATTATGATAAGCAGAGGGGAAGCCTGCAATTTTCAGGGGGATTTCCACACTTACATGGGACGGGGAGGCAAAAGGGTCTCCCTGTACGTGATCAATAGATAATATATAATCATCAAAAGTATATCTGCCTCGCAGTTCTTTGTATGCAGGGTAACTTTTTCTGTGTATGGAGTGAAGAAACGTTTTCAGATTTTCTGCTGTTTTCATGTTAATATTGGGCCTCCAAATCTTTTTCTTTTACTATAACCAAAAGAAAGAAAAAAGGCAAGTTCTGTGAAAGAACAGGGTTGAGAGGGGTGTTTTCCCGTGGTAAAATAATAGGAAAACACGTTAGAAATATGGGAGGTATTTCAATTATGGGAAAATGGCAGAGAATTTTGTTTCAGCCTGTATTGCCGGCCGGAGCAGAAGGGAAATATGTGACTGGATGCAAAGAGCATATTGAATTATCCAGAAAAGCAGCAGGAGAAGGGATGGTTCTGCTGAAAAATGAAGAAAACAGACTTCCTCTGCAGGCAGGTGCTCGTGTAGCTCTTTTTGGAAAGGGTACCGTAGATTATGTGAAAGGCGGCGGAGGAAGCGGAGACGTTACCGTAGCATATATCAGAAATCTGTATGAGGGGATGAAAATCAAAGAACAGGAAGGAAAGTTGTCTCTGTTCCACGAGCTTCCGGAATTTTACGAGAAAAATATCAAAGAACAGTATGAAAATGGAGCCGTTCCCGGTATGACAAGAGAACCGGAACTGCCGGAGGATTTATTTGAAAAGGCAAAAGCCTGTGCAGATACGGCGATTGTGACCATATGCCGGTTCTCGGGAGAAGGCTGGGACAGAAAATGTCAGATTCATGAGGAGGGGTATGAACTTTTTGATGACGAAAAAAAACAGATGGAACTGAGCAATCAGATTTTTGAAAACGGAGACTTTTATCTTACCAATGGAGAGGCGGCACTGGTAAAAAAAGTAAAAGAAGGCTTCTCCAACGTAATTGTAGTCATGAATGTAGGTGGTATGGTGGATACCAGCTGGTTCAAAAATGACAGCAGGGTTTCTTCTGTTCTTATGGCATGGCAGGGCGGTATAGAAGGAGGCCTGGCTGCAGCAGATGTACTGTGCGGAGATGTGAATCCTTCCGGCAAGCTGGTGGATACGTTTGCTGCATCTCTGGAAGATTATCCTTCCACAGAAAATTTCCATGAATCGGTTTATTACGTAGATTATACAGAGGATATTTACGTGGGATACCGTTATTTCGAAACTCTGCCGGGGGCAGCGGAAAAGGTGAATTATCCTTTTGGTTATGGTCTTTCTTATACGGATTTTCGGATTCACGTGCTGGAGCCGGAGAATGGAATTGTTGAAAAAGATGGAAAGATTCAGATTCTGGTACAGGTAACCAATACAGGAAACAAAGCCGGAAAAGAAGTAGTACAGGTATACTATGGAGCGCCTCAGGGAAAACTTGGAAAACCTGCAAAAGTACTGGGGGCTTATGGAAAGACACGATTGCTTCTTCCGGGAGAAATCCAGATTATGAAACTGTCCTTTGCTGTGTCGGACATGGCATCCTACGATGACCTTGGAAAAGTATGTGGATCTGCTTATGTGCTGGAACCGGGAGAATATGTATTCTATGTAGGGAATAACGTACGGGATGCAGAAAAAACAGAATTTACATATGTAGTACCTGAGGTGCTTGTGACAGAACAGTGCTGTACAAAAGCAGCACCAAAGAAACTGGCGAAAAGATTGTTGGCTGACGGTACATATGAGGAACTTCCAACTGGTGAATACGAGGAAGAAGAAGGATTAAAACGGCAGGATAAGAAAACACTGGAAGGAATCATTCCTTGCGTGCGTGCACAGGGCAGAACCTCTTTCGCTGAAATGGAAAAGGACGGAAAAGTAAAACTGATTCAGGTGGCAGAGGGAAAACTTACTCTGGATGAATTTGTGGCAAAACTCAGTGATGAGGATTTGATTCATCTTCTGGGCGGACAGCCAAATACAGGAGCAGCCAATACATTCGGTATGGGAAATCTTCCGGAATACGGAGTGCCCAATGTGATGACAGCAGACGGACCAGCAGGTCTGAGAATTAAACCGGAATGTGGTGTAAATACCACAGCATGGCCCTGTGCGACTCTGCTGGCATGTACCTGGGATACGGAACTGATTGAAAAAATCGGTGCAGCAGGAGCAGCGGAAGTAAAAGAAAATAATATTGGTGTATGGTTGACTCCGGCAGTTAACATACACAGAAGTCCTCTGTGCGGAAGAAACTTTGAATATTATTCCGAGGATCCTCTTGTGGCAGGAAAATCAGGAGCTGCCCTGGTACGGGGAATTCAATCCCGGCATATCGGAGCAAGTGTGAAACATTTTGCCTGCAACAATAAAGAGACCAACCGTAAGGACAGCGACTCCAGAGTATCAGAAAGAGCACTCAGAGAAATTTATCTGAAAGCCTTTGAGATTATCGTAAAAGAGGCGGATCCTTATACGATTATGTCCTCTTATAATTTGATCAACGGTGTACAGGCTTCCGAAAATAAAGATATTCTCACCGGAATTCTCAGAGAAGAATGGGGATTCAAAGGTATGGTCACAACAGACTGGTGGACTCATGGAGAACATTATAGAGAGACAAAAGCCGGAAATGATATTAAGATGGCAAACGGATATCCGGAACGTGTGAAAGAAGCACTGGATCAGGGCTACATTTCAAGAGAAGAAATTGAGACCTGTGCAAAAAGAATTCTGGGAATGATTTTGAAAATGGATTAA
>JBJENG010000082.1:78182-100144 GCA_051880075.1 Blautia sp. | reverse complement strand
AGGATTACATCACCATGCCATACCTTGCAAGTGATGAACTGATCGACCGTGTATGCAAAGATGTAAAATAATTGCAAAAACATCATACACATCACGGATAGGAGACAGTAGAACATGAAAAAACGTTATATACGTCATGCTTCTGAATTGGTTACCTGCAAAGGAACTGCACCGAAACACGGAAAAGAGATGTCAGATATCGGACTGATCAAAGACGGAGCAGTAATCATTCATGACAATAAAATTGTTGCAGTAGGAACAACTGAGGAACTTGACAAACAGGTAGACAGCGAATATGAAGTGATTGATGCCACAGGCAAGACAGTCATGCCGGGCTTTGTGGATTCTCATACACATTTTATTTTCGGCGGATACCGTGCAGACGAATTTTCCTGGAGACTGAAAGGGGACAGTTATATGTCCATTATGGAACGTGGTGGCGGAATCAACGCCACCGTGATTCCTACAAGAGAAGCATCTCAGGAAGAACTGGAAGAAGCAGGGGAAGAACGTCTGAACCGGATGCTGGAATTTGGCGTAACAACTGTTGAGGGAAAGAGCGGATACGGAATGGATTGTGACACAGAGCTGAAAATGCTTCGTGCCATGAAAAATCTGAATGAGAAACATCCAATTGATATTGTATCCACATTCCTTGGACCTCACAGTGTACTTCCGGAATGGAAGGGAAAAGAAAGAGAATTTCTGGATGAACAGCTCAATCATGTAATGCCAAAAGTAAAAGAAGAAAATCTGGCAGAATTTGCGGATATCTTCACAGAGAAAAACGTATTTACTGTAGAAGATTCCGAATATTATATGAAAAAAGCAAAAGAAATGGGATTTAAACTGAAAATCCATGCAGATGAGATTTACCAGTTAGGAGGTTCCGAACTGGCAGCCAGAACAGGTGCTGTATCAGCAGACCATCTGTTGAAAGCATCCGACGAAGGAATCCGTCAGATGCGGGATGCAGGCGTAATCAGTACCATTCTTCCTCTGACCGCATTTGGTCTGAAAGAAGAATATGCACCTGCAAGAAAAATGATCGATGAAGGATGTGCAGTTGCACTCGCTTCCGATCTGAATCCTGGAAGCTGTTTCTCTAATTCCATACCGCTTATGGTTGCACTTGGATGTATTTATATGAATATGTCTATTGAAGAAGTCATCACAGCACTTACCATTAATGGTGCCGCTGCTGTTGACAGAGCGGATAAGGTAGGAAGTCTGGAGCCGGGAAAAGAAGCAGATATTATTTTCCTGAAATTTCCGTCTATCCACTTTATGCCGTATCATACAGGAATTAATCTTGTAGAAACCGTAATCAAAGCTGGAGAAACCGTATACCACAAAGAGTGGAAAGAAACAAAATAATCAATATACATCAAAGGAGTAAAGGACAATGGAAAAAATCATTGAATGCGTACCAAATTTCAGCGAAGGAAGAGACAAAGAAAAAATCGAAAAAATCGTAGATTGTTTCCGCAATGTAGAAGGTGTAAAACTTCTGGACTATACTTCTGATGAAGACCATAACAGAAGCGTTGTAACTGTAATCGGTGAACCGGAACCATTGAAAGATGCAATGGTTGCAGCAATCGGTAAAGCAGTAGAATTAATTGATATGACAAAACATCAGGGACAGCATCCAAGAATGGGTTGCGTTGACGTCGTTCCATTTATTCCGATCCGTGGCGTGACAGTAGAAGATGCAGACGCAGTTGCAAAAGCAGTTGCAAAAGAAGCATCTGAAAAATTTGGACAGCCATTCTTCCTGTATGAAAAATCAGCAACAGCTCCTCATAGAGAAAACCTTGCAAAAGTTCGTCAGGGTCAGTTTGAAGGAATGGCTGAAAAAATGAAAGATCAGGAAAAATGGAGACCAGATTTCGGTCCGGAAACCATTCATCCAACTGGTGGTGTAACAGCAATCGGAGCAAGAATGCCGCTGATCGCTTACAACATTAACCTGGATACACCGAACGTAGAAATTGCACAGAAAATTGCAGATAAGATCCGTCACATCAAAGGCGGTTTCCGTTACTGTAAAGCAATGGGCGTTATGCTGGAAGACAGAAATATCGCACAGGTATCCATGAATCTTACAGATTATACAAAAACATCCGTATATACCGTATTTGAAACAGTTCGTATGGAAGCAAGACGCTATGGTGTCAATGTTCTGGGAAGCGAAGTAGTTGGTCTGATTCCTCTTCAGGCAATTGTAGACTGTGCAGAATACTATCTGGGCTTTGAAGGATTTGATTCAAAACAGGTTCTGGAAACACGTTTATAGAAAATGAAAAGAGGTAATATGCCATGAAAAAAATGACAGTTGAAGAATTTGCCATGCAGACAGCCTCTAATGAACCAGTACCAGGGGGCGGAAGTATTTCCGCCCTTGCTGGTGCACTGGCAGCTGCTCTTACTGAGATGGTTGCAGGGCTCACGATTGGCAAGAAGAAATATGCAGATGTAGAAGAAGAAATGAAAGAAGCAGTTGCTCCTATGCATGAAATCTGTGAACATCTTCTGGACGACATCAAAAGAGACAGCGAATCCTTTGACCTGTATATGCAGGCATTGACCCTTCCGAAAGAAACAGAGGAAGAAAAAGCAGCACGTCAGGAAGCAATGCAGAACGGTCTGAAGGCTGCGGTTGCAGTACCATTATCCGTAGCAAAACGTGCATATGAGGTAATGCCTTATGCAGAAACAATGGTGGTAAAAGGAAATAAAACAGCGGTAACAGATGCTCTGGTTGCTACTATGATGGCAAGAACAGCAGTTCTTGGAGCTCTGTTTAATGTTAAAATCAACCTGGAGTCAATCAAGGACCAGGCTTTTGTAGAGGAGACAGCAAAAGAAGTAGCGGTACTTGAGAAGAAAGCAATCGAATATGAGCAAAAAATCCTTGCCCAGGCCGGCGTTTCCAAAAGTGTCGTTTCATAAAAATCAGGAAAATAAAAAGGAGAAGACCTGTGAAAATTTTAAAAAATGCAGTAGCAGGAACCCTGGAATCCAGTGATTTATTTGTCCAGATCGAGCCGGATGATAACGATCTGACCCTGGAAATTGATTCCGTTGTGGCAAATCAGCATATGGATGCAATCCGGGCTGCCGTGCTTGAAACATTGAAGGAATTTGAAGTTTCTTCAGGAAAAATATTTATTAAAGATAAAGGTGCACTTGACTGTGTGATTCGGGCCCGTGTAGAGACTGCGCTGAAAAGAGGGGGAGTTCAGGAATCATGAGACGAACCATGTTATTTTTACCGGGAAATACACCGAATATGTTGGTGAACGGTGATACCTTAGGTGCAGACACCATTATTTTTGATCTGGAGGATGCAGTTTCTCCCGATGAAAAGGATGCTGCCAGAATTCTTGTAAGAAATGCACTCAGATATCAGTCTACAGAGGGATGTGAAACCGTGGTACGTATCAATCCTACGGATACGGCATTCTGGAAAGAAGATCTGAAGGCAGTCATTCCGTTGAAACCGGATGTGATCATGCCTACAAAGGTAAACGGAGCAGCTATGATACAGGAAGTATCCGCATATATGGCTCAGGTGGAAAAAGAAGCCGGAATCGAAGAGGGAACGGTGAAAATTCTTCCGCTGATCGAAACGGCCCTTGGTGTGGAAAAATCCTTTGAAATTGCTTCCGCAGATAAAAGAGTAATAGGAATTTTCCTTGGAGGAGAAGATTTTACAGCAGATATGCATTGTAAACGAACAAAGGAGGGCAAGGAAATTTTCTATGCAAGAACCCGTCTGGTATGTGCGGCACGGGCATGCGGAATTGAAGCTTACGATACACCGTTTACAGATGTGGAGGATATGGAAGGACTGCGAAAGGACACAGAATTTGCAAAGAGCCTGGGATTCGCAGGAAAAGCTGTTATTTCTCCACGGCATGTGGACATTGTGAATGAAGTATTTTCTCCTACAGAAGAAGAAATTGCTTATGCCCATGATGTAATGGATGCCATTGAAGAGGGAAAACGTCAGGGTAAAGGTGTAATTTCCCTTAGAGGAAAGATGATTGATGCGCCAATCGTGAAGCGTGCTTCTCAGGTGTTGGAGATGGAAAAAGCCATTTACGGAGGTGAGTCCTATGAGTAAATTACTTGCTTCCGTAAGGGAAGCCATTGAAAAAACCGGATTAAAAGATGGTATGACCATATCTTTTCATCATCACATGAGAAACGGTGATTATGTATTGAATATGGTTTTGGCAGAAGCGGCAGCCATGGGAGTCAAAGACCTGACGGTTAATGCAAGTTCTGTTTTTGATGTTCATGAACCCATTATTGAACACATTAAAAACGGAGTAGTTACAGGATTGGAATGTAATTACATGGGAGGAAAAGTAGGAAAGGCCATTTCAGAGGGAATCATGGAGAAACCGGTGATCTTTCGCAGCCACGGAGGCAGAGCCGGAGATATGCAGAATGGTTCTTCAAAAGTAGACATTGCTTTTATCGCAGCACCTTGTGCCGATAACATGGGAAACTGCAGTGGTAAATACGGACCTTCTGCCTGCGGTTCTCTGGGCTATGCGTTTTCCGATGCCATGCATGCAAAGAAAACCGTTGTCTTGACCGATCATCTGGTACCCTATCCATTAAAAGATACTTCCATTGCAGAGGGATACATCGATTATGTGGTGGAAGTGGAGCAGATCGGGGATTCTACAAGAATTGTTTCCGGTACTACGAAAATTACCCGTGATCCTGTGGGATTGCGCATTGCTGCCCTTGCAGCGAAAGTGGTAAAACATTCCGGATATCTGAAAGACGGATTTTCTTTCCAGACAGGAGCAGGGGGTGCTTCACTGGCAGTTGCCAAATATGTGGAAGAAATGATGGAAAAAGACCATATCAAAGGAAGCTTCTGTATGGGAGGCATCACCGGATATCTGGTGGATATGGCAAACAAAGGATATTTCGATACCATTCTGGATGTTCAGTGTTTTGATTTGAAAGCCATTGAATCCATACGTGAAAATCCGAAGCATCAGGAAATTTCAGCGATGCGTTATGCTTCGCCGGCTGCAAAGAGTGCAGCAGTGGACAGCCTTGATGTGGTAATCCTGGGAGCCACCCAGGTAGATACCGATTTTAATGTAAATGTACATACAGATTCCAACGGATACATTATGGGAGGGTCCGGAGGACACTGTGATACAGCAGCAGGAGCCAAACTGGCCATAGTCGTGGCACCGCTGATCCGTGCAAGACTTCCTCTGATCGTAGACCATGTACTGTGCAAATCCACTCCCGGTGATACCATAGACGTTATTGTAACCCAGAGAGGGATTGCAGTCAATCCAAAGAGAGCAGAATTAAAAGAAAAATTAGTAAAAGCCGGACTTCCGGTTAAAGATATCAGCGAACTAAAAGCAATCGCAGAAGCAATTACAGGTGTTCCAAAAGAGATCAAACGGGGCGATCGTGTCGTAGCAAATGTATTGTACAGGGACGGAACACTTCTGGATACTATTAAAAATACTATATAACCGAAGGGAGCGGTTTTACAATGAATAAGAAAAAGTTAGTCATTGGCGTAATCGGAGCTGATGTACATGCAGTAGGAATCAGCATTTTGCAGCACGCCTTTGAAGATGCAGGTTTTGAAGTAATCAATCTTGGAGTTATGGTTTCCCAGGAAGAATATATTGCAGCTGCTATTGAGACAAATGCAGACGGCATTATGGTTTCTTCTCTTTATGGACACGGAGAACTGGACTGCCGTGGTTTAAGAGCAAAATGTGACGAAGCAGGATTAAAAGATATTCTGTTATATGTAGGCGGAAACATCGTAGTTGGAAAACAGCCGTTTGATGAGGTAGAAAAACGTTTCAAAGAAATGGGATTCGACCGTGTATTCGGACCGGGAACCGCACCGGAAACTACCATTGAAGCTTTGTACGAAGATCTGGGAAAACCGGAAACAGCAGAAGAATAACAACAGGGCGGTGGTAGCATGAAACCAATTCTTTTGGTTGATTTTGGAAGTACAAACACAAAAGTTACGGCAGTAGATGTGGATAATTATGAAATCCTGGGAACTGCCGCAGCCTATACAACAGTGGAAACGGATATCAATGACGGTCTTGCCAATGCTGTGAAAATTTTGGAAGAAACTACAGGTCCTCTAGAATTTCAGGAAAAATATGCCTGCTCCAGTGCGGCAGGGGGACTGAAGATGATATCCATCGGTCTGGTTCCGGAATTGACGGCGCAGGCATCCAGGGAAGCCTCTCTGGGAGCAGGTGCAAAAGTATGGAAAACATACTCTTTTCAGCTTACAAAAGGGGATCTGAAAGAAATCGAAACTTATCATCCGGATATCATTCTCCTTACAGGAGGAACGGATGGAGGAAATGTGGAATGTATTCTGTACAATGCAAAAATGCTGGCCGGTTTAAGTTATGACTGTCCAATTGTAATTGCAGGTAACCGCAATGCTGCAGATGACTGTCAGGAAATCCTGGAAGGACGGACAACTTATATCTGTGAAAATGTTATGCCGAGGCTAGGTGAACTGAATATTGAACCGACCCAGAAACAGATACGTGAGATTTTTCTAAACCGGATTGTACAGGGAAAAGGTCTGACAGAGGCTATGGATCTGGTTTCCGGAATTATCATGCCTACTCCTTCTGCCATGCTCACAGCTATGGAATTGCTTTCCGATGGCTGGGATGAACTGGAAGGAATCGGAGAACTGGTAGGTGTGGATCTGGGAGGTGCCACTACCGATGTATATTCGGTAGCAGACGGCAGTCCGGCAAATACCATGACCGTCATAAAAGGAATTCAGGAACCTTACACAAAGAGAACGGTAGAAGGCGATATTGGAATGCGCTATAGTGTAAAGGGAATTCTGGAAGCGGTGGGAGACAGGAAACTTGCAAAGATCGCAGGTGTAAACCGTAATCAGATCAAAGAAAAAGTGGACTGGCTGGAAACACACACGGATTATATTCCGGATAACGAAGAAATGGAAAAAATCGACTTTGCACTTGCCTGCGGTGCGGTAGAAACGGCAGTTTCCCGTCATGCAGGTTCTCTGGAACAGGTATACACGCCCTGTGGTCTTACCTATGTACAGAGTGGCAAGGATTTACGGCGTGTAAAATACGTGGTTGTCACGGGGGGCGCATTGATTCATGCAAAACACACGGAAGAAATTGCAAAGTATGCATTGTTTGATGAAAACACACCGGGTTCGTTAAGACCGGAAAAAGCAGAAATCTTAGTGGACAGAAAGTACATACTGGCAGCTATGGGACTGTTGTCTCAGCAGTATCCGCAGGCTGCTCTGGAAATCATGAAGAAGGAGATTGCTTATTATGGACATAAGGAATAAGAAATTATCGGATGACGAATTCTATGGGATTCGAAAAGAAATTATGGGACAGTGGCCGACAGGTAAAGATGTAAACTTTGAAGAGGCAGTGGAATACCACAAAGCAATGCCGGAAAACAAGAGCTTTTCCAAGAAACTGGAAAATGCAAAAAAAGAAAGAAAAACCCTGATTCAGCCGCGTGCCGGTGTAGCATTAATTGATGAACATATTAAACTGCTTCAGTATCTGCAGGATAAAGGAGAGGCAGATTTACTGCCTACTACCATTGACTCCTATACACGCCAGAACCGTTATGAAGAAGCAGAAGTAGGAATTAAAGAATCCGTTCGTACACAAAAATCCATGCTGAATGGCTTCCCAGCTGTAAATCATGGTGTATATGGATGCCGTTCCATTATTGAAAATCTGGATACTCCGGTACAGGTACGTCACGGCACACCGGATGCAAGACTGCTTACTGAAATCTGCTACGCAGGTGGATTTACCAGTTATGAAGGCGGTGGTATTTCCTATAATATTCCATACGCAAAAGATGTTCCTCTTGAGAGAACCATCTATGACTGGCAGTATGTAGACCGTCTGACCGGTATTTATGAAGAAGCAGGTGTATCCATTAACCGTGAACCTTACGGACCTCTGACAGGAACACTGGTTCCGCCATCCATGTCAAATGCAGTTGCCATTATTGAAGCACTTCTGGCAGCAGAACAGGGTGTAAAAAATGTAACCGTAGGTTACGGTCAGTGCGGTAACTTGGTACAGGACGTAGCAGCTCTTCGTGTATTGGAAGAACTGACAGAAGAATATCTGGAAAAATACGGATACAGTGATGTAGTGGTAACTTCCGTTCTCCATCAGTGGATGGGTGGATTCCCACAGGATGAGGCAAAAGCTTTTGCGGTTATTTCCTGGGGAAGTTCTGTAGCAGCACTGGCAAAGGCTACAAAAGTAATCGTAAAAACACCACACGAAGCAATGGGTGTTCCGACTATGGAAGCAAATGCACAGGGTCTGCGCTGTACAAAACAGGCAATCTCTCTGTTGGCAGATCAGGAACTGAAGAGTTCTGCACTGGAACTGGAAAAAGCCATTATCAAAGGAGAAACCTGTGCCATCGTCGATAAATGCTTCGAGCTTGGTCTGGGAGATCTGGCACTGGGCGTAATCCGTGCTGTAAAAGCAGGTGTAATCGATATCCCATTTGCACCAAGTAAATACAATGCAGGCAAGATGCTGCCGGCACGTGATTTCGAAGGCGCAGTTCGTTATCTGAACGTTGCAAATGTGCCGCTTCCAAGAGAACTGGCAGATTTTAACAGAAGCAAAATTGAACATCGTGCAAAGATGGAAAAGAGAAAAGCTTCTTTCCAGATGGTTATCGATGATGTGTATGCAATCAGTAAAGGCCGTCTCGTAGGAAAACCGAAATGATGAAATAAACGGCAAAAATACATATAAAAATAAGTTAAAAAACAGGTTTAGGAGAAAAATGTCATGAAAATTGTAGATGTAGTTTGCTCAAAAGCAAGAACAGGATTTTTCTTTGATGACCAGAGAGCCATCAAAAAAGGTGCAGTAGCAGATGGTGCTGCTTATTTCGGAGAAACAGTAACACCAGGATTCAAATCCGTAAGACAGGCAGGAGAAGCAATCTCCGTAATGCTGATTCTGGAAGACGGACAGATTGCATGGGGAGACTGTGCTGCCGTTCAGTATTCCGGTGCAGGCGGAAGAGATCCGCTGTTTCTGGCAGAAGACTTTATTCCGATCATTGATAAATACATCAAACCGGAATTAGTAGGAAAAGAAGCAGACAGCTTCAAAGGCCTGTGCGAAATGCTGGAAAATATTCAGGTAGACGGAAAAAGACTTCATACCGCTATCCGTTATGGCGTAAGCCAGGCGATTCTGGATGCAGTAGCAAAATCTTCCAAACGTCTGATGTGTGAAGTTGTTGCAGATGAATACGGCACAACTGTATCAGAAGAGCCGATTCCGGTTTTCACACAGTCTGGAGACAGTCGTTATGACAACTCCGATAAGATGATCTTGAAAGGGGCAGCAGTTATGCCTCACGCACTGATCAACAATGTAAAGACAAAACTGGGCGAGCATGGAGAAATCCTGAAAGAATATGTAAAATGGCTCAGTGACCGTGTACTGAAACTGCGCAATGATGAAAACTATATGCCTGTTTTCCACATTGACGTATACGGAACCATCGGAGCAATCTTTGGTGTGGACAACTTTACAGCAATGGCAGATTATCTGGCAGAACTGGAAGAGGCTGCAAAACCATTCCATCTGAGAATTGAAGGACCTATGGATGCAGAAGAAAGAGAAAAACAGATGCTGTGCCTGAAAGGTCTGAGAGAAGAAGTAGACAGAAGAGGCATCAATGTAGAGTTGGTTGCTGATGAATGGTGCAATACTCTGGAAGATGTAAAATACTTTGCAGATAACAAAGCAGGTCATATGGCTCAGATTAAAACACCGGATCTTGGCGGTATCAATAATATCGTAGAAGCAGTTCTCTACTGTAAAGAAAAAGGATTCGGCGCTTACCAGGGCGGTACCTGTAATGAAACAGACCGTTCCGCACAGGTTTGTGTAAACTGTGCAATGGCTACGAAACCAGACCAGATTCTTGCAAAACCAGGTATGGGCGTAGACGAAGGTTATATGATCGTATATAATGAAATGGAAAGAATTATTGCTCTGCGCAAAGCCGGAAGATAAACCTGCAGGAGCAGAACCGTAAACATACCGGACGGTTTCAGGGACTTCCCTGGAATCGTCCGGTTTTTTAGAAACAGTAAGAGGAAAACGTATATGGCATATTCAAAACAGATGCAGGAAGGAAACCTGTATAGTTTTTATTTTGCTCCGAGAGGAAACAAGCGAATGGCAGATCTGGGCATGCAGCTGAGCCAGTTGTATTTGAGCCCCTTTGACCATATTATCGGTATTATCGGTGATGCAGGAGCAGGAAAAAGTCTTCTGATTAAAGGAATGTTTCCCGGTATTGATCTGACAAATGACGATGAGGGGGTAAATGTCCGTCCCCTTCCCCTGCTTCATGAAGATTTGAAAGATCCTTTCTCTCCTCATACCTATCATCTGGATATTCGCTTTGAGTCTGCATTTACACAGATGCATGTGTTGGCAGATGCCATTCTGGAAGCAGCAAACAATGGAAAAATGGTGATCGTGGAACATTTTGACCTGATTTATCCGCTGCTTCACAGAAATGCAGATCTACTGGTAGGAATTGGTGAAGAAATTATTATTACCAGACCGAACATGTTCGGTCCGCTTCCGGAGAATATAGCAGGTATTGTGCACAAATCTGTAAAATACAGAAAAATGGCACACACACTGGAGGATTTGTGTGTTTTTTTTATGGGGGACAAATATTCCCAGGATGGTCCAAGATCCGATGTGCGCCATGGATTTGTGCTGGAATTTGAAGAAGAGCCGGACGTGGATCTTTATGAGCTTGAGAAAAAAGTGAAAGAAGCAGTGAAGCAGGATCTGCCTGTTTCTTATTATGATGAAAATCATGTACAGATCGGAGATCATGTACTGGAATGTCTGGGACCTCGTATGCATGTGGGAAGCACCGGAAAAATCGAAGATTTTACGCTTGTGAAGCAGTATCCGATCGATCCGAGAACCGGTTATTATATGCTGATTGGTCTTATGGGAAAACGGCAGAGCGAAGAACTGTCTGATTTTAACTGTATTGATGTGAAACTACAGCTTAGTTAGGAGGAAGGAAAAATGGTTCGTTCAGTAGATGTGGGAGTTTTGACCACCAATATTAAGGAAATGTGTATCCAGGCAAATCATTATCTTGCACCGGATATGGATCAGGCCATGCATCAGGCTTTTGAAAAAGAGACAAAACCTCTGGCAAAACAGATTCTTGGACAGCTGCTTGAGAATCTTGAGATTGCAGGAAAGGATATGATTCCCATTTGTCAGGATACCGGAATGACAGTTGTATTTCTGAAAATAGGGCAGGATGTACACTTTGAAGGAGGCAGTGTAGAAGAGGCTGTCAATGAAGGCGTACGTCAGGGATATGAGGAAGGCTATCTGAGAAAATCCGTGGTAGGCGATCCGCTTGTGAGAGTTAACACAAAAGACAATACACCGGCAATTATCCATTATGAAATCGTACCGGGCGATCAGGTGGAAATCACAGTGGCACCAAAGGGATTTGGCAGTGAAAATATGAGTAAGATCATGATGCTGAAACCGGCAGATGGAATCGAAGGGATAAAAGAGGCCATTGTCAATACCGTAAAAGAAGCAGGACCAAATGCATGTCCTCCTGTAGTAGTCGGTGTTGGAATCGGCGGTACCTTTGAAAAAGCAGCTATTCTTGCAAAGAAAGCGCTGACAAGAGAAATCGGTGTTCATTCAGAACTTCCCCATGTAAAGGAACTGGAAGAAGAACTGCTGGAAAAAATCAATGCAATTGGTTTGGGACCTGCAGGTCTTGGAGGAGATACCACAGCCCTTGCAGTCAATGTTAATACGTATGCAACCCACATTGCAGGTCTTCCGGTAGCAGTGAATATCTGCTGTCATGTAAACCGTCACATGGTAAGAACAATTTAATTGTAAGAGCAATCGAATTGTAAAGACAATCGAACAGAGGAGGATTTTGTTCATGGACAGATATATGAAAGCGCCCCTTGACAGAGAAGAAGTAAAAACTCTGGAAGCGGGAGATTATGTATATATTACAGGAACTATTTATACAGCCAGAGATGCTGCGCATCTGCGTATGGATCAGGCACTTGACAGAGGAGAAGACCTTCCCATTGAACTGAAAGGAAATGTGATCTATTATATGGGCCCAACACCTGCAAGAGAAGGACGCCCCATAGGATCAGCAGGTCCGACCACAGCCAGCCGTATGGATAAATATGCACCGAGACTTCTGGATCTCGGACTGACCGGCATGATTGGGAAAGGAAAAAGAAAACCGGAAGTAACCGATGCAATCGTCAGAAACGGTGCTGTCTTCTTTGCAGCTGTAGGAGGAGCTGGTGCACTGCTTTCCAGATGTATTAAAAAAGCAGAAGTTATCGCTTATGATGATCTGGGTACAGAAGCAATCCGGAAACTGGAAGTAGAGAATCTTCCTGTGATTGTAGTGATTGATTCCAAAGGAAGAAATCTCTACGAAGAAGTATGCAGATAAAATGTATAAATACAAAAAGCGGATTTAAGCGGCAGGAACATTCCTGTCGCTTAAATTTTGCTCTGAAAAAGAAAAATATAAGGACAAATATTCATTTAAGGTGTATACTGAATATATAAACAGATTACAACAGGAGAACATAAAAATGGACAAGAAGAAAATAGAAGTATTACAGAAGCTTCAGAAAATGGAAGCTTTTTACGTGCTTTTTTCCAGAGGCACTAACAATCCCTTTATCATCTGTGATCCGGAGAGCTATAATGATCAGGTATGGATCTTTGAGGAAAATAAGGATCTGGAAGAGATGGCAAAGCCTCTGATAGAAAATAAAAATGCTCTGGCAGCAATAAAAGTAGAAAATAAATCATTTCTGCATTTTTTTACTACACTGATTTCCATTGGAGTCAATGCGGTAATGTTTGTGGAAAAAGACAGAAAAACAGAATTTGATCTGGAAGAGATCATTCGTAAACCGGATTATTCCAATCTGCCGGAGAAAGAAAGACCCCTTCTGAATCCGGAAATGCAGATTTCTGCCATCTATTTCATGCAGGAGCTGCGCAGAGGAGTAAAACTGGAAGAAAAACCAACACTGAAAGACCTGGAAGAGGAAATGGCAGCCAACCTGGTGAAGAGTAAATTCCTTCTTGCCGTGGAAGCGGGAAAGGAAGGAGAACAGATGCAGGTTCCTTATATCAAGGATAAAGATGGAAATATTTTCCAGCCTGTATTTACAGACCCGGGGGAATTCAGTAAGTTTAATGGAAAGAAGAAATTCCGTGCAGTTATGGTAGAATTCAAAAATATGAAGAAAGTAGTGATTCCCGATGCTGTAGGAATCGTAGTAAATCCCCAGGGATTTAATCTGATTGTGAAGAAAGACAAATTTGACAGTCTGCTGCAGCGTTTTGGGATTTCTGTAGAATAAGAGAGAAATACTATGATTATAGATTTTCATACACATATTTTCCCGGATAAAATTGCTCCCGCAACCATAAAGAAACTGTCTGAGAAGGCACAGATTCCTGCTTATACAGATGGGACTCTGGATGGATTGAAAAAATCTATGGAAGAATCGGGCGTGGGAATTTCCGTAGTACTTCCTGTGGTCACACGACCGGATCAGTTTTCATCAGTTAACCAGTTTGCAAGAAAAATCACACCGGAAGAATTTACAGGAGAAGGGGGACTTCTTTCTTTCGGTGGGATTCATCCGGATACAGGAAATTATAAAGCGGAAGTCGATGAGATTGCCCGAATGGGTCTGAAAGGAATTAAAATCCATCCGGATTATCAACAGGTATTTATCGATGATATCCGTTATCTGAGAATTCTGGACAGAGCTGCAGAAAAGGGGCTCATCGTTATCGCACATGCCGGTGTGGACATCGGGCTTCCGGAAGTGGTGCATTGTACACCGGACCGGGTAGAACAGGTATTGAAACAGATTGACGGGGGAATCCTTGTGATGGCCCATATGGGAGGCTATGACTGCTGGGGAGATGTGGAAAAATATCTGGCAGGAAGCCGGCTGTATTTTGACACTGCTTTTTGTCTGGGACATATGACGGATGAACAGTTTATCCGTATTTGCAGATCCCATGGAACAGACCGGATTTTGTTTGCAACAGACAGTCCATGGGACGGGCAGAAAGAGTTTATTGGGAAGCTTGAGAGTCTGGCACTGACACAGGAAGAGAAGGAAGCAATTTCAGGGGAAAATGCAAAAAGAATCTTAAATATTTAAGAAAAAGGGATACTATAATGGGATTGGAAGGAGGTCTTTGCCGTGAAAATCGATATGCACTGTCATACAAAAGAAGGTTCTCTGGATGGTAAAGTTGGGATTGAGGACTATATTTGCCTTTTAAAAGAGCATGGATTCGGAGGAATGGTGGTAACAGACCATGACTCCTATGGAGGATACCGGCACTGGAAGAAATATATCAAAGGAAAAAGGCACGAAGACTTTCTTGTATTGAAAGGAATCGAATATGATACGCTGGATGCAGGCCATATTATTGTCATTATGCCGGAGACCATTAAGCTGCGTCTTCTGGAACTGCGTGGTATGCCCATTCAGATGCTCATTCCTATTGTCCATAATTACGGAGGAATTCTGGGTCCGGCCCATCCCTGCGGGGAAAAATTTATGAGCTTTATGAATGCCAAGGCTTTTCAGAGAAATCCGGATATTCTGAAGGAATTCGATTTCATTGAAACCTTTAATGCCTGTGAGTCGCAGAAGGTGAATGAAAAAGCAAAGCATCTTGCGCGAAGCTATAATCTGACAGGAACCGGCGGCAGTGATGCTCACCGGGCAGACTGTGTGGGACTTGCCTATACAGAAGTGCCGGATACGATTACCTGTGAATCGGACCTGATCACAGAAATCGTGCGCGGAACAAAATTTGAATGCGGAGGCACCAATTATACAGGAACAACAAAAGAAAAAATCGGAAAAGTGAATACCGTTCTGGTGCATTCTTTCTGGGTGTATAATAAAGTCGGGGGATGGAGCAAAGCATTGAAAAGGAATGTGACGCTGAAAAAAGGATTTATTGAACATGTAGCAAATCCGATCCGCAAGGAAAAAAAGGTGAAGGTAAAAGACAACGAGGGGAAAGTACAGGAAAAAACACACTATACTTATAGATAGAAAGAGGATGAACAATGAGTGACAAAGTGATAAAAGCGGCCCTTTTAGGTCTTGGAACCGTAGGCGGCGGCGTGTATAAAGTGCTGAAGAGTCAGAAAGAAGAAATGCCTTATAAACTTGGGGCAGTTGTGGAAATCGAAAAGATTCTGGTACGTAATCTGAAAAAGGCAGCTGCAAAAGTAGAGGATTCGTCGTTGCTCACCAATAACTGGAAGGAAATTCTGGAAGACGAATCCATTGAAATCGTTATTGAAGTGATGGGTGGAATTGAACCGGCCAAAACTTATATTCTGGAAGCATTAAAAGCAGGAAAACATGTGGTAACAGCCAATAAAGATCTGATTGCTGTACATGGGCACGAGATTCTGCAATGTGCATCGGAAAATAAGAGAGACTTTCTCTTTGAGGCAGCAGTGGCAGGAGGAATTCCCATTATCCGTCCTCTGAAGCAGTGTCTGGCCGCAAATCATATCTCTGAAATCATGGGAATCGTGAATGGAACCACCAACTTCATTCTCACAAAGATGACCCAGGAAGGAATGGAATTCTCTGAGGCCCTTGCCCTTGCTACAGAACTGGGATATGCAGAAGCAGATCCTACAGCAGATATCCGGGGATATGATGCAGGACGTAAAGTTGCCATTATGGCATCCATTGCTTTTAATTCCACAGTGACCTTTGAAGATGTGACAACAGAAGGAATTACACAGATTTCAGCAAAAGATATCCGTTATGCAAAAGAACTGGGATGTGTCATCAAACTGCTTGGTATTGCAAGAAACACAGATACAGGGATCGAAGTCCGTGTACAGCCAATGCTGATTCCGGACAGCCATCCGCTGGCAACAGTTAATGATTCCTTTAATGCCGTATTCCTGACAGGAGATGCAGTGGGCGATGCCATGTTTTATGGAAGAGGTGCCGGAGAATTACCAACGGCAAGTGCCATTGCAGGGGATGTGTTTGATATTGTCCGGAATATCCTCCATGGATGTACAGGACGTATCAGCTGTACTTGCTACAAACAGCTGCCAATCAAAGAACCAGATGATATGGAAAGTTGTTTCTTCCTTCGTCTTCAGGTGGATGACTGCCCAGGAACTCTGGCAAGTATTGCCAGTGTCCTTGGAAATAACAACGTCAGCCTGGCACAGGTGATTCAAAAGAAGAAAGACGGAGATCTGGCGGAGATTGTTGTGGTAACTTCCAAAGTACGGGAAGGAAACTTCAATGATGCCATGATGATCGTGGAAGGCATGCGTGTGGTACATAAGATTTCAAGTGTAATACGTGTATACGGAGACTAATAAGAAGATGACAGAAAAATTATTTTATAAAGACAGCAGGATTCGTGAATTTACAGCAATAGTAGAAACCTGCAGGGAAACAGAGAAAAATCAGTATGAGGTGGTTCTTGAAAGAACCGCCTTTTTCCCTGAAGAAGGGGGACAATATGCAGATACGGGAATCTTTCTTACAGGGCAGCAGGAGATAAAGGTCCTGGATGTACAGGAAAAGGATGGAATAGTAATCCATTATACAGACAGAGCCGTGGATGCAGGTATGGAAATTACCGGAAAAATTAATTATGAAGAACGTTTCTCCAAAATGCAGCAGCATACAGGAGAGCACATTGTGTCAGGGATCATTCATCGGCGATTCGGCTATAATAACGTG
This sequence comes from Blautia sp., assembly GCA_051880075.1. GTDB lineage: Bacteria > Bacillota > Clostridia > Lachnospirales > Lachnospiraceae > Blautia. Next base: position 83,205 of record JBJENG010000082.1, on the reverse strand, counting down.
GGATTTCATCTGGGAAGTGAAGAAGTGACCATGGATTTTGACGGAATGCTTACCATGGAACAGTTAAGAGAAGTTGAGCGGGAAGCCAATGAAGCAGTCGCTGCCAATGTGAAAATTCAGGTTCTTTACCCTACAAAAGAAGAACTGAAAGAGATTTCCTATCGAAGTAAAATCGAAATTGAAGGACAGGTAAGAATTGTCCGGATTCCCGGATGGGATACCTGTGCCTGCTGTGCACCTCATGTAACACAAACCGGTGAAATCGGCATCATTAAACTGACAGGAGCCATTAAATACAAAGGTGGCATGCGCATATCCATGCTCTGCGGCTTCCGGGCACTGGAAGACTATAACCGAAAAGAAGAAAGTGTCACTGCAATCTCAAGAAAACTTTCCGCGAAATCGGAAGCAATCGTGGAAGCTGTAGAGAGACTGGAAAAAGAAATACAGGCAGGAAAAGAAAAAATCATCCGTCTTCAGGAACAGTACATCAAAGGAATTCTGGAAGGGGTGAAACCATCCGATTCCTGCGTGCTTCTCTTTGAAGAAGAACTGGATCCTGCAGCCATGCGTAATTTTGTCAATCAAGCGATGGAAATCACAGACGGTATCTGTGGTGTATTTGTGGGTACAGATGAAGACGGATACCGCTATGTGATGGGAACAAAACAACAGAATATCAATGCCATTGCAAAAGAAATGAATCAGGTCTTCAACGGAAGAGGGGGAGGAAAACCGCCTATGGTGCAGGGCTCATTAAAAGCGGCAAAAGAAGTAATCGAAGAATTCCTGAAAAAACGATAAATCAGACGGAGTAGATTTGAAGATAATTATGATGAAGTGTTGTGCTTTGGCATCTCTTTTTTCAAGAAGAGATGTCTGGTAAAGAAAAAATAAAGATCAAGGAGAAGAAGAGTATGATGAAAGAATATGTAACTGGTCTGCAGCATATAGGAATTCCAACCAATGATCTGAAAGATTGTAAGAAAGATTATAAAAGATTTTTCATTCCCAAAATCCAGAAAGAACTATTTTAATATGGAACAGTTTTTAGTGGTATAAATTTTCCGATTATTAATAACTAAGACTTCCCATACCTAAAATGGGCTTTGCACATTGCTACGAAAATAAAACTCGCAGCAAGGTTCAACTCACCATATTGGTGTGGGAAGTTTTAGTTAATGATTATGAGGAATATGCGGGATACGCAATAAATTACTGGCCTTTTACTGGTGAGCGCCTTACGTTTTATGCTTTAATGTGTAAAGTTTGTGTTGCAATTTTTGTATTTATCAGTGGTTATGGAATTGCAGCATCTTATGAAAATCAATTTGGTGAGAAAGAACCGGAAAAAGGTGAAACAGGAAGATTCATTTTCATCAGATGGTGGAAACTCTTGACAGCTTACTGGTTTATTTTTATACTGACTTTTTTATGCCAGCCTTTGGGCAGAACTGTTTTTGATGCCTATGGAAGGCAAGCAAAAGAAATCGTTCTTTATTTTTTTCTGGATGTTATGGGATTATCGTATCTACTTGGTACACCTACATTGAATCCGAACTGGTGGTATATTTCGCTGGCTCTAGCTATCATTGTATATGTGCCTGTTTTTCTACGAATTACGAAGAAAACAGGTATATTGGTAAGTATGGCAGGGACTCTGTTTACAATTTATCTGGCAGATTTGAAAAATCCCTCCACTTTTTATCTTTTCAGTATGTTTTTGGGAAGTGTATGTTTTGAATGTTCCGTATTTGAAAAGATAACTGGAATCGGAGAGGAACGGAAATATGGAAAGAGATGCAGAGTGTTGGCAGAAACCGCATTTCTGGTAATTTTGTTTCACTATCGTATGAATTATAATCTGAATGGTCTGATGGATGGTCTGATTGCTATGACATTAGCATTGATTGTGACAGAAGCCATAAGGCAAATACCGATATTACATAAACTATTGGAAGTATTGGGGGAGAATTCATCGAATATGTTTCTGATTCACAATCAATTGTATTCTTTTTACTTTACGGGATTTTTTTATTCATTCCGGTGGTGGTGTGTGATCACGGCAGTTCTCGCAGGAAGTTCTTTTGGAGTATCATTTATGATTGAAAAAATGAAAAAATTGACAGGATATAATCAGATGATAGAGAGGATCAGACTGCATATAGAAGAGAAAGTCCACTGACAAACAGGATGCTGATAAACCTGTATGGCAGTGGACTTTTTGGCGTTATAGAAAGATTCGGTGCCAGGCATTGTTGATTATCGGGGTGAAAAATCTTGCTGCATGCAGGAACTTATGTATGTTATAATCAAGTAAAAGAGAAAGCGTTGTGGTTGTAATCATTGAATGAGAGGAAAATTATATGAGGACATCCTTGGAGGCCCTTTGCGGCAATTTTATTGAAAACAGAGATATCGTAAAAGCAGTATTTGCATGGGAGAACTCTTATCTTTATCCTGTATGCGCAGCTATTTTTACGGATAAGAGAAGAAAAGCAGATCCTGCAAAGCTGGAATATTGTAAGAATCTGCTGAAATCACAGACAGGTGTTTTTTCAAATTTTCGAAGTACTGCGAAGCTGGCAATGATTTCCATGCTGGCAGTGGACCGGGAACCGGAGGGAAAGCTGGACAGGGCTTTGCAGGTGTATAATGAATTGAAGGGATATTTCTGGGGATCCCAGTATCTTCCTGTAGCTTCCATGATGATTGCGAGTATGGTGGAACCGGCTCGTTACCAGGAGGTTGCCTTTCGTACCCGCCATATCTATAATCTGATGAAAAGTGAACATCCTTTTCTGACATCCGGTGAAGACAGTGTATTCGCGGCAATGCTGGCTCTTTCAGTCCTGACGGATGAGCAGATTGTGGAGGAGACCGAAACATGTTATCGTCTGATTAAACCGGAATTTTTCTCGGGAAATGCAGTACAGTCCCTTTCCCATGTACTTGCTCTTGGGGAAGGCAGAGCGGAAGAAAAATGCAGAGCAACCCTGGAATTGTTTCACGGTCTGAAAGCCCGGGGATATAAGTATGGAACCGATTATGAGCTGGCAACTCTTGGCATTCTTGCATTGCTCCCGACTGATCTCGATTCGGTTATGACGGATATCATGGAAGTTGATGATTTTCTTTCTAGGCAGAAAGGATACGGCTTCTTTGGAATAGGCAGGAAACAGCGTCTTATGCATGCCGGCATGATTGTTACCAGCGATTATACCAGTCAGTCTGATAACATGCATACAGCAGCCATTGGCGGAACAATATCCATGATTGCCGCTCAGCAGGCTGCCATGTGTGCCGCGATTGCAGCATCCAGTGCGGCAGCGGCATCCGCAGGTAGTTCCGGTGGAAACTGATATGCTTGCAGGGAAGCAGAAACAATGGAAAGGGTTGGTGGAAGAATGAAAAAATTATCACTCGCAGCACTTCTTATGAGTTGTGCGCTGATCGGAGGATGTGCTTTGGAACAAAATCCGGCAGAATCTCCGGAAATTATAGAAACCGAGGAGGAAAACAGGGATTTTAAAATGGTTCAGGCATTGCCATCCGGTCTGGATCTTAATAATCTGACAGACGCAATATTGCATGTATCTTTTGATGCGAAAAGTGCTTATCTCAATGATGAGGGGGCACTTGTGATGGACCTGCATGTGTTTATTTACGATACATACGATTCGGTGGATATCACATCTCTTGAGGAAGGAGACCAGATTGTTGTAAAAGGTGAAAGTGTGCCTATTGCATCCCTTGATACAGCAGATGAGACAGTGCGGATAAATGGCGGAGAAAGTACAGGGGGTGTGGAACTTTTTGCAGATGATGGAGGAACTTTTTACGCTGGAGGCGCCAATGATACAAAGAATTATTATGAAATCGGAACAGTGACACTTCTGGTTGATACAGAATGTGTACTGATAGATGATGCAGATCTTGATAATCGTGGAAAAACCCTGTATGCAGGTGATCTGCTTTCTCTTGAAGAAGATTCTGTTTCTTATTCTCCATATAATACAACGGTCAGGGTTGATGGAGGAAAGATTGTAGAAATTCACAGAGTATATATACCATAAAAGAATAAACGGAGAGGAAAGAAATAAAATAACAGGTACTGTAGTATAAGAAAATTAGAAATATAAGAAGAAAGGAAATTTATATGTATCAGATCAGAAATTTCATGGAAAACGATGATGTAAAAGTAATTGATTCTCTGGGAGCTTTTTCAGTAGTAGAATACCGGAAAGACTTAAGTGTGCTGCCGGAAACTGCAATGGAAGCATTTTACTCGAGTCAGATGAACGTTCGTAAGAGACAGGTTGTCTGTAATGTGGCAAAATCAAATGTTACCATTCAGGCAGGTGCAATGCAGTGGATGGTTGGAAATGTAAAAGCGACGACGGGAATCAAAAGTGTAGGAGATTTATTCGGAAAAGCTGTGCGTGGTTCTGTTACAGGAGAATCCGCAATTAAGCCGGAATATACCGGAGATGGGACATTGGTGCTGGAACCTACCTATAAGCATATTCTTCTGGTAGATTTAGATGACTGGAATGGTTCCATTGTACTGGATGATGGACTGTTCCTTGCATGTGAATCAACCTTAAAACATAAAGCAGTCATGCGATCGAATTTTTCTTCTGCAGTAGCAGGAAATGAGGGTTTGTTTAATCTGGGAATTCAGGGAAAAGGGGTTGTCTGTCTGGAATCACCCTGTCCAAGGGAAGAACTGGTAGAGATTACACTTGATAAGGATGTGTTAAAGGTGGATGGGAACTTTGCAATCGCATGGAGCGGAAGTCTTGATTTTACAGTAGAGCGCTCCGGAAAAAGTTTAATTGGTTCTGCGGCTTCAGGGGAAGGTCTGGTAAATGTATATCGAGGTACCGGAAAAGTATTGCTGGCACCGGTAAGATAACACGGAGTGGATAAAAAGTTTTTTGACAGGAGAAGAAGAAATGTTGACCTTTCCGGTACTGTTGATTCTTGGAGTGGCATCTTTGTTGGTGCCGAAGCTGGTGAA
>JBJENG010000082.1:32730-78082 GCA_051880075.1 Blautia sp. | reverse complement strand
TTCCGGTACTGTTGATTCTTGGAGTGGCATCTTTGTTGGTGCCGAAGCTGGTGAAATAAGTGAGAAACAGAGATACGGCAGTATACGGAACAGGAAAATCCGGACTGACTATTGGAAAGAGATAGACGAAATAGGAAAAATGTAGTAAACTTAGCTGGAATCAACAGGAATGAAACAGTTAAGGGGTATATAATACAATGAATATATTAAATATAGAACATGTCACGAAGATATTCGGAGACAAAAAGATATTCGATGATGTTTCTTATGGAATTCAGGAGAAAGATAAAATCGGGATCATTGGTCTGAATGGAACAGGAAAAACCACTATGCTGAATATTATTGCCGGTCTTGAGGAGCCGGATGAAGGGCAGATTATCCGGCAGAATGGAATTCGTCTTGCCTATCTCTCGCAAAATCCGGAATTTCCGGAAAATGCAACGGTGCTTTCTTATGTGTTGGATGGTATCGATCCTTCTGATTGGATGGCACAAAGTGAGGCAAAAAGCGCATTGAATCAGTTGGGGATCATGGACCATGATCAGCCGGTAGAGCAGCTTTCCGGAGGACAGAAAAAGAAGGTGGCACTGGCAAAGGTGCTGACCGGATCCTTTGATATTCTTTTGCTTGACGAGCCGACCAACCATCTGGACAGTGAGATGCTCACCTGGTTGGAAGATTATCTGAACCGGTATAAAGGGGTAGTGATTATGGTTACCCATGACCGGTATTTTTTGGATAAAGTGACGAATAAAATTCTTGAAATCTCTTATGGAAAACTTTACAGCTATGAAGCCAATTATTCAAAATTTCTGGAAATGAAAGCACAGCGGGAAGAAATGGAACTGGCGTCTGAGAGAAAGCGGCAGAGTGTGCTCCGTATGGAACTCGAATGGGCAAAGCGTGGCTGCAGAGCAAGAAGTACCAAACAGCGTGCCAGACTGGAAAGATTGGAGACATTAAAAGCAGGAAGACCTCCGGTCATAGAGCAGACACTGGAGTTGGATTCTGTAGAGACCAGAATGGGAAAGAAAACGGTAGAGCTGCATCAAATCAGCAAAAGCTATGGAGACCAGACACTGATTCGTGATTTTGAATACATCGTCCTTCGAAATCAGAGACTGGGATTTGTAGGTCCCAATGGATGTGGAAAATCTACAATACTAAAGATTATCGCAGGACTTGTAGAGCCGGATCAGGGATATGTGGAAATCGGAGAGACTGTAAAAATCGGATATTTTGCTCAGGAAGTTCCGGATATGAATACAGATAGAAGAGTCATTGACTATATTAAGGACATTGCGGAATATGTTCCTACAAGAGATGGAAGAATCACTGCTTCTCAGATGCTGGAACGTTTTCTCTTTACACCGGATATGCAGTATGCACCGGTTTCCAAGCTTTCCGGTGGAGAACAGAAAAGGCTGTATCTGTTAAGTGTGTTGATAGCAGCACCAAATTGTCTGATTCTGGATGAAATCTCCAATGATATGGATATTCCTACTTTGACCATACTTGAAGATTATCTCAATTCTTTTTCCGGGATTGTGATTACCGTTTCTCATGACCGTTATTTTCTGGATAATGTAGTAGATCGTATTTTTGAATTGGACGGACAGGGAAATCTGCAGCAGTATGAGGGGGGATATACGGATTATATAGAGGCAAAAAAAGCAAAGCAGGCACAGCAGACAACCGATACCGGTGAAATAAAAAAAGAAAAGAAAGAAAATACAGGGAAAGACTGGAAACAGAATCGTCCGGTAAAACTGAAATTTTCTTATAAAGAACAGAAAGAATATGAAACCATCGATGATGACATTGCAAAGCTGGAACAGAAAATAGAGAATCTGAATCAGGAGATGCTTGCAAATGCAACAAATTCTCTGAAACTGTCTCAATTGTCGGAGGAAAAGGAAGCAGTGGAACAGGAACTGGAAGAGAAGATGGATCGCTGGGTTTATCTCAATGATCTGGCTGAGAAGATTGAGGCACAAAAAAAGTAGCGCTCAGATGAGCAGCTACTTTTTTGCGATTAAGCACGATTTTTTTTTCTGGAAATGACTGTCATGATACATAAAACAGCACCGGAAAGTACCATTGCTACTGCGAAATCTTCATTTCCTGTTTTGGGAGACTTCTTTGCAGTTGTCTTCGCAGCAGTTTTTGTGGCTGTTTTTGTTGTTGCAGTAGTTTTTGTGGTTGTTGGTTTTGTGACGGAAGCCGGTTTTTTAGCTGCGTCTTCAGCACTCTGAATTACAACACCGATGGGTGACAGGTGTGTGAAGGTAGCAGTAACAGAGCCGTCTTTTACAGAGTCTGGAGTAATGTATTCGATTTCGCCGGTCAGAGCATCTTCTTTATCTGTCATATAATGAGTGATGGTTACTTTATCATTTGCTTTCAAAGTATCAAAGCGGAAGGTTAATGTTACTTTTCCGGTATATTCGCTTCCATCTTTCTGAAGTACGGTTACATCGTACATACCTGCGAGATTACCAGGTGCTTTTGTCGTGTTGATGAGTTTTGCCATTTCTTTTACTTCATCCGGATAAACTTTGTTATAGTCAAAAGCAAAGGTAATCAGCTCCTGTCCGTCTTCTCCGGTGGCACTTATGGTGTCGGTTTTGCCTTTTTCCCAGAGCTCTTTTTCTTCATCTGTCAGGCCGCTGTTATCCTGATCTGGATCTACAACAATATCACCGCCTGAGTTAACTGGTTCTGCAGCATATACGGTCATAACAGAACCAAATGTGACTACGGCTGCAGTTACAACAGCCAAAATTTTGTTCATTTTCATTTTAGAAAATCCCCTTTCGTTTTCTTATATAAAGCATACAATGTGCCATATATACAATGGAAATTTTTGTGAATCAGAACTGTTCTTCGGAAATAAGAACAGCTTGTACCACAAACCGTCTGGAATCCTGGCCACCGCTTTCGCAGGTTGACAGAGTAATGATCTTATTTGCGGATGTGAGCGTAATATCCGGGCGGAGATTCTGCTTGGGAGCAGAGCCTTTCAAAATCTCTTCGAGATAAGACTGGAAGACGGTGTTATCTTTATTCATGTCCGGTTCGGAAAGAATGTGCGTGTTCGAAATCTGGGAACAGGAAAAGATAGTATAACGCAGTTTTCGGAAATCACAGGTATAAACAATCAGTTCCGGATGGGTATTAAAATAGTCGGAATCTGCAAATTTATGCAGAGAACCGAACATGGAGTGATCTCTCTGATTATGTCCGTAGATTACCGTGTTGGAATCGGAAAAATCTTTTTTATTGATGCTTTCGATAAATAAGGCACCTGGTTGGGAGATGCTTTTATCTGCACTGTGATTCAGATAGAAGGTATCGTCTTTTTCATTGCACAGGATTGGATAGTCCACAGGGGTATCCGGTATGGTGAGCCAGGCAATGATATCACTGTTTTCTTTTTGCAGTTCCGGAAAGTGAATCGGGAAAGCAGCCCGTTTCTCTTCTGCTGTTTGTTCTCCGTCCGATTCCTGCTCTTTCGAATCACTATTTGAATCATCGTTCTGTCTGGCAAGTTCCTGCAGTTTTTCGTATTTGCTTCTGGCTTTGCTCTCCTGAATTCTGGCGTTGATGAAGACACAGGAACTGACCAGAAAAACGGAAGCAACCAGTATAAGAGAAATACGAAAGAGTCTTTGTCTGTTTTTCATGTTATCATCCATCCTTCTCATCAATTATAGCAGATTACACAAAGAAGTAAACCGGATTTTCCTTAAAAAAAGTTAAGAAATCTTTGCAGATATAAAAGCCCTTGTTATAATGAGAAAAAACAGAAAGGAATCAAAGGATATGCAAAAGAGAATCAGTCAGATTTACTGCTATTTGATGCTTGGCGTATTTCCTCTTTTTTTTACAAATTATTATTATAATATTCAAATATCAAAAAGTATTTTTTTTCAGGTGCTCACTTTTTTAACAGCCGGTGTGAGTTTTGTTTTGTGGTTGTATGGAGGTAAAAAAGAAGCTTCGGACATAGTTCTGTCTGATGTATTGTTTTTGCTTTTTGCAATTGTTAGTGTTTTGTCTGCAGCTTTGTCTCCTTATGGAATGGATGGATTTACAGGGAAAAGCGGGCGCTATATTGGTGCGCTTTTTTTGCTGGCTGGTTGTCTGTGTTATTCTATTACTTCCGGATTATTTACAAAAGAGAAGAATAACAAAGAGCAGGAAGAGATGCTCCGTCTTGTTTTCTATACGGCAGGAACCGTTGTGGAGGTACTGGGAATTCTGCATTTTCTGGGTGTGAATGTTCTGGGATTTCTGGAACAGGTACCGGAAATCTATCAGGGGATGTATCTTTCTACATTGGGGTATATCAATGTTTATGCGGGATTTTGTATGATTGTGACCGTGTCTGTTATGGCGGCATATTGTCTGAGTGGAAAAAAGCTTCTTTTAGTGCTGGTGTTTGTAGGATTTCTGGGACTTTTTGCAGGAAACAGTGACGGAGGGTTCCTTGGATTTTTTCTTGGATTTTTTCTGATTTTTCTGTTTTTGAGTAAGGAAAAAGAAACGCAGACACGGTTTTGGAAATTGTTGTTTTTGTTTTTCATCTCAGGAATTTCTGCTTTCTTTTTGGAAAAATATGGAGTGCGCTCATTTACGGGAATTCCATCGTTGCTTAGCCGTCCACAGGTTGCTTTTGGTGCAATTCTGATCAGTATGGTGTTGCGAAGGGGTATAAAAAAGAAACCGAAAATAACAGGGAGTGCCGGGATTGCGGCAGGTGTGATTCTTTTGTTGTTGTCTGGAAACAGGATGGTATTTGATGATACATGGGGCAGCAATCGAGGATATATCTGGAGAAAAATCCTGGAAGCTTTTAATGAAGCGCCCATTATCAGAAAACTTCTGGGTTATGGTCCGGACACCTTGAAACAGATTCTGGAAAGCAGCAGTGGGGAAATGCTGGAAAAGACAGGGGCCTTGTATGACAGCGCACACAATGATGTTCTACAGTATCTGATTACTACGGGAATTTTGGGAACGGTTATATGGATCGGCTGTTTCTGGTCTGTTTGTATGTGCGGATGGAAATGCGGAACAAAAGAAGTCAGTGTCTGGCTTTTTCCCTTTATCTGCTATTTTGCATGGAGTCTGATTAATGTAAGTCAGCCTGTAATAACACCTCTTTATTTTTTTATGGCAGGAATGATTATCTATAACTTCAGGAGTATGAAACAGGGCTCCTGAATTTATGTATTTTTAATAATTCATCCAATTGACAATGGGGAATTTGAAGAATTATAATGTGTTTGATAATACAGACTGACCGGTCGGTCAGAATAGAAAACAGGAGGATTCGTATGTTATCACGATTCAGTGTAAAGAAGCCGTATACGGTAGTCGTTGCAGTGGTATTAGTCATCATACTGGGGGTTGTTTCCTTTACAAAAATGAATACAGATCTGCTTCCAAGTATGGATCTGCCTTATGCAATTGTTATGACGACCTATCCCGGAGCCAGTCCGGAAGCTGTGGAGGAAGTAGTTACAAAGCCTATCGAGCAGAGTATGTCCACAGTCAGTAATATTAAAAATGTAAGCTCGGTTTCCAGAGAAAATGTATCCATGGTTATTCTGGAATTTGGAGAAACGACCAATATGGATTCGGTTACACTGGAAATGCGGGAAAATCTGGATCAGATCAAGGGGTACTGGGATGATATAGTAGGAAATCCCATTATTATGAAACTGAATCCGGATATGATGCCTGTGATTGTAGCGGCAGCAGATGTAGAAGGAAAAACAGCTTCTCAGGTGACCGATTACATTGAAGAAAATATATTGCCGGATATTGAGAGTATTGACGGTGTGGCAAGAGTTTCTGTAAGCGGAAATGTAACAGAGAGTGTTCAGGTGGAAATTAATCAGGAAAAACTGGATGCCATGAACCAGAAGGTACAGGATGCTATTTCGGGACAGTTTGCAGAAAAGGAACAGGAACTGAAAGATGCCCAGTCGGAATTAGACAGTGGAAAAGCAGAGCTGGAAAAAGGACAAAGTGAGCTGGAAAAAGGACAGAATGAGGCAGCCTCTCAGATCGGGCAGGGAAGTGCACAGCTGGGACAGGCACAAAGTGAACTGACGAAGAATGCAGCAGAAGTAGACATTCAGCTTCAGAATCTGGAAAGTAAGCAGGCGGAACTGGACACACAGAAAAAACTGTTGACAGAGACAGAAAATATGCTGAATGAAACCATCCAACGTTTGACGGAAACAAAGAATCAGATCGGACAGGCACAGGAAGGGCAGCAGCAGTTTCAGGATGCAATTGCTGCCATTGATGCACAAATTGAGAATCTGCAGCTGCAGATAGACGGCATGACAGAAAAGCCGGAAGGGATGACAGAAGAACAGTGGCAGGAGACATTGAAGCAGTTGAACACGGCTCTGGAACAAGCCCAGGGACAGAAAGAATCACTGGAAACCCAGCTTGCCCAATTGGAAGAACAGCTTGCACAGTTGAATCCGGATGTCATTGACCAGGGAATTGAAACAGCCAATGCAGGGTTGCAGGAGATCGCAGATGCAAAGATACAGCTTGCACAGGGACAGGCTCAGTTAAATGCAGGAAAGAAAATGCTGGAAGAAGCCAAAGCACAGATTGCTTCCGGGCAGTCACAGATGACGGCTGCACAGATTGAGCTGGAAACACAGAAACTGCTTGGGTCTATACAGCTTAGCTCTGCGTCCAATAAAATTGCCATGGGTTCTGCTCAGCTGGAGACAGCCCAGGCGCAGCTGGATCAGGGAAAGGAACAGCTCTCTGATGCGAAAGAGCAGGCTCAGGATCAGGCGGATCTGAATAGAATTCTGACTTCGGATATGGTAAAAGGAATTCTGACGGCAGAAAACTTTTCCATGCCTGCCGGTTATGTGACAGAAGAGGGAAAAGATTATCTGGTGCGTGTAGGAGACAAAGTACAGGATGTGGAGTCTCTCGGAGACTTGATACTTATGGATTTCGACATCGATGGTCTTCCTTCCATAAAACTCTCGGACGTGGCAGATATTACCGTAGAAGATAATTCCTCAGAGGTATATGCCAAAATCAACGGAAATCCAGGAGTTATGCTTTCTGTGGAAAAACAGACCGGGTATTCAACAGGCAATGTGACCGATAAAATTCTGGAACGGATGGAAAATCTCGAGAAAGAAGAAGAAGAACTGCATTTTACCACATTGATGAATCAGGGAATTTATATTGATCTGGTGGTAAATTCGGTTCTTGAAAATATGATTTATGGAGGCATTCTGGCGATTCTGGTACTGCTTCTGTTTTTAAGAGATATAAAGCCCACATTTGTTATTGCATGTTCTATTCCCATCAGTGTGGTTGCTGCTGTTGTACTGATGTATTTTTCCGGTGTGACTTTAAATATCATCTCCCTTTCCGGTCTGGCCCTTGGAGTCGGTATGCTGGTGGATAACTCCATTGTTGTGATCGAAAATATATACCGGATGAGAAGCCTGGGCATTCCGGCAAGAAAAGCAGCGGTAGAGGGAGCCGGACAGGTTGCAGGTGCCATTGCTTCTTCTACGCTTACTACTGTTTGTGTATTTGCTCCCATTGTATTCACAGAGGGAATTACAAGGCAGCTCTTTGTTGATATGGGACTGACCATTGCTTATTCCCTTCTTGCAAGCCTTATTGTTGCATTGACTCTGGTGCCCATGATGTCAGCGGGAATTCTCAGACACTCGGAAGCAAAACAGGTGAAAACTCTGGGAAAGGTGCAGGATTTCTATGAACATCTGATTCTGAAGGCGTTGAAGCATAAAGGATGGGTGCTGCTTGGTGCACTTGTATTGTTTGCGGGAAGTATGTTTCTTTCCATAAAGAAAGGGACGGAATTTTTCCCATCTATGGAAAGTACACAGGCGACCATTACTCTGACAATGGATAAAGGGACGCCTCTTGAAAAAACTGCGGCGAAATCCGATGAAGTGATACAAAAAATAGAAGATCTCGAAGATATTGAAACCATAGGGGCTATGGCAGGCGGTTCTTCCATGTCACTGAGCGGGACATCAACCGATGAAGTTACCATGTATCTGGTTCTGAAAGAAGAGAAAAAGCTTTCCGGAAAGGAACTGGAAAAAGAGATTATCAAAAGAACAAAAGATATCAAAGACTGTGAAATATCAGTTTCTACCTCCAATATGGATATGAGTGCTCTGGGGGGAAGTGGTATCAGTATACAGATTAAGGGAAAGGATCTGGAAACGCTTCAATCTGTTGCAGCAGATCTGGCAGAAAAAATCGAAAAAGTAGAAGGAACCCAGAATGTATATGACGGCATGGAAGAAACCGATGCACAGTATAAAATCGTGGTAGATAAAGCGAAAGCCATGCGTAATAATCTGACCGTTGCACAGGTATTTCAGGAAGTGAGCAAGCGTCTTGCAGAGGCATCTTCTGCCACTACTATTTCTACCGCTACAAAAGATTATGAAGTATATGTAAGAAATGAGAAAGATGAAAAACTTACCAGAGCAGATCTGGAAGGTATCATGATTGAGACAAAGGATGATTCCGGAAAAACGGAAGAGATAAGAATCGGGGAGATTGCTGATTTTCAAGATTCGGTCAGTCCTCAGGCAATCAGTCGTGATGGACAGTCCCGTTATATGTCTGTGACTGCAGAGATTGCTTCCGGATATAATATCGGTCTTGTAAGTAAAGAGGTGCAGAAGGTTCTTGACAAATATCAGCTGCCGGAAGGGTATACGGCTGAAATGCAGGGAGAAGATGAAACCATCAATGATGCAATGGAACAGCTGATGCTGATGCTGGCACTGGCGCTTGTTTTCATGTATCTGATCATGGTGGCACAGTTCCAGTCTTTTCTGTCTCCGTTTATTATTATGTTTACAATTCCTCTGGCCTTTACAGGCGGATTTATGGGACTGATTCTTACAAATAAACCGGTGAGTGTGGTAGCCATGATCGGATTTATTATGTTGTCAGGTATTATTGTAAACAACGGTATTGTAATGGTAGATTATATTAATCAGCTGAGAAAAGAAGGAATGGAAAAGAGGAAAGCAATTGCAGAAGCGGGAAGATCTCGTCTTCGTCCTATTATTATGACAGCACTTACTACGATTCTGGGACTTCTGACGATGGCTATGGGAGTGGGAATGGGAGCAGATATGGTACAGCCTATGGCAATCGTAACCATAGGAGGATTGATTTACGGAACATTGCTCACACTGTTCGTAGTGCCCTGTATTTATGATGCTTTAAATCGTCGGAATTATAAAAGAGATGAGGAGAGATTGTCAGATGGAGAAGACACTTTGTGAGAAAGAACGGCTGATGTTTCAGGCGGTAATAGAACTGATTGAAGAGGGAATGGATATTTATTCCATGAAAGTTTCGGATATTACCAGCCGGGCAGGCGTTGGAAAGGGAACGGCATATGAATATTTTTCCAGCAAAGAGGAACTGATTGCAAAAGCTCTTTTCTGGACGGGAAATCATCACTTTCAGGATGTGCTTCAGAACATACAGGAGAAAACAGGCCTGAAGGAACAGCTGGGGACCATATTTGATTTTATGGAAAATGTAGTGTGCAAGGATCGCGGCTGCCAGCAGATTTTCAGACTCAGCGAACAGTCCTGTACGATTAAGGAAAATCTGGGGCGGGAATTAAAAAAATGTGGGGAACTGAGCAGATATGTGGAGAAAACACTGGATATGATTACGATCAGTGGAAAAGAAGAAGGAACTATTCACAGAGATTTTTCTGATGAGCAGGTCAGAATCCTTTTGATGCAGAGCTTTCTGGGATATTTTATCTATCTTACCGGTTCAGGCGAAAGAGAAGCGGAACAAAAAGAGAAGATGCGTCAGTTCCTTTGCATAAATCTGCAGGAAATACTTTTTCGTAAACCTTCTGTAAAGTTCTGAGGTAATTCTTACGGCAGCATATTTCTTTTTATCTGAAATTATGGTATGCTTTTATACAAAGAGAATTTTGGAAAGGGGTACTTTTTACATGAATCAGGAAAAAAAGAATCTTATTGTGGGACAGTCAGGAGGACCTACGGCAGTTATTAACAGCAGCCTTTACGGAGTCGTTTCAGAAGGACTCAGACAAGAGAGAAGAATCGGTGAAGTTTATGGTATGGTCAATGGAGTTGAGGGATTTCTTCAGGGGAATACATTAAATTTCAGAGAAGCACTTCCGGGAACTATGCTCGATGGACTGAAAACTACACCAGGTGCTTATCTGGGTTCCTGCAGATATAAACTTCCGGAGGATCTGGAAGATCCGGTATATCCCCGTCTGTTTGAAAAGTTTGCGGAAATGAATATTGGTTATTTCTTTTATATCGGAGGAAACGACTCTATGGATACCGTGAGTAAGCTTTCCAGATATGCAGAAAAGATCGGAAGTGATATCCGAGTAATCGGAGAGCCGAAAACCATTGACAATGACTTGGTATTAACAGATCATACACCGGGATTTGGCAGTGCTGCCAGATATGTGGCTTCCACGGTTCGTGAAATCGTATTGGATGCTAATGTATATGAGAAAAAATCCGTGACTATCGTAGAAATCATGGGACGTCATGCAGGATGGCTGACAGCAGCTTCGGTTCTTGCAAGAAAGACAGCTGGAGATAATCCGCTTCTGATTTATTTACCGGAAACTGCATTTGACCAGGAGGCGTTCTTAAAGAAAGTAGAAGCATGCTTCAGCAAAAATCCAAATGTGATCGTGTGTGTATCCGAAGGAATCAAAGATAAAGACGGAACATTTATCTGTGAATATGACAACAGTGTAGGTACCGACAGCTTCGGTCACAAAATGCTGGCAGGATGCGGAAAATATCTGGAGAATCTTGTAAGAAACAGACTGGGAGTAAAAGCCCGTTCCGTAGAACTGAATGTTTCTCAGAGATGTTCAGCAGCCATGATTTCCGAAACAGACCAGAAAGAAGCTGTAATTGCAGGTGAATTCGGTGTACGTGCAGCATTAAATGGAGAGACAGGAAAAATGGTATCTTATGTTCGTACCAGTGATCTTCCTTATGCAATGGTTCCGGGACTTGAGGATGTAAACGAAATCTGTAACAAAGAAAAGACCGTACCGTTGTCCTGGATCACAGAAGACGGATCGAATATTAGCGATGAGTTTTTGGTATATGCCCTGCCTCTTATTCAGGGAAGTGTGAATCTTCCTCTTGGAACAGATGGTTTACCAGCTTTTGTATCACGAAAATAGTCAAAAATGTAACAAGAAAAGCTTGCCAGAAAAGCGAAATGTGTTATAATAGTAACAAATCGTACTTTCTGTACAAAAACAGAGAATTTTCTGAGGGTGGGAGTTTTCTGTTGGTTTCATTAAGAGGAAGGCGAGAATTCATTATTGGAGGTCAGTAATATGTTAGTATCAGCAGCAGAAATGTTAAAAAAAGCAAAAGCAGGACATTATGCAGTAGGACAGTTCAACATCAATAATCTGGAGTGGACAAAAGCAGCTCTGTTAACAGCAGAAGAATGCAAATCCCCGATCATCCTGGGTGTATCCGAGGGTGCAGGTAAATACATGACTGGTTTTAAAACCGTTGCAGATATGGTAAAAGCTATGATCGAAGAACTGAATATCACAGTTCCGGTTGCTCTGCATCTGGATCATGGTACTTATGAAGGATGTTACAAATGTATCAAAGCAGGATTCTCATCCATCATGTTCGATGGTTCTCATTACCCAATCGAAGAGAACGTTGAAAAAACAAAAGAATTAGCAGGCGTATGTAAAGGTCTTGGATTGTCTCTGGAAGCTGAAGTTGGCTCCATCGGCGGCGAAGAAGACGGTGTAATCGGACAGGGTGAATGTGCAGATCCGAAAGAATGTAAAATGATCGCAGATCTGGGCGTAGACATGCTTGCAGCAGGTATCGGAAACATTCATGGAAAATATCCTGCAAACTGGGAAGGACTTCGTTTCGATGTTCTGGATAATATCCAGAAACTGACAGGAGAAATGCCTCTGGTACTTCACGGCGGTACAGGTATCCCGGCTGACATGATTAAAAAAGCAATTGATTTAGGTGTATCCAAAATCAACGTTAACACAGAATGCCAGTTATCCTTTGCAGCAGCTACACGTGAATACATTGAAGCTGGAAAAGACAATGAAGGTAAAGGATATGACCCACGTAAACTGTTAAAACCAGGTTTCGAAGCTATCTGTGCTACAATTAAAGAAAAAATGGAACTGTTCGGTTCTGTAGGAAAAGCTTTCGAATAAGATTTTCTTTTTAGTAAATTTTAACTGCTCCGGGATAACCGGGGCAGTTTTTTCATATACTGCTTTAAACATGCATATTGAGAAGCAGGATTTTATGAAGCAGATTTTACATATTATTCATGCATTTGTCTGGAGTCCGGGAATGCTTGTGTTCTTTTTGGCCACAGGTATCCGCTTTACTTTAAAATCCGGGTTTTTTCCACTGACCCATGGAAAACAATGGTTTCTGGCAACTTTTGGTTCCCTGTTTGGAAAAGAAGAAATAAGAAAAACAAAAGAGCAGCATTCTATTTCTCAGTTTCAGTCTTTTTGTACAGCGCTTGCAGCTACGCTGGGAACGGGAAATATTACCGGTGTGGCTGCAGCTATTATGGCAGGAGGACCCGGAGCCGTATTCTGGATGTGGGTATCCGCTTTTTTTGGAATGATGACTAATTATGCAGAAAATTATCTGGGGATTCTTTACCGATACAAAGACAGGAATGGGCAGTGGGTGGGAGGCGCAATGGTCTATATGGACCGGGGACTTTCCTGCAGATGGCTGGCAGTATTTTTTTCATTTTGTTGTATTGGTGCTTCTTTTGGTATGGGAAATATGGTTCAGGGAAATTCCATGGCAAAAGGTCTGGAATCAGCATTTCATATTCCGGTCATGGTTACTGGTACAGTCGCAACAGCAGCAGTGGCTTATGTACTGATGGGAGGAATGAAACGAATTGCCGCATTGACAGAGAAGCTGGTTCCGGCTATGGCAGTTCTTTACCTGACGGCGGCTGTTCTGGTATTGGTCGTGTACAGGGACAGGATCGGAACGGCTTTTATGAGTATTCTGACTGAGGCATTTCATCCAAAGGCCATGTGCGGCGGGATGACAGGGTACACGGTAGGAATAGCCCTGCAGACCGGTGTGGCAAGGGGGATTTTCTCCAATGAGGCAGGGCTTGGTTCATCGGTGATTGCTCATGCTCAGTCGGATGTGAAAGATCCGAAAATACAGGGAATGTGGGGAATTGCAGAGATATTTGCGGATACTATGGTCGTATGTACCATAACGGCGCTTGTGATCCTTGTAAGCGGTGTATATCGGCCGGAAATCTGTTTGCAGAACATAGCAGCGGGAATTGAAAATATAGATGGAACCACTCTGACGGGGCGGGCATTTTCCACGGTGATTCCTTATGGAGAACAGCTGCTGTCAGGTGCAACTCTGTTGTTTGCCTTTGCCACCATTGTGGGGTGGTCCTGTTTTGGAGAACGGACAGCAGCTTACCTTGGAGGAACAAAAGGAGCTGCTGTCTATAAAATAATCTATATTTTAATTACACTGCCCGGATGTATAATGACTCCGGGCATTATATGGGAATTATCCGATACTCTGAACGGGCTTATGGCAATTCCCAATCTTATTGCTTTGTTCTTTCTTGGAAAAGAAATCCATTATCCAAAAAAACATGAATGAAAATTGTTATTTCTCTGGTAACGTGTTATGATGAAAAAAAGAAGAAGGAATGTGTATGGATTTATGAAACATGTAGAGAAAGCGGTTTCTGGAAAGGAATAAAATGAATTACAGACTGGATATTGAATATGATGGAACCAGATATGAAGGATGGCAGCGTCAGAAGCGTACAGATAATACCATACAGGGAAAAATCGAGGAGGTTCTTTCCAGAATGGTAGGACAGGAAGTGGAGATTAATGGAGCCGGCAGAACAGATGCAGGGGTTCATGCCAGAGGACAGGTAGCCAATGTGCATTTGAACACAGACAGAACATGCAGAGAAATCTGTTCTTATCTGAATCGATATCTGCCGGAAGATATCGAAATCAGGAATGTATCACAGGTAGATGAAAGATTTCACAGCAGACTTCTTGCCAAAGAGAAAATTTATCAATACAGAATCGGCACAGGAGAGCACAAAAATGTATTTGAGCGGAAATATCTGTATCCCCTTCATGAAGACCTGAATGCAGAGACCATGAGAGCAGCTGCGGAACGATTAACAGGTATCCATGATTTTAAAAGTTTCTGTACTAATAGAAAAATGAAAAAATCCACAGTCAGAACAATCTTTCACATCAGCGTGGAAGAAAAAAGGGATGAACTTACAATTACCTTCACAGGAAACGGGTTTCTTTATAATATGGTACGGATTCTCACAGGCACCCTGATCGAAGTAGGGCGAGGAGAACGTTCTCCGGAAGAGATGGAAGCAATCCTTCTTGCAAAAGACAGGGCCGAAGCCGGATTCACCGCACCTGCAAGAGGTCTGACTTTACTAAAAATAAATTATTAGAGAGATGGAGAACAGAAAAATGGAGACACAGACAAAAGAAAAGAATCAGATAAAGATGGAACAGGAAGTGCTGTCAGATATTGCCGGTATGTATCCGGATAATCCGGAACATCTGTACCGGAAAATGGCACTGGAATTTTATTCCTGTGATTATGAACAGAAGACACTGACTCTTCGCTGGCCTGTACAGGACTGGGAATTGAATCATATGTCCACTATGCATGGTGGATTGATTGCAGCATCCATTGACACCACCAGTGGGGCATTGGTAAGAAATCTCACCGGATGCAAAGTGACGCCGACCATTAATCTGAATATTAATTATCTCTTTCCGGCAACAGCAGGGGATGCATTGCTGGTTACTGCAAAAGCAGACCGGATCGGAAGACATCTGGCGAATATCCACACAGAATGCAGATCCCAGAATACAGGAAAGCTTCTGGCCACTGCTATGGTGAATTTTATGCTGGCAGACTGATGGCATCCGGAATAAAAAAATTCTTAGAAAACCTTTGAAAATTACAGGTTTTATGGTAGTATTATCCTTAGACTTGAAAAATTGGAGGAAACCAGAGTGGAAAAAGATACAGAAAAAGAATTAACAGGAAAAAATTTTATTGAACAGATTATAGACAAAGACCTGGCAGAAGGTGTTTATGATGAAGTATGTACCCGTTTTCCGCCGGAACCAAACGGATATCTGCATATTGGTCATGCAAAATCAATTCTGCTTAATTACGGGCTGGCTCAGAAATATAATGGAAAATTTAATATGCGTTTTGATGATACCAATCCCACAAAAGAAAAAGTGGAATTTGTAGAATCCATTAAAAATGATATTAAATGGCTTGGTGCAGACTGGGAAGACCGTTTGTACTTTGCTTCAAACTATTTTGAACAGATGTATGAGGCAGCAATCAAATTGATTAAAAAAGGAAAAGCCTTTGTCTGTGACTTATCTGCAGATGAGATCCGTGAGTACAGAGGAACCCTGAAAGAACCAGGAAAGGAAAGTCCTTACAGAAACAGAAGTATAGAAGAAAATCTGGATCTCTTTGAACGTATGAAAAACGGAGAATTCGAGGATGGTTCCAGAGTGCTTCGTGCAAAAATCGATATGGCATCCCCGAATATTAACATGAGAGATCCGGTCATCTACCGTGTGGCACATATGACACATCATAATACCGGTGATAAGTGGTGCATTTATCCTATGTATGATTTTGCACATCCGATTGAAGATGCTATTGAAGGGGTAACACATTCCATCTGTACCCTGGAATTTGAAGATCACAGACCTCTTTATGACTGGGTGGTAAGAGAACTGGAATATCCACATCCACCAAAACAGATTGAATTTGCAAAACTTTATCTGACCAATGTAGTAACCGGAAAACGTTATATTAAAAAACTGGTAGAAGAGGGAATTGTAGACGGATGGGATGATCCCCGTCTGGTATCCATTGCAGCACTTCGCAGACGTGGATTTACACCGGAATCGATTAAAATGTTTGTGGAACTTTGCGGTGTATCAAAAGCAAACAGTTCGGTAGATTATGCAATGTTGGAATACTGTATCCGTGAGGATCTGAAAATGAAACGCCCACGTATGATGGCAGTTATGGATCCTGTGAAACTGGTGATTGACAATTATCCGGAAGATCAGATGGAAGAACTGGAAGTACCGAATAATATGGAAAATCCGGAACTGGGCAGCAGAATCGTACCTTTCGGAAAAGAATTGTATATTGAAAGAGAAGACTTTATGGAGGTTCCGGTTAAGAAATACAAACGTCTTTATCCGGGCAATGAAGTACGTCTTATGAACGCATATTTTGTAACCTGCACAGATGTGGAAAAAGATGAAGCAGGCAATATTACGGTCATTCATTGTACTTATGATCCCGCATCCAAAGGTGGCAATTCACCGGACGGAAGAAAAGTGAAAGGAACCATTCACTGGGTAGCTGCAAAGACAGCTGTACAGGTAGAATGCCGTCTCTATGAGAATATTGTGGATGAAGAAAAAGGTGTTTATAACAAAGAGGATGGAAGTCTGAATCTGAATCCAAATTCTCTGACTGTATTAAACAATTGTTATGTAGAGCCGGAACTTGCCAAAGCAGAAGCGTATGACAGCTATCAGTTTGTACGTAATGGATTCTTCTGTGCAGACTGTCATGACAGCAAACTGGGAGTGCCGGTATTTAATCGGATTGTATCGCTGAAGAGCTCTTTCAAATTAGAGAAAAAGTAAGATGAATGAATTAATGATTCCTGTTGATACCAAATCGATTACACCTTTGTATCAGCAGATTTGTGAATATTTTAAACAGGAAATTCAGGAGGGACGGCTGACCGCAGGGATGCGGCTGCCGTCCTCCCGTGCACTTGCGGCCAATCTTTCTGTCAGCAGAAGTACGGTGGATCTGTCTTACGATCAGCTTGTATCGGAAGGCTACATAGAATCTATTCCCTGTAAAGGGTATTATGTTTGTCAGATTGAGGGGATTTATTTTCCTGTTCAGGAAAAAGAAATGAAAGAGAAACAGGAGGAGATGAATTTCCAGGGGAAGGATACTTATCGATATGATTTTGCAATGAATGGCATTGCATCGGATAGCTTTCCCCACAATACCTGGAAAAAATTATCCAAACAGGTTCTGAGTCATACGGGAGATGAACTGTTTAACCTTGGAAATCCATATGGAGAAATATCTCTGAGAGAGGCCATTGCAGAATATCTGTATCAGGCCCGGGGGGTTCACTGTACACCGGAGCAGATACTGGTAGGTGCAGGAAATGATTATCTTCTTATGCTTCTATGTACCATTCTTGGCAAAAATAAAAAAGTGGCGATGGAGAATCCTACATATGAAAGTGCCTGGCACGATTTTCGCCACATGGGATATACCATGTATACCGCTGGTCAGGATGACCAGGGAATTCTTGTGGAAGATCTGGAAAAGACAGAGGCGGAAGTTGTGTATGTGATGCCTTCCCATCAGTTCCCTATGGGAACCGTTATGCCTCTGAAGAGAAGAATGGAACTGCTTCGTTGGGCTTCGTCGAGAGGAAGTTATATTGTAGAAGATGATTATGACAGTGAATTTCGTTACAGAGGAAAACCCATTCCCGCACTCCAGGGCTTTGATCAGGCAGACTGCGTAATCTATATGGGAACATTTTCAAAATCCATTGCTCCTTCCATACGAATCAGCTATATGGTTCTTCCAAAACGGCTTATGGAGCAATATCAGGCTGCAGGACACCCTTTTTCAGTTACGGTGTCAAAGGCAGATCAGAAAATTGTAGAACTGTTTTTAAAGAATGGACATTATGAGCGGCATTTGAACCGAATGAGAAGTTTGTATAAAAGTAAACATGATATGATTTTGAAATGGCTGAAAGAAGATATGGGAAAAATCTGTACTTATTCAGGGGAAAATGCAGGGATTCATTTGCTGATTCATTTTCGAAATGGATTATCGGAACAGGAAGCCGTGCAACGGGCAAAAGAAGTGGGTATCCGTGTATATGGTCTTTCGGAATTTATGGTAAATGAGCAGGATCCGCCGGAAAAAGCAACTGTACTTTTGGGGTATGCAACGTTGGAGGAAAAAGATCTGCAACAGGCAATGAAATGTTTGCAACAGGTATGGATCTGAAAAAAGACTCCTGACAGAACACTGTCAGGAGTCTTTTTTCAGTTCTTCGTTTATTCTTCAGAAAATTCTTTCATCACATCATCCACTTTTTCAGCAGCTTTTTCAACGGATTCTTTTACAGCTTCTTTCACGGTCTCCTTTATTTCTTCCGCACTTTCCGTGAGGGATTCACTGATTTCTTCCATACATTGGGAAAGGGAATCCGATTCCTCTGCGGTTTCTTCGATATTTCCTTCTTCTTCGCAGGAAGGCTCAGAGAATACTTCGTCTTCAAAAATATCTTCATCATCCAAATCTTCCAGATCATCCAGAATATCATCGGTATGTTCTTTTACTTTCTGAACGGTATCCTCCACAGTTTTTTCGACTTTTTCTTTCAAGCGGGAGGCCACATTTATGGCAGAACTGGCGGTCTCTCTTATGTTGTCCTGAAAATCTGCGAAATCTTCCTGAAGCTTTGGATCTTCGTCTTTTTTCTTTTTTACGTAATAAGCAGCGGCACCGGCTGCAGCTCCAATTGCGCTAAGTCCCAAGATTTTTTTGCTCCAATTACCCATATACATACGTCCTTTCTAACTGTCTGTTCTTATTGTTACCATTATAATACATTTTAACAGGAAAGTGAAATGAATTTTTCAATAACCTGGGCTACACCCCCCTGATTATTGTCCAGAGAAGTAATGTAATTGCTGTGCTTTTTGGCTTCTTCTGTGCCGTTTTTCATACATACGGAAAAGGCAGTAGTCTCCAGCATGGAAATATCATTTTCCGCATCTCCGATTCCGATGGTACAGGATAACGGCAGACGCAGATGTTCACAAAGGAACCGAATGGCATTTCCTTTACTTACGTCTTCCATAACATGTTCCAGATAATAAGGACCGGAAAAGAAAATAGAAATTCTGCCTTTTGCCCAATTTTCCATATGTGCCCGGTAGGCTTCATGGCGTGCCCGGTCGTTGAGAGAAGAAGTAAGAATTTTGACCGGTTCTTCTTTTAAATGCCATATCAGGTCTGGATCAATTTTTACCTCCATTTTTGAGGACCATTTATATTGCTGCAGTTCAGGGCTGTCTCTCTCTGTGAGGACATAGTCCCCCCCATAAGTCTGACAGTGGAGACCAAAAGCTCGGGCTTCCTGAAATATATGGCGTACATAGTCCATAGGTATAGTCTTTTTGTAGAGAAACTCACCTGTATGACAGTCCAGGATGGAACCACCATTATAAAGAATAGCATAGCAGCCTTTTCGATTAAGTCCCAGTTCTTCTATAAAAGGGGCAATGGATGAGTGAGAACGGCCGGAACAGATAACAAATCCGTGTCCGGATGCAAGAAGCTGATGGATTGCCTGCTTGTTCCTTTCTGGAATTTGTTTTTTGTCATCGAGCAGAGTTCCGTCCATATCAGTAAAAAATAGTTTCATGAAATTCTCCTTAGTACAATGGGGCGTTTTTTCAAGTGTATCACAGGTGAAACAGGGAGTCAAACAGCATGGTGTTAAAACAGAAACAGATGGGATGAAAAAATGATATGAATGGAAAAAGTGAAAAAAATATTGCATGTGAAAAGAAGACAGGATATACTGAAAATGGTTAAAAAAGTAAATGTTGGAGTAAATATGAAAAAATTAATATTAGCCAGTGCCTCTCCCAGAAGACGGGAACTTCTGGAACAGATTGGAGCCGTTTTTCAGATATGTCCCAGTCAGAGGGAAGAAGTTATTACCGGAAATCATCCGGCAGATGTGGTGATGGAACTGTCCCGGCAGAAAGGGAAGGAAGTATTTGATCGGGTAGAGGGAGATGTCTGTGTAATCGGAGCAGATACGGTAGTGGCCATTGATCATAGCATTCTCGGAAAACCTGTGGATGAAAAGGACGCAGCAACGATTCTGCAGCGTCTTCAGGGTAGAACCCATGAGGTATACACAGGAGTGACGCTTCTGATAAGAGAACAGGGAAGCTCACAGATTAAGTCTTTTTATGAAAAAACAGAGGTTGAATTTTATCCGGTCAGTCCGAAAGAAATCCGTGCATATGTAAAAACCGGAGAGCCTATGGATAAAGCAGGTGCCTATGGAATTCAGGGGAAATCGGCAGTTTTTGTAAAGCGGATAGAAGGAGATTATAATAATGTGGTAGGTCTTCCTGTTGCACGTGTTTATCAGGAAGCCAAAAATATGGGAATAGACATTAAGGAGTGGCACGAATGATAAAAGCATGTATTTTTGATTTGGATGGAACAATCGCAGATACGGTAGAATCCATTGCAGTAGTAGGAAACCGTTTGCTTCGCCATTATGGATTGCAGGAAGAGCCTGTGGAAAATTATAATTTTTATGCAGGAGACGGGGCCGATGAATTGGTAAAACGTATCCTGCAGGCATCTGGAGGAACAGAAACCGTAGATTATGAGGAAGCCAGAAGTCTTTACAGAAAATGGTTTGAAGAAGATCCTTTTTATCATGTAAAGCCCTTTGATGGAATTATGGAATTGCTCATAGGGCTGAAAGAGGAAGGAATTAAAATTGGAGTATGTTCCAATAAACCCCATCATGCAGCAGTTGATGTGGTAAACAAAATATTCGGGGCAGACCTGTTTCATAAAGTACAGGGGCAGACAGCAGAGATTCCGCGGAAACCTTCTCCTCTGGGACCGTTGGCAATTGCCAGAGAATTTGGAGCAAAACCGGAAGAGTGTCTGTATATGGGAGATACCAATACAGATATGGATACGGGAAAAGCTGCTGGTATGTTCACGATTGGTGTGACTTGGGGATTTCGTCCGAAAAAAGAGCTGGAGGAGCATCAGGCGTGTAAAATTGTAGAGAAACCTTCAGAAATACTGGAATATGTGAAGGGAATCAATCATGATTAAACTGATAGCCAGTGATTTGGATGGTACATTGCTCCAGGGTACCGGAGAAATTTCTGAAAAAGCAGTGAACCAGATAAAAAAATTGAGTCAGATGGGAATTCTGTTTGTGGCAGCCAGTGGAAGACAGTATCCGAATCTTCGCAGGCTGTTTGCACCGGTACAAGATGAGATTGCCTATATCTGTGAAAATGGAGCCCTTGTGGTATATAAAGATGAGATACTGCATAAAGATGTTTTTGACAGGGGCCTGGAGGAAGAAATTCTGAACAGCATTCTGGAAACAGAAGGAGCGGAGGCACTTGTTTCCGGAGAACGGACTTCTTATATTAAGCCAAAGGATCCGGGATTTTATGACTATATGGTTCATTTTGTAAAAAATGATACAACTGTATTTGAGGAAAAAGAGGAAATTAAAGAACCGTTTCTGAAAGTATCTGTTTATGATAAGGCAGGCGTGGAAGCTGTGTATCCTTTTTGGAATGCACGTTTTGGAGACCGGGCTACAGTAGTCACTTCAGGATTTGAATGGCTGGATATGATGCCGAAAGGGGCAGATAAAGGGAATGCAATAAAAGTACTTCAGGAAAGGCTGGGAATTTACCGGGATGAGAGTGTAGCATTTGGCGATAATTACAATGATCTGGAAATGCTGGCTCAGGTTAAGTACAGCTTTGCTACGGGGGATGCAAAGGAAGCGGTAAAAGAAATTTGTTTTTCTGAAACAAAACGGGTGGAAACCGTTCTGGAAAGAATTATAAATGAAGGAGGAGAAGTGGAATGAACGAATTCAGTGAAGAATGTCTGGTCACCTTTTTAAGAAAGCAGGAGCAGTTATTTTCTGAGCCGGTTGCGGAGACAGTAGAGGAGGCAGAAGCATTTCTGGAGGACTGTATGGCCGTTGTTGTGGATTCGCTGGAAGAAGTGAAAGAGTATTTCGGGGAA
Organism: Blautia sp.; assembly: GCA_051880075.1. GTDB lineage: Bacteria > Bacillota > Clostridia > Lachnospirales > Lachnospiraceae > Blautia. The sequence goes on along the minus strand of JBJENG010000082.1, from coordinate 55,991 downwards.
AACGGAATGGATGTGGAAGGCATGTCCATGGATGAACTTGAAGAAGCCAGTGAAGTCTTTGCTCTTCCCAATGGTCAGTATTTAATTGTAGAAGGATAGTATATGCAAAAAGAACAGGGAAATCCTTTATGGATTCTCCTGTTCTTTTTTCTGTTGTAAAAGTATGGCACAACTGATTGTAACTGTCACAGTAAAATGGTAAAATAAAAAAAGTGAGGCTCAGTGAATATGGAAAAACTGATAGAAAAGCAGAGAAAATTTTTTGACATAGGAATTACAAAATCTTTCCGATTCCGGTATGAAGCACTGGAGAGACTTGAGAAGGCCATATGTAAAAGAGAAGAAGAAATCAAAAAAGCTTTGTATCAGGATCTGCATAAATCTTCTTTTGAAGGATATATGACAGAAATCGGTATGACCTTAAGTGAACTGCGTTATGTGAAAAAACATTTAAAAGGCTGGATGAGGGACAGAAGAGTTCTTTCACCCGTTTCTCAGTTTCCTTCGGAAAGCATTGTAATAGAAGAACCCTATGGGGTGGTGTTGGTCATGGCCCCCTGGAATTATCCTTTTTTACTTTGTATGGAACCTCTGATCGGTGCACTGGCAGCAGGTAACTGCTGTGTGTTGAAACCTTCCGCCTGTTCAGTAGTTGTCTCTGCTGTGATCAGGCGGCTGATACAAGAAGTATTTCCGTTGGAATATGTGGCAGTTGTAGAAGGAGGACGTGAGGTGAATCAGGAACTCCTTGAACAGCGTTTTGATTATATCTTCTTTACAGGAGGGAAGACAGTTGGAAAACTGGTTATGGAAAAAGCTGCCTGGAATCTGACTCCGGTTACACTGGAACTTGGGGGGAAAAGTCCCTGCATTGTGGACGAGACGGCAGATTTGAAACTTGCGGCAAGAAGGATTGTGTTTGGAAAATATCTGAACAGCGGGCAGACCTGTGTAGCGCCGGATTATCTGTTAGTACAGGAAACAGTAAAAGAAAAACTGATGGAATATATGAAAAATCAGATTTTGAAAATGTATGGTAAAAATCCTTTTGAAAATCCGGATTATCCTGCAATGATCAATGAGAAGCATTATGAGAGAGTGATGAATCTGATAAAAGGAGAGCTTGTAGTGACCGGCGGATACGGATGCAGGGAAACCCTTCAGATTGCACCTACGATTCTGGATCGGGTCACGTGGAACGCCCCGGTTATGCAGGAAGAAATTTTCGGACCCGTACTTCCGGTACTGACTTTCAGAGATATACAGGAAGCAGAAACGTTTGTGAAAAAAGGAGAAAAACCGCTGGCCTTATATTTGTTTACCGGAAAGAAAGAGACAGAAAAGAGAATTCTGAGAAATCTTTCTTTTGGAGGAGGATGTGTCAATGATACCATCATACACCTTGCTACTTCCAGAATGGGATTCGGAGGGGTAGGAGCCAGTGGAATGGGCTCTTATCATGGAAAAGACAGTTTTGATACATTCAGTCACAGGAAAAGTATTGTGAGAAAATCCAATGCCCTGGATCTGCCGGTACGATATCCGCCTTATAAGAAGCGAAAGGAAAAACTGCTGCGCTTATTCATGTAGAGCGTTTCCATTATGGATTTAACAGGAAAGAAAGGGGAAAATTATGAGAAATAAACCAGATGACAATGAATTTTTCTGGAATAAACGTTCGGAAGTTTATGATGATCAGGTGTTGAAAGTATATAAAAATGCATATAAAAAGACAATTAAGCGTTCTCTTCCGTATCTGGATCAGGATAAAATCCTGCTGGATCTGGGATGCGGCACCGGTGTGGTTACAATTCCTCTGGCAAAACATGTGAAGATGATCACAGCTATCGATACATCAGAAGACATGATGTCCAGAGCATGGGGAAAAGCAGAAAAGAAAAAAATAGAGAACATCGAATTTTGTCATACAGATATTTTGAAACTGGATAAAGAGCCGGAAAGCTTTGATGTGATCACCGCATTTAATCTGCTTTTATATGTGAAAGAGAAGCAGATAGTACTTAACCGGATCTGGGAACTCTTGAAACCGGGAGGAGTCTTTTTGTCTGCAACCGATTGTCTTGGAGGAAATCTCTCTTCTGATTCAGTGAAAAAATATGTAAAAACAAAACTGCACCGGATGCCCTATGTGTCATTTGATACGCCCATCGGGCTTATGCGGAAAATACAGAAACAGGGATTTCTTGTTCTTGAGATTGTAAATCTTCACAGGAATCCGCCCAATATTTTTATTGTGGCACAGAAAATCGAGAAAAATAAGTGACAGAAAATAGAATTTATAATTTGTTAATAAAATTAATAAAAATTTGTTAGCACTCATCAAGATTGAGTGCTAATTTTCTCTTGACTTTTTGTTCTGTCCGTATTAATATTTACTTTAGCGGCAGAGAAAAAGAATAGAATCTCTGTAAGAAAGAAAAAAGAAAAGACAGAATAAATAAAAAAGGAGATGTTTTATCATGGCTAACAAGCGTGGTACTTTATCAATTAACAGTGACAATATTTTTCCAATTATTAAAAAATGGCTGTACTCCGATCATGACATTTTCTTCCGTGAATTGATTTCCAATGGATGCGATGCAATTACAAAACTGAAAAAACTGGAAGTAATGGGAGAATATACATTTCCGGAAAACCACAAGAATAAAATCCAGGTAATTGTAAATCCGGAAGAAAAAACCCTGAAATTTATTGATACCGGTCTTGGTATGACAGCAGATGAAGTAGAGGAATATATTACACAGATTGCTTTCTCAGGGGCAACCCAGTTTCTGGAAAAATATAAAGACAAAACAAACGAAGATCAGATTATCGGACATTTTGGTCTTGGATTCTACTCTGCATTTATGGTAGCTGATGAAGTGCAGATCGATACTCTTTCCTATAAAGATGGAGCAGCACCGGTGCATTGGGCATGCGATGGAGGCACCGAGTATGAGATGGGAGAAGGAAATCGTACAGAGGTTGGTACAGAAATCACACTTTTCCTGAATGAAGAAAGTCTGGAATTTGCAAATGAGTACCGTGCAAGGGAAATCATTGAAAAATATTGTTCCTTTATGCCTGTTGAAATCTTTCTTTCAAAAGCCAATGCTGAACAGGAATATGAGACAATTGATGAATCAGAACTGAAAGAGGATGATGTCATTGTTGAACGGATTCATGAAGAAGCAAAAACAGAAGAAAAAGAAAATGAAAATGGTGAAAAGGAAATCGTAGAAATATCACCGGCAAAAGATAAAGTGAAAATCAATAAACGTCCGGTTTCCTTAAGTGATACCAGTCCTCTCTGGATGAAACATCCAAATGAATGCACAGATGAAGAATATAAAGAATTTTACAGAAAAGTATTCATGGATTATAAGGAGCCGTTGTTCTGGATTCATCTGAACATGGATTATCCATTTAATCTGAAAGGTATTCTGTATTTCCCGAAAATCAATATGGAATATGAATCCATTGAGGGAACCATTAAGCTTTACAACAATCAGGTATTTATTGCGGATAACATCAAGGAAGTTATTCCGGAATTCCTTATGCTGTTAAAAGGTGTGATTGATTGCCCGGACTTACCGCTGAATGTATCAAGAAGTGCGCTGCAGAATGATGGTTTTGTGAAAAAGATTTCCGATTATATCAGTAAAAAGGTAGCAGATAAGCTTTCTGGAATGTGTAAAACAGACCGGGAGAATTATGAAAAATACTGGGATGATATTAATCCGTTTATTAAATTCGGTTGCCTGAAAGACAGCAAATTCTCAGAAAGAATGATGGATTACATCTTGTATAAGAACATTGACGGCAAATATCTGACTCTGGAAGACTGTATCAAGGAAAATGAAAAACCGGAAGATGCAAAAGAAGCAGAAGAAATCGTTACCGAAGAAAATAAAGAAGAAATTGCAGAAGAAATCAAAAAAGATGTGGAAGAAGGCAAAGAACCGGAGAAAACCAGCATTTATTATGTGACGGATGAAGTACAGCAGAGCCAGTATATCAATATGTTCAGAGAACAGGGTCAGGATGCGGTGATTTTGAAACATAACATTGATTCTGCCTTTATTTCACATGTGGAACAGGTAAAAGATACTGTAAAATTCCTTCGTATTGATGCAGATGTAAATGAGTCTGTGAAAGAAGAAGGGGAAAACCTGGAAGAACAGACAAAGACATTGGAAGAGGTCTTTAAAAAAGTTCTGAATAAGGAAAAACTGACTGTAAAAGCAGAAAAACTGAAAAATGAAAATGTATCTGCTATGATGACCATTTCTGAAGAAAGCCGTCGTATGCAGGAAATGATGAAAATGTATAATATGTACGGAATGGATCCGTCTATGTTCGGAGGACAGGAAACACTGGTACTGAATGTAAATAACAAACTGGTACAGTATGTTCTGGAGAATAAAGACGGTGAAAATGTGTCGCTGTTGTGTGAGCAGCTTTATGATCTGGCAGTGATCAGCCACAGACAGCTGACACCGGAAGAAATGACAAAATTTGTTGCAAGAAGCAATGAAATCATGATGATGATGACAAAATAAAGAAAATAAAAAAAGAATCAGAAAAGACCTCTCCGGAAAATTCGGCAGAGGTCTTTTTGGGTTTAATCATAAAGTTTATCCTGTCCGCTTTTGAATACGGTCATCATTTCACGGGTCAGACTGATTTCGTATTCGTCATCCGGAATCTGGTCACGATCCATCCATACGGCCATAGACAGTTCTTCTTCGTCCAGAGAGATGGTATCATCTCCGTCAAGATCACAGAAAAAGCCGAAGAGAAGGGTGTCTGTAAAAGACCAGGGCTGACTCTTGTAAAAATGAAGATTTTTCACTTTCAATCCCACTTCTTCCATTACTTCCCGTCTTACGGTATCTTCGATTGGCTCTCCGATTTCCGCAAATCCTGCAATTAGTGCATAATGGGTAATTTTTCTTCCGGCATATTTGGATAAAAGCAGTTTCTCTTTGTTGCGGACAGCTACGATAACAGCCGGGCAGAGCTTGGGGTATTCTGTTTTTTTGCAGTGAGGACAATACAGCATGCGTTCCTTTTTGTCTGGTTTTGTACGACAGCCGCAGGCACCACAGAACTGATGGTCATGATACCACCGAAAAAGCTGATATCCGGTAATTCCTGCAAAACTCAGATGCCGGGGATGGGTGGTCCGGAACATGTCGGTGCTCTGAAATTCATAAGAGGGGAGTGCATTTACCGGCAGTTCGGGAACCAGATAGTAGGAAATCTCATCGATGGAAAACAGATACGTGTAATGTTGGAAAACAGCAGGAAAAATCTCCTGTACTTCCTGAAAGGTGGGAAAAGCAATTTCGCTATCTACTTCTTTTATCAATACCATATCGTTTTCGTAATAAAGAATCTGATCCGAAGGAGTGGGTACATGGGGTGTGTATTCATTGTGGTAAATGTGAGGGGTGATATCCTGTATCATAATTGATCCTCCTGTTTACAAAGTTTCTGAAGTGATTTGTTGTTTTTTAAAAAAACGTATCACCATCTCGTCCCAGATGCGGTCCAGGGATTTATCCATGGTGAAGGTTCTGATAGAAGTTCCTGTGGTGCAGATCAGGGAGGAACCATCATATTGCAGGTTCAGATATAATCCGAAAATTTCTTCCGGACGCCATCTGCTGTTGCTGTCCAAGAGCAGTTTTTCAGTGTTTTTTCTGGAAAGCTGAAAAATAATTTTAAAGTGCAGAGGTGTCCGTTTTCCTTTGATAATGGAAAAACAGAAGGGTTTTACTTCTTTCCAGAGTGCACAGGTCCGTCCTGTTTCGATAATTTTCCGGGATTCTTCTGTATCAAAAAAATCGGTATGCAAGGTTCCGTCAATGGTAAAGGTTGAAAACGTAGTGATGGATGCCTCGTACAGCCAGAAGTTGTCAAAATCGTTTCCTATGAGCAGGCGGGACATAAAGTCCTTTACATCCTGAATCTGTAAAGCGGTCATATATTACTATCCTCTCATCTGATTTGTATCTACAAAACAGTATATACGATTGAAGAAAAAAATCAAAGGGTTTTTATAGAAAAAGGCTTTTCAAGTATGGTGTTTTGTGTTATGATAAAACATAGTATCAGAAACTACATATGAGAGGTTGCAAAATGAGATATAAAATAGTAATTGACAGCTGCGGAGAATTAATAGAAAGATGGGAAGCAGATCCGGCCATTGAGCGGGCACCTCTGACTCTCACTGTGGAAGGAGAAGACATTGTAGATGATGAAACCTTTGACCAGGCATATTTTCTGAAAAAGGTGGCAGAGAGCCCGGAATGTCCAAAGTCTTCCTGTCCCTCACCGGAACGTTATATGGCTGCTTATGACTGTGATGCAGAACATATCTACGCAGTTACACTCTCTGGCGAACTGAGCGGATCCTACAACAGTGCCGTTTTGGGAATGAATCTTCTGAAAGAAAATGCACCGGAAAAGAAGATCCATGTGTTTAATTCCCGTTCCGCATCAGTAGGAGAGACCCTGATTGCATTAAAAATAGAAGCCTGTGAGCAGCAGGGTATGGAATTTGAAGAAGTAGTAGAAGTTGTGGAAGAATATATCAGAAGCCAGAACACATTTTTTGTACTGGAAAATCTGGAAACACTGCGTAAAAACGGACGACTGAGCAACCTGAAAGCATTTGTGGCAACCGCACTGAAAATTAAGCCGGTAATGGGGGCTACACCGGAAGGTACTATTATTCAGCTGGATCAGGCCAGAGGAATGAATAAGGCTCTGATGAAGCTGGTGGATTATGTTGTGGGACAGACGGAAAACAGCCAGGAAAAAGTTCTGGCAATCAGTCATTGTAATTGCAGAGAGCGGGCAGAGATGGTAAAGGATGCGATTATCAAAAGAATTCCTGTAAAGGATGTGGTTCTTTTGGATACCGCAGGTGTCAGTACCATGTATGCCAATGACGGAGGCATTATTGTAGTAATCTGAGCAGTGACTATTGGGAAATTGGAAAATATGGAAAACGTTATGGAGCAGCTGGTGAAGAACCGGCTGCTTTTTAACTTGTATAAATAGTGAAAAACATTTTGACCCCAATGGGTAATTATAGTACCATAGAAGTAAAGAAAATGTGATTGGGGAAACAAAGCATGAAGGAAAAATTGAAACAATTATTTGGTCCGGTTGATATGACCGGAGGAAAACCGTGGAAGAAAATAGTGGTATTTACGATTCCGCTGATTATCGGAAATATTGCACAGCAGCTTTACAACACAGTAGACAGCATTATAGTAGGAAAATATGTAGGAGATCATGCATTGGCTGCAGTAGGAAGTGCAGGTCCGATTTTGAATCTTCTTCTGGTTCTGTTTATCGGAATTTCCGTAGGCAGCAGCATTATGGTGTCACAGTATTTTGGAGCCAGAGACAGGGAGGAATTGTCCTGGTCTGTGGGAAGCTGTGTGACTCTGACGGCGATTGCTTCGTTGATTGTTATGATTCTTGCACCTTTGATTATTCGACCGCTGCTGGAACTTTTAAATACACCGGACAGCATTATGGAATGGTGTAATTCTTATTTACGTATTTTATTCATTGGGATTGCAGGCATGGCTTACTATAATATACTCAGTGGAATATTGAGAGGACTGGGAGATTCTGTTTCCGCACTTTTATATTTGCTGGTAGCCACTGTTTTGAATATTATTCTTGATATCTGGTTTGTGGCCGGACTTCAGATGGGAGTATCGGGAGTGGCACTTGCTACAGCCATTGCTCAGGCGGTATCCGCAATACTCTGTCTCTGGAAACTGAGCAAAATGAAGGCGGTTTTTGATTTGAAACTCCATTATCTGAAAATGAGAAAAAAGTATACCGTCAATATGATTCGTCTTGGATTGCCATCGGGCCTGACACAGGCAATTTTTTCTATGGCCATGATTGTGGTACAATCTTTGACCAATAGTTTCGGAGAGCTTTTTATTGCTGCGAATGTAATCGTTATGCGAGTAGACGGGTTTGCCATGATGCCCAATTTTTCTTTTGGAACTACCATGACAACTTATGCAGGACAGAATGTAGGAGCAAGAGATTATGAACGGGTACAGAAAGGAGCTAGACAGGGAACCGGTATTGCAGTAGGAACAGCAGCAGTTATTACTGCTCTCATTTTGCTTTTTGGAAAATATCTCATGGGGATTTTTACAGATACAGCCAGTCTTGTGGATTTGAGTATGCGTATGATGTGTATTCTGGCTCCTGGATATATTGCCATGGCTGTGACCCAGAGTCTTTCCGGGGTCATGCGTGGAGCAGGGGATACCATGACACCTATGTGGATTTCTGTAATTACAACAGTTTTCATAAGAATTCCTGTTGCATATGGAATTTCCTGGATGACAAGGAGCAATCAGTTGCCTTATGGAAGACAGGAGTGTGTTTTCGTTTCCTTACTTATGTCCTGGGTTCTTGGAGCTGTGATTACGGCAATTTTCTATAAAAAGGGAAAATGGCGTCAAAAGGCATTGGACGTAAATGTGCCAAATGTTTAAGGAGAAAAGAATATGATAAAACAACTTTTAAATGAAAACTGGAAAATGCATACAGCAGGATGGGATGACTGGCAGCAGGCAGTGGTGCCAGGTACAGTCTATACAGATTTGCTCAGAAATGGAAATATGGAAGATCCATTCTGGAAAGACAATGAGAACAAAGCACTGGCACTTATGGAAAACGACTATGAATACGAAACGGAATTTTTCTGTTCGGAAACAATGCTGGATTCGGATCAGGTGATTCTGCGATTTGAAGGGCTTGACACCATTGCAGATATTTATGTGAATCATAATTTAGTGGGAAGTGCAGATAATATGCACAGAATCTGGGAGTTTTCCGTAAAGGGACTGTTGAAAAACGGGAAGAACCATCTGCGTGTATTGTTCCATTCTCCTCTTCAGTATATCCGGAATGCTTATGCAAAAGCACCTACCCGGGGGAGTGAGGATGCAATGGATGGATTTGTACATATCAGGAAAGCTCATTGTATGTTTGGATGGGATTGGGGTGCACATTTGCCGGATGCGGGAATTTTCCGTCCGGTAATGCTTCTTGGAATATCTCATGGAAGAATTGCCGGTGTCCGTTATGCACAGAAGCATGAAAAAGACAGGGTCATTCTTGTGATTGATTCAGAAATTGAAAAAGAAGAATCTGCGGATGGTGTATACAGTCTGGAAGTGACAGTCTTTTCACCGGATGGGAAGGAGAGTGTATATCAGGATTCTCCTCATGAAATTATTATAGAGAATCCACAGCTTTGGTGGCCAAATGGAATCGGAGAACAGCCGCTTTATACAGTCAGAGCAGTACTTTTGCATGAGGGAAAGGTAATCGATGAAAATGTACAGCGCATTGGACTTAGAACGTTGACGGTACATGTGGAAAAGGATTCCTGGGGAGAAAGTTTTGCCCAGGAAGTGAATGGACAGCAGGTATTTGCCATGGGGGCAGATTATATTCCGGAGGATCATCTGATTGGCAGAACTTCCCGGGAAAAAACGAGACAGCTCCTGCTGGACTGTAAGGAAGCGAATTTTAACTCTATCCGTGTATGGGGAGGAGGATACTATCCGGAAGACTGGTTCTATGATATTTGTGATGAACTGGGACTCATGGTTTGGCAGGATTTTATGTTTGCCTGTGGTGTTTATGATCTGACTCCGGAATTTGAGGTAAATATCCGTCAGGAATTTATTGACAATGTGAAACGGCTGCGCAATCATCCATCTCTTGCACTCTGGTGCGGCAATAATGAAATGGAAATGTTTGTAAAACAGGGAGAGTGGGTATCGAAACCTTCTGAAGTGAGGGATTATCTGTTTATGTATGAGCGGGTGATCCCGGAGATATTGAGACAATACGATCCGGATACTTTTTATTGGCCGGCAAGTCCTTCTTCCGGAGGATCTTTTGATGATCCTAATTCACCGGACAGAGGCGATGTGCATTACTGGGATGTATGGCATGGAAACAAACCATTTTCTGATTACAGAAATTATTATTTCCGTTATGTTTCAGAGTTTGGATTTCAGTCTTTTCCATGTCTGAATACCATAAAAACTTTTACAGATGATCCGGATGATTGGAATGTTTTTTCTTATGTAATGGAGAAGCATCAGAGAAATGCAGGAGCCAATGGAAAGATTATCAATTATATGCAGCAGACGTATCGTTACCCTTCCGGATTTGAAACGGTCCTTTATGCGTCCCAGCTCCTTCAGGCAGATGCGATCCGGTATGGTGTGGAACATTTCCGGAGAAACAGGGGAAGATGTATGGGTGCCATTTACTGGCAGCTGAATGATTGCTGGCCGGTTGCTTCCTGGGCGTCCATCGATTACACAGGCCGATGGAAAGCGCTTCATTATGCAGCAAAACGTTTTTTCGCACCGGTAATGATTTCCTGCGAGGAAGAAAGCTGGCTGACTCAGAAACCAGATATGAACAGAGAACATTTTTCATATAAAAAGTCCATACGTCTCAATGTGGCAAATGAGACAAAAAAAGAACAGAATGTTCTGGTAAGATGGACCCTTCGGGATTCTTTGGGAAATAAGAAAGAAGAAAGGGAAGAACATGTTACGGTTGCACCTTTTACATCTCTTTGGATGAAAAAAGTGGAGTTTCCCTGTGTGGATGTTTTCCGGGAATATGTAAGTTATGAGGCTTTGCAGGATGGAAGTGTAATATCAGAAGGAACCGTAATCTTTTCTCTGCCTAAATATTTCCGATATGAAGATCCGAAACTTAGCGCAGAAATTGAAGGAGATGAAATCCTCGTGAGAGCCAGAGCTTATGCAAAAAGTGTTGAAATTCAGAATTCTTTCGAGGATCTTCGACTGTCTGATAATTATTTTGATATGAATGCAGGTGAGAAGCGGATTAAAATTCTTTCCGGAAATCCGGAGAACCTGCGTCTGAGAAGTGTATATGATATAAAATAGTTCGGAGGAGCAGAGAGAAAATGCAGGAAAAATTTTTACAGCAGATAACAGATTTTGTCTTTGTGGAAAATATCCCGGAGAAGGCAGATATTATATTTATTCCGGGAAGTGGTTATCCTCAGATTGCGGAGGAGGCAGCAAAACTTTATCGAGCAGGATACGCACCACAGATTCTGCCTTCCGGCCGCTATAGTATATTGAAAGGAAAATTTGCCGGTGTATGGGAAAAAGAAGACTTGTACGGAGGCGATTATGAAACAGAATGGGAATTCCTGAAGACGGTGCTTGTAAAAAATCAGGTTCCTTCTGAACATATTTTGAGAGAGGATCATGCCACTTATACTTATGAAAATGCCATTTATTCCAGAAAAGTTACAGACCATCTGGGAATGGAAGTTAAAAAGGCAATTTTGTGTTGTATGCCCTGCCATGCCAGAAGAGCCCTTTTGTATTATCAGCTGCTTTTTCCGAAAACGGAGTTTCTGGTGTGTCCTGCGCAAGAGAGTAAAATAAAAAGGGACAACTGGTACTTGTCGGAAGAGGGAATTGAAACTGTGCTGGGAGAAGTGGAGCGCTGTGGAAGTCAGTTCCATGAAATCCTTAGAGAAGTGAAAGAACAGAATAGTTGAAAAACAGAAAAAGTGAAGAACAGCTTTGGGGAGAAGACACAACGAAAGCTGTTCTTTATTTATATTGTATTATAGATTGTTTTGAGAAAGGGCGTTTATGATCATTCCGATAACAATGATCATAAATCCTGCCAAAACCAGAAAAGAAGGATATTCTCCTAAAAACAGTGCGACCCACAAGGGACCCAGAATCATTTCCCAGAGAGAAATAATAGAGGCTTTTTGGGCTGTTGTACGTTGTACTCCCATATTGAAAAAGCCATATCCCATAGCAACCTGGACAATACCAAGTATAAGCATAATGCTCCATTCCTGATCAGATAAGTGAATCAGATCAGAAAAGGAGGGAGATAAAAATAAAAATATGAATAGTCCTGCACATAAATTGGCAATACAAGTAAGCCCCAAAGGATTTTTACCGGAACATTTCTGGGAACTGATTGTCATGAGAGCGAAAGAAATACTTTCGGTCAGTGCAATAAGATTACCGAAAATATTGCCGTCTTTGATTCCGGAGAGCATAAAACATATAACACCCGAAAAAATCAAGGCAACAGGAAGTAATTTTTTAAAAGAGAATTTTTTTGTAAGGATAGCACTTCCTATAAAAATCCATACCATTGCGCCATACTGCATGCCAATCGCAATTGCAGCAGATGTATAGGAAAGAGAAAGAATAATGCCCATACATAAACAAATATAAGAAAAAATATACAGGAGCATCCACGGATTAAAATTCAGCTTTTTTATGCGGATAAATGGAAGCAGAGCAATACCTGCAATAAGAGAACGAAGTCCGCATATTAACATAGGGTCCATATGTATAAATTTTACCAGAGGAGCATTCAGGCTCCAGAAGACAGCACCAAGAAAAACAAGCCATCCTCCCGATAGTTTTTGCTTCTTCGTTGAATGATTATTTTCTTCCAAAACAAACCCTCCTTGCTATAAGATGAACATGTTTAAAACGTAAACATGTTCAAATTATAAGGTTAGAAAAAGACTTTGTCAATCTCTTTTTTGAAAAAAGTAAAAATGAGCTGCATTGACATATAAACATGATTGAAATATAATTACGTTTATAAAATTGATAGAAAATAAGGAGCCAAAGAATGAAAAAAGAATTAACTATAAAACAAAAACGTGTGATGATGTATTTTATTATGGCTGCAAAAGAATTAATGGAACAAGAAGGGGTAGAGAAGCTGACTGTGCGTAAAGTGGCAACTGCAGCCGGTTATAATAGTGCGACCTTGTATAATTATTTTGAGGATATGGAAGAATTGGTGGTATTTTCTTCTATTGGGTATTTAAAGGAATATATAGCCAGACTGGAAAAAGCAATAAAACCGGATATGAATGCAAAACAACGTTACCGTACTATATATGAGGTGTTTGGTAATGTGTGCTTTGGAAGACCGGAGATCTATTATAGTTTATTTTATGGAAAATACAGAAAAAAACTGAAAAATGTTATTTCTGTTTATTATGAAGTATTTCCAGATGATTTGGGGCATCATGACGGAGAAGTTCTGCAAATGCTGAAAGGAGATGAAATTACAGAACGTGATAAAGCAATTATGCCGTCTCTTGTGGAACAAGGGTTTGTGGCAGAAGCAAATATGGAGCAAACGGTAACATTAGTTGTACGTATGTTTCAGTCTTATCTTTATGATGCATGTATGGAAAACAGTAAAGAAGGGAGTGATAAAAAGCTGGAAGAGTTTTTAAATACATTTGATTATATCATGGAAAAGGCAAAAACTGTGAGTTAAGAAAGGAGAAATATATAATGATATTGGAGGAGTTATTACAGGATAAAATTTTCAGAAATTTTTATGCAATAAGCCAGATTCCAAGGCGAAGTTATCATGAAAAACAAATCAGTGATTATTTGGTGAAATGGGCACAAGAAAAAAATCTGTACGTTTTACAGGACGAGCACATGAATGTTTTGATTCGTAAAATGGCATCTGTGGGATATGAGAAGACAAAGGGAGTAATTCTACAGGCACATATGGATATGGTATGTGAGAAAGTACCGGAATCAAATCATGATTTTACAAAAGATGCAATTCCCTGGGTAATTGAGGAGGATTACCTGACTACAGGAGGAGAGACTACGCTGGGAGCAGATGATGGGATTGGTATGGCCCTTGCAATGGCTGTCCTCGAGGAAAATTCATGGAAGCATCCATTAATTGAAGTAGTATTTACTGTAGCAGAAGAAGAGGATTTATCCGGTGCAGCAGGATTTGATACCAGTCTCTTAGAAGGAGAATATCTGATTAATCTGGATCACGTCAATGACCATGAAATATTATGCGGAAGCTGCGGTGGAGAAGCTTTAGAGGTTCTGATTCCGGTGCAGTGGGAGGAGATTGGAGAAGATTGTAAGGTTTATGATATCAATATAAAGGGACTCAAAGGAGGACATTCAGGAGAAGATATTCACAGAGGTTATGGAAATGCCAATAAAATTCTGGCCAGAGTATTGATGGAACTGGAAAAATATATGGATGTGAAGATGTGCAGTCTGGAAGGTGGAACTTTTCGTCTGGCGATTCCAAGAGAAGCAAAATGTGTGATCGCTTTGCCGGAAAGCAAAGTGGAAAAAGCAGAAAAGATAGTCAGCAATATCAATCAAAGAATCCGAGAAGAGTATCAAAGCGCAGGAGAATTGTTTCAGATGTCATTCTCCGTTTGTGAAGATGCTTGTAAAAAATCGTGTGATGCAGATAAATTGATTACATTACTTTTACTTTCTCCGGATGGGATTCTGGAAATGAACCCTGATATAGAAAATCTGGTAAATAGTTCCAGTAATCTGGGAGAGGTATATTTGAATGAAGAGGGATATCGTGCTGTTTATGAGATACGTTCGGCACATGATTCTGCCAGAGACCATATTGCAGATGTGATCGGCAGGCTGGCAGGAATGCTGGGAGGACAATGGGAAATACATTCTTCTTATCCGGGCTGGGCATATAATCCAAGATCCGCATTTCGAATTTTGGTAGCAGAAATCTATCAGGAGATAAATCAAAGTAAACCAAAGATTTATGGAATTCATGCAGGGCTCGAGTGCGGATATTTCTTTGAAACAAAACCAAATTTGGATGCTGTTTCTATTGGACCGGACTGTATGGGGCTTCATTCACCGGAAGAGAAGGTGAGTATTTCTTCTACAAAAAAAATCTATAGAATTTTGGAATTAATATTGGAAAAATTATGCGAAAGCAAAAAAATATGATTGACAAATATTCATGCGCTTGCCTCTCTGCTCAACATGGGGCAAATGGGCGAAATGGTTGATACCTCTTTTTGTCATCTGGTGGAATAAAATGATACATAAAAAATGGAGTGCTGATTTACAGCACTCCATTTTACATTTTGAGAAAGTTGAGAGAACCGGCAGGATTGTCGGTTCCTTTTTCCAGAAGGGAAATCAAGGCTGCCATAATTTCCTCTCCTTCTGCAGGGGAGGAGGGAGAAATTGTATTGTCCAGTTTAACTGTGAGAACGATGAGAACAATTTCTGCCAGTGCTGCAGGATAATCAAAATGGATATCACCGCATGCAATTCCCTGCCGAATGATTTCTGTCAGGCTTGGTTTCAATTCAGCAATCAGATAATTTACATATTTTTGATGAAACAAAGCTCTTTCCTGAGCATCAATCTGCCCTACCTGTTCATTTCTGCTCATTAATTCGCCGGAAGAATCACGACAAGCCTGAAAAATTAAAGCCATACGGGTAAAAGGTGAAACATCTTTCTGTTCGCATAAGTGTTTTGCTGTTTCCAGAGGCTTTTTATAATTTCGTTCAATCAAAGCTTCCAGTATGGCATCTTTGGAAGGAAAATAATAGTAGATGCTTCCTTTCCCGATTCCGGCAGTCTGAGCAATTTCACTTACGGAAATCGTCTGAATACTTCTGTTTACCATAAGCTCCTGGAGTGCATCCAGTATTTTTTCCGATTTTTTGTTATTCTGCATAGTTCAGACCTTTCTGGAGTGCAATTTATTAATTATCTATTAAGTATAACACGCCGGATAAAGAGGAAGCAAGCATAAATAGTGATAGAGATTCACAAATTTTACCAGGAAAATTTGTTATGGAAAAACATTGACCGATGGTCGAAAAAATGTTAATTTACTAATGTGATATAATCGACTAGTGGTCGAAAAATGTTGAAAAAGGAGAATAAAATAATGACTTACGCAGAATTCTTCGCAGAAATCAAAGGCAAGTTTATGGAGGCAGATGTCAGTGATATTTTCGAGCATCTGGCTTATCAGTTTAATATTACAGGAGAAGCCTCCGGGATTTTTTACATCGAAGTAAAGGAAGGAGAACTGCATGTAGAGCCTTATGAATATTATGACAGAGATGCCATGTTTACTTGTTCTGCAGAAACACTGAGAAAACTTGCAGATAATGAGCTGGATCCTGTTCTGGCAGTAACTCTTCAAAAATTGAAAGTGGAGGGAAATATTGAAAAAGCCCTGAGATTGAAGGAATTGATTGACAGCCACAAGTAAGCAGAAAATATGTATCAGGCTGTAAAAAGGAGCAGACATGAATCGAATAATAGAATATGGAGTTGTGCTGCTTGGAATCCTGACAGCTGCCAGTGCAGGCGGAACTGCTTATTTCTACCGCAGAACAATGAAAAGAAACAAAGTAAAATTGGAACGTACTATGAAGATGGCAGGAACAGACTGGAATCAGTACAGGGATATGCTCAGCACAAGAAAAGAATACATGCTGGCTCAGCCTCACAAAGATGTTTATCTGACATCCGAAGATGGATTGAAACTTCATGCGGTCTATTTTCCGGGAGACGGAACTTCAGATAAAGCAGTGATATGTCTTCATGGATATACAAGCGAAGGAATGAAAGATAATATCGGATTGTCTGATTATTATCTGAAACGGGGATATCGGATGCTTCTTGTAGATGCAAGAGCCCATGGGCAAAGCGAAGGAAAGTATATCGGATTTGGATGTAAAGACCGGTTTGATGTGATGAAATGGATTGAATGGATGCTGGGAGAGTGCGGAAGTTCCATCCGGATTCTTCTTCATGGTACATCTATGGGAGGAGCCACTGCTTTGATGACAGCTGGTCTGAATCTTCCCAAACAGGTGAAGGGAATCATATCCGATTGCGGTTTTACTTCTCCCAAATACGTGTTTACCCATGTATTACATACGATGTATCATCTTCCGGCTTTTCCTATGATTCAACTGTCTGATTTTGTAAATAAAAGAAAAGCAGGATATGGATTGGATGAGTGCAATGCAGCCCGAGAAGTACGAAAGGCAAAAGTGCCGATTCTTCTGATTCACGGAGATGCGGATACATTTGTTCCATGCTATATGTGCCGGGAAATTTACGAAAACTGTGCTTCGCCGAAGAAGATGCTTATTGTAAAAGGAGCGGCGCATGCAGAAAGCTACTATAAAAGTACAAAGGAATATGAAAAAGCGTTAAACGAATTTATTGGAGGGGTGCTCAAATGATGAGAAAAAGAAAAGGTTATCCGGTATATCCGCTGACGGCAGCGCAGAAATTTCATCTGTTTTATCAGAACTTCTGTCCCAAAAAAGAGGTGCTGAATATCGGAACCAGTCTTACCATTGGTGCGGATTTGGATTGGAAGGTATTGAAAGAATCTATTTATAAAGCTTATGAGCGAAACGATTTTATGCGTCTTCGCTTTGCAAAAGATAAAGAAGGAAACTGGTATCAGTATATTGTAGATAAAGAAGAAAGAGAAATCGAATTTGTTGATTTTTCAGAAAAAACCATGGAAGAAGCAGAATCCGAGATGAGAAAATGGACACAGGTTCCTTTTAAACGTCAAGATTCTCCCATGAACCGGATTGTGATGATCCGAACATCCGATGGTTATGACGGACTGTATCTTCTTATTGACCATATGATCGCAGATGCCCAGTCGCTCATTGGTTTCTTAAAAGATGTGATTCAGATTTACTGTAATGCTTTATATGAGGGAGTAGAATATCCAAAAGAGATGGCTTCTTATGTGGAACAGCTTCAGAAAGATTTGGCATATGAGAATGGAAGTAAGGCACAGGAAAGAGACCGGAAATTCTTCCAGGATCTGATCGATAACAGTCCGGAACCGATTTATAATGGATTAAGAGGTACCATGAAGCTGGAAGCATCCAGAAAACGTCTGGGAGATCCGAATGTAAGAGCTGCAATTAATGTATCGGATTCTGTAGACTCTGCTCTTGATACGTTCCATCTGGAAGAAGAACCTACCAGAAGACTTCTTGATTTTTGTGAGAAATATCATGTGTCTATGAATTGCTTGTTGATTATAGGGCTTCGTACTTATTTCCAGAAGATGAACGGACATGAGGACGTTTCCATCAATACTGCAATTGCCCGCCGTGCAACGCTGAAAGAAAAGAAATCAGGAGGTACCAGAATCCATTCTTTCCCGTTCCGGACTATCATATCGGAAGAGAAGACTTTCCTGGAGGGGATTTATGAGATTCGTGATTTACAGAATACTTATTTCCGTCATGCCAATTATGATCCGGTTGAATATTTTGCATATCGCGGAAGGAAATATCCTCATCCAAACGGGGAAACTTATGAGCCTATGTCACTTACCTATCAGCCTATGAGTCTTCAGGAGGAAAATCTGACAAAACTGGGAGATATTAAATATAAAACCAAGTGGTATCCAAATGGTGCTACTACACAGGCTATGTATCTGACTGTTATGCACAGGCCGGAAGATAATGGGTTGGATTTTAATTTTGAACACCAGGTAAAAGCGGTGTCACGGGAAGATTTGGAGTATCTGTATTACTATCTGTGTAAAATTATGTTTAAAGGAACAGAAAATCCGAATCTGAAAATCGGCGATATCATTAAACTTATTTAAAGTTATTTTATAAAGGGGAAAAGAAACATGTTTGAGAAATTAGTGGAAGTAATCTGTAATTATGTGGAAGTAGAACCTTCTGATGTAAAGGAAGAATCCAGATTTATGGAAGATCTCGGATTTACCTCTTTTGATTTTATGAGTATGCTGGGAGAACTGGAAGAAGAGTTTGATGTAGAAATCGACCAGCAGGAAGCGGCAGATATCAGAACCGTAAAGGAAGCAGCAGACTATCTTGAAAAACTGTTACAGGAACAGTAGGAAGAGGGAAAATTATGACATGCAGTACAATTCGTGAAATTCTCACAGGCGCAGCAGAAAAATTTGGAAATCAGGATGCAGTGCGTTACAAAATCAAAAAAGATACAATTGAAACAAAGTCTTATATGGATCTGAAAAAAGATAGCGAAAGTTTTTCTAATGTATTGAAGACATTTGGTGAGACAGGAAGTCATATTGCTGTCACAGGACTGACATCCTATCCCTGGCTGGTCACGTATCTTGGTATTGTGAACAGTGGGAGTGTTGCGGTACCTCTTGATGTCTCTCTTCCGGCTGAGGAAATGTGCGAATTGATTCATCGGGCGGATGTAACTGTACTTGTGTTAGATGAGGTAAGAAAAGATGTAGCAGCTATTGTAAAAGAACGGTGTCCGGGACTGAAGTATCTGATCTCTATGCAGAAACTGGAAAGTGATGAAGAAAGTCTATCTTTCTGGAGCCTGATTCAGGAAAATGAGAAGGAATACACATATGATCCGGATCCGGAACAGCTGTGTACGATTATGTTTACATCCGGAACAACGGGGAAGAGTAAAGGCGTTATGCTGACTCACCGGAATCTGGCAGAAAATGCTACCTGTCTGGATATGAAAATACCGGAACGCACAGTAATTTTATCGGTACTTCCCATTCACCACGCATATTGCCTGAGTATGGATATTCTGAAAGGTCTGTCCCTTGGAAGTATTATCTGTATCAATGATTCTCTCCTGCGAGTGGCAAAAAATATTAAATTGTTCCGTCCGAATATGATCCTTATGGTTCCTCTTATGATCGAAACCATGGCAAAAAAACTGGAAGAAGCAGCAGGACTGCCTCCGGAAATTGTGAAAAAAGAAGTATTCGGGGAACAGTTTCATACCATATGCAGCGGAGGGGCTTATCTGAATCCGGCCCTTATTGATCTTTTTAACAAATATGGAATCACCATTCTTCAGGGATATGGTATGACAGAATGTGCGCCTGTAATCAGTACAAGCAGAAGCTGGAATATAAGGCGGGAATCCGTAGGGCAGCTTATGCCTAATTGCGAGGCAAAAGTTGTGGATCATGAATTGTGGGTCCGTGGAAGCAGTGTCATGCAGGGATACTATAAGATGCCGGAAGAGACGAAAGAGACTCTTCAGGATGGATGGCTCAAAACAGGAGATCTGGGATATGTGGATGAAGAGGGATTTGTATTTCTTACAGGAAGAAAGAAAAACCTGATCATTACGAAAAACGGAGAAAATGTATCCCCGGAAGAACTGGAAAATAAAATCGGAGAAAACCGTCTGGTGCAGGAAATTCTGGTAAGGGAATGCGAAGGCGTAATCGAAGCAGAAATTTTTCCGGATTATGAATATGCAGAGAAACAGGGAATACAGGATATAAAAACTGCTGCGCAGGAAATGATCGATCAGTATAATCAGGGCGCGCCTGCATATAAAAAAATTTACAGACTGAAAATAAGAGAGACGGAATTTGAAAAGACACCTTCAAAAAAAATAAAGAGATATTAAAGCATAAAAAAGTGTTTGTAAGTTTCTGGAGTAAAAAAATATCCCGTGGGAAATTCCCCGGGATATTCTTTTTATTTCACGAACAAGTCAGTCTTCTTTTTCAGAATCTTCAAGGGAAGCAGCGGCCTCCGTTCTCGCCAGATCTGCTTCCGTCGTAGTATTTTCTTCCTCCTGCGGTTCATATTTAGCGAATACTTTTCTGAACATATAGGAATGGGCAAGCGCGATACAGGAAATGCCCAGAAGAAGCCAGGCAAGACTTCCATACATCAGAGTCGTTCCGTTAATTAAAGTAGCCAGTACAGCCAGTATTGGAATTAAGACAATGGCAATAGTGTATGGCAGATTCAGGATACTGATCAGCATGGCATTTTTCATTGAGTTTTTTATGGTGTTCTCAAATCTGGCTACATAGGGGAATGCATAAGAAAGAAGCAGAAGATAAAAGGTAGAAACTGCTCCGATCAGAATGCGGAAAACTTTTTGTGTGTTTCCGGGGAACATCTGGGCTGCCCGGAAATCAAACAATAGAATCAAACCTACAACAGCCAAAATCAGCCAGATAATGGTTGATATTTTAAAGTTCTGTTTAAATGCACTGAAAAATCCTTTTACAATGTAGGATTCTTCTCCTTTTGCCATTTTCAGTGTTACAGAATATAATGCTGTAACAGATGCACCAATCGTGATGATCGGTATACAGCATATCAGACAAAGGAGATTCAGGATCATCAGGTCACAAACCCGTGACAGGAATCTCATGACCGGACTGTCCATATTAAAAAAACTGCTCATGATATGAATAAACCTTCTTTCTATAGTTCATTGGAATCTTCAGAAATCTGAGATTCTTCTTCCGGTTCCGGAAGATAAATATGTACGGTTTCAATACGGTTCTTTTCAATGTGATCGACTACGAGATGAATATGATCAGGGGTATCTACACTTTCTCCGGTTTCCGGTAAGCGGTCCAGCTGTTCGATAATGTATCCTCCAATAGAATCATAATCTTCGGATTCTATCTGGATTGGAAGAATTTCATTCAGATCATCCAGTCGCATGGAACCTTTGACAAGATATTCTCTGCCCGTTTCCAGTTCAATGAGTTCTTCTTCTTCAGAATCGTCATATTCATCATGAATATCGCCAACGATTTCTTCCAGAAGGTTTTCCAGGGTAATGATACCGGCCGTTGCTCCGTACTCATCTAATACAACAGCAAAAGAAACGGATTCTTCCTTCATCTCCACAAGAAGTTCCGAAATCTTTTTGTATTCGAAAGTGAAATATGGTTCCCGCATCATATGGCGAAGATTAAATTGCGCTCTGTTTTCCAGAAGCAGAAGATCTTTAATATTTACAATACCCACGATATTGTCTGTGGTATCTTCGTAAACAGGAAAACGTGTGTGTTTTTCTTCGCGGAAGAGACGGATCAAATCGTCATAAGTGCTTTCTACATCAGCAAAAGCAACATCGATTCGGGGAATCATGATTTCTCTGGCCTGAGAATCGCCAAAATCAAATACATTATTGATCATCTGGCGTTCTTCACTTTCAATAACACCTTCTTCGTGGCTTACATTAACAATTGTCCTCAATTCATGCTCTGTAATGAGACTTTCCTTTTTATCAGGGTCAATACGAAGCAGCAGCAATACACCCTGAGAAAGTTTATTTACGATAAAAATAACCGGTGTCAGGATAGACATCAGAAAACTGATCGGTCCTGCATAAATCAGAGACAATTTCTCAGCATTTGCCGTTGCCAGAGTTTTTGGTGTGATTTCACCGAAAATAAGGACTAACAGTGTGAGGATACCGGTAGAAACTCCAACTGCTGCATTTCCGAACAGGTGAATTGTTACGGACGTTGCAAGAGAAGAAGCACCGATATTGACAAGATTGTTGCCAATCAGTATGGTACTGAGCATTTTGCCAGAATGATCTGTTACTTTTAACAGAGTCATCGCCCGTTTGTTGCCCTGCTCTGCAAGACTTTGAATACGAATTCTGTTTACGGTAGTCATAGAAGTTTCTGCTGATGAAAAAAAAGCCGAGAGGCATAACAGAACAATCAGTATAAGAAACTGTATGGCGTCACTGGAATCCAAGTAATGTTCAACTCCTTTATAAATAAAATAGATTACTTAAGAAATGATACATGATTTTCACATAGAATGCAAGTTAAATTCCCAATACCTTTCTATAATAAAAGAGTAAAAAATATAAAAAATATTATTTTAGGGGTGTCGGAACAGAATGAAATATGCTATAATGGCACAGATAACGGGTTTGAATAAAAGAAAGGAAAGTCATGAACAGAAACAGAATGATAAGAAACGGCAGAAAAGGATCCGGACATTGCAGAGCCTATCATGCAGTGTTAGGTGTGACGCTGGCATCTGCATTACTTTTTGGCCAGACAGGAGCTCAGATTCGGTTTCCTGTGACAGAGGTTATGGCTGCTTCCCAGGAAAGCAAGAACAGTAAAACGGTTTATCTGAATGGAACCTTGGGGAAAAGTGGAAATGGTACTTCAAAAGGCAGTGCAGTAAATTCCTTTGAAAAAGCAAAGGAACTGGCAGGGGAAAACGGAATCATACTGGTGTGTGGGACTGTAACGGTATCAGAAGAAACATCGCTTACCATACCTGCAGGACTTCAGGTGAAAAAAGCAGATGGTTTTACCGGTTCCATACTGGCTGTTACGGGCAAAGGAAAAGTAACACTTACTTCTGCCTGGATCAATGCTTCTGATGTAGATACAACAAGGGCTCAGCTGGGTAAAGAAGCTTTTGTGATCAAAGAAGAAAATACCGGCACCAGTGAGGATGCAGGAAAAGAGGATAACAAAACAAAAGATAATAAAACAGAAGATAGTAAGACAGAAGATAGTAAAACAGAAGATAGTAA
>JBJENG010000082.1:0-32630 GCA_051880075.1 Blautia sp. | reverse complement strand
TACAGAAGAAAATATAAAAGAAAATACAGAAGTAGACACAAAAGAAGATATAGAAGGTGTAAAAGAAGAAACTGCTGAAGAAAAGAAAGAGACGGAAGAGAAAAAAACGGGAGAAGAACAACCGGAAGTAAGCAATACAGCGGAAAATACAGAAAATACAGAAGATACAGAAGATACAGGAAAACAGACCGGGAAAATAGAAAACGAACCGGTGGGGAAACTGGAAGATTCCGCTACAGGAATTAAAGTAAGTGCAGATTTTATCCCTTCTTATGTGGAATTACGAGTGACAAAAAACGAAAATATAGATGGACTGCCAAAGGCAGATGTAGATATTGCAGCCATATTGAACAGCTTTCATATTCAGTTATGGGATTTAAAAGCAGATATGGAATACAGAATTCCAGAGGGCAAAAAGATTACGGTCATGATTCCGGTTCCGGAAAATGCAAAGCTGTATGATTCCCTTATTATTGCACATTACATAGAAGAGATGGGAAGATATGAATACTTTGTTCCGGGTGAAAATCTGAATATTGTGGACGGTTATCTGGTGTTTGAAACTTCTTCTTTTAGTCCATTTAATGTGGGAGGAAATCAGTTGGTAGGTATCGGAACAAAAAGCCCGAACCATACACCGGCAGTGAAAAAACCGGAAAGTACACAGAAAACTAACAATTCCGGTTCTTCAAGCACAAACAATAAAGAGACTGCTACCACCACGTCCGGAAACAGCTATACCGTTGTGAAACGTCCGGTAACTTCCACTATAGGATCAGGAATTAAGAAAATTGCATCCAATGCAAAAACAGGGGACGATGCACAGACACTTCTCTATGGAGCAGCGGCCTGTACAGCAGGACTGATGATTGTAATTATTGCAGTAGATAAAAAAAGAAATAAAATGCGTAAAAAGTAATACAGAGAAAATCCTTTCCATATATTTTATGTATATGGGAGGGATTTTTTTATGGAACAGTTCATGCAAAAACAATCAAGAACATTTCTGATGATAAAAATGTTGTTGGTATCCTATCTTACGACCGGAATTCTTTTGCTTATTCTGGCTTTTCTTTTGTATAAGCTGGATTTTGGAGAAAATCAGGTAAATCTTGGAATCCTGATAACCTACATAATCTCCTGTTTCGGCGGAGGATTCTTATTAGGAAAAAAAGTGGAAAACCGAAGGTTTTTATGGGGAATCGGTCTTGGAACGGGCTATGCGGTTCTGTTGACTCTTGTGACGTTGATTACAGAAAAAGGATTTCAGGGAAATATCAAAGAACTGGCGCTGAATTATTTCCTGTGCATTCTGGGTGGTGCGCTTGGGGGAATGTTTTCCTGAACAATTGCAAGACAGAAGTGACTGCCGGAAAAGTAACTGATAGGGCGGAAGGCTATAATAGGATTGAAAGAAATACTTGCCTATGATACAGCAGGTATGCTATAATACTTGCAGGCGTTTAGACGCAAAATAAATTGTATTAATACAGGAGGAATATGTAATGAAACATATCAAGACATTAAATACAAAAAATTTACAGAATACAGTAAAAAAAGGTGGATGCGGGGAATGCCAGACATCCTGCCAGTCAGCTTGTAAAACATCCTGCACAGTAGGAAATCAGAGCTGCGAAAACAAATAATTTTGCTGTCATAATGACTTTGAAAGCAGCGGTATAAAAGCCGCTGCTTATTCGTGTCATAGAAAAAAGTTTGCAAGAATAACTGAACAGATAGAAAGGGATAATATTGTGATTCATCGTTACAAAAACAATGGCTATAATATTGTACTTGATGTGAACAGCGGTTCCGTACATGTAGTGGATGAAATCGTTTATGATATTGTAGGATGTCTGGAAGAAAAAATTCCGGAAGAGACCATACTGGAAAAATTAAAAGGGAAATATGGGGAAGAGGACATCCGGACAGCACTGGAAGAATGCCATGAACTGGAAAAAGAGCAGATGCTGTTTACTGAAGATATTTATGAAAATGCAATTGAAAGCTTTAAAGAGAGACCTACTGTAGTGAAAGCATTGTGTCTGCATATTGCCCATGATTGTAATCTTGCATGTCGTTACTGTTTTGCGGAAGAAGGAGAATATCATGGAAGAAGAGCACTTATGACTTATGAAGTAGGTAAGCAGGCACTTGATTTCCTTATTGCCAACTCAGGCAACCGGAAAAACCTGGAAGTGGATTTCTTCGGTGGAGAACCTCTAATGAACTGGAATGTGATTAAAGAACTGGTTGCTTATGGTCGTTCTCAGGAAAAATTACATAATAAGCATTTCCGTTTTACACTTACAACGAATGGTGTCCTTCTGGATGATAATATTATGGAATTTGCAAACAAAGAAATGGATAATGTAGTTCTGAGTATTGATGGCAGAAAAGAAGTTCATGATTTCATGCGTCCTTTCCGTAAAGGTGCGGGAAGCTATGAACTGATCGTGCCGAAATTTCAGAAATTTGCAGACAGCAGAGGCCAGAATAAGTATTATGCAAGGGGAACTTTTACTCATCATAATCTTGATTTCTCGGAAGATGTGCTTCATCTTGCAGATTTGGGCTTTAAACAGATTTCCGTGGAGCCGGTTGTGGCAGATGAAAAAGAAGAATATGCTCTTAAATGGGAGGATGTTCCGAAAATCTGTGAGGAATATGACAAGCTGGCAAAGGAAATCATTAAAAGAAATAAAGAGGGAAATGGTTTTAACTTTTTCCACTTTATGATAGATCTGACCGGAGGACCATGTGTGTACAAGCGATTGTCCGGATGCGGTTCCGGAACGGAGTATCTGGCTGTCACTCCATGGGGGGATCTGTACCCGTGTCATCAGTTTGTCGGGGAAGAAAAATTCCTTATGGGGAATGTATGGGACGGTGTGAAAAAACCGGAAATCTCTTGTCAGTTCAAAGATTGCAATGTCTATGCAAAAGAAAAATGCAAAAACTGTTTTGCAAAATTCTACTGCAGTGGTGGGTGTGCTGCAAATGCTTACAATTTTACCGGTTCCATCAATGATGTATATGAACTGGGGTGTGAGTTGCAGCGAAAGAGAGTAGAGTGTGCCATTATGATCAAGGCAGCTATGGCAGAGCAATAGAATCAAATAATTTAGTACAGAAACACTGGAACAGAAAGGAAAAACAATGAAAAAAAGCAGAGGAATCCTCGTGCTGGTATTGACTGTTCTGATTACCATTTTTCTGGTATTCACCTCAGCAGTAGGACTTGGTCCTACAGGCACCGGTGCTGCAAAGCACATTAAACAGGGTCTGGATCTTTCCGGAGGTGTCAGCATTACTTACGAGGCATCAAAAGAAAATCCGACAGATGATGAAATGTCGGATACCATTTACAAACTGCAGAAACGTGTGGAAAATTACAGTAGTGAAGCACAGGTATACAAAGAAGGAACAAACCGGATCAATGTTGAAATTCCGGATGTTACAGATGCCAATGCAATTCTGGAAGAACTGGGAACTCCAGGATCTCTTTACTTTATTGCACACAAAGATGCAGATGGAAATGAAAATTATACAACAACCGATGGTATAAATTATACATTGACGAAAACCATTGAGGAACTTCAGGAAGATGGCTCCATTGTACTGACTGGTACGGATGTAAAAGCAGCTTCAGCAGCCGTGATTCAGAATGATATGAAGAACAATGAAAATGTAGTGAATCTGACTCTGACCGATGAGGGTACAGAAAAATTTGCAGAGGCTACAAAAACTGCATATGAAGCAGGCAATGATTCCATCGGTATTTACTATGACGGTGCGTTTGTCAGCGTACCAAGTGTAAATGCAGAAATCAAAGATGGAAATGCGCAGATTTCCGGTATGAAAGATGCACAGGAAGCAGAAAATCTGGCATCTACCATTCGTATTGGTGGTCTGAAACTGGAACTGAGCGAACTGCGTTCTAACGTAGTGGCAGCACAGCTTGGAGAAGAAGCGATTGCAACCAGCCTGAAAGCAGCTGCAATCGGACTTGCGCTTGTTATCCTGTTTATGATCCTGGTATATCGTATTCCAGGTGTTGTTGCATCGTTTGCATTAATCATCTATACCTGCCTGGATCTGATTGCACTGAATGCATTTGATCTTACGCTTACACTTCCGGGGGTTGCAGGTATTATTTTGTCTATTGGTATGGCAGTCGATGCCAATGTTATCATTTATGCACGTATTCAGGAAGAGATAGCAGCTGGAAAAAGTGTAAATACAGCGATTAAAAGTGGTTTCCAGAAGGCATTCTCTGCGATTCTGGATGGAAATGTGACAACTCTGATTGCAGCGTTTGTGCTGAACTGGCTTGGAACAGGTACTGTAAAAGGTTTCGCCCAGACACTGGCACTTGGTATTGTACTTTCTATGTTTACTGCGCTGGTGGTGTCAAGGTATATCGCATATGCCATGTACGCGGTCGGATTCAAAGATGTAAAATTCTACGGATCTAAAAAACAGAGAGAACCTATTCCGTTCCTGGCAAAGAGAAGACTGTTCTTTACGATTTCTATTATTCTGGTGCTCTGTGCGCCGGTTGCCATGATGATTTTCAAGGGAACTACAGGAAATGCGTTGAAATACGGTCTGGAATTCCAGGGTGGTACTTCTACAAATGTTACATTCAAGGAAGATTTTTCAATTAAAGAAATTGATGCGCAGGTTGCTCCAATCGTAGAAGAAGTGACTGGAGACAGCAATATGCAGGCAACAAAAGTAGTGGGAACCAATCAGGTAATCATTAAAACCGTAACACTGGATGTTGCGACAAGAGAGGCACTGAATGAGGCACTGGTTGAGAATTTTGATGTAGATCCGGATCTGATCACAAGCGAAAGCATTTCCTCAACCGTCAGCAGTGAAATGCGTGCAGATGCTGTTAAGGCTGTTTTGATTGCAACAGTTCTGATGCTGCTTTATATCTGGTTCCGATTCAAAGATATTCGCTTTGCAAGCAGTGCGGTTCTTGCACTTCTTCATGACGTATTTGTAGTTCTGGCATTTTATGCAGTGGCACGTGTATCCGTGGGAAATACCTTTATTGCATGTATGTTGACTATTGTGGGTTACTCCATTAATGCTACGATTGTTATTTTTGACCGTATCCGTGAAAATCTGAAAAATGCAGGAAAGAAAACAGATCTGGAAAAACTGGTAAACAACAGTATTACACAGACACTTACAAGAAGTATTTATACTTCTTTGACTACCTTTATCATGGTATTCTTCCTGTTTATACTGGGCGTTTCTTCTGTTCGTGAATTTGCCATGCCTCTCATGGTAGGTATTATCTGCGGCGGATATTCTTCTGTATGTATTACAGGTGCGCTCTGGTATGTATTGAAGACAAAAGTAAAAAAGAACAAAGCATAAGGGAAGAGGGGCTGTTTGTTAAGAACAGCCCCTCTTCTGTAAAAAATAATAATTATAGAAAAGAAAGATGCGTGAGAAAAATGGAAAAATGGGTAGTATCAGCCAAGCGAGGAGATTTTAACGAAATCAGCAGGAAGTTTGGAGTGGATCCGGTAATCGCACGGCTGATCCGGAACAGAGATCAGATTACCGATGAGGAAATTGACCGGTATCTGCATGGGAAAATCGGGGATCTTCATTCCTGGAAACTTATGAAAGGGATGGAAGAGGCTTTGGAAATTCTGGTACGGAAAATAAAAGAAAAGAAAAAGATCCGTATTATAGGCGATTATGATATTGATGGCGTCTGCTCTACTTATATTCTTCTGACCGGTTTGAGAAAGGCGGGAGCCAATGCAGATATTGATATTCCGGATCGAATGAAGGACGGATACGGTATCAGCCTGGAATTGATTGATCGGGCCAGAGAGGATGAAACAGATACGATTATTACTTGTGACAATGGAATCAGTGCTATCGATCAGATTTTTTATGCCAGAAGTCTTGGGATGACGGTAATTGTAACAGATCACCATGAAATTCCCTATGAAGAACAGGCAGATGGAACAGTCACAACAATTTTGCCGGATGCAGATGTCATCGTAAATCCAAAACAGCCCGGATGTACCTATCCTTTTAAAGGAATCTGTGGAGCTATGGTTGCTTACAAACTGATGTGTGGTCTTTTTGAAAAAGAAGGATTTTCTGATCATGCCCATGAAGAGTTGATTGAATTTGCGGCGATTGCCACAGTAGGTGATGTCATGGATCTGGCAGATGAAAACAGAATCCTTGTGAAAGAAGGACTCAGACGAATTATGAATACTTCCAACAAGGGTTTAAAAGCGTTAATTTCTGTCAATAATCTGGATGGAAAACCCATATCAGCTTATCATATCGGATTTGTATTGGGTCCATGCATCAATGCAAGCGGACGTTTGAGCACTGCAAAACGCGCACTTGAACTTCTGATGGCGGAAGATGAGAAACAAGCAATGGAACTGGCCGGTAATCTGAAGGCTCTGAATGAGAGCAGAAAAGATATGACTGCGAAAGGTGTGGAAGAAGCGGTACAGATGATTGAGAATTCACATATGAATCAGGACAGAATTCTTGTTATTTATCTTCCTGATTGCCATGAAAGTCTGGCAGGAATTATTGCCGGACGTATAAGAGAACGGTATGCAAAACCTGTTTTTGTTCTGACCAGAGGAGAAGAGGGAGTAAAAGGTTCCGGCCGTTCCATAGAAGCGTATCACATGTTTAAGGAATTGGTGAAATGTAAACCCCTTCTCACAAAGTTCGGAGGACATCCTATGGCAGCCGGACTGTCACTTCCTGAAGAAAATGTGGATGCTTTCCGAAATATGTTAAATGTAAACTGCACACTGACAGAAGAAGAAATGGCAGAGAAGATTCTGATTGATGTACCTATGCCGGTTTCTTATGTGAATATGCCGTTGATTCGTCAGTTGTCTCTTCTGGAACCATTTGGAAAAGGCAATACGAAGCCTTTATTCGCACAGAAAAATTTAAAAATCACAGGCTGCAGAGTTTTTGGAAAAAACAGAAATGTTGTAAAGATGAAGCTGTATGATGAAAATGGATTTGAGGCAGATGGGGTATGGTTTGGAGACGGTGATTCATTTACCGAGCGGATCAGAGAAAAAGACAGATGGTCGGTAGCGTATTATCCGTCAATAAATGCCTATAATGGACGGGAAAGTATCGAAATTATCGTGCAAAATTATATTTGATTCTGAAAACAAAAAATGATATACTTAAAACTACATCTAAAATTCGAGTAGAATTGACAAACGTTACTGAAAAATTATAATAGAAAGCAGGGAAGAATCATGAAGAAACTGGAAGAATATGTAAGGAGTATTCCGGACTTTCCGGAGCCTGGAATTATATTCAGAGATGTGACAAGTATTTTGCAGGACGCTGACGGTCTGAAGCTTGCAGTGGATTCTATGCAGGCACTTCTGGAAGATGTGGATGTGGATGTTATTGTTGGAGCGGAATCCAGAGGATTTATCTTTGGAGCACCCATTGCTTATAATTTACATAAACCGCTGATTCTGATCCGGAAAAAGGGAAAACTTCCCTGCGAAACCATTGAAGCCAGTTATGATCTGGAATATGGAAGTGCCACGATTGAAATGCATAAGGATTCGATTAAACCAGGTCAGAAAGTAGTAATCGTTGACGATCTGATTGCAACAGGAGGTACCATAGAGGCTGCGGCAAAGCTGATTGAGGAGCTTGGCGGTGAAGTGGTAAAAATTGTATTTTTAATGGAGTTGGAAGGGCTGAAGGGAAGAGAACGTCTGAGCAAATATGATGTGGCTTCCGTTATCAGGTATGAAGGAAAATAGAAATCAGGTGAAGGAACATATGGAAAAGGAAAAGAATCATGAGTCAACGCTTCGGGAAGAAGAAATTGCAAAAATAAAAAAAGCAGACGCCAGTGTTAAGACCATGGAAGACTTTACAAGCCCTTCTGTATTATACGAAGAGCTGATTTCCAGTGTGAAAAAATATCATCCTTCCACTGATATTTCCATGATAGAAAAAGCTTACCGGATTGCAGATGAGGCTCATAAGGGGCAGGTCAGAAAATCCGGAGAGCCATATATTATTCATCCACTGTGTGTGGGAATCATTCTGGCAGATCTGGAACTGGATAAGGAGACAATTGTAGCCGGACTTCTTCATGATGTGGTAGAAGATACGGTTATGACGTCAGAAGAAATTACACAGGAATTTAATGCAGAAGTGTCTTTGCTGGTAGACGGAGTTACTAAACTGGGACAGTTAAGTTATTCTGCAGATAAGGTTGAAGTGCAGGCGGAAAATCTGCGTAAAATGTTTCTTGCTATGGCAAAGGATATCCGTGTCATTCTGATCAAACTGGCAGACCGTCTTCATAATATGAGAACGCTGAAATATATGCCTCCTCATAAGCAACAGGAAAAAGCAAGAGAGACCATGGATATATATGCCCCTATTGCGCAGAGGCTGGGTATTTCCAAGGTTAAGATTGAACTGGATGATTTGTCCCTGAAATATCTGAAGCCGGACATTTATTATGATTTGGTAGAAAAAATCAATCTGCGTAAGAGCGAAAGAGAATATTTTGTGGGTCAGATCGTAGATGAAGTGAAGGAACATATTGATAATGCAGGCATCCATTCACAGATTGACGGACGTGTGAAGCATTTCTTCAGTATTTACAAGAAGATGGTGAATCAGGATAAAACCCTGGATCAGATTTATGACCTGTTCGCAGTACGAATTATTGTAGATACCGTAAAAGATTGTTACGCTTGTCTTGGTATCATACATGAAATGTATAAACCGGTTCCCGGCCGTTTTAAAGATTATATTGCGATGCCAAAGCCAAATATGTATCAGTCTTTGCATACTACTTTGATCGGACCAAACGGACAGCCTTTTGAAATTCAGATCCGTACATTTGAAATGCACAGAACAGCGGAGTATGGTATTGCAGCTCATTGGAAATATAAAGAAGTTTCCAATAATGGAGGAAAGTCCAATACCAGCAGACAGGAAGAAGAAAAAATGAGCTGGCTACGTCAGATCCTGGAATGGCAGAGAGATATGTCGGATAACAGAGAATTCCTCAGTCTGTTGAAAAATGACCTGGATCTTTTTTCTGAGAGTGTTTATTGTTTTACCCCTGCAGGAGATGTGAAGACCCTTCCAAATGGTTCTACCCCTATTGATTTTGCCTATAATGTACATAGTGCAGTAGGAAATAAAATGGTGGGTGCCCGTGTGAACGGAAAGCTGGTTCCTATTGAATATGTAATTAAAAACGGAGACCGGATTGAAATCATCACATCACAGAATTCAAAGGGGCCAAGCCGTGACTGGCTGAAAGTTGTCAAAAGTACACAGGCAAAGAATAAAATCAATCAGTGGTTTAAGCAGGAACTGAAAGAAGACAATATACTGAAGGGAAAAGAGATGCTTGCCCAGTATACGAAAATGAAAGGCATCACCCTGAGTAATTTGACAAAACCCAAATACATGGAAGCAGTTATGAAAAAGTACGGATTCCGTGACTGGGATTCGGTGCTGGCTGCAATCGGCCATGGAGGTCTGAAAGAAGGTCAGGTTATTAATAAACTTCTTGAACTGTACAGCAAGGAACATAAGAATGAGCTGACAGATGAGAAAGTACTGGAGGCAGCCTCTGAAAACAAAGAAAAACTGCGGATATACAAAAGTAAAAGCGGTGTCATGGTGAAAGGAATCGCAGACATGGCAGTTCGATTTTCAAAATGCTGCAATCCGATTCCAGGGGATGAAATTGTAGGATATATTACACGTGGACGTGGTGTGACGGTACATCGTACCGATTGCATCAATGTACTGAACATGCCATCGGAAGACCGGGCGCGGCTTATTGAAGTTGAGTGGCCGATGGAAGAAACGGGAAATGCCGAGCAGTATAGTGCAGAAATTAATATTTATGCGAATAACCGTACAGGACTGATTGCGGATGTTTCGAAAATTCTTACAGAACGTAAGATTGATATTACATCTATTAATACGAAGACAAGTAAACAGGGACTTGCTACGATTAATCTTACCTTTGATGTAAAAAGTAAGGAAGAACTGAACAGTCTGATCAAAAAAATCAGACAGGTAGACAGCATTATTGATATCAGTCGTGCTACCGGTTAAGGAGATAGGAAAATATGAAAAATTTAATGCTCAGAGGGATTGTAGTTGGTCCGGTAATGACCAACTGCTATTTCCTGAAAAATAAAGAATCAGAAGAAATTCTGATTGTGGATCCGGCAGCTGAAGCAGAGCGTATCTGTCGTACGCTGGATCGCATCGGTGGAAAGCCGGCAGGGATTCTTCTGACCCATGGACACTATGATCATATTATGGCAGTCAATGAACTGAAAGAAAAATGGGAATTACCCGTATATGCGGCAAAGGCGGAGAAAGCCATGTTGAATGATGCTTCTTCTAACCTGTCTCTTTCCTGGGAGGGAAGAGGATATACCGTAGAAGCGGATCATTATCTGGAGGATGAAACAGTTCTGGAACTTGCAGGATTTACAGTGAAGATGTATCTTACACCAGGTCATACGGAGGGTTCCTGCTGTTACTATCTGGAGGATGAGCAAGTGCTCATGAGCGGCGATACGATTTTTGCCGGTAATTGTGGAAGATGTGATCTTCCAGGCGGAAATTTTGCAAAAATGCAGCAGAGTCTCCATAAGATTATTGATCATCTCCCGGAACAGGTACAGATTTATCCAGGACATGGCGAGGAAACGACCATACGTCATGAAAGATCTTATAATCCTTATTTATAAAAAAACAGGAAAGAAGAAGCTGTATGATTGGCATTTCATTTAACAGAAAAGAATTTGAATATGATGCATATACGCTTATAAAGGCCTTTTATCCGAAGGAAGATGTGGTTACCTTTTATGAAGGGGATGAAAAAGATACGTATTCCTTTCTTGTAAGGATCCTTTACGAAGAGGACAGGACGACCATTGTTTTTGAAAAAGAGGGAGTCTGTATCTTCCAGGAAACTGTATATTTTTCAGAGGGAGAAGAAAGAAAAGAAAGAAAAAACAGGCTGAAGCAGGTATTATACAGAGGTCTGACAAAAGAAACAGGAATGACACTGCCATGGGGAAATCTTACAGGAATCCGTCCTACAAAGATTGCCATGAGTCTGATTGAATCCGGCATGAGTAATGTGAAGGCAGCAGATTACATGCGGAATACCTATTATACAAGCAATGAAAAAACCGCACTTGCAATTACAATCGCCAACCGGGAAAGAGAACTCCTGAAAGATATTGATTATAAAAACGGATACAGTCTTTATGTGGGAATTCCGTTTTGTCCCAGTATTTGTCTTTATTGTTCCTTTAGTTCTTCTCCTCTTGACCGTTGGAAAACCAGGGTAGATGATTATCTGGATGCGCTTTGTAAGGAATTGACTTATATCGGGAAAACCATGAAGGTACGTACATTGGATACCATTTACATAGGAGGAGGAACTCCTACAACGCTGGAACCCAGGCAGCTGGATCGGCTTCTGAGCCATATTGAAACGTGTTTTCCTACGAAGCAGGTGAAAGAATATACTATTGAGGCGGGAAGACCGGACAGTATTACCATGGAAAAGCTTCAGGTCATTCGAAACTATCCGGTTACCAGGATTTCAGTGAATCCTCAGACGATGAATCAGGGAACGCTGGACCTGATCGGAAGGAAGCATACAGTGGAGGATACGCGACACGCCTTCGCGCTTGCGAGGGAAAGTGGATTTGATAATATTAATATGGATTTGATCGTAGGTCTTCCAGGGGAATGTGCCGAAGATGTGAGAAAGACATTGGATGAAGTAAAAGAACTGGGTCCGGACAGCATGACGGTACATTCGCTTGCTGTTAAGCGGGCAACAAGGCTTCATATGTTCAAAGATCAGTATGAGGAACTGTCTTTTGAAAATAATCAGGAAATTATGGATATGGCTATGAATTGTGCACGGGAATGCCAGATGGGTCCCTATTATCTGTACCGTCAGAAAAATATGTCAGGCAATCTGGAGAATGTAGGATATGCAAAAGAAGGGAAGGCCGGTATCTATAATATTTTGATCATGGAAGAGAAACAGTCTATACTGGCAGCGGGAGCAGGTGCCTCTACAAAATTTGTATTTGAAGATGGACAGCGTATTGAACGTGCAGAAAATGTTAAGGATGTAACTGGATATATTGCCAGAATTGATGAAATGATCGAACGAAAGAGAACAGGTCTTGAGAAATATCTGAATATAAGGAGCGGGGAAGATGAGCACTGAACACAAACAGATCCATCTTATTACCTTTGACCTGGAAAAGGAAATTGCCCATGGGATACAGGTAAGCAATCTTGCTTATAGAACAGGGAAACAGATGGGCCTTTCAGAAGAAATCTGTCATGAATTGGCAATTGCAGGGATACTGCATGATATTGGTAAGCTGAAACTTTTTGGATATATTGCAGGGGACGAAAATCCTCTTGTGGTAGAAGAAATTAAATATGTGCGGAAACATCCCCAGCTGGGGTATGAGAGCCTGAAAGACCGGGCATATTCCCGGTTTATACTGGAAAGTATTTATTACCATCATGAAAATTACGATGGAAGTGGTTATCCGGAAAATCTGCGGGGAAAAGAAATTCCGGAAGGTGCAAGGATACTGCGTGTGTGTGATGTATTTGCGGCACTTACTTCAAAAAGAAGTTATCGTGATGCATTTTCAACAGAAACAGCTGTGGAAATGATGATTGATGAAGTGAAAAATTTTGATATGAAAGTTTTTCTGGCTTTCCAGAGAGCAATACATGAATTATGATACTATTTAGAATGAAAAGGAGAGAATGAATATGCAGTTAAAGAAAAAGCCGGTAACAGGAATGAAAGATATTTTACCAAGAGAGATGGAAATCCGTGATTATGTGATTTCTCTGATTAAAGAAACTTATAAACAGTTTGGATTTACATCCATGGAGACTCCTTGTGTGGAACACATTGAAAATCTTACAAGCAAACAGGGCGGTGACAATGAGAAACTGATTTTCCGTATTCTGAAACGTGGAGATAAACTGAAAATTAATGAGGCAAAAGAAGAGAATGATCTGGTAGACAGTGGTCTTCGTTATGACCTGACCGTGCCTCTTTGCCGTTTCTATTCGAACAATGCAAATGAACTGCCTTCTCCATTTAAAGCTCTGCAGATGGGAAATGTGTTCCGTGCAGACAGACCACAGAGAGGGCGTTTCCGTCAGTTTATGCAGTGTGATATTGATATTCTGGGTGATCCGACAAATCTGGCAGAAATTGATGTTATTCTGGCAACTTCCACACTGGTTGGGAAACTGGATTTTGACAGCTTTACCATTCGTATCAATGACAGAAGATTCCTGAAAGCAATGGCTGCATACAGCGGTTTCCCGGAAGAATCTTATGATCAGGTATTTATTATTCTTGATAAGATGGATAAAATCGGCCTGGACGGTGTGGCAGCAGAACTGGAAGAGTCCGGATTTGCAAAAGAAAGCATTGAGAAATACATTGCTTTGTTTGATTCGGTAGGCAATGGAATCGATGGTGTAAAATACTGTAAAGAAAAACTGGAAGGTTTCCTGGATCCGGATGTTGCAGACAATATGTCTACAATTATCGAAAGCGTTATGGAAGCAAAAACAGCAAACTTTACCATAGAGTTTGATCCTACACTGGTTCGAGGCATGTCTTATTACACAGGTCCGATTTTTGAAATTTCCATTGACGGTTTTGCAGGCAGCGTAGGCGGCGGCGGACGTTATGATGAAATGATTGGGAAATTTACAGGAACTCCTACACCGGCTACCGGATTTTCTATTGGATTTGAACGTATTGTTATGTTGCTTATGGAAAAAGGATTTAAAGTACCGGGAAGTTCGGATAAAAAAGCTTATCTGCTTGACAAAAAACTGTCATCTGATAAACTGGTGGAGATTGTAAAGAAAGCCGGTGAAGAAAGAAAAGCAGGTAAGAGTGTAAATATTGTTTACATGAAGAAAAATAAAAAATTCCAGAAAGAACAGCTGATTGCAGAAGGTTATGAAACCATCGAAGAAGTTTATAACGACTGATTCAGTATGCATGAGCGGGATTAAGGAGAGTTGACACAATGGCAGAATCAATGAAAGGGTTGAAAAGAACCCATAGATGTGCAGAAGTTACAAAAGCAGAGATCGGCAGTACGGTGACACTTATGGGCTGGGTACAGAAAAGCCGCAACAAAGGCGGAATCGTCTTTGTGGATCTGCGTGATCGTTCAGGAATTATGCAGATTATCTTTGAAAATGGAGATATTGATGCAGAAGGCTTTGAGAAAGCAGGAAAATTAAGAAGTGAATTTGTAATCGCTGTTACCGGATGTGTGGAAGCACGTTCCGGTGCAGTGAATGAAAATCTTACAACCGGTGAAATTGAAGTGCGGGCAAATACACTTCGTGTACTTTCAGAAGCTGAGACGCCTCCGTTTCCAATTGAAGAGAACAGTAAGACAAGAGAGGAAGTTCGTCTGAAATATCGTTATCTGGATTTGAGAAGACCAGATCTTCAGAGAAATATTATGCTTCGTTCTAAAGTAGCTGTACTGGTGCGTCAGTTTTTGGCAAATGAGGGATTTCTTGAAATTGAAACTCCGATTCTGAATAAGAGTACGCCGGAAGGTGCGAGAGATTACCTGGTACCAAGTCGTGTCCATCCGGGAAGCTTTTATGCGCTGCCTCAGTCACCTCAGATTTTTAAACAGCTCCTTATGTGCTCCGGATATGACCGTTATTTTCAGATTGCAAAATGTTTCCGAGATGAAGATTTACGTGCGGATCGTCAGCCGGAATTTACCCAGATCGATATGGAGCTCTCCTTTGTGGATGTGGATGATGTGATCGATGTAAATGAACGTATGCTGGCATTTCTGTTTAAAGAGGTGCTTGGAGTAGAAGTGCAGCTTCCGATCCAGAGAATGACCTGGAAAGAGGCTATGAACCGTTTTGGATCGGATAAACCGGATCTGCGTTTCGGAATGGAACTGACAGATGTTTCAGAAACAGTAAAAGACTGTGAATTTGTAGTATTTAAAAATGCCCTTGAGGCAGGCGGAAGTGTCCGTGGTATTAACGCTAAAGGTCAGGGATCTATGCCTCGTAAGAAAATTGACAAACTTGTGGAATTTGCAAAAGGATATGGAGCAAAGGGGCTTGCATATATTGCAATCCAGGAGGATGGTACCTGCAAATCTTCTTTCTCAAAATTTATGACAGAAGAGGAAATGAAAGCATTGATTGGTGCAATGCAGGGAGAACCGGGAGACTTGCTTCTTTTTGCAGCGGATAAAACAAAACTTGTATGGGATGTTCTGGGTGCACTTCGTCTGGAAATGGCACGTCAGATGAATCTTCTGCATAAAAATGAGTATCGTTTTGTATGGATTACAGAGTTCCCGCTTCTGGAATGGTCAGAAGAGGAAAACCGATTTACAGCTATGCACCATCCATTCACGATGCCTATGGAAGAAGATCTGCATTTGATTGATACGGATCCGGGGGCTGTGCGTGCAAAGGCGTATGACATTGTTTTGAACGGAAATGAAATCGGCGGAGGAAGTGTCCGTATTCATCAGGATGATATCCAGGAAAAGATGTTTGAAACACTGGGATTCACGAAAGAACAGGCATACAATCAGTTTGGTTTCCTGCTGAATGCTTTTAAATACGGTGTACCGCCTCATGCAGGACTTGCCTATGGACTTGACCGTATGGTAATGCTTATGGCGAAAGAAGATTCCATTCGAGAAGTGATTGCTTTCCCGAAGGTAAAAGATGCATCCTGTCTCATGTCAGAAGCTCCAAACGTTGTAGATGAAAAACAACTGGAGGAATTGTGCATTCAGGTTTGTTTACCAAAAGAAGAATAGAAAACAGGCAGAGGAATTTTTCCTCTGCCTGTTTTCTATTCTTCCGAATTCGTATTTTGGTTGGTTTCACTGAGAACCGCATCGTTAATGCCACCTAAAATAGCTTCTGCCACTTCATTATTCATCTGCATTTTCCAGTTCGTACCATCGTTGATCAGGGTGATTTTTACTTCTTTGGAAGTAGTTGATTCATTGTTTTTAATGCTCTCCAAAAGAGCTTCCCGTTCTTTTTCCCGTCTGCCGAACATGCCTGCCTCCATAGCTTCTGATGTCTGCATCCATTTTTCCAAATGCTTGTGATAAGCATTAATAATACTGATAAAATCAGCACTCGTAATGGAGACGGTTACCGTTGCATTTTGCTTCTCTATTTTTGTGTCTTTGATTTCATAATCAAAAAACTGATGAATCTGCTGGGCGATTGCATGGGTGACAGCACTGCTGTATGTATCATCAAGATCCAGCATACTGTCGAGAGAAAGATAAATATTCAGTTGTTCTGAGTCGAATTCTTTAATTGTATCAAAATGAATTTTTACTACGTCCTCCGGGGAAAGGAAAGAAGAATCTGCCATATAGGTCAGAAAATTTCCGGTCAGTTCGTTTTCCAGACTGTCGTCAGTAATCATTTTCCAGGTGCCATTTTTCTTTTCAAACTCAGCCGGAAAGGAAGATTCTGTAAGATCATAATCGTTTGCTTTTAAAGTTTCTCCAAGCAGAAGATAAGAATCATACAGAGAAAAGCTTACCTGTATCGGATTGGCATCTTCTTTGATGTGTTCCTGCAAAGCTGCAACAGAATAGTCTCTTGCAAGGGCCTTTGTATCCAGATTGGTTATGGTTATGACGGCAGTAGCTTTTGTATCATCATATTCGATATCTGAAACTTTATAAGAGAAATCTTTATAAAATTCGGTGAAAATTTCTGTGATGGCAGAATCAATGGGCTGGCTGGAATTTTTTTCATCGGGAAATAAATCTTCAGCATGAAGATATTGCTGAATGGTTTCAGTATCTGGATGTTCCAGATATCCCAGTTCCTCCTTTACAGCCTCCCGGATTCCTTTTCGCTCCTGTATGCCGCATCCTGTCAGGAACAAGGTTCCTGTAATCAATGATACTGCAAAAATGTTTCTAATATGCCGGATGTTCATAATAATCTCCTTGGTTCTTCATCTGTTTCATAATATTTACATTAAAGCAAGGCCTGTATTTTGTCAAGAGAATAAGGAAATGACAGGAGTAAGTTCCTTAAGTCTTCTTAAGATTATTTCTATGCAGGATAAAAGACATCGTTCAGGAAATCTGTTATACTGAAGGAAAATGCATCGTTAAAGGAGGTTTTGAAGGTGGCGAAAAAAAGAATTGAAAAAAAGAAATTATTAATCGGAGTCAGTGTGGTGATTCTTACTGCAGCAGCAGGAACCGGAATTTATTTTATGGGAAATCAGGAAAAAACTGCAGAGAAAGAGCTTGCTTATGTAAGTCGTGTCTCTTCCATGGATCCGTTTTCCGGTATACAGAGGATGGCAGGAGTGGTAGAACCGCAGAAAACCTGGGAAGTACAGAAGAATCCGGAAAGAGAAGTAAAAGAGATTCTGGTGAAAACAGGGGATGAGGTTCGTGTCGGAACCGCACTTTTTATATATGATACAGAACAGTTGGAAAGTGATCTGGAACAGGCATTACTGGAATTGGAGCGATTTGACGGTAATATGGAAAATCTGAAAACACAGATTGCTCAGCTTGAAAAAGAAAAGAAAAAAGCTTCGGAAGATGAACAGTTTTCTTATACAACAGAAATTCAGACAGCACAGATGGATCTGAAGAAGGCCGAATATGAAAAAAAAGCAAAAGAAGTGGAAATTACCCAGATGAGAGAGAAGATGAGTAATTCTACAGTAACCAGTGAGATGGATGGAGTAGTAAAAAATATTAACGAAACGAATGAGATAGATCCTTACAGCGGAAATGTGCAGGCATTTATGACGATACTTGCCACAGGAGATTATCGGATCAAAGGAAAAGTAAATGAGCAGAATCTGTATGAAATCCAGGAAGGAGAGCGTGCCATTATTCGTTCCAGAGTTGATGAAACAAAGACATGGATGGGTACTTTTTCGGCAGTTGATACAGAAAAGGCAGAGACCACAAATAATAATATGTATTATGGAAATGGAGATTCCGGTGATACTACCTCTACTTCTTATCCATTTTATGTGAATCTGGACAGTTCTCAGGATCTTCTTCTTGGACAGCATGTGTATATTGAAAGAGATATGGGAGTGGAAGAAAAAGAAGGATTATGGCTGGCGGAAGGTTATATTGCAGATTTGGATACAGAGCCATATGTGTGGGTTGAGAGTAAAGAAGGAAAACTGGAAAAAAGAGCGGTTACGCTTGGGGCGTATGATGAAGAAATGTTCCGCTATCAGATTGAAGAGGGGCTGGATGCAAATGATTATGTTGCTTTTCCACAGGAATTTTTGAAGGAGGGTATGAAGACTACCCATGAAGAAGTTCCCGTTCTATATGAAGAGAATGGTATGGAAGGTGCAATAGAAGAGGGCGAAATCATAGATGGCGAGATGCCGGAAGACGCAATGGACGGTGAGGCTTATGAATAAAAAAATGAAAACAGGAATCATTGTTGCGGGAATTGTAGGAATTCTTGCTGGAGGAATCTGGTTTGGTCTGTCGAAAATGAATAAGACAAAAGTGGATGTGTATCAGGTAGGAGAACTGAAGCAGAGTATTTGGGGAGAAAGTAATTCTCTGGAGGGAATCATTACATCCAGTGTTTCACAGAAAATTCAGCTTCAGGATAACCAGATTGTGGAAGAAGTGTTTGTGGAGGAAGGACAGAGTGTAGTAGAAGGGACACCGTTGCTTTCTTATGATATGACTTTGGTTAGTATTGATCTGGAAATGGAAAAACTGAATCGTCAGCAGCTTCAGGTGAGGAAAAAAGGTTTGGAAAATACCCTGGAAAAGCTGAAGAAAAAAGAAGTGGTACAGACAGGTGCCCTTTCGGATGCATATAAAATGGTTTCATTATCTTTCTGGAACCGGGATTATATGAAAGTGAATCCGGATTTTCTGCAGGAATGGGAAGGAAAAGAAGAGCCGGAAGAGACAGAACCGGAACAATCGGGAGAAAATCAGGAGTCAGAAGAACCACAAGAACCGGAACAACCGGAGAATCCGCAGGAACCGGAACAACCGGAGAATCCGCAGGAACCGGAACAACCGGAAAATCCACAGGAACCAGAGCAACCGGAGGAGCCGGAACGACCAGAAGAGACAGAACCAGAGGCTTATCAGCGGTTATATGGAGATCCTGAACTGGACACGGTATTTCCGGAAAAAGGAGACAAAGCAGTTCCTTATAAAGGAACCGGAACAGAAGAAGACCCGTATATTTATCTGTGTAAAGAAAATGTATTGCTTCAGGGAGCTTTTTTGAATCAGCTGGCAGGATTTAAAGAAGATGGAACAGAGAGAAATCCGGTTCATTGCATTCTGGAATTGCGACAGGATAATAAAAAAGAAGGAAGATTGCTGGCAGCTCTTTATTTGAATGGAGAAAGAATAACAGAAAAAGTAAAACCGGAACGTTGGTACAAAACTCATCTGGGAAATTATGATCCCATAAAGGAACCGCAGGTTCCCCAAAAGCCGGAAGTTCCCAATGACGGAGGAGATATGTCAGATCCGAATGCAGAGGAGATGGGGGATATCTTTGAAGATTTTCCCGGAGAGGAAAGTTTTGCGGAAGAAGTTCTGGAAGATGCTATTATTAATACCTATACAAAAGAAGAACAGGAAAAGGCGATTGCGGAAACCCAAAACGAAATCCGGACAATCACTCTGGATATTAAGGACAGTGATCTGAAGATACAGTCTATAGAAAAAAAACTGAATAATCAGGTAGTAAAAAGTACAATTGTGGGAACCGTAAAAAAAGTCGGCGATAAGAATAAAGGTCAGGTTGACGGAGAGCCGTTTCTGGAAATAGAGAGTACTGAAGGCATTTATGTAAAAGGAACGGTAAATGAGTACATGTTGGAAAGTATAAAAGAGGGCCAGATACTTACAGGATTTTCTTATCAGTCCGGTATGATGTTTGAAGCACAGGTAAAGGAAGTTTCTCCTTATCCGACTTCTGAAAATTCTTATGGTTACGGTAATAACAGTCAGGTTTCTTATTATCCGTTTACCGCCTATATCAGTAACGGTCAGGGGCTGGAAAATCAGGAATGGGTGAATATGGAACTTCCGGCAGAAGAAATCAGTGGAGACGGAATTTATCTGAGCCGTGAGTATGTCCGTGAAAAAGACGGGGAAGATTTTGTGTATAAAGAAGATGAAAATCACAAACTTGTAAAACAACCGGTGAAAACAGGAAAATTATTCTATGGCATGATTGAAATTAAGGAGGGAATTACAGAGGAAGATTATATATCCTTTCCTTACGGGAAAAAGGTAAAAGAAGGTGCAAAGACTAAACGCGTTTCCATGGAAGATATGTATAGTATGTATTATTAAAAAAGGAGGCGAACATAAATGATTGAGAATATACGTCTGTCCTTTCAGGGAATCTGGGCACATAAACTCCGGTCTTTTTTGACCATGCTGGGCATTATCATAGGAATTGCCTCTATTATATCCATTGTATCCACGATAAAAGGAACCAATGAACAGATTAAAATGAATCTCATCGGAGAAGGAGATAATGTGGTTGACATTACCCTGAATGAAGGTGGGGGGATTTATCAGATGGAATATCAGGGACTTCCTCAGGGAGTTCCGGTATTGACGGAAGAGCAGAAGCAGCGGATTCTGGATCTGGATCAGGTGGAAAATGCAACGTTTTACAGACTGCGGGAATATGCAGACAGCATTTTTTATCAGAATCAGAGTATGGAAGGTGGAAAAGTCCTGGGAATTGACAGTGATTATCTGGATACCTGCGGATATCAGATGATTCGGGGACGGGGATTTACGCAGAAGGATTATGACAATTTTCATAAAGTGGTTCTTTTAGACGAAACTGCAGCAAACAGTTTTTTTGAAAAAGGGGACGAAATCGGAAAGACAATTGAAATTAAAGGGGAACCATTTACTGTTGTGGGAATTATAAAAAAATCAGATGAATATGAGCCGGTCATTAACAGTGTGGAAGAATATTATACCTATTACAATGATGACAGCGGTATGGTGGTTCTTCCGGATGCTGCATGGCCCATCGTCTATCAATATGATGAACCGCAGCAGGCAGCAGTACGGACGACTGCACC
This sequence comes from Blautia sp., assembly GCA_051880075.1. Taxonomy (GTDB): domain Bacteria; phylum Bacillota; class Clostridia; order Lachnospirales; family Lachnospiraceae; genus Blautia. The sequence goes on along the minus strand of JBJENG010000082.1, from coordinate 11,371 downwards.
GGAAGATATGAGTGCAGTTGGAAAAAAGGTGGAAGAGATTCTGAATGAAGGAATCAACAGTATGTCCGGAAATGTGAAGTATAAAGCAAAAGATATTATGGAGAAGGCAAGGGGACTGCAGCAGATCAGTGAGAATACCAATCGGCAGTTGATCTGGATTGCCAGTATTTCTCTTCTGGTAGGAGGAATCGGCGTTATGAATATTATGCTGGTTTCTGTTACAGAGCGGACTGGGGAAATTGGCTTGAAAAAGGCAATTGGAGCCAATAAAAGAAGAATTCTGGGGCAGTTTCTGACAGAAGCGGCAGTATTGACCAGTATTGGCGGGATTCTGGGGGTATTTGCAGGGATTGTTCTTGCAAGGATTATTTCCAAAATATCCCAGACCCCGCTTGTGATCAGTCTTCCTGCCGTATTGGCAGCAGTAGCTTTTTCAACGGTAATCGGACTTGTGTTCGGCTTGCTTCCTTCTGTGAAAGCTGCAAATTTAAGTCCCATCGAGGCATTGAGAAGAATGTGATGGAAAGTCATTGTATTTATCAACTGTCTGTGCTATTATAAAAAACAGTAACCTTATTTTTGGAAAAAAGGAGTTTGAGATAAATGGAAGACAGAAGAATCGCAGTTGTCACAGACAGTAACAGCGGTATTACCCAACAGCAGGCAGAGATTATGGGAATTACCGTACTTCCTATGCCTTTTTATATTGATGAACAGTTATATCTGGAGGGAATTACATTAACACAGGAAGCATTTTATGAAAGACTGGAACAGGATGCTGCAATTTCCACATCCCAACCTTCTCCGGCGGATGTGATGGAAACATGGGAGAAGCTGCTGCAGGATCACGATGAAGTTGTGCATATTCCCATGTCCAGCGGACTCAGTAATTCCTGTCAGACGGCAATGGTGTTAGCAAGGGATTTTCAGGGCCGGGTTCATGTGGTGGATAATCAGAGAATTTCCGTTACACAGAGACAATCGGTTCTCGATGCACTGGAATTGTTAAAAGCAGGAAAAACAGGAGCGCAGATAAAGGAAATACTGGAAGCTGAGAAAATGGAATCCAGTATTTATATTACTCTGGAAACTTTAAAGTATTTGAAAAAGGGCGGCAGAATCACCCCTGCTGCTGCTGCATTGGGTACGGTTTTGAATTTGAAACCGGTTCTCCAGATTCAGGGAGAAAAGCTGGATGCATTTGCAAAGGCAAGAGGCAAAAAGCAGGCAAAGAAAATCATGATAAAAGCTATGAAAGAAGATCTGAAAACCCGTTTTGCGGATTATAACAAAAAAGGGCTTATGTGCCTGGAAGCAGCTTATGCGGGAAATGAAGAAGAAGCACAGGAGTGGAAAGAAGAGCTGGAGAAGGAGTTTTCCGGTATGGAAGTTCATATGGATCCATTGTCACTGAGTGTTGCCTGCCACATAGGAAAGGGTGCTATTGCAATAGCAATTTCAAAAAAGGTTGAAGTGGAGTAAAATACAGTTATGAAAAAAATTATGGAATGTATGGAAGCAGTGATCAAAGAGGCGTTTGCTGCTTCCGGTTATGATGAAAAATTTGCCAGGGTCAATGTATCCAATCGGCCTGATTTATGTGAATATCAATGTAATGGAGCTATGGCTGCTGCAAAGACCTATAAAAAAGCTCCTATCATGATTGCTAATGATGTGGTAGCACAGTTGAAAGAGCAGGAAATTTTTTCTATGGCGGAGGCAGTGAATCCGGGATTTATTAATCTGAAACTTTCACCGGCTTTTCTGGCTTCTTATCTGAATGATATGCAGGCAGATGAGAATTTATCGATTGAAAAAACAAAAGAACCTAAGACCATTATTATTGATTATGGTGGACCTAATGTTGCAAAACCTCTTCATGTAGGACATCTTCGTTCTGCAATCATCGGAGAAAGTATTAAACGAATGGGGCGTTTTCTTGGACATAAAGTAATTGGCGATGTACATCTGGGGGACTGGGGACTGCAGATGGGACTGATTATTACTGAACTGAGAAAGCGTTCTCCTGAACTGGTATACTTTGATGAAAATTATGAAGGGGAGTATCCGGAAGAAGCGCCTTTTACAGTAAGTGAGCTGGAAGAAATCTATCCGGCTGCAAGCGGAAAGTCAAAAGAGGATGAAGCCTATAAAAATGAGGCACTGGAAGCGACTCTTCAGCTGCAGCAGGGAAGAAGAGGATATCGTGCACTGTGGAAACACATTATGAACGTGTCTGTAGAAGATTTAAAGAAAAATTATTCCAGACTGCATGTGGATTTTGACCTGTGGATGGGAGAATCCGATGCGGATACTTATATTCCGGATATGGTGAAATATCTGAAAGAAAATGGATATGCCTATGTGGATCAGGGAGCTCTGGTTGTGGATGTAAAGGAAGACAGTGATACAAAAGAGATTCCTCCATGTATGATTTTGAAATCTGATGGAGCTTCTCTTTACAATACCACAGACCTTGCTACGATTGTACAACGTGTGGAAGATTATCAGCCGGATGAAATTATTTATGTGGTGGATAAACGTCAGGAGCTTCACTTTGTTCAGGTATTCCGTTGTGCAAAAAAAGCAAAGATGGTAGGAGAAAATACACAACTTTCCTTTGTAGGATTTGGAACTATGAATGGAAAAGACGGCAAACCTTTCAAAACAAGAGAAGGGGGCGTTATGCGTCTGGAACGTCTGATTGGTGAAATCAATGATGAGATGTATAAAAAAATTGTTGAAAATCGCAGTGTGAAAGATGAAAATGCGGAAAAGACTGCACAGATGGTAGGATTGTCCGCAATCAAATATGGTGATTTATCCAATCAGGCATCCAAAGATTATATATTTGATGTGGAACGTTTTACCTCTTTTGAAGGAAATACAGGACCGTATATTTTATATACGATCGTACGTATTAAATCGATTCTTGAGCGCTATAAAAGCGAAGGCGGAAATCCGGAAGAAGGAAAAATTCTGGAGGCCTTTAACGAAAGTGAAAAGAATCTTATGCTGGAACTTGGAAAATTCAATTCTGTAATTGAACCTGCTTTCCAGGAAAAAGCACCTCACAAAATCTGTTCCTATATTTATGATTTGGCAAATGCATTCAACAGTTTCTATCACGAGACAAAGATTCTCAGTGAGGAAAATCAGGTACAGAAGAAATCATGGATCCGTCTTCTTGTTCTGTGCAGAGATGTACTGGAAACCTGTATCGATCTCCTTGGATTTGAGGCACCGGAAAGAATGTAAAGATATATTCCATGTAATAAATATTCAGGAATGCTATCAAGCGTTCCTGCGGCGGCATGTGCATCTATATAGCGAGAGCTTTTTCAGCGCATGCCGGCCATTCTGAAAATCAGTATTCTTAATCAATTCATCAAATTAATTCTTAAATACGATTCCGTATGGAAATTCAATATTCATTTTTAAAATTATATAGTCTATGGAGGTGACAGTTTTGCCGGATGAACGCTATGCGTTTGAACGGGTATTGGGAGAAGGAGCCCAGGGTAAGGTCTATCTTGCTTATGACCGGAAACTGAAAAAACACTGGGCAGTGAAGGAACTGAAAGTCAGTTCGGAGGAAGCAAAAATTATGTTGGAACTGGATCATCCAGGATTACCAAGAATCACAGATGTGATGGAAAAAGACAACCATCAGTATATTGTCATGGATTTTATGGAAGGAAAAACTCTGAAAGAAATGAAAGAAGAAATGGAAAAAAAACAAAAGTATTTTTCATGGAAACAGAGAATTACCTGGGGAATTCAAATTTGCAGTCTTCTGGAATATCTGCACAGTCCGGGAAAAGAAATTATTCATCAGGATTTGAAACCATCCAATCTTCTGGTACATATTTCAGGAAATATCCGGATTCTTGATTTTGGAATTGCTTCCAGAGAAGGAAGGGAGAGCAGCGGAATGGGCACACCGGGATATGCTGCTCCAGAACAGAGAAAAAGAAAAGCAGAAAAGCGTTCGGATATTTATGCGCTGGGAGCTGTTCTTCTGTACATGGAAAGAAAGGGGGAAAAACAGACTTACCTGTATGGAGAGTGGAAAAAAGTAATCCGGAAGTGTATGGAAGAAAATCCGGAAAAGCGATACAGGAATATTTCTCTTCTGAAGAAAGATCTGATACGTCTGGAACGGATTCGTCAGGGAAAAAAACGGGTATATGCAGGAACGGTTCTTGGAGTAATGGGAATTCTGTTTCTTCTGTCTGATATAAAGAAAAACATAGAAGTAAAACAGACAAATCCAAATGATTCAGCAGAAGCGTTTTTTGAAACACAGCCTGAAGAGGAATTAACAGATCCTGCAGACTATGAAGAAGCAAAAACGTATTTTCTGCAAAATCAGATTGGAGGAGAAAATCAGGAAGCGTATTCAAAACTTCTAAATGCATTGGAGTATCCACAAAATGCAGACTGGAAGAAAATCAGAGGAATTCTGGAAGAATTGAGGCAACAGAAAAAGGAATCCTGGATAGAGGCAAGAGAAAACGTATTTCTGGCTGATATTTATCTGGCCTATGGAAATGAAATGGAATTTACAGCAGAGGAAAAGGCAAAAGAAGCGGCCACATTGTTGGAAAGGGCAAAAGAACAGCTTCAGGAGAATCCGGAAGAACCACTGGCCTTTTTATACGAGTGGGAGGCGGACAAACAGCTTGCCAGGTGTTACGAGATATCCGGAGATACAGATAAAGGGATTGCCTGTTACCTTCGGATTCTGGAACATGAAAACAATGTTGTTCAAAGGAAAATGTCCATGCTTGCGCTTTTGTATCTTTATAGAAAAAAAGGAGAATATGAAAAAGCGGAAGAAGGATACCAGAGTCTTCTGGAAGAAGATCCACTGAATCAGGAAGCTGCCTGTGCTTATGCACTCATGGAAGCATTGGAAAGGAATAATCCGGAGAAGGGCGCAGAAATACTTAAACAGACAGAGGAGCGCCTGGAACAACAGTCAGAAATAGAAAAAAGTAAAAATATGAAAAAAGCAGAAAGAAAAATCAGAGAATACCGTGAAAATTTTGAAAAACAATAAGGAGAAAAAATTATGAAGAGAACGGTGAAAAACATAATTGCAGGACTTATGTGTACAGGAATAAGTATTTTTGGGGTAACAGACATAAGCGCAGAAGTTGGAACAGGGGAAGTAGGAAGACCAGTACCAGTGATAGAGCTTGAGAACGGTGAAACGTTTCCGGTACCGAACAGTGGAAAAATAGAAATTGCAGATGAAAAAATTGTGAAGAACCAGGAAGACGGCTGCCTGCAGGCTTTGGAAGAGGGAGAAACAGAAGTGGTCGTGCGATGGAAAGTTAAGGTGAAAAATAAAGACGTGATACCGGAAGAGCCGGTAAATGTGGAAAACTGGATTCATGAAAAAGAAGAACAGGCAGTTACAGAAGAATTTACAGATCCTGAGACAGAACAGACGGAATTGTTGAAAGAAGAAAAGATTTCTGTAGAATTGCCGGATACCCAGTCACCGGAAATATGTTTTGAAAATCTGTCTGCATTCCAGTCCGGTGAATGGAGTGAACATCCCGTGATTTCTTTCAAAGACAGTAAATTGAATCAGAGAAACATTCGTATTTTGCTGGAGGGAGAATTAACAGGACGGAATGTGCCGGAAGTGGCAACGGAAATTAAAGAAGGAGAAATACGGATGACATTTTTGTCTTCTCTTGCAGATGATGCTTATACGCTGGTCTGTACAGCATGGGATGATTATGGAAATCTGACAGAGAAAAAATGGTTGTTTACAGTAAATAAAAATGGCACGATTTTCCGGTTCGATAAAGAAAAAAAACTGGTTACCAGTGTGTTTGACCCGGAAATTGCAGTGGAAAGTATAGATGCCATTGAAATCGTTTCTTGTATGGTAAATGGAGAAAATGTCAGCTATGAATGGGAAAAAGGAAAAATAAAAATACCGGGAGAAAATCTGAAAAAAGGGAAAAACAGAATTTCTCTGACTGTGCGGGATGCGGAGGGAAAAGTAAGTGAAATGGAACCCTGGGATTTTTATGTCGAACCGGAAAACAGACAGGAAGGGGAAGAATCATCAGAGGAAAATACAGACAGCAGCCGGACAGAAAACGTGGAAGAAAAGAAAGGAGAGGAAACAGAGTTGATTAAGAAACAGCAGGAAAGTCCCATAGGAATAATATTTTTGTTAATTGGAAGTATAGCTGTTTTCTGGGAGAAAAAAATATGTTACAATGACCATAAATGAACCGCAGTGTAAATGTATGGGAGGAATTTATGGAAAAAATGGAGGCAAAATATCTTGAGCGGCTTTCTCAGTTGTATCCTACAATTGCAAAAGCATCAACGGAAATTATCAATCTGCAGGCAATTCTCAACCTGCCAAAAGGAACGGAGCATTTTCTGACAGATATTCATGGAGAATATGAAGCCTTTTCACATGTGTTGAAAAATGGATCCGGTTCCATAAGAAGAAAAATCAATGATGTATTTGGACATACACTGAATGCACAGGACAAACGGTCTTTGGCGACTCTGATTTATTATCCGAAAGAAAAAATGGAGCTGGTAAAGAAAACAGAAGAAAATATCAAAGACTGGTACAAAATTACTTTGTATCGTCTGATTGAAGTATGCAAAAAGGTTGCATCCAAATACACAAGATCAAAAGTCAGAAAAGCTTTGCCTGTGGATTTTGCTTATGTAATTGAAGAGCTGATTACGGAAAAATCAGATCTGACAGATAAAGAAGCTTATTATGAGCAGATTATAGAAACCATAATCAATATCGGAAGAGCCGAAGTGTTTATCGTGGCTTTATCAGAACTAATTCAGCGTTTGGTCGTGGATCATTTGCATATTCTGGGAGATATTTACGACAGAGGTCCGGGTCCCCATAAAATTATGGATAAGCTGGAGTATTATCATTCCATAGATATTCAGTGGGGGAATCATGATATTGTATGGATGGGAGCTGCAGCCGGACAGCGTTCCTGTATTGCAAATGTAATTCGTATCTGTGCCCGTTATGCAAATCTGGACATTCTGGAGGATGGATACGGAATTAATCTGCTTCCTCTTGCTACCTTTGCACTTACTTACTATAAAGAAGATCCTTGTGAGTGCTTTAAAATCAAAGGAGGCAATACCTTAAATCCTGCGGAAACAGCTTTGAATATGAAAATGCATAAAGCAATTTCCATTATTCAGTTTAAACTGGAAGGAAAACTGCTTATGCGAAGAAAAGAATTTCATATGGCAGACCGGGCTTTGCTGGATGATATTAATTATGAAGAGGGGATTATCCGGCTGGAGGGGAAAGAATATCCGCTTCTGGATACCATGTTTCCGACCATTGATCCTGAGAATCCATATGAACTTTCCAATGAAGAAGAAAATGTAATGGAACGTCTGGTAGCTGCATTTACCAACTGCGAAAAACTGCAGAGACATATGCGATTTCTTCTGAAAAAAGGCAGTTTGTATAAGGTATATAATAACAATCTCCTGTATCATGGATGTGTTCCTCTGAATGAAGATAAGACCTTTAAGTCGGTGGAAGTATACGGAACCGAATACAAAGGAAAAGAACTGTATGACATCCTGGAGTCTTATGTGCGAAAAGCTTTTGTAGCCATTGATGAAGAAGAACGGGAGAAAGGAAAAGATATTCTGTGGTTTATCTGGAGCAGTCCAGGTTCTCCTTTGTTCGGAAAAGATAAAATGGCAACTTTTGAGCGGTATTTTCTGGCAGAAAAAGAGACACATAAAGAAAAGAAAAATCCTTATTACAGCCTTCTGGAAGATGAGGAAGTCATCGATAATATTATGAAAGAGTTCGGTATTGGAGGCGAATGTTCGCATATTGTAAACGGACATGTGCCGGTGCATCATACCTCAGGAGAAAGTCCTATGAAATGTGGCGGTAAAGTTCTGGTCATTGATGGAGGATTTTCCAAGGCTTACCAGAAAGAGACGGGAATCGCAGGATATACGCTGATTTACAATTCCTGGGGAATGATATTGGCTGCTCACGAACCGTTTACTTCTACGGAAGATGCAATTACAAGAGAGACGGATATTTTATCAGACAGTATTCTTGTAAAGCGGACCTCATACCGGAAAACGGTAGGAGATACAGATAACGGACGGCATTTGCAGGAAAATATAGAGGATTTGAAAAAACTTCTGGAGGCATACAGAAGCGGAACAATTATTGAAAAAGAGTAAAAACGATAAAAAAGAACAGGAGCGAAGATTATGATTCATGAAACAATTTCCATACAAACGGAAGGTTCTCTTCCCGATACCCGGTTAATTACTTATATTCTGGATGCCTATGATGAACAGGATCCGGAACTTAAGAGACCTCTTGTGCTTGTCTGTCCGGGAGGAGCTTATCGTTTTACAGCAGACAGAGAAGCGGAGATGATTGCCCTTCAGTTTAACAGTATGGGATATCATAGTGCAGTGCTTCGCTATTCCTGTGCACCTGCAGTATTTCCTACTGCACTGACAGAAGTGGCAGCATCCGTTAAACTGATAAAAGAGCAGGGAGAGAGATGGCATGTAGATACGGAAAAAATATTTGTCATGGGATTCTCAGCAGGAGGACATCTGGCAGCCAGTTATGGGGTCTTCTGGAATCGTCCCTTTGTGGCAGAAGTAGTAGGATGCAGCACAGAATTTCTGAAAATTGCCGGTATGATTCTGTGTTATCCGGTTCTGACTTCAAAAGAAGAATATACCCATCTGGAAAGCATGCAGAATCTCCTTGGAAAAGATTATGAGGCAAAGAAAGAAGAAATGGCACTGGAAAACCAGGTAGGATCTCATACACCACCGGCATTTCTGTGGCATACCTTTGCAGATGATGCAGTTCCTTTTCAGAATTCACTGTTCTTTGTGGAAGCTATGGGAAAAGCAGGAGTACCTGCAGAATATCATCTTTATCCGGAAGGACCACATGGATTGTCTTTGGCAGATGAATCTTTGGTACGTCCGGATGGAAGCGGCATACAGAAAGAATGTCAGAGTTGGATTCCCCTTTTAAAAATATGGATTCGGAGAATCTGTGAGAGAATTTCAGAAAAAAACTGAAAAACCGCTTGAACCAACCATTTATCTATGGTATAATACGAGCGTTGCGAAAATAACCACGTTTGTGAATTCCAAAGGAAGGTGCTTTCTCAGCTGATTTGAGATGAGTCCCGGAGGATTTGAAACAGACGGAAGAAAAGAACCAAAAGGAGAGAAAAAAATGAGCGTTATTTCAATGAAACAGTTACTGGAAGCAGGTGTTCATTTCGGACATCAGACCAGAAGATGGAACCCTAAAATGGCTCCGTACATTTACACAGAAAGAAATGGTATCTACATCATTGACCTGCAGAAATCTGTAGGAATGGTTGATGATGCTTACAAAGCCGTAGCTGATATCGCAGCAGAAGGCGGCACAATTCTGTTTGTAGGTACTAAAAAACAGGCTCAGGATGCAATCAAAACAGAAGCTGAGCGTTGTGGAATGTTCTATGTAAACGAAAGATGGTTAGGTGGTATGCTGACAAACTTCAAGACCATCCAGAGCAGAATCGCAAGACTGAAAGAAATCGAAGCTATGGAAGCTGACGGAACATTTGATGTACTGCCAAAGAAAGAAGTTATTGAACTGAAAAAAGAACAGGCAAAACTTGAGAAAAACCTTGGCGGTATCAAAGAAATGAAAAAGATTCCGGATGCCATCTTTATCGTAGACCCGAAAAAAGAAAGAATCTGCGTTCAGGAAGCACATACATTAGGTATTCCGTTAATCGGTATTGCAGATACAAACTGTGACCCAGAAGAACTGGATTATGTAATTCCGGGTAATGACGATGCAATCAGAGCTGTAAAATTAATCGTTTCCAAAATGGCTGACGCTGTAATCGAAGCAAACCAGGGTGTTGCTGAAGATACAGAAGATTTTGTTGAAGAAGCTGAAGAAGCAACAGAGGAATAATTACCCACAATATTGGGCGATGATTCAGGACGCCCTGGTTTTATGACCAGGGCGGTTTTTTAAATACCATAATGATTCAGGAGGAAAATTACGATGGCTGTTACAGCAAAAATGGTAAAAGATTTAAGAGAAATGACAGGCGCTGGTATGATGGACTGTAAGAAAGCTCTTACAGCTACAGATGGCGATATGGATAAAGCAGTTGAATTCTTAAGAGAAAAAGGTCTTGCTACTGCACAGAAAAAAGCAAGCCGTATTGCAGCAGAAGGTCTTTGCAAAACTCTGGTAGCTGCTGATGAAAAGAAAGCAGTTGTTGTAGAAGTAAATGCAGAAACAGACTTTGTTGCTAAAAATGATAAATTCCAGGCATATGTTGCACAGGTTGCAGAACAGGCTATGGAAACAGAAGCTGCAGATGTAGAAGCTTTCCTTGCAGAAACATGGAAATTCGATACAACAAAGACAGTAAACGAAGCACTGGCTGCTCAGATTGCTGTAATCGGTGAAAACATGAATATCAGAAGATTTACTAAAGTAGAAGAAGCAAACGGATTCGTAGCTTCCTACACACATATGGGTGGTAAAATCGGTGTTCTGGTTGACGTTGAAACAGATGTTATTAACGATGCAGTAAAAGAAATGGCGAAAAACGTAGCTATGCAGATCGCTGCTTTGAATCCAAAATACACAAACAGAAGCGAAATCAGCGAAGAATTCATCGCTCATGAAAAAGAAATTCTGTTAGCTCAGATTATGAACGACCCGAAAGAATCTTCAAAACCTGAAAAAGTAATTCAGGGAATGATCAATGGACGTATCAACAAAGAAATGAAAGAAATCTGTCTGTTAGATCAGGTATACGTAAAAGCAGAAGATGGAAAACAGGCTGTTGCTAAATACGTAGAAGAAGTTGCAAAAGCTAACGGTGCAAACATCACTGTAAAAGGTTTTGTTCGTTTCGAAACAGGTGAAGGTATCGAAAAGAAAGAAGAAAACTTTGCAGAAGAAGTTGCAAAACAGATGGGAATGTAATTTCCTGAAACAAAATGTTTATTAAACCCCTGAAGATCCCGGAAAATGGGAAATTTCAGGGGTTTTTTTTGCGTCCAAAATGTATTTGGCACAAGGCGTCAGGTATCTGTGAACATCCTGCTTTCCCGATAGCACAGTTGTAAAAGCCTCAGCGTAGCCCGCTACGCCTGCGTTTTTACAACTGCACTCTCGAAAAAGCATCCTCGCCGAAACAGTAAGGTATTTATCGTGGCTTATACTAGGAGTGACCAGGGTCACCCTGCCCCGCTATAGTTACTGTTCACTCCGTGACCAGTAACACGCTTCGCAATGCACAGAAATGATGCA
>JBJENG010000081.1:0-1569 GCA_051880075.1 Blautia sp. | reverse complement strand
ATATTGATATGATGACCAGCGTATATGCTGCAAATTTATGTAAACTTGTAGAAGCCGGAGAGGTAGATGAGAAACTGATTGATGAAAGTGTCATGAGGGTTTTGGAATTAAAAAATAAGCTGGGATTATTTGAAAATCCATATAAGGATGCGGATCCGGAGAAAGAAAAGGATATAATTTTATGTGAAGAACACAGAAAGCTTGCAAGGGAGGTGGCGGGAAAATCTTTTGTACTTTTGAAAAATGAAGGACTCCTTCCTGTGGATACCAGTAAGAAAATTGCTTTTATCGGACCCTATACTAATAATAAAGAAATAATAAGCAGCTGGGCAATAACCGGAAAATCCGAAGATTGCGTCACGATAGAAGAGGCAGCCAGAGAAGTATTTGATTCGTCCAGGACAACCTATCTAGAAGGTTCCCCGATATTGAGTAATGAATATCCTCTGACAGGATTTGTGAATACGGGAGAAAAACTGTCACATCATGTATCGGAGAAAGAGAAGGAAGAAATGCTTCATGAGGCAGTAGAGGCTGCCAAAGAGGCAGATATTGTTATTATGCCATTGGGAGAACATTTTCTTCAGAGCGGTGAGGCTACCAGCCGGGCTATGATTGATGTGCCGGAAATTCAGATGAATCTGTTTCGTGAAGTGACCAGAGTGAATGAAAATATTATAGTTGTGTTATTTAATGGAAGACCGTTGGATTTGAGGGAAATCAATCAAAAGGCAAAGTCAATTCTGGAAGTATGGCTGCCGGGAACGGAAGGTGGACATGCCATCGTGGATACTCTTGTGGGCAAGGTTAATCCATCAGGGAAATTGCCCATGAGTTTTCCGTACTGTGTAGGTCAGGTGCCGGTATATTATAATGCGTATTCTACAGGTCGTCCAAACTTGCCTGGACTTGAGGAACGATATCGTTCTAAGTATATTGATATTCCTAATGCACCGCTGTACCCGTTTGGATATGGTTTGAGTTATACGAAATTCCGGATATCTCCAATCAGACTGAGCGGTACAGTCGTGAAAGACGGAGAACCTGTGACAGCAGCCGTTACGGTAAATAATACAGGAAAAATGGCAGGAACACAGGTCGTTCAGCTATATATCCAGGATATTGCGGCCAGTGTGGTACGTCCAGTGAAAGAACTGAAAGGATTTAAAAAAGTATCCTTAGATCCGGGCGAGGAAAAGGAAATTTCATTTGTCATTGATGAATCTATGCTTCGTTTTCTGCGTGGTAACGGAACTGTGGGAAGTGAAGACGGTGAATTTCGTATATGGATTGGAGACAGCAGCATAACGGAGAACCAAGAAAAAATAATATATATGACTATTAATCAGGACTAAAGAGAAGCAATGTCTTACAGCAATGCAGTAACAACGTGAAAAAGACGATAAAAAATCCGGTGTGGGGATAAATTCCTGCACCGGATTTTTTCTGTTGACAGAATAAAAATCTGAACGGGTAAAATAATCAATTTTCTTTATGAGTACCTCTTTTTACTTTAATTCCTAGTTCTTCAATCATGTTTAAGATTTCATTGAGACGCTCGCATTCTTT
>JBJENG010000080.1:0-1570 GCA_051880075.1 Blautia sp. | reverse complement strand
CACTTTTACAAATTAACTTGTTAAAGCGTCTTTGACAAGCAGTTCCATTTCATCATTTAGTTCCCTTGATTCCTGGTAGGCTGAAATGAGCATATCATATGCTTCACTAAGTAATTCGGCTTCTTTTTCCTGATCAGCGGAATCAAGATTTCTTAAACGATGATGTATTTTTTCCCATCTTTCATGAAGATCACTCATTAGAATCCTCCATTCTCATACCTGCGGATTCTTTTCTGGATTTTTTCATCTGTATCCAACTGGTTTCGTACAAGGGCCCAGTTACTTACCGGCCTCTGGTTCCATTTTTTGTATAATTCAGTAATCCGCAAATACAGAAGCTTGAACAATGCATTTTCATTTGGAAAAGCACCTTTTTTTGTGACTTTGCGGAGGCTTGAATTCACACTTTCCACCGGATTGGTCGTATACAGGATTTTTCTCACCGCGCTTCCATACTGAAAGAGCTGCTCCACATGTGACCAGTTCCTTGCCCATACGTCCACTGCTCCCGGATACTGGCTCCAGGCCTGCTTGAAACGCTCAAATTCAGCTTCTGCAGCCTTCAGGCTGGCGGCACCATATACTTTCTTTAACTGGGCAGTAAAACGCTTATAGTCTTTATTCGGTACGTATTTGATGGAATTCCGTATCAGATGAACAATGCATCTTTGTACAGTCACATCCGGAAAGATTGCTTTTGCACCTTCTTCCAGGCCGCTTACTCCGTCCATTGAAATAAAGAGTACATCTTCAACTCCACGGGCCTTGATTTCGTCAAATATCTGCATCCACTGATGTTTACTTTCCGCTTCGCTGAGCCAGAGGCCAAGGATATCTTTTTTACCGTCTACATCATAGCCGAGTATTACATAAACAGCGTAATTCTTCGTTTCATAATCTTTGCGGATTGCGACATACAGGCAGTCCACGAACAGAAAGGTATAAAACTTCTGTAATGGACGGTTCTGCCATTCTTCAAGCTGCTCAAGAACACTGTCCGTGATTTCGGATATGGTTTCGTGGGAGATCTCGAATCCATAGATATCTTCTATGGTATCGGCGATATCACGCTGGCTCATACCTTTTGCATACATTGCGAGAACTTTATCTTCGATTGCAGAAACGTCTCTTTTTCTTTTCGGGACAACTACCGGTTCAAAAGTTCCATCCCGGTCTCTTGGAACCTGGATCGGAACATCTCCGACAGTTGTCTTTAAGGTTTTTGAAGTGTAACCGTTCCTGCGATTGGAGGATTCCTTTTCACCCCGTTCATTATTCTGATATCCAAGATGACTGTTCATTTCTCCCTGAAGCATGGCTTCAAACATTGGACCGAAAATATCTTTCAGCGCATTCTGCATATCTTCTACGCTTTTGGGCTGATACTGATCAATGATTGCCCTTGCCAGCTGCTCGTTTGGATTGAGTTGTTTTTTCTTCTTTGCCATAGTAAGTGTGTCCATCCTTTTCTGATCCTTTCCTGTAATCTTAACACACTTTGTATAACAAACAAAGTGCGTAAGTTTTGAAATTCGTTTTTCTCAACTTACACACTTTATTTTACACCCTC
>JBJENG010000079.1:0-1571 GCA_051880075.1 Blautia sp. | reverse complement strand
GTTACAGTTCAGCCAGGTAGAAAAATAAACACATTAAGCAGGCCAGTCACCCAATGACTGACCTGCCTTCAAATAATGCAGATATACTTTGATAAATATTTAAACCTCTTCGTTTCACTGTTTCAATGTATCCCATAATCGTGCAATACATCTTCATCCCGTCCATTTTCCGAAATCCGCCCGACATTTTTTGACGGTTTTTGCATTTCCTCAGGTCTCGTTCACTCATATTATCTGAAAAAGGAACTTTAAAATTATACAGGAACAGCAGATGGTTCTTTTTGTACTTCTTCAGGCGGTTCAGAAGTTTTTTCTCTTCTTCTCTTGCATATCTCCCTTTTGTTTGTTTATGTTCCTCCCAGCCCTTTTGGAGGATTTCATCATATCTGTCACTATACCTTTTCAACTGTTCCTCTGTAAAGCAGACATGCCCTTTTTCTATCTGCATCTTTCTATGGTGGTTCAGGCCGTTGAAATACATGGTCAGGTCATGGCTCCAGCTGTTTCCGGTTTCTTCCGTGTTTTTTAGAAGATATCTTGCAAGATGTACATTACATTCCGCATGACCTGTTCCAAAATGATACATCCCTGTCTCGTGATCATGCTCCAGGATCCCCGCAAAGTCTGCCAGCAGCGGCCATTCTTTCATTGTTTCGATTGTTTTTGATGTCATGGGCATATAAACAACCGAACTGGCAGTACTCATATTTCGAATATAAGCCTGATTTCCATCCAGGGACATGGTGGTAGCATCTGTACATACCACGTCACTGTTCCTGATGTCTTCGGATATCTTTTCTACTTCCGGTCCGCATAGTCCGGAGAACTGTTTACAAATGGAATAGATACATCCCTCTGATATGGATAGAGAGTCACCGCTGATGGAATTTATGAATGCACAGATCCTGTCATTTGACATGACTCCCTCACTGTACAGCATGGATGTGACTGCCCGTATATTAGATCCATAAGTTACTTCCGCTGCATATTCCTTTGGGATCTGGAATTTCCCATTTTCATCCGCATAGATACGGATCTCTGTGGCAGTTACGCCGATAGAAAGATCGAGTACGTAACGTACAATATAATCCCCTGATTCCTGACCAATAGTCTTGACCTGATGGGCAAACTTACCTTCCTGTATTTTTTCTTCCACAGTCTTTTTAGTCAGTGTTGTTCCATGATGTCCTGCCTGACCGCCCTTTTTGTTTTTGGTGCTTTTCCTT
Organism: Blautia sp.; assembly: GCA_051880075.1. Classification (GTDB taxonomy): domain Bacteria; phylum Bacillota; class Clostridia; order Lachnospirales; family Lachnospiraceae; genus Blautia. Next base: position 345 of record JBJENG010000079.1, on the reverse strand, counting down.
CCATTATAGGTATTCGCTGGTTTCCCCTGTTTTTCCATATCTCCTTCATTATCTTCCTTATGATCAGAGGTATCAATGGCACTGCTTTTCTTCTGGTCTGTTGAAGGTGAAAGGGATGAATTGTGGCTGTTATTATTAAGGATCCTCTTCATACGTTCATTATCATCCCTCAACAGCCGATTCTCCTGAACAAGTTTTGTGTTTTCAGAACGCAGAGCCGTAACTGTTTCGTTCAGAGCTTCGATTTCAGCCTCCTGTTTCGCAATTGTACGTCTCATGCTGGAAATCTCCGCATCAGCTTCCTTCAGTTTTTTCTGATTCTGTGTGTTAATTGTTTCCATTTCG
>JBJENG010000078.1:0-1632 GCA_051880075.1 Blautia sp. | reverse complement strand
AAGGCTGGCTCCGGTGCATAGTGGCTTGCCACTTTGCGAAACTTGCCTGTCATCTGTCGCCACTGTAAAGACGCTTTCAATGTTTCTTCCTGCGGCATCTTCCAGAATAAAAAGCGACTGATGACGGTGGTCTTGTGGTGTGTGGAAAGGCTGCGTAGGAAAGCTGGATTACTCCCTTTTGTAGAGTTGTCCATATTTCCGGAGCGGACTTTTCAAACGCCACTTCGGTGCGAAGTACCGGACAATCATGTGCCGTATCCGGCACCAATATCTTTGCTTCCTGCTTTTTGCAGACTTTCAAAAGGAAATAATGTCCTTGTCCCATTGGCTCTGCCACAATTCTCTCCTGTCCTGCTACATTGTTTTGGAATAGTTCCCCTTTTCTGTTTTAAGGCACAAAAATAGCAGTCATAAACATTCCCCGGATTTTCACCTTAGAAAATGCCACAACTGCCAATCTCTTTTTCTGTCATTCTATTACCTGCAATATATTCAAATACTGCCAGTTTTCTTCCACATTTCTACTATAAAAGTCACTCCTGCTAAAAACTATCTGCAAAATCCAATGCTGCATCCATATCTGCTTCCTGCTCCCAGTCCACTGCATCTTCCGTGTCCTGTTCCTCTGGTTTTTCCTCTAATCCATCAGATAATTTATTTTCTCCCACCGATTCTTTTACAAATGGCGTAATCATTTCAAACAGATTCTTAGCCATAGCCATCGGAACGGATTCTTTCACTCCATCTCGGATAGCTTTCTCTACTCTTTCCAGAAAAGCATCTTCCTTTTCTCTGGTTTCCAGATATGGATCTGCTTCATTCCGGTACTCTCTGGCAAAGTAATCATTCAAGGCTGCCACAACCGCTTTCGTATAGGATTTATATTTCTGCCTGTCCATGGTCTGAAGATATTCCCACGCCTGCCGATCCTGTTCGTCACAAAGATTCAGGCGGATATTCGTGTTAATGATTTTCCGTTCTTTTCTCATACAAGCATTCCTCCGTTCTTCTGAATTTTTCTCACCGTCATAGCTTCATAGCCTTTTGCGGTTGCACAGATGTCCCGTACAATCGTCACCCGGTCTTTGTCATATTCCCCGAAATTCTGAATCATACAGCCACCACCGCCAACTACATATAAGCGCATCAGCTCTGGGTTGTATTCCCGTTCTCTCAGCTTGTGAAAGATCTCTTTTGTGTAATCACTGGCGGCTTTACGGATCACAGCCAGATACTTTTCTCCGATGTCTGCTGTCCCGGTACGAATCACCTGTTCAATTACCAGATCATCTACCACCGTTCCCAGTTCTTTCAGCAAACTTTCCCGAACCGCAAGCACACACTGGTATGTTCCGTATTTTTCAGTAAAGCATTTCTTCTCTACCGGGCGGGAATTGTTGATATACATGATGTTCATGGTTCCATTTCCAATATCAGCCAGCATATTGATTCCCTTGAAGTCCTGCAAGCGGTAAAAAGCTGCCGCAAATCCCTGTGGATAGATATCTGCTCCTGCAAAATCAATATGGTACTGTTTATTGCGGAACGTAAAATCCACACTCTCGTTTTGAAGCAGATATTTCTGAAAATCTTCTTTCTGCGTAGCCACCCAGGTCAGAGGCAATCCGGCTG
>JBJENG010000077.1:0-106814 GCA_051880075.1 Blautia sp. | reverse complement strand
TTGGCATAATAGGTATGTATGTGATAAAATAATCTTATAAATTTCAGGAGAAAGAGGATAAATAAATGGCATATTTAAATGTAGAATTTTTTTCGGATGTGTTAAAAATGTCCATGTCCATGGGAGTGATTCTTCCTCAGAAAACAGACTGGCAGATTGGCATGAAAGGATGTGCAGGAGATGGGAAATATAAAACTATGTATTTGCTTCATGGAATGAGTGATGATCAGTCAATCTGGATGAGGAGAACGTCTATTGAGCGTTATGTCAGTGAACTTGGCATTGCGGTGGTAATGCCGACTACACATCTTGGATGGTATACCAATACAACTTATGGATTAAAATACTGGGATTTTATTTCAGAAGAGCTTCCGGCTATCTGCAGACAGTTTTTCCCCAATATGTCAGATAAAAAAGAAGATACTCTGGCAGCCGGCTTATCTATGGGCGGCTATGGTGCCTGGAAATTAGCACTTGGAGCAAGTGATACGTTTGGTTCGGCAGCTTCTCTTTCTGGTGCCGTTGATATGGGAACCCATCTTATAGAACATGTGAATGAAGCGGAAGATGAGACAGAGAAAGCCTTCTGGACAGGCGTATTTGGAAATCCTGAGCAGATGAAAGGATCGGAAAATGATCTGTGGGCACTGGCCGCCAGGTTGAAAAAAGAAGGGAAATCCTTGCCACGTTTGTTTGCATGGTGTGGAAAACAGGATTTTCTGTATAAAGACAATGTGAGAACATGGGAATATATGAAGAAATTGGGGTATCCTCTGGAAGTTCATGAATCGGATGGGGATCATCAGTGGTGCTATTGGGATCAACAGATTCAGAATGTATTGAAATGGTGGTTAAAGTGATCGTTATGTTATTGAAAACAAAAAAATCGCATTTACGGAATTGCAATGCGATTTTTCAAGAGGCGCCAACCAGATTCGAACTGGTGATAGAGGTGTTGCAGACCTTTGCCTTACCACTTGGCTATGGCGCCTTAGTGACTCCAAGGGGATTTGAACCCCTGTTACCGCCGTGAAAGGGCGGTGTCTTAACCGCTTGACCATGGAGCCGAAACTATATTAAATTTAAGAGGCGCCAACCAGATTCGAACTGGTGATAGAGGTGTTGCAGACCTTTGCCTTACCACTTGGCTATGGCGCCTTAGTGACTCCAAGGGGATTTGAACCCCTGTTACCGCCGTGAAAGGGCGGTGTCTTAACCGCTTGACCATGGAGCCATATTTTGCTATTTTGTCGTTTTGTGTTACCGAAGCGACCGTTAATTATAATAGCATAGACTTCAGTAAATTGCAAGCCTTTTTTGAAAAAAATTAAAATAATTTTGAAGACATATTTTTCAGAACTGCAGTCGACAGGGTCTGGGCAGAATGCTATAATGTTGCAGTAACAATATTATCAATAATTTTAGAGTCAGGGTAAAACAGCAAATGAAAATATATATGGCACCACTGGAAGAGGTAACGGAATATATCTACAGAAATGCATATCATGCATTCTTTTCTCCTATGGATAAGTATTTTGCACCTTTTATTGCTGCCAAGCAGAATAAGGGGCGTCTTTTCAATTACAAGGAAAAGAAAAATATTCTTCCTGAAAATAACAGAGGAATTTATCTGGTTCCTCAGATTCTGACAAATAACAGCAATGATTTCCTTAGAACAGTAAAGGGACTGGAGGAATATGGATATAAAGAAGTAAATCTCAATCTTGGTTGTCCGTCCAGACCTGTTGTCAGTGGAGGAAGGGGAGCCGGCTTTTTGGAAAGGCGGGAAGAACTGGATCGTTTCTTCAGTGAAATATTTGAAGGAACACAGGTCAAAATCTCTGTAAAAACCCGGGTGGGGAGATATGAACCGGAAGAGATCGGCCCTTTGATGGATATTTTTTGTCAGTATCCCATAGAAGAGTTGATTGTACATCCCAGAGTACAGCAAGATTATTACAGAGGGAAAACGAGAAAGGATGCATTTCAGGTAGCCTGGAAAAGACATAATATGCCATTAGTCTATAATGGAGATATTTTCACAGAAAAGGATTATAAACAACTGCTTCTGGAATTTCCAAAGATAGACGGAGTTATGTTAGGCAGAGGGGTATTGGCAGATCCTGGTCTGACAGGAAAAATCCGTGGGGAACAGGGTACCTCTATGGAACAATGGAAAGGGTTTCTGGAAAAGCTTTATGAAGATTTTACACGTACAGCGGTGAATGAAGAAAAAGCCCTTTTTAAGTTAAAAGAAATATGGTGCTATCTCAGATATTCATTTCCTGAGGTGGATGTGTGGAATAAAAAAATAAAAAGAAGTCGTACTCTGGAGGAATATAAAGGGGCGGTAGAGGGACTGATTGATACTTATCCAGGAGTTCCGGGAGGAAGTTATCAGGGAAATGCTCATATGTGGGAGAAGTAAAAGGCAGGAGAAATATGACACAATTAAAGGAAACGATAAAAGACAGGAAAGTAACAGTATGTGAAATGAAAGTCATTGCCTATATTTATACAGATTTTCCGGAGAAATTCGGAATTCCACGGCAAAGTGGACTGGTCAATGAATTGGAGGGGAAAATTGTTTTTGAGCCGGAATACAGAAATCCACAGGCATTTAAGGGACTGGAAGAGTTTTCTCATATCTGGCTGATCTGGGAGTTCTCCCAGTCTATATGTGAAAAATGGTCCCCAACTGTACGGCCGCCAAGATTAGGTGGAAATGTGAGAAAAGGTGTATTTGCAACACGTTCTCCCTTTCGTCCCAATCCTGTAGGACTCTCAAGTGTATGTCTGGAAGAGATAGTTATGGATAAGGAACTGGGACCGATTCTTTATGTGAAAGGGGCAGATTTGATGGATGGAACACCGATTTTTGATATAAAACCCTATATTCCTCATTCGGACTGTCATCCGGATGCAGATGGAGGATTTTCCGACCGGCATAAGGATGACAGGCTTTCTGTAGTATTTCCGGAGCAGCTGGAATGTCTTGTTCCTCAGAAAAAAAGGAAAGCATTGCGTGGTGTACTGGAAAATGATCCAAGGCCTGCATACCATAAAGATCCTGATCGGGTTTATGGATTTAGTTTTGCAGGAATGGAGGTACGTTTTCGGGTAAAAGACGGATGTCTTACAGTATGTGCAATTGAAGATGGAAGACAGTAAAAGACATGGAAACTGCAAAGGAGAACATCAGGAGAGAATTCTTATATGGTATGTTTCAAGCCAATAGTTTATCTGAAGCATGTAAGCCAGCATCTGGGGACCGGCCATCAGCTGACCATACCACGGTTTACCATAATCAGAAGGAGTGTCAAGAAACTTTTGAACCTTTTGAGAATCCAGAAGTACCCTTATGGGAGCATTGGGAGAGGAAAGCACTTCTTTTAGCTGATCACCCAGAAGCTTCTCATAAGCAGGATCATAAGTCTTCGGATAAGGACTTTTTTTACGCCAGAGAATCTCCGAAGGGAGATATTGTTCTCCTGCAAAACGCAGAAGACCTTTTACAATTTTATCCGGGCATTTCATATGCCATGGAACATTAAAAACATATTCCACAATTCTGTGATCTGCAAAAGGTACGCGGGCCTCCAGACCGGAGTACATGCTGGTCCGGTCCATGCGATCCAGAAGTGTTGCCATAAACCAGCGAAGATTCAGATAGGAAATTTCCCTTCTGCGCTTTTCAACTGCAGTTTCTCCTTCCAGACGCGGCGTGTCTTGGATTGTCTTTTCATAGGCAGAAAGAGCATATTCTTTCAGAGGAAGTTCTCGAATGACGTCATCCGCAAGGAGAATCTGTCTTGGCTCCATAGAAGGGGACCAGGGAAATCCAGGATATTCCAGAAATTCTTTTTTATGAAACCATGGGTAACCTCCGAATATTTCGTCTGCACATTCTCCGGTAAGGGTTACCTGGTTGTGTTCTGTCACCAGAGAACAGAAGTAAAGCATGGAAGATTCTACATCTGCCATACAGGGCAGATCTCTGGCTTGAACAGCTTTAAAGAGACAGTCAAACTGTGCCTGATTGTCACATTCCAGAAAATGATGACAGGTGTTTGAATAAGCACTCATTTTTTCTACCCATGGACGATCCTGGCTGGGTTGAAAGGTGCTGGATTGGAAATATTTTTCATTATCTTTAAAATCAAAAGAAAATGTAGGCAGCTGTCTGCCTTGTTTTTTTAACTCCCGGGCACAGACGGCAGTGACAAGGCTACTGTCCACGCCACCGGATAGAAAGGTACAGACAGGTATATCGGAAAGCATCTGAAGCTTTATGGCATCTTCCAAAAGCCAACCTGTTTTTTCGATTGTGTGTGAAAAGGAATCTTCATGAGGATGGCTGGTCAGCTTCCAGTAAAAATGGCGGCTGCATCCATGAAGTCCAAAACAGAGTGCTTCACCGGGAAGTACTTCCAGGATTCCTTTAAAAACTCCGGTGCCGCTGGTGTGTGCAGGGCCAAGGGCAAGAATTTCGCAGAGTCCTTCTTTATCAACGGCAGGAAGCATATCAGGATAAACAAGAATTCCTTTTTGTTCGGAAGAAAAAATCAGAGTATGATGTTGGATGGTATAGAACAGGGGTTTTACACCCAGACGGTCACGAAAGAGCCAGAGTTTTGTTTTTTGCACATCATAAATAGCAATAGCAAAAATTCCGTTCAGTTTTTTTATATATGCTTCCCCGTGAGCTATAAATCCTTTTAGAATTACTTCTGTATCACTTGAGGTAAAAAATGTAACCCCTTCTTTCTTCAATTCTTTTTTTAATTCCCTCATGTTGTAGATTTCACCATTAAAAACGATGGAAAAAGTACCGAAGTCCGTTGTTTGTGTCATGGGTTGATGGCCGGTCAACAGATCAATGATAGCCAGCCTTACATGGGCAAGACCACAGTGATTGTCAAGCCAGGTACCCTCATCATCCGGTCCTCTTCGTTTTTGTGCATGATTCATCTGTTCCAGTACAGAAATCCATCTGGATTTTTCTTTTGTCAATTCACAATGAGGGCTGCAGAAACCGGCAATACCACACATTTTAAAGCTCCTTTCTATTGCTCCTTTTGAATCATCGGATAACAGGCTGTATCTGTCTTTTTTCCAGTGCGGCTTCTATTGAAGGAATCAGAAATTCTGTGCAGGCAATCATGGAATTGGGCTTTTTATCCGGGGAATCCTGACAAAAAGGCAGAAAATAGATATTTTTCGTATTCATGAGCAGTCCGATATTTTTCATATTCATTCCAAGTGCATCATTAGTAGAAACAGATAAAAGAACCGGCTTATCATTTCTTAAATGGGCTTTTGCAGCCATAAGAACCGGTGTATCTGTGATGCCATTTGCAAGTTTTGCCAGAGTGTTACCTGTACAGGGACAGATTACAAGAAGATCGAGAAGACTTTTGGGGCCGATTGGTTCCGCTTCTTTAATAGTGCATATGGGAACGTTTCCTGTAATTGTATGAGCCAGTTTTACAAATTCTGAAGCAGTGCCGAAACGGCTGTCTATCGTAGAGGCAGCATCAGAAAAAATAGTTTGAATTTCCGCACCGGTATCTGCCAGTTTCTGAAGCTGTTCAAAGGATTTCTGATAGGTACAGAAAGAACCTGTAAAAGCCATTCCGATTTTTTTCCCTTTTAAAGACATAGAAGATTTCCTTTCTGAATTTTATTGATTTCCAGGGGCAGGCGGTATAATCTGGGACAGAATCATCTTTTCCATGGCCTGTGCGCTGGAAAGAGGGGCATATTTTCCAGGCAGTCCCGGGCAAAGTCGGGCAAAAATTCTCAGGCGGTCAGCAGCAACAAAATCAACGCCACCTGGAGCTGATGCAATGTCATAAATCTGTACCTGTGAATTGAGCAGAGTCAGGCAGTCTTTGCCAAGAACGGGAGCAGGAACCGTATTGAAAATAAAATCAAATGTGGAGTTTCTTAAAATTTCCGGTAAGGTGTAAAAATCTACAACCTGTGGAACGGATAAAGAAGCTTCTGTCAGAATAGATGGATTTCTGGCACACACGGTAACATGACAAAACATACCGGTCAGAAGAGCAGCCAGGCGACGGCCGCATTTTCCATAGCCAAGAATAAGACATCTGCTTCTATGAAGAGTGCGTGGACTGTTTATAGCGGCCATTGTCACTACACCTTCTGCTGTGGCAATGGTGTTATACAGAGTAAGCGATTCATTCTCCATATAATCAAAAAAGCGGATTCGACGTTTTGCGGCCTGTTCCCGAAAACAGGGAGGAATACATCCTGCAAAAAAAATCTGATCTTCAGAGAGACAGGATGGAAATTCGGAGACAGGAATGGAAAAAATGTGGGAAGAAAGAGGAAGGGGAGCCAGAATAAATGATGAAAAAGCAAGAGCTTCCTCTGTGCAGGAACAAACGGGATACTGTTTTTCCGGAAGAGGTTCCGGAAGTTCATACTGGCAAATGCGAAATCCGCGGTCTGCAAGAAGCCGGGCCAGCCAGATCTGACGTCTGTCACCTCCCATAACGGTGAAATCAAAACTGCGGGGTTTCATTCAGGTAAACACTCCGAAAATCAAACAGTATGCTTTACTATATGTAACTGGAAAACCGATGGTTACACAGGTTTGTTCTTGATCTGCAACAGGGGAAAACGAAAGGGTATAGAAAACAGTACGATTTGGATTGATTTCTGCATTTTTTTTGCGCCTTTTTATGCTGTAAAATGGTTGAAAATGATAAAAAACAGACCGATTATGAGTGAAAAAGTAAAGAAAATAGTGATATAATGAAAAAAACCAGATGGGGAGCAGGAAAAAATTATCATGAAAAAGAAGAAAGAACCGATAGAGTTTCGCTATTATGAAGTTCCACAGAATTTTCCCCTGATTGCGCTTCTTGGAGAGCGTTGGGTAACCCGATATGGAGAGGATCCCATGCATTTCCATAATCATCTGGAAATCGGATTTTGTTATTATGGGGAAGGAACCCTGTTTCTGGGAAAAAACCAGTATCCATATAAAGCAGGAAGTATCACAGTAATCCCTAAGAATTTTCCTCATCATACAGTTGGAAATGAGGAAGGGATAAATAAATGGGAATATCTTTTTATTGATACAGAAAAGTTCCTCAGAGAACTGTGGAAGGACAGGCAGGTAAAAGTCAATGCGCTGCTTGAACGAATCAACAGCAGAGCATTTCTTACTTCCGGTGAAGAAGATCCGGTATTTGCATCTGTGATTCGAACAATATTAGAGGAGATGCGAGCCAGAGAGGAGTTTTATCAGGAGAGTGTGCAAGGAGCGCTTGCTTCGTGCATTTTTCAACTGGCCCGGAAAAATCCCGCTAACGGAGTTCCTCAAACGGGAATTATTGATGACAGGCATTTGCAGGAAATCCTTGGGGTATTGGACTATATCGGCAAACATTATCCGGAACAGATTATGGTTGGAAAGCTTGCAGCAATCAGTCATATGAGTGAGACACACTTTCGAAGAATTTTTCTGGAATTTATGAATATGTCTCCGGCAGAGTATGTGACACTGGTGAGAATTGAAAAAGCATGTGAACTACTGGCAAAGACAGATGAGCGGTTGGAAAGTATTGGGAACAGGGTAGGCTTTTCATCTTCCGCTACTTTCAACCGAAATTTTAAAAAAATTACAGGATCTGCACCCCGTCAGTGGAGAAATGAAGCAAGAAGCAAGACGGAAAATCTTGTGAATTATAATATTTCCGTTCTAAAAGGATGGTAGTATAAAAAATCCAGGAGTTTCCGAAAAAGAGAATGGAGAAGGAGGTTTTTGAATATGCATGTATTCGATTATAACAAAGTAAAAAATCCGGAATATTTTAAAGAAAACAGAGTGGAGGCACACTCAGATCATAAGTATTATGGGTCCATGGAAGAAATGGAGCAAAAACAGGAAAATTTTAAATACAGTCTGAATGGTCTGTGGAAATTTCATTATGCAAAAAATTATGGAAGTACCGTGCCCGGATTTGAAAAAGAAGAGTATTGCTGTAAAACATGGGATGATATCCGGGTACCGGCTCACATTCAGATGGAAGGATATGGCGTGCCACAGTATGCCAATGTACAGTATCCCTGGGAAGGATGGGAAGAGGTAAAACCTGGTCAGATTCCTGTGGAATTTAATCCTGTGGCAAGTTATGTGAAATATTTTGAAGTACCGGAAAATATGAAAGGAAAACGTGTGTTTATTTCCTTTCAGGGAGCTGAGAGCGGAATTGCCCTGTGGCTGAACGGGATTTTTGTGGGATACAGTGAGGACAGTTTTACGCCTTCTGAATTTGAACTGACAGAATATCTGAAAGAAGGAGAGAATAAGCTGGCAGCCCAGGTGTTTAAATTTACCAGCAGCAGCTGGTGTGAAGACCAGGATTTCTTCCGTTTTTCAGGAATTTACCGGGACGTATATCTTTATGCCATTCCGGAAGTTCATGTAAGGGATATGAGACTTCGGACAGATCTGGATGCCACGTATACACAGGGAGAATTGGAAATCCTTCTGAAAGGAACAGCAGCCGGAAGCGTAAAAGTCACACTGTCGAAGAATGGAGAAACAACAGGAACAGCCGAAGGAGAACTGGGAGCAGAAAGCCGTATAGTTATAAAAGTGGAACAGCCGGTTCTCTGGAGTGCAGAGATGCCGGAACTGTATGATGTTCTGCTGGAAGTATATGATGAAAAGGGTACGCTTTCTGAGTTGATTCCTTATCGGATCGGTTTCCGTCGCTTTGAGATGCAGGGAAATATTATGACCCTGAACGGAAAACGGATTGTATTTAAAGGGGTAAACCGACATGAATTCAGTTCCGTATCCGGACGCTGTGTTTCAAAAGAAGAATTGATTAAGGATATTGTTACTATGAAACAGAACAATATCAATGCCATTCGTACCTGCCACTATCCGGATACATCTGATGTTTATGATCTGTGTGATGAATATGGTCTTTATATGATTGCAGAAAATAATCTGGAAACGCATGGTACCTGGGATACAGAAGAATTAAAGGAAAATCCGGACTTTAATAATATTCTTCCCTGTGATCATCCGGAATGGGAAGCAATGATGCTGGATCGGGTAAATTCCATGTATCAGCGTGATAAAAATCATACGGCGATTCTGATCTGGTCCTGTGGCAATGAATCCTTTGGGGGAAAAGTTCTTTATGAAATGTCTCAGTTTTATAAACGAGAAGATCCAACCAGACTGGTTCATTACGAAGGATTGTTCCATGACCGCAGATATAATGATACCAGTGATATGGAAAGTCAGATGTATCCGTCTGTGGAGAGTATTAAAGAATTTCTGGCAAAAGACAGAACAAAACCTTTTATCTGCTGCGAATATACGCATGCTATGGGAAATTCCTGTGGCGCCATGCATAAATATACCGATCTGACAGACACAGAGCCACTGTATCAAGGAGGATTTATCTGGGATTATATTGATCAGTCTATTTATAAAAAAGATCGTTACGGAAAAGAATATCAGGCATATGGTGGAGATTTTGATGACCGTCCCTGTGACTATAATTTCAGTGGAAATGGAATTGCATATGGTGGAGACCGGGAACCTTCTCCAAAGATGCAGGAAGTAAAATTCAATTATCAGAACATTACAGCCCTTGTAGATAAGGACAAAGTGACGGTTATTAATAAAAATCTTTTTGTAAATACAGAAACTTTTGCGTGTGTGGTGATTCTGGAAAAAGATGGAAGAGAAGTAAAACGTGCCTGCATGGAGACGCATACGGATCCATTGTCGCAGGATGTTTATGAATTACCTTTCCAGGTTCAGACTCTTCCCGGTGAATATGCGGTGACCGTATCTTTCCGTCTGAAAGAGGATACTTTGTGGGCAGAGGCCGGACACGAGGTTGCTTTCGGACAGAGTGTTTATAAAGTGGAACAACCGGAAGTGAAACAGAAAGGAAGACTGGAAGTAGTAAGAAGTATTCATAATATTGGTGTCAAAGGAGACGGTTTCCGTGTAATGTTTTCTTATCTGAACGGAGGACTGGTGTCTTATGTATACGGTGGTGTGGAAATGATTAAAGCCATTCCGAAACCGAATTTCTGGAGAGCACCTACAGATAATGACTGTGGAAATCTTATGCAGATGCGTTATGGACAGTGGAAACTGGCCAGTATGTATGCTTCCCATAAAAATCCGGATGGTCATGTATATGCACCGGAGCTGGTAGTACAGGAGGATTGTGCAATTGTATCATTTGTCTATTGCCTGCCTACAATTCCTGCTTCTCAATGCAGACTTTCTTATAAAGTCTTGGGAGATGGTACGGTTGAGACAACCCTCTCTTATGATCCGGTGAAAGAACTGGGAGATATGCCGGAATTTGGTGTGATCTTTAAACTGGATGCTGATTATAACAAAGTGACCTGGTATGGAATGGGACCGGAAGAGACGTATACAGACCGTATGCAGGGCGCAAAACTGGGAATTTATGAAAATCAGGTAGCAGACAATGTAGCAAAATATATGGTACCGCAGGAGTGTGGAAACAAAACGGGAGTCCGTTGGGCAAAAGTGACGGACAGAAAAGGAAGAGGTATGCTCTTTGCGGGAAATCAGATGGAATTTTCCGCACTTCCGTGGACTCCACATGAAATGGAGAATGCAGCACATCCGTTTGAACTGCCGGAAGTACATTATACGGTTGTACGGGTTGCAGCACAGCAGATGGGTATAGGCGGTGATGATAGCTGGGGTGCCAAAACCCATGAAGAATATTTGCTGGATACAAAGAGCAAAATGGAATTTACATTCTCTTTCAGGGGAATTTAGAAACAATTGTTTGGAGGAACAGAAATGAGAGAACAGGTTTTTTTTGGGAAAATGCTTCACGGAGGAGATTATAATCCGGAACAGTGGCTGGATATGCCGGAAATTTTAGAAAAGGATATCGAATACTTTAAGAAAGCTAAAATCAATCAGGTGTCTATGGGAATTTTTTCCTGGGCTATGCTGGAACCGAAAGAAGGAAATTATCATTTTGAATGGATGGAAGAAATTATAGAGAATCTCTATAAAAACGGTATTTCTGTTTTTTTGGCAACTCCTTCGGGTGCAAGACCAAAATGGATGGCAGACAAATACCCGGAAGTTTTGCGGGTGGATGAAACCCGTCACAGAAACCTGTTCGGAGGACGTCATAATCATTGTTACACATCTCCGGTTTACAGAGAAAAAGTACGTCAGATGAATCTGGAACTGGCAAAACGTTTCGGCAATCATCCGGCAGTGATCGGATGGCACCTGTCCAATGAATATGGAGGAGAATGCCATTGCCCTTTATGCCAGGAAGAATTCCGCAAATGGCTGAAAGAAAAGTATGGAACCATTGAAAATCTCAATAAAGCATGGGCAACCACTTTCTGGAGTCACATTTATCATGACTTTTCACAGATTGAAAGTCCTTCCTCGAGAGGCGAGAATGGTGTCCATGGACTAAATCTGGACTGGAAACGTTTCGTTACAGACCGCACCGTGGATTTCGCAAAGTTTGAAGCACAGGCAGTCAAAGACGGAGGTTCCGATCTTCCTGTTATGATCAATATGATGTATAATTTCGGTGGATTAAATTATCATAAATTCCAGGATGTGGTGGATATTGTCACATGGGATAATTATCCCTGTTGGCATAAATATCCGGAGCCGGAAACTGCCATGGATACAGCCATGCAGCATGATATTATGCGAAGCATTCAGAAACGACCGTTTCTTCTTATGGAATCCTGCCCTTCTGCAACGAACTGGCAGAGCGTGAGTAAACTGAAAAAGCCGGGAATGTTGAAAGCGGCTTCTCTTCAGGCCATTGCACACGGGTCAGACAGTGTACAGTATTTTCAGCTTCGTCAGAGTCGTGGATCCTCTGAAAAGTTCCATGGCGCAGTGATCGATCACTATGGCGGAGATGATACCAGAGTTTTTAAAGAAGTGACAGAAGTAGGAGATGCACTGGAACAGCTGCAGGAAATGGCGGGAAGTATTACCCATGCACAGGTAGCAGTAATTTATGACTGGGAAAATCGCTGGGCAATGGAAGATGCGGCGGGTCCGCGAAATGAAAATCTTTTCTATAAACAGGCAGTGGAAAAATCTTATTGGGCATTCCGCAAACAGGGACTGGATGTAGATGTGATCGATATGGAACAGGAAATGGCAGGCTATCGGGTAGTGGCAGCGCCGATGCTTTATATGTTCCGGTCCGGTTTTCAGAAAAAAGCAAAACAGTATGTAGAAAACGGCGGTAAACTGCTTCTCACATACTGGTCAGGAATTGTAGATGATACGGATCTTTGTTTCCTGGGAGGAACACCAAATGGATTGATGGATATATTCGGACTGCGCAGTACAGAAATCGATGGACTTTATGAGGGAGAATCAAACCAGGCAGTACCTGTGGAAGGAAATTCTCTGAATCTTACAAAAACGTATTCCTGTGAGCATCTGTGTGATCTGGTGAAGACGGATGGAGCAGAAGTGCTGATGACTTATGGCAGTGATTTTTATGCAGGAATGCCGGCACTTACATGCAATTCATATGGGCAGGGAGAGGCGTACTATGTATGTGCGGATTTTGAACAGAGTTTTTATGATGAAGTGTACAGAAAAATTTCTTCCAGGGCAGGCGTGAAACGGACTGTCTCACACGTTCCATATGGAATCGAAGTAACAACAAGAGAAAATGACAAAGCAGTTTATCTGATTGTACAGAACTTTCATTTGGACCGTACAGAAGTGAAATTACCGACAGAAGAATTTCTGCCATGGTATGGCACTTATGACGGAACGATTGCAGGTCTTGATACCGTAGTTCTGAGAAAAGAAAAGTAATGGACAGAGTCGAAGAAGAATGATATAATAGATTTTATCAGGAAGGCAGACAATGGCGTCGGGAAAGGTGTTCATTGTCTGCTCTTTTTAAAGGGAAAACAGAAATTGTGAGGTGACCGGTTATGGATAAAATCAAAGAACTGTATTGGAAAATGGTAGAATACGATGCAGGAGATCCTTCCAGGATTCAGCATTTCGTCAAGGTGCATAGTTTTGCATCTCTCATAGGAAAAGAAGAAAAACTGGATGCGGGGATGCAGGAAATTCTGGAATGCGCAGCATTGGTTCATGATATAGGAATCCGTCCTGCAGAAGAGAAATACGGAAAATGCGACGGAAAGCTTCAGGAGCAGGAAGGTCCGGCAGAAGCGGAAAAAATGATGAAATCCCTGGGATTTGGAACGGATGTGATTGAAAGAGTTTCCTGGCTTGTAGGGCATCATCATACTTACAATGCTATCGAAGGAGCAGATTATCAGATTCTGGTGGAAGCAGATTTTCTTGTGAATTATCTGGAAGAAAATATGTCTGAAGAACAGATCAAAAAATCAGCAGAGAAAATTTTTCAGACAGAAACAGGAAAGAAACTGGTAAAGACCATGTTTTATCCGGATAAAAAACCTCTGTCAGAGACCTGGGCACAGGATGCCCTTCAGGATCTGGAAGATTTTATTGAAGAGCAGGGCATTTATATTCGACAGTAAAGAATCCTTACAGTACGAGTCAATGGACAATCTATGGAAAAGGTTGTCCATTGACTTTTTTATTTGTAAGTGTATAATGAGAAACGATTAAAACAAGAGATAAAACAGGAGACAGAAAGGAGATTAAGACTTATGAAATATCTCAGACAATTTTTAATCATTCTTTTGTTATCGTTTTTAGGGGAAGTACTGAATCGTATTCTTCCCTTTCCCATACCAGCCAGTGTATACGGCCTGATGTTGCTGTTGACTGCTCTTCTGACAGGCGTTTTGAAAGTAAATCAGGTAAAGGAAGCAGCGGACTTTTTGATTGAAATTATGCCCGTAATGTTTATTCCTGCAGCAGCGGGGCTGGTAGATTCCTGGGGAATTCTCAGACCGGTTATTTTTCCGGTAGGCGTCATTACAGTTATTTCAACAGTAGTTGTTATGGCTGTGACCGGTCTTGTGACACAGGGAATTATTCGAAAGGAGAAACATAAATGAAAGGATTTCTGGAACTCTCCCTTTTCTGGGGTGCTGCACTGAGCCTGGTTGCATACGAAGCAGGGCTTTTGTTAAAGAAAAAATTTAAACTGGCAATTTTTAATCCATTGTTGATTGCAGTAATCTGTGTCATTGCAGTTCTGGTATTCGGACATCTGGAGTATGCATCCTATTATGAAGGGGGCAAATATATCAGTTATCTGCTTACGCCGGCAACGGTTTGTCTGGCAGTTCCTTTGTATGAACAGATTTCTCTGTTAAAAAAGAATCTGAAAGCAGTTGCTTTGGGAATCTTGTCCGGAGTACTGGCAAGCCTGGTGGGAGTTCTGATTATGGCAAGAATGTTCGGATTGTCTCATGAGGAGTATGTGACATTGCTCCCGAAATCCATTACAACAGCGATTGGCATGGGCGTTTCGGAAGAACTTGGCGGAATTGTAACTATAACAGTTGCAGTAATTATTATTACAGGTATTCTGGGGAACATGATCGGAGAGACCGTATGCAAAATCTTTCATATTGAAGAACCGGTGGCAAAGGGTCTGGCACTTGGTACTGCATCTCATGCCATTGGTACCGCAAAGGCAATGGAAATAGGAGAAGTAGAAGGCGCTATGAGCAGTCTGGCAATTGCAGTAGCAGGACTTCTTACCGTAATTGGATCTTCAGTATTTGCGTCATTTTTGTAGAGGATATCCGGCTGTTTCAGAAAAACAGCCGGATGGAAGAAGTATAAAGAAAACAGAGCGAGAAACCTGCAAGGGTTGGAAGGAAAAAGGCAACAGCCGTCCACTTCAGACTGCAGGTTTCTTTTTTTATGGTCAGTAAGGTAGTGGCACAGGGCCAGTGAAAGAGGGTGAGAAGAAGCATGGATATAGCAGTGTGTATGGTCCATCCATTTTGAAGGAGTGTGAGAGAAAGAGTTTGGAGATTTTCGGAATCTGTCAGCATTGTCTGGAAGGTATAGGTCATAATCATAACAGGAACAATGATTTCATTAGCAGGAAGCCCAAGAAGAAAGGCCATTAAAATTACGCCGTCCAGCCCCAGGAGTCTTCCGACCGGATCAAGAAAACCAGAGACCAGATGGAGAAGGGAAAGTCCGGAAACAGAAACATTTGCCATCAGCCAGATGAGCAGACCGGCAGGAGCGGCAGCTGTTATGGCTCGAAGAAGTACATGAAGGGTACGGTCCAACAAAGAGTGGAGAATGACCTGTATCATCTGAGGCCGGCGGTAGGGAGGCAGTTCCAGTGTGAAAAAAGATGGAAATCCTTTTAGTAAAGTGCCGGATAAAATCCGGGAAATAATAAAAGTCATAAAAAATGTCAGGAGAAGAACAATCGTCAGAAGAAAAGCAAGCCACAGAGTATTTAGAAAAGGATGGGTGGTATCAATGGTAAAAAAAAGAGTAAGGATGGTTAGTATGGTCGGGAAACGCCCGTTACATGGAACAAGGGAATTTGTCAGTATGGCTACCAGCCGTTCTCTGGGAGAGTCGATGATTCGGCATCCGGTTACACCGACTGCATTACATCCAAGACCCATCAGCATGGTCAGACACTGTTTTCCACAGGTTCTGCATTTTTCGAAACAGGAATCCAGATTAAAAGCAATTCGTGGCAGGTAGCCGAAATCTTCCAGAATGGTAAACAGAGGAAAGAAAATTGCCATGGGAGGCAGCATAACACTGATGACCCAGGAGACCACCCGATAAATACCAAACACCAGAAGCTGAATAAGAGACGTGGGAAGCGGCGTGGCAAGAAGAAACGAATACAGCATGTGTTCCAGTTCCGTAAAAAGAGAACTGAGAAGGGAAGAAGGATAATTGGCACCGGTAATTGTGAGCCAGAGAAGAAAAAGCAGGCAAAAAAACATAATCGGAAAACCAGTCCGTCTGCTGGTAAAAAGCCAATCCAGCTTTCGGTCCTTCCTTACGACCAGGGAATCCTTTCGGACGACTGCTTTGGAACAGAGCGTGTGGGACTGGCGGATATAAGTATGTTCCTGGTCCGGATTTGTCTGATCGGGGTGTAGAGTGGGAGTTGATTTGTTTACAATTGCCAGGGGAAGTATTCGACAGATTTGTTCTCTTACCTGCCGGTCTCTGGCTGTAATCCCAAGTACAGGAATTTTTAATTCTTTTTCCAGCAGGGAAAAATCAATGTGAATCTTCTTTTTTCTGGCTTCATCCATGAGATTAATACATAAAAGTACGTGAGATGTTAAGGAACAAATCTGAAATACCAGATTCAGATTCCTTTCCAGACAGGTGGCATCACATACGACAATGACAGCATCCGGGTTTTGCTGCAGCAGATAATCTCTGGATACCGTTTCTTCCGGAGAACGGCAGGAAAGGGCATAACAGCCGGGAAGGTCCACAAAATAATAAGTAGTTTCTGAGCAGGTACAGAAACCGGCTGCAGAATCTACGGTTTTTCCGCACCAGTTTCCTGTATGCTGATGCAGGCCTGTGAGGGCATTAAATATTGTGCTTTTCCCTACATTTGGGTTTCCCATAAGTGCAATGACAGGATATCTGTTCAAGCGATCACCTCATATTTTCTGAATCATGATTCCTGCCGCATCAGACGGCCGAAGAGCAATGAGTGTACCACAGATGAGAAAGGCCTTGGGAGATCCCAAAGCACTTGTGCCTGTACAGGTGACAGGGATTCCGGGAAGAAAACCGAGATTTGTCAGACGAAGAATAATAGAAGTTTGAGAAAGGGCCGGAGAATTACAGCAGATTTCTGCTATAATTCCTGTTTCGCCGGGATTTAAAGAGTAAAGGGAAGTATACATGATACAATACCTTTCCGGAAGTTCTGCGATATCTTCTGAAATAGTATATGAGGAAAAATTATTTTTGTGCATGAAATGTAAACTTATAATAAAAAATAGGTTGATAATTATGGCTGGATTTTATATACTGAATTTTGTAAAATGAGAGAAGAGAGGAAAAGAATATGCAGACAACAGCTACAAGCAACAGCAAAATGACAACCAGGCAGATGACACTCATTGCACTTATGACGGCAGTGACCTGTATTTTGGGGCCTTTATCCATACCGCTGCCTTTTAGCCCGGTACCGATCAGTTTCACCAATCTGGCTATTTATCTTAGTCTTTATGTGCTGGGAACCAGCAGAGCAACCCTTAGTTATCTGGTCTATCTACTGATCGGAATGACTGGCCTTCCTGTATTTTCCGGATTTTCCGGAGGATTTACAAAACTGGCAGGTCCTACAGGCGGATATCTGGTTGGATTTATATTTATGGCATTGATTTCCGGTGTGATTATGCGTAAATTTCAGGGAAACAAAATCATGGAAGGTGCAGGAATGGTTCTTGGAACAGCAGTGTGCTATGTATTTGGAACAGCATGGCTGTGTGTTCAGGCAGGCATGAATTTTAAAGCAGGACTTGCAGCCGGTGTGATTCCTTATATTCCGGGAGATCTGATTAAAATCGTGATTGCGATTGTCGTCGGTACTGCATTGCGGACTGCGGTGAACAAAATTTCTCAGAATTAGTGAAAAACAGCTTTTGTCCATAATGTGAAAAACAGCCCTACTCGGGCTGTTTTTTTGTTGTGTGCCGAATAATAAAAAGAATTATTTTGAATTCGGTCTTTGATATAACCATCTTTTTTGATAAAATGGTATTATTGTATCAATAATAAGAAAAACAGGAAGTGATGCCGATTGAGATATTATATTGCAGATCCCCACTTTTTTCACGGGAATCTGAATACACAGATGGATTGCCGGGGATTTCAGACCACAGAGGCAATGAATGAATATATGGTGCAGAAATGGAATGGAAAAGTCAGAAGAAATGATGAAGTTGTGATTTTGGGAGATTTTTCCTGGGGAGGCCCGGAAGAAACCAATGCACTTCTGAATCGCCTGAATGGCCGGTTATATCTGATTCAGGGAAACCATGACCGGTTTCTGAAAAATAACAAGTATGACAGCAGCCGGTTTGTTTGGGTCCGTCCCTACGAAGAGATGCTGGATAACAGAAGAAAAGTAATCCTCTGCCATTACCCCATTCTGTGTTATAATGGACAGTATCGACTGGATGACAAGGGTGAGCCTAGTGTTTATATGCTTTATGGGCATGTACATGACACATATGATCAGAGACTGGTGGAACAGTTTCAGGACATTACAAGAAACAGTACCCGGAGAAATATGGATGGTGTGGTGCGTCCCATTCCTTCCAATATGATCAACTGTTTTTGTATGTATTCGGATTATACGCCTCTTACTCTGGATGAGTGGATTGTCTGTGACCGGAAGCGGAGAGAAGTCAGAAGACCGTAGATCGTGTATCCGGTCAGTTTAAAAAAATGATTACCGGGATTATCTGCAATATTTAAGGAAAGAGAACAGGATATGAGAGAGAAAAAACTGGAATTGGTGGTTACTTTTCATACAACTACCCAGGCCATAGCTATGGAGAAGATGTGTATGGCACAGAATTTTCCGGGAAGACTGATTCCACTGCCAAGAGCCATATCTGCCGGATGTGGCTTATGCTGGTGTACATCATTGGAGGCAAAGGAAGAAACAGAAAAGAAATTAGAAGAATATAAACTTGGTTTTGACCGGATTTATCAGGTATTGTTATAGAAAGTCAAATAGAACATGGAGGAAAATAAAAAGTGAGTACAATGAAAAAAATCAATGCGCTGGGTATTCCATGCCCGGGACCTGTAATTGAGGCAAAAAAAGCTCTTGAAGAGGGAAATGGAAAAGAAGGATTTATTATTTTGGTAGATAATGAAATTGCTGTGGAAAATCTGAAAAAATTTGCTGCATTTAGGCAGTGCGAATTTGCCTTTTCAAAACTGGGCGAAAAAGAATACGAAGTGCATATAGTACCTGGAAATGACAGTCAGAATCTGCAGACAGAAGAGAAGACAGAGGAGTTTTCAAGGGAATGTGAAGGGGATTGTCAGCCTATGAACCGGAAGAAACATACGGTGGTAGTTCTGTCCTCCAGTAAAATGGGAGAGGGGGATGAAGTTTTGGGAGAAATTCTTATGAAGGGATTTATTTATGCACAGACCCAGTTGGATATACTTCCTGAAACCATTCTTATGTACAACAGTGGAGTTTTTCTGGCATGTAAAGATGC
Organism: Blautia sp.; assembly: GCA_051880075.1. Lineage (GTDB taxonomy): Bacteria > Bacillota > Clostridia > Lachnospirales > Lachnospiraceae > Blautia. Next base: position 87,587 of record JBJENG010000077.1, on the reverse strand, counting down.
AAAAACACTGGGGGATCTGCAGAAACTGGAGGCATGTGGAGTGGAAGTTCTGGCATGCGGAACCTGTCTGAATCATTATGGACTGACCGAAAAGCTGGCAGTGGGAAAAGTAACAAATATGTATGAAATCGCTGAGAAACTTGCAGGAGCAGATAAGGTCATTCGGCCATAATCGAACTATGATATGTGGAGTGTAAATGAATGCGTGCAATTGTAATACGGGGAGGCGGAGATCTGGCTACGGGAGTGGCACACCGTCTTTCAAAAAGCGGATATTCGGTGATTATACTGGAACATACAAGGCCTTCTGCCATCCGCAGACAGGTTGCATTTTCTCAGGCCGTTTATGAAGGGCAGTCCTGTGTGGAAGGAATCTTATGCAGGAAAGCGGCGACACCAAAAGAAGCCCTTCAAATAGCAGCTCCTTTACGGCCGGCCCTTCTGGTAGATCCGGAAGGAAAAGCTATCCCGGTGCTAAAACCGGATATTTTGATTGATGCAATGATAGCAAAAGCAAATCTGGGAACGAGAAAGGATATGGCAAAACTGACCATTGCGCTGGGACCCGGATTTGAAGCGGGAAAAGATGTGGATTATGTAATAGAAACCAAGAGAGGTCATTATCTGGGAAGAATCATAGAAAAAGGTAGTGCCATACCAAATACAGGAGTACCAGGAATTATAGGCGGGTATGGGAAAGAACGGGTGATTCATGCACAGTATGCAGGTGTCTTCCATGGAGATTATGGAATCGGTGACTGGGTGGAATCCGGATGGACAATTGGAAAGATTATTGATGAAAATGGATGTGAACATCTTGTAAAAACGGAGATTTCGGGAGTACTGAGAGGGATTTTGCCCGATAGATATCCGGTGACGAAAGGATTTAAAATGGCAGATGTAGATCCAAGGGCAGAGTCCGCAGCGCATTGTGCGCTTATATCCGATAAAGCAAGATGTCTGGGGGGAAGTGTACTGGAGTTGGTTTGTGCATTTGAGAAAGGATGTCTGTAAGAATGTTCAATATACTTGAAGCAATGGGGGAATTACCGGAAAAACCGGTGATTTCTCTAATCGGTGCAGGTGGGAAAACTACATGTGCCATGGAAATTGCCCATGAACTGGCAAATCAGGGAAAACGGGTACTTCTGACAACCAGCACTCATATGGAAAATCCCTTTTTCCTCGGTTTACGGGGAAGTTTGAATGGAAGCCCCGAAGAAATCTGTGCCATGGCAAAACCGGGATCTGTCACAGCAGCCGGAAAAACCCAAAAATCCGGGGGGAAACTGTCCAGTCTGGATCCGCAGGTATTTCAGGAAATTATGGAAACTTATGATGCAGCAGTGATTGAAGCAGATGGAGCAAAGCGGCATTTTTTTAAAGTACCGGCTGTTCATGAACCTGTGTTGTTTCCACAGACTACCCATATACTGATTCTGGCAGGAAGGCCGGCACTTTATCGTCCGCTGAGAGAAGTGTGTTTTCGTCTTGAGGAGGCGGAAAAAATTCTGAAACAGAAAAATCCTGTGCTTACACCGGAACTGGCAGGCAAACTTCTGGAAGAAGGATATGTAAAACCTATACGGAAACAGTTCCCCGGGATACAGATGGCAGTGATCCTGAATCAATGTAACGATGAGGATATGAGAAAGAACATGGCAGATTTTTTGACAGTGCCGGTTTTTTTGAAAGAAAAATTTCCGGGACCAGAAAAAAATTTTTTCCATCTGATTGCACTGGCTGCAGGATTTTCCAGAAGATTTGGAAGCAACAAGTTGTTTTATGAAATCCAGGGGAAGCCCATGTATAGAATTCTTTTTGAAAAACTGCAGTGGATACAGGAAGAAATGGAAGAAGCAGAAACTGTCTGTGTGGTGAGTCAGTATGATGAAATTATGGAAGAAGCAGGCAGACGTGGATTTCTTGCTGTGAAGAACGAAAACAGTAGTCTGGGACTCTCGTCTTCTGTTAGAGCAGGACTGGAAACAATTCTGGAACAGAAAGGCTGCAGAAATACGGATCATGAAAGGGAAGAGCATTATTTCTGTTTTTTTGTGTCAGATCAGCCGCATATGAAACAGGAAACCATTCTGGGTTTTCTGGAAGGATTCCGGAGAAGCAGAAAGGGAATCGGCTGTATGGCATGGGAAAATCACAGGGGAAATCCGGTGGTATTTCACGAAAAATATGTGGACGAACTGCTTGCCCTTGAGGGAGATACGGGTGGGCGGGAAGTCCTGAAAAGACATCCCCAGGATTTGTTTTTGTGTCAGGTGCCAGATGCACAGGAATTGAAAGATTATGATTATATCCAGGCGGCAGAGAAACTCTGCCCCTGAGATATTTGCCGGAGGGCTTACTGAGGATAGGTAAGTTGCTCCGGTTTTATATTGTTCAGTACCTGTTTCAGATATCCGGCTGCCAGGTATTTTGCCATATTAAGGTTCATATCGAGATAATTACCACAGTCTTTTGGAGAAGCTCCGGGAACTTCCCCTTCAAAATCCCGGATGAAAGTAAACATTTCTTTCATAAGGTCAATGATGTCGGTGGACTCATAATTTCCTGCAAGAAGGAGGTAAAAACCGGTTCTGCATCCCATAGGTCCGAAATAAACGGTCTTTGAGCCAAATTCTTTGTGATTGCGCAGGAATGTAGCTCCAAGATGTTCAATTGTGTGAACCTCAGCCGTATTCATAACGGGCTCTTCGTTAGGAGAAGTCATGCGAAGGTCAAAAGTGGTGATGACTTCTTTTCCTACATAATCTTTTCTGGATACATAGATGCCTGGCTGCAGTTTTATATGGTCAATCGTAAAGCTTGCAATTTTTTCCATAAACATGCTCCTTTTATTTTCATTTTTTATAGGGATATTATAAATCCAACAGTGGACGGGTGCAAGAAATTTGTATAAAAATTTGACTTTACAGGAGTAGAATGATACAATTTATCATAGTAAAATTCTGGAGGATTAATAATATGATTAACGATAAAAAAGTTTTATTCAGCGGTATGCAGGCAACCGGCAACCTGACACTTGGAAATTATTTGGGCGCATTAAAAAACTGGGTTACATTAAGTGATGAGTATGAATGCTTTTACAGTGTAGTGGACATGCATTCCATTACTGTGCGTCAGGATCCTGCAACTTTGAGAAAGAGGGCCAGAGCCTTGCTGACCCTTTATATTGCAGCAGGTCTGGATCCAAAGAAAAACTGCATTTACTATCAGTCCCATGTATCCGGACATGCGGAACTGGCATGGATTCTGAACTGTTTCACTTATATGGGTGAGCTGAACCGTATGACACAGTTTAAGGATAAGGCAGCAAAGCATGCAGACAATATTAATGCAGGTCTGTTTACTTATCCGGTATTAATGGCAGCCGATATTTTGTTGTATCAGGCAGATGTGGTTCCGGTAGGAATCGATCAGATGCAGCATCTGGAACTGACACGTGATATTGCCATCCGTTTTAATAATATTTACGGAGATGTGTTTACGGTTCCGGAAGCCTATATCGGAAAAGTAGGAGCAAAGATCATGAGTCTTCAGGATCCTTCAAAGAAAATGTCAAAATCCGACGAAAATCCAAATGGAAGTATTTATCTCATGGATGATCCGGATACAATTATCCGTAAATGCAAACGTGCAGTGACCGATTCTGAGGCATGCATTGCATACAGAGAGGAACAGCCGGGATTGAAAAATCTGATCGATATTTACTGTGCATGTCTGGGAAAAACACCGGATGAGGCAGTCAAAGAATTTGATGGAAAAGGATATGGAGAATTAAAGATGGCAGTGGGAGAAGCTGTTGTAAGTGTGCTGAAACCATTGCAGGAAGAAGTGGCAAGACTGGAAAAGGATAAAGCTTATATTGATTCCATTATTAAAGAAAATGGAGAAAAAGCTGCTTATTTTGCCAATAAGACGCTGCGTAAAGTGCAGAAAAAAGTTGGTTTTCCGGAAAGAATTCGTTAATAACAGGGAAAGGCAGAGGGGAGTATTCATACTCCCCTTTACTGAAATAAATCATTTTGACAGGAGGAGTTGCGTATGACAATGGATGAAGTGATTACTGTATTGAGTATGCAGGAAGAAATTCTGCAGTTCAGCCACTTTACAAATGAGGATGCCTGGGAACTGGGCATGATGCTGGTGGCTGAAACAAAAAGAAGAGGTCTGGACTGTGCCATAACGATCCGAAGAAATAACGGATATACAGTATTCAAGTATGCAGGCAATACCACAAATCTGAATAATGAACGGTGGATGGACAGGACTTTTAATACAGTGAAAACACTGGAAAAGAGCAGTCTGTTGCTGTATAGCGAATTAAAGAAAAACGGAGAGACAATGGCAGACATCGGGCTGAATGAAAGTGAATTTTCCTGTATGGGAGGGGGATTCCCCATTCGAGTGGAAGAAGTTGGAGTAGTCGGAGCCATTATGGTGTCCAATCAGAATCATTTTATTAATCATGATATGATTGTGAAGACAATCGGCAGATATCTGCATATTGATGAGGTACCAAGAATCCGGGCTTTGTAAGATCACAAAAAGCAGGTGCATTTGCAAGGATGGGCAAATGCACCTGCTTTTTCTAATCTTGCAGACAGTTCCTCATATCAACAGGAAGAGGCGCCGAGAAGAACAGAGGTGTTTGGGTTATGGGATGGGTAAACGCAAGTTCGCTGGAATGGAGTGCTACTCTGCTGATTCGGGAATAATCCGGATTGTACAGATAATCACCTAGGAGAGGGTGCCCCAGATATTGCATATGTACCCGGATCTGGTGGGTCCTTCCGGTTTCCAGACGAAGCTTAAGAAGGGAACAGTCCTTTCCGGATTTTAAAACCTGATAGTGGGTAACGGCCCGTTCTCCGGTTTCAAAATCCACACATCGTTCAATGGCAGAAGTTTCTTTTCTGCCGATGGGAGCATCCAGGGTGCCGTAAGAGGGGGATGGGATACCTGCACAGATGGCAAGATAAGTACGATGAATCTTCCGCTCTTTCATCTGGCTGGAAAGAATGGATGCGCTTAATGCATTTTTTGCAATGATCAGAAGACCGGTTGTATCACGGTCCAGTCGGTTGATACATCGAAAAACAAAAGATTTTCCCTGTTTTTCATAGTAGGAAGCAACTCCATTTGCAAGTGTGTTTTTATAATTGTTGATGGAAGGGTGCACCGGCATATCTGCAGCTTTGTTCAGAACCAGAATATCTTCGTCTTCATAGACGATATTTAAGGGAAGTGAGACTGGAACAATATGTTCGGAAGAAGCATTTTCTTCCAGATGAATGGTCATGATGTCTCCTTCAGAAAGCTGTGTTTTTGCATAGGCCCACTGGTCATTGACCAGGATTCCATCTGTGGTTTTCTTTAACTGTATAATAATCTGACGGGAATATCCCCGTTCTTTTAAAAAGGATTCCACCGTACTGGGGGAATCCTTTTTGGTAATGTGATAAATCAATGTTCGATTCACGTGTTTCTCCTAATTGGATTTTACTTTGTTCCAGAGTTCATTATAGTAAGAGTCTGCTTCATCACCAAGGAAGCGGAAGGTTTCACAGTCCTTCAGATCCTCTGCGGAAGGAAAGAGAACGGAACTGTTCCGGATACTTTCATCCTCAATGAGTGCTCTGGCAGCAGCATTTGGTGTAGCATAGGTGATGTATTCAAAATTCATCAGAGCAATGTCCGGGCGACAGAGAAAATTAATAAATGCTTCTGCGTTTTCTTTGTTTTTGGCATTAGCAGGAATAACCCACGAATCAATCCATACGTTGGAACCTTCTTTTGGAATTACATATTCCAGATCTGGATTTTCTCTTTGGGTGTAAAGGGCTTCTCCGGAATAAATGACACCAAGTGCAGCTTCATTTCCGATCATTTTATCACGTACCTGATCTACGACATAGGCCTGAACCAGAGGTTTCTGTTCGATCAGGTCATCTGTGGCCTGAATCAGTTCATCCACTTCCAGAGAGTTCAGAGAATATCCCAGACGTTTGAGGGCAACTGCAAAAGAATCCCGGACGGAATCCTGCATCAGGATACTATCCTGGTATTTTGGATTCCATAAAATGTTCCAACTGTCTACAGGATCATCCACCATGGTTTTATTGTAAAGAATTCCTACCGTTCCTACACAGTAGGGAACAGAATATTTGTTTTCCGGGTCAAAACTCCGGCTTTGCTCCAGATAAGTGGGGTCAATATTCTCCAGGTTCGGAACATTGTCCCAGTTGATTTCTGCCAGCAGGTTGTTTTCACGCATACGTTGAATCATATAATCGGAAGGACAGACCACATCATAGGCAATGGCCCCGGACAGAATTTTCGGATACATAATCTCGTTTGTTTCAAATTCTTCATAAATAACCTGAATTCCGGTTTCTTCCGTAAACATGTCCAGAACTTCCGGATCAATATATTCGCCCCAGTTATACACAATAACCTGTTTTTCTGATACAGAGCCTGTGGTACGCAAATGATGGAAAAAGCCTGCCACTGCAACAAAAAGAATCATGGCTGCTGGAATCACTTGATACAAAGGAGCTTTGCGTTTCTTTTTAGTAGCTGTGGAAACCGTTTTTTTGTCTGGCTCTTTTGGTGATATATTTACCAGAATCATGATTACCATGACAGAAAGAAACAGTAAAGTAGAAAGTGCATACATTTCCGGGCGGATTCCTTTGCGGACTTCTGAATAAATCTTGGTGGAAAGGGTGTCCACACCGGGCCCTTTTGTAAAATGTGTAATGATAAAATCATCCAGGGACATGGTAAAGGTCATAAGGAATCCGGATAATACTCCAGGGAGAATATCCGGGAAAACAACCTTCATAAATGCCTGAAAAGGACCGGCGCCCAGATCCCTGGCTGCTTCATAGGTTCTTTTGTTCGTCTGCTTCAGCTTTGGCATGACGCTCAGAATCGCATAAGGAATATTAAAAGTAATATGTGCGATGAGAATCGTGGAAAAGCCAAGAGTAAACCGGCATGCAATAAACAGAAGCATCAAAGAAATGCCGGTTACAATATCGGAATTCAGTACCGGTATGTTAGTCACTCCCATGATTACAGCCCGCCATTTTGCTTTCATTGCAGTGATTCCGATTGCAGCACAGGTTCCGATTACGGTGGCAATGATAGCAGAAAGAAAAGCAATTGCAAGGGTATTGTACAAAGCACTCATAATGGCTTCGTCCTGAAACAAAGATCCATACCATTTCAAAGTAAAACCACCCCATTTGGAGCGGGATTTGGATGAGTTGAAAGAAAGTACGATCAAAGTTCCGATGGGGGCATACATAAGCAGCAGAATCAGTCCAAGATAAATATTTCTGGCGGTTTTCTTCATCAGAACATACCCCCTTCCCCGTCTTTATCATATTTGGTTGTAACAATCATACTGATCAGGATAAACACCATAAGTACCAGAGACAGACCACTTCCTACATGCCAGTTGCTTCCCTGTTTAAATTTCTGTTCGATGACATTACCGATCAGAAGAATCTTGCTGCCGCCCAACAGATCTGAAATTACGAAAGTGGTCAGAGCCGGGACGAAAACCATGATAATTCCACTCATGACACCGGGAAGACTCAGTGGGAAAATGATTTTACGGAACGTATAAACCTCTGTAGCTCCAAGATCTCTTGCAGCAGAGATGACATCCTTGTCAATTTTGGAAAGGACGTTATACAAAGGCAGAACCATAAAAGGCAGGAAATTGTAAACCATACCCAGTACAATGGCATAAGGGGTATTGATCAGCTGGAGTGCCGGAAGATGAAAAAAACCAAGTATCTGATTAATGATTCCGTTTTTTTCCAGCAATGTCTGCCAGGCAAGTGTACGAAGCAGAAAATTCATCCACATGGGAAGAATAAAAATAAGAACAATAAATCCATGCTGACTTACATTCATATTGGTCAGGATCAACGCAAGAGGATAGGCCAGCAGCAGACAGATGATCGTACTGATCAGGGAAAGAAGGAGGGAAAGACAAAGAGCCTTGAAATTCTCCACGGTTCCGATGGCCAGCAGATTTTCAAACGTCAGATGCCCCTCTGTGTTGGTAAGTCCGTAATAAACCACCATAGCCAGAGGGATGATGATAAATGCCGATGCCCATACAAGGTAGGGGCCGGAAAGTAGTTTTTTCTTATTCATTCACTCCTATGGCCTCCTCATCTTCGGATTCCGGTTTGTTCATAATCTGGATATCGAATGGATCTACATGGATGCCCACTTCTTTTCCGACAGGGAACATATCCGTGCTGTGAACCAGCCATTCAAAACCATTTGCCTGTACTTCCATTTCGTAGTGTACACCTTTGAAAATCAGGTGGCTGACCACGCCCTGGATGGTTCCAAATTCCGGTTCGACCAGATCTACATCTTCGGGGCGGATGACCACATCAACCGGTTTGTTGTGTCCGAATCCTACATCAACGCAGGGAAACCTGGCTCCCAGAATCTCCACCAGTCTGTCCTCCAGCATAATGCCTTCAATGATATTGCTTTCTCCGATGAAATCGGCTACAAAAGCATTCTGAGGTTCATTGTAGATATCTTCCGGAGAACCCATCTGCTGAATATAGCCCTGATTCATAACTACAATGGTATCGGACATGGTCAGTGCTTCTTCCTGGTCGTGGGTAACATAGATGAAAGTGATACCGAGTTCATTCTTTAAACGGATCAGTTCATACTGCATGTCCTGGCGGAGTTTCAGGTCCAGGGCACCCAGCGGTTCATCCAACAGAAGAAGACGAGGTTCATTTACAATGGCACGTGCAATGGCGATTCGCTGTTGCTGTCCGCCGCTGAGGGAATCAGGCAGACGGTTTTCATAACCTTCCAGATTCACCAGTTTCAGGGCGTATTTTATTTTATCTCGGATATAAGCATCACTTTTTCCGGAAATCTTCAATCCGAAAGCAATATTTTCTTCTACGCTCATATGAGAGAATAAAGCATATTTCTGAAATACGGTGTTCAGGTTCCTTTTATTGGGCGGAAGATTGGTAATATCCGCTCCGTCAAAAATTACCTGACCACTGTCAGGGGATTCAAAACCACCCAGTATACGTAAAGTTGTGGTTTTGCCGCAGCCGCTTGGACCAAGCAAAGTGAGAAATTCATTCTCATGGATAGAAAGATTCAGATCGTCCAGAACCAGCTGTCCGTCGAATCCTTTTGAAATGTGAATCAAGTCCACAAGTGTAGGTTTCATGGGCGTTCTCCTTAGGTAAAATATAGTAATAAATCCTTAAAGACTTTAAAATTTATTATACTAGAACAGGGGGGCATGTCAATAGAATTATAGAGAGAAATGTTTGTAAAATCACAGGATTTGCATTGTATAAGAAAAAACTTTGTGGTAGAATGTCTCTAGAACTTGGGCATTTCTGAAAGGGATTGCCTGAAAGAAAAAACAGAAAGAAGACAGGAGGGTATTGCAAAATGAAAGAAAAGTATGTTGCTTATGTTGGAACGTATACCCATGGAAGCAGTATCGGAATTCATTTATACGATGTGGATGTTGAAGAAGGAACCTTGAAAGAGAGAAAGGTTATTCCTGTAAATAATTCCTCTCATCTGGCTATTTCACTGAACGGAAAATATCTGTATTCTATAGCAGATGAAGGAGTTGCCGTATTTTCCATAGCACCGGATGGAGATCTTACTTTTATTAATAAAGTGGATATCGATGGGATGAGAGGCTGTCATCTTTCCACCGACAAGGAAGGAAAATATCTTTATGTTGCAGGATATCATGACGGCAAGGTTACCGTAGTGCATACACACAAAGACGGACGTCTGGGCAGCGTTATGGATGGAGTATACCATAAAGGCCTGGGCAGTGTGGCAGAGAGAAACTTCCGTCCGCATGTAAGCTGTGTACGTCCGACTCCGGATGGTAAGTATCTGTGTGCAGTAGATAACGGAATCGACCAGATTAAGGTTTACCGTGCAAATGCAAGAACCAGCAAACTGGAACTCGTGGATGTACTTCGTTGTGTAAGAGAATCGGGACCGAAGCTGATCAAATTCAGTCCGAACGGAAAATTTGCATATGTAAACTATGAATTGAAAAATGAAGTGCAGGTGTACAAATATGACGGAAGCGGAAAGAATCCTGAATTTGAGCTGCTCCAGACAGAAAGTACGCTGGCTTCTCATGACGATGAGGCACATGATGCAACATCCGGTATGTGTCTGTCTGCAGATGGAGAATATCTGTTCTGTTCTACAGCAGGAGAAGATACGGTTGCCATGTATAAAACAGATCAGGAAACCGGTCGTATTGAAAAACAGTTTATTCTGCCAATCAGCGGTGAATATCCGAAGGATCTGGATGTTTTCCCGGATGGAAAGCATCTGGCAGTAGTGAATCATGAGTCTAACTCAATTACTACATTTACCATTGATTATGAAAATAAGATTCTGGTGATGAAAGGAAAACCGCTCAGTGTGGAAACCCCGAACAGTATTATTTTCCACAAATGTGAAGAAACTGAATAAAAATACATTCATGGGATACGAAGGGAGACACCATGATCAGAATTTTTAAAACCATTGATGGAAAAATGCACCAGATGGAAGAAGCATGCGAAGGATGCTGGGTTGCACTTACAGACCCTACAGCTACGGAAATTTTTGAAATCTGTAACAGATACCAGATTGAAGTAGACGATCTGCGTGCCCCTCTGGATGAAGAAGAACGCTCCCGTATTGAGGTGGAAGATAATTATACACTGATTCTTGTGGATACACCAATCATTGAAGAAAGAGGAGACAAGGATTGGTTCGGAACCATTCCTCTGTCGATTATTGTAACCAAGGAGATGATTTTCACAGTTTGTCTGGAGGATACATCCGTTCTTGGGAAATTTATGGACGGACGTGTACGGAATTTTTATACGTATATGAAAACCCGGTTTATTCTTCAGATCCTGTATAATAACGCAAGTATGTTTCTGCATTATCTGCGTATTATAGATAAAAAGAGTGAAGAAGTGGAAGAAAAACTTCATGCTTCTACCAGAAATCAGGAACTGATCGAACTTCTGGAATTGGAAAAATCTCTGGTTTACTTTATCACTTCTCTGCGTTCCAATGAGGTGGTTCTGGAAAAGATGTTAAAAGTAGAAAGCATCAAGCAGTATCCGGATGACACGGATCTGCTGGAAGATGTTATCGTGGAAAATAAACAGGCCATTGAGATGGCAAATATTTACAGCGGTATTTTAAGCGGAATGACAGATGCATTTGCATCTGTCATCTCCAACAATCTGAATATTGTGATGAAATTTCTGGCTACAGTTACTATTGTTATGTCAATACCGACTATGATATTCAGTGCATACGGTATGAATGTCAAATCATCGGGAATGCCCTTTGCGGACAGTCCTTATGGCTTTGCCATAGTGATTGTGATATCACTGGTTCTGAGCCTGGTGGTTGCGTTGATTTTTTCAAAAAAAGATTTATTTTAAGTTTAAATGAGGAAAAAATATGAATTTTTTAAATAAAATGGAGCGGAAGTTCGGCAGATACGCGATTCCAAACCTGACAAAGTACATTATCCTGTGCTACGTCATAGGATATGTACTTTATTTTCTTCAAAATATTACGCAAGTATCTGTATTTGGTTATCTTGTACTCAGTCCCATGCATGTTTTGCATGGACAGATCTGGCGTCTGGTAAGCTGGGTTCTGATACCTCCGTCAGGATTGAATCTCTTTACGATTATCATGCTGATGTTCTATTATTCTCTGGGAACTGCACTGGAAAAAACCTGGGGAGATTTTCGATACAATGTATATATTTTCAGCGGCATTCTCTTTACGATTATCGGGGCATTTCTCCTGTATTTCATTGGAGGGCCAGAGATGTCTTTATACGGAGCAGCATCGATTTCTACGTACTATATCAATCTTTCTATTTTTCTGGCTTTTGCAGCCAGCTATCCGGATATGCAGGTACTTCTTTATTTTGTGATTCCTGTGAAAATCAAATGGATGGCTTATCTGGATATTGCCTATCTGGCTTATGCCTTTGTCAGTGCATCCGGATACAGCGCGTGGCCGGTACGTATGACCATCATTGCTTCTCTGCTGAATTTTATTATTTTCTTTTTCAGTACCAGAAATTACAGTCATATGGCACCGAGAGAGATTCACAGAAGGCAGCAGTTTAAGAAAGCAGTCCATCCCAAGATGGCACCGGGAGTAACCAAGCATAAATGTGCAATTTGCGGAAGAACAGAGAATGACGGAGAAAATCTGGAATTCCGCTTCTGTTCTAAATGCAACGGCAATTATGAGTATTGCCAGGATCACTTGTTTACACATGAGCATATCAAATGAGGAGGATTTTATGCGCAGAACAAAAATCGTATGTACCATGGGGCCAAAAACAGACAAAAAGACGGTTATGAGAGCACTTGTGAAAAGCGGCATGGATGTGGCACGTTTTAATTTTTCACATGGGAATCATGAGGAGCATAAAGCCCGTATGAATCTGTTGAAGAATGTAAGAGAAGAACTGGATAAACCGGTAGCGATTCTTCTGGATACCAAAGGACCGGAAATTCGTACCGGTGTACTGGAAGGCGGTCAGAAGGTTACGCTGAAAAGCGGTGCACAGTTCACTCTGTATATGGATGAGAGGACGGGCAATGAAGAAGGATGTTCCATTACCTATCCGGGTCTTGCCAGGGAAGTGAAGAAAGGAAACAGAATTCTTATTGACGATGGCTTGATTGAACTGATCGTAGAGGCTGTGAAAAAAGATGAGATTGTCTGTAAAGTTGCAAACGGCGGTGAGTTGGGAGAAAGAAAAGGGGTCAATGTACCAAATGTAAAAGTAAAGCTTCCGGCTATTACAGAGAGAGACAGAGAAGACATTATTTTCGGAATTTCTCAGGATATTGATTTTATTGCTGCTTCTTTTGTACGTAATGCTACAGCTGTAAATGAAATCCGGAAAATCCTGGCTGAATATCATGCAGAACATATTTCCATTATTGCAAAAATTGAGAATGCAGAAGGCGTGGAAAATATAGACGAAATCATAGAAGCATCCGATGGAATTATGGTGGCAAGAGGTGACCTGGGTGTGGAAATTCCGCCGCAGGAAGTTCCTCATATCCAGAAAATTATTATTCAGAAATGTAATGAAAAATATGTTCCGGTCATCACTGCAACCCAGATGCTGGATTCTATGATGCGTAATCCCCGTCCTACCCGTGCAGAAGTGGGGGATGTTGCAAATGCCATTTATGACGGTACCGATGCAGTTATGCTTTCCGGTGAGACCGCAGCAGGAAAATATCCTGTAGAAGCTTTAAAAATGATGAGTCAAATTGCAGAAGATACAGAGCAGTATGTGGATTATGATCGTTATGTAAAACACAGAAAGATGGACTCCAAGACTATTATATCCAGTGCTATCGGTATCGCTTCCGTACGTACAGCAAGAAATATTGATGCTGCATGTATTATAACACCTACTATGTTCGGGGCAACGGCCCGTCTAGTATCAAGTTTCCGTCCTCCTATGCCTATTTATGCAATTACGCCAAATGAATCGGTAGAGCATAAAATGCAGCTTTACTGGGGTGTAAAACCGCTGAGAGGCAATATGAAGGATTCCACAGAACATATTCTGATCAGTGCTATGGAGACAGTTAAAAGAAAACGTCTTGTGAAGAAAGGACAGCTTGCAGTGTTTACTGCAGGAGACCCGGCTACCAACAGCAGTATAAGAGAAGGAAATGTTACAAACATGCTGCAGGTAATTGAAGTAAAATAGAACAGAAAAGCAACAGGAAAATTAAAATGAGACAAGGCTGTCCGAAAAAGGGGCAGCCTTGTTTTGTCTCCTTTACATGCGATAAAAAAGACAGTATTATATTGTACAGAAAAAAGGAGATAAATGAAATGAAAAACAGAGAAATACGCGGAGTCGTTTTTGACATGGACGGGCTGATGTTCGACAGTGAACGAATTGTAAAATATTCCTGGGATGTGGCAGGAGAAGAAATGGGATACGGAAAACTTGGAGATAATATTGTGAACACACTGGGATTTAATGTAGAAAGAAGAAAAGCTTATTTCCGGAAAAAATATGGAGAGGATTTTCCTTTTGAGCAGTTTCGGGATACTTATCGTGCTGCTTTTCATAGATATGAAACGGAACATGGGATTCCTGCCAAGAAGGGACTTCATCAGATTATCAAAGTTCTGAAAGAATGTGAAATTCCAATGGCAGTAGCCACTTCTTCCAGTCATGATTATGCAATGAATAATCTGGAAAGGGAAGGAATTGCAGGAGTATTTACCTGTATTATTACGGGAGGTATGGTAAAAGAGGCAAAGCCATCACCGGAGATTTACAGGAAAGCTTGTGAAGGATTGAATATTCAGCCGGAATACGGACTTGCGCTGGAAGACTCTTATAATGGAATACGTTCCGCACATGATGCGGGAATGGTCACTATTATGATCCCGGATCTGCTGAAGGATTCCTCCCCGGTAGACGGGATTCTGGATGGTAAAATGGATTCTCTTCTGGAGGCTGCAGAGTGGATACGATCAATGTACTTGCTTTCGTTAAAACGTTAATGTGAAAAATATGTTGAAAAATAGAAAAGGCTGACATATAATAACCCTATGCATAAATAAAGAAAATGGAAAATTGAGGAGATAAGATAAAATGGAGAAAAAGACATTTGTCACAAAAGAACAGTTGGATGAAATCGTAAAACAATATCCTACCCCTTTTCATTTATATGATGAAAAAGGGATTCGTGAAAATATGAAAGCAGTCCAGGAAGCATTTTCCTGGAATAAAGGATTTAAAGAATATTTTGCAGTGAAAGCATGCCCGAATCCATTTTTGATCGATATTCTGAAAGAATATGGATGTGGATGTGACTGTTCCTCTTACACAGAACTGATGATGTCTTCTGCAATCGGATGTACAGGAAATGATATTATGTTTTCATCCAATGACACACCGGCAGAAGAATATAAATATGCATATGAATTAGGAGCAACCATTAACCTGGATGACATTACACACATTGATTTTCTGGAAGAAACAATCGGAACCATTCCAAAAAGAATCAGCTGTCGTTACAATCCAGGCGGTATTTTCGAACTTGGAAACGGAATCATGGACAATCCGGGAGATTCCAAATACGGTATGACAACAGAACAGATTTTTGATGCGTTTCGGATTCTGAAAGAAAAAGGAGCAGAAGAATTTGGTATTCATGCATTTCTTGCCAGCAATACCGTGACCAATGAATATTATCCGGTTCTGGCAAAACAGTTATTTGAACTGGCAGTAAAACTGGAAAAAGAAACCGGTGCAGATATTAAATTCATTAATCTGTCTGGCGGTGTTGGTATTCCTTACAGACCGGAACAGGAACCCAATGATATCCGTGTGATCGGTGAAGGGGTACGTAAAGTCTATGAAGAAGTACTGGTTCCTGCAGGGATGGGAGATGTAGAAATTTACTCCGAAATGGGACGTTTTATGATGGGACCTTACGGATGCCTGGTTACAAAAGCCATTCATGAAAAACATACACACAAAGAATACATAGGTGTGGATGCCTGTGCAGTAAACCTGATGCGTCCGGCTATGTATGGAGCTTACCATCACATTACAGTTATGGGAAAAGAAAATCAGCCTTGTGATCATAAATATGATGTGACCGGCTCTCTGTGTGAGAATAATGATAAATTTGCAATCGACCGTATGCTTCCGGAAATCGAAATGGGAGACCTGCTGGTGATCCATGATACCGGTGCTCATGGATTCGCAATGGGATACAACTATAATGGTAAACTGAAATCTGCAGAGGTACTTCTGAAAGAAGACGGAAGTGCACAGTTAATCAGAAGAGCGGAAGAACCGAAAGATTACTTTGCGACCTTTGATTGTTTTGATATTTATAAAAAACTGGTAAAATAAAAAAAGTACTTGCATAGTTTGGCTGATTATGGTAGAATAATATTCGGTTCATTGATGAACTGAATATTGGCCGCTGTGGCGGAATTGGCAGACGCACTTGACTCAAAATCAAGCGGGTAACACCGTGCCGGTTCGAGTCCGGCCAGCGGCAGTATAAAAAAGTGGGAGAAACGTTGATTTTACAGCGTTTCTCCTGTTTTTTTGTTTCAAAAGTGTGATTATACTTGAATCTTTGCAGGAAATTGCCATGGTAGTATTTTCGTTAGTCGTACAGGGAATTCTTGTAGCAGGATTAAGTACATATGCCAATCAGATTGTGAAACAGAGCAGAAAAGAAGAATAGGTTATGTTTCTTTCGGGCATCCTATCCCAGAGGTGATAATATGCATAAAAGGGAACTGGAAAATCAGAGGAAGGAATTCAACGAAAAATTTAACAGCATCACACAGAAACAGAAGGTGGAAAATCAGAATCAGACGCACAATGTCCGGAAAGAAGGAATAGCACCGATTAATCAGAAACGATAGGCGGCCAGAGGGTCGCCTTTTTCTGTTCTTAGCATATGAATGTATGCAGAAAGGGGCTTTAAAAAATCCTTTCGGAGTGTTATGATGAGGCAAAGATTCAAAAAAGAGAGAAGTAATGGAAAGATACATAAAGATTCGTGTTGAGGAAAGTGCACAGAAAGATAAAAAGCTGTCTGTAGAAGCAGTTCTTCGGAGACAGGCAGGATTTACAAAACGGCAGATCAGTCAGGCGAAATTCAGGACAGAAGGAATCAGAAAGAACGGAAAGCAATGCAGAGTGACAGAAATTGTTTGTCCAGGGGATATCCTTACAGTTTGCCTTGAGGAAACACACATCGGTTCCAAACAGTTGGAATGGGAAGAAACAGATTTTAGCCAGCCGGATATTCTTTATGAAGACCCGGATATTCTGGTGGTTAACAAACCAGCCGGGATGGTAACCCATCCGGCAGGCGTTCATTATAGGGATACCTTATCCAATCAGATTGCAGGTTATTATGGAAAGAAAGGAGAGAATTTCTGTGTCCGTTCTGTTGGCAGACTGGACAGAGAAACCTCCGGAATTGTGGTTTTTGCAAAGAATCGTACAGCGGCGGCCAGAATGCAGGTACAGAAAGAAAAGGGAAGTTTTCAGAAAACATATCTTGCAGTTGTACAGGGCAGCATGAAAGAAGACAGGCAGGGAGAATGGCATACTATAGCGGCTCCGGTAGGTCCGGATCCGGCAGATTTACGAAAGATGAATGTATTTCAGGATGGAATTTCCGATTCGGGTCGTCCATGGAAAAAGGCAGTAACTCATTATCAGGTTTTGAAAAGCACATTCGGAATATCTCTGGTACAGCTTTACCTGGAAACGGGAAGAATGCATCAGATTCGCATTCATATGGCTTATATAGGGCATTCGCTGATCGGAGACGGGCTGTATAACGAGAAAAAAGAAGATTCTGTTTTTCCGCATTTTTCCAGAGCAGCATTGCATGCATGGAAAACAGAATTCCAGCAGCCGTTTACCGGAGAAAAAGTAAGTGTGGAGGCACCGTTTCCGGAAGATTTTAAAATTATACTTTCTGTTTTGTACAGATAAAAGAATGTTCTGTTAATTTCATTGGAATACACTACTTGTGAAAAAAAAGAAAAAAAGGTAAAATATAATTAGTCAGGAACGGAATACCATCCGGTGTTCCGGGGCAGCAGAATAAGCAGAAAAGGGTGACAGAAGTTTAATGAGCGAGATAAAAAAAGGACTGATTCTGGAAGGCGGCGGCATGCGGGGTGTTTTTACAGCCGGTGTGCTGGATTGTTTCATAGAGAAAGGACTGCAATTTGATACTTGTATAGGGGTATCGGCTGGTGCTTGTATGGCTTGCAGTTATCTATCCGGACAAAAGGAAAGAGGATATCGTACATTTACCGAATATGGGGATGATCCGGAGTATTGCAGTGTCAAAAGTCTGGTAAAAACAGGTGATTACTTTGGAACGGAAATGGTTTACGAAAAAATACCAAATGAATTGGATCTGTACGATTATCAGGCATTCGACCAATGTAAGACGGAATTTTATGCGGTTGTAACCAATTGTGATACCGGACTTCCGGAGTACAAAAGAATCAGAGATATGCATAAAGAGATAAAGTATGTGAGAGCTTCCAGTTCCCTTCCTCTTATGTCAAGAACTGTATGGATTCGAAAAAAACCGTATCTGGATGGTGGGATTACAGACTCCATTCCCTTTATGGAATCCCAGAGAATGGGCAATGACAGGAATGTGGTAGTGCTTACACGAGGAAGAGAATACAGAAAAGAAAAAAATAAGATTCTTCCACTTATACGTCTGCGATATGGAAAAAAATTTCCAAAGCTTGTGAAAGCAATGGAACGGAGGCATCTGGAATATAATAAAACATTGGAGTATCTGTATCGACAGGAAAAAGAGGGGAAAGTATTTATTATTCAGCCTCCGGCACCGGTGCAAATCGGCAGACTGGAAAAAGACAAGGAAAAACTGGAACGACTTTACCGGCAGGGGTATGAAACCGCAGAGAAACAATATGAAAACATGATAAAATATCTGGAATCATAAGTTTACATAGAAGAGATAGAAAATACACAGGTGGAGAGGTGAGAAAATGGCGGTTACAATATTTGCGGCGATCGATGTGGGTTCTTATAATGTCTGCATGGACATCTATCAGATATCGCCAAAGACGGGAATTAACAAAATCGATGAAATCAGGAGCAGACTGGAGATTGGTCGTGATGCCTACGGAAAGGGAAAAATCAGTTATGAAT
The DNA here is from genome assembly GCA_051880075.1 of Blautia sp. Taxonomy (GTDB): domain Bacteria; phylum Bacillota; class Clostridia; order Lachnospirales; family Lachnospiraceae; genus Blautia. The sequence goes on along the minus strand of JBJENG010000077.1, from coordinate 68,743 downwards.
TTGCCCAGGAGTTATCAGAAGTTCTCTGGGACTTTGCACGGATCATGAAAGAATATGGAGTGGATGCCTACCGGGCTTGTGCCACCAGTACGCTGCAGGAAGCAAAAAATGTATGGATGGTATTGGATCAGGTCTATCAGAGAACAGGGATCAAGGTGGAAATACTCAGTAATTCGGAACAGCGTTTCTATGGGTACAAATCTATAGCAGCCAAGGAAGCAGCTTTTTCAAACATTATTCAAAAAGGAACAGCGATCATTGAGATCGGCGGAGGAAATGTGCAGATTTCCCTGTTTGACAAGGATGCGCTGGTTACTACTCAGAATTTCAAAATGGGAAGTCTTCGTATCCGGGAGAGACTGGTTCCGGTAGAAAAGGAAACCATCTATTACGAACATCTGGTAGAAGAACTGATTCATAATGATATCCTCAGTTTTAAGAAACTGCATTTAAAAGAAAGGAAAATCGACAATATTATTTTTCTGGGAGATCTGCTCATAGAGAATCTTCTGAAGGGAAAAGAAGACATGGGAGAGAGCAACACGGTAAGCCGGGAACGGTTTATGAAAGTTTATAATAAAATCGTGCATAAATCTCCGGAGCAGATATCGGTGGATCTTGGAATTACACTGGAACACGCCAGCATTCTGATTCCCACGCTGATTATTTTCCGGGTATTCATCGATGAAATGGGAGCAGACAATCTGTGGCTTCCGGGTACTCAGTTAAATGATGGTATTTCCTATGATTTTGCCCAGAAGAAAAGACTGATCCGTGGTACCCATAATTTTGAAAATGATATTCTGGTATCTGCGAAGAATATTGCAAAACGATATATGAGCAACAAAAATCATATTCAGGCAGTGATGCAGGTGGCAGAGACGATTTTTGACAGTACAAAGAAGATACATGGTATGGATGCCAGAGAAAAACTGCTTCTGCAGATTGCAGTCATCCTCCATGATTGCGGGAAGTACATCAGTATGAGTGATGCGGCAAAATGCGGTTATGGAATTATCATGTCTACTGAAATCATCGGATTGTCTCATGCAGAGCGGGAACTGATCGCCAATGTGGTAAAATACAATACGGAACCATTTAAATATTATGGGGAGGCAGATTCCAAGAGTACCATTGACAGAAATACGTATATGCTGATGGGAAAACTGACGGCCATTCTCCGGGTAGCCAATGCTCTTGACAGGAGTCATAAGCAGAAGGCAGAAAGTATTAAAGCTGCAGTAAAAGAGAAAGAGCTGATTATCACAATTGACACCCAGGAGGATATTATACTGGAAGAGGGATTGCTGAAGGAAAAAGCAGATTTCTTTGAAGAAGTGTTCAGCATTCGTCCGGTACTCCGCAGAAAGAAGAGAAGGTAAGGGGACAGAATATGGATTTGAAAGAATATACAAGACCGGAATATTATACAAACAGAGAATTGAGCTGGGTAAAATTCAATGAACGTGTATTAAGTGAAGCAAGGGATAAGAATCTGCTCCTGTTTGAAAGACTGAAATTTTTAAGTATTACAGCTTCCAATCTGGATGAGTTTTTTATGATCCGTGTGGCTTCTTTAAAAGATATGGTTCATGCAAAATATACAAAACCGGATATTGCAGGTATGACGCCAAAAGAGCAGTTAAAAGAACTTTCCAAAGTAACGAAAAATCTGGTGCAGGCACAGTACAATACCTATAATCGTTCTTTGATTCCTGCACTGAAGAAAATCGGGCTTCATGTAGTAGAGAAGCATGAGAATCTCACGGAAGAACAACAGAAATTCGTAGACAGCTTTTTTGAGGACAGTGTGTATCCCGTACTGACACCGATGGCTATGGATTCGGCAAGACCATTTCCGCTCATTCGAAATAAAACCTTGAATATCGGTGCACTGATTTCGAAAAAAGATAAAAAAGGAAAAGAAGAACTGGAATTTGCTACTGTACAGGTACCGTCTGTATTACCGAGAATCGTGCAGCTGCCTGATGATAAAAAAGGAAATACAGTAATCATTCTTCTGGAAGAAATCATCGAAAGAAATATTGATAAGCTGTTCCTGAGCAACCAGGTAGTTTGCACCTGTCCTTACCGGATTATGCGTAATGCAGACTTGACCATTGATGAAGACGAGGCAGCGGATCTTCTTAAAGAGATACAGAAACAGCTGAAAAAGAGACAGTGGGGAGAAGTCATCCGTCTGGAAGTGGAAGATCGGATGGATGAACGACTGCTGGAGATTCTGGAACGGGAATTTAAAATCAAAGATGAAGACATTTTCAAAATCAATGGTCCTCTGGATCTGACGTTTTTGATGAAGATGTACGGATTGCAGGGATTTGATGAGTTCAGACAAAAAGCTTATGTCCCGGCACAGGTTCCTGCCATGATGTCGGATGAAGATATTTTTGCACAGATCAGAAAAGGCGATATTCTTCTGCATCATCCATATATGACATTTTATCCGGTGGTTGATTTTGTACAGCAGGCAGCAAAGGATCCTAATGTTCTGGCAATCAAGCAGACTCTGTACCGTGTCAGTGGAAATTCACCCATTATCCGTGCACTTGCCCAGGCTGCAGAAAACGGAAAGCAGGTAACAGTTCTGGTAGAGTTGAAAGCAAGATTCGATGAAGAAAACAACATTGTATGGGCGAAAATGTTGGAAAAAGCAGGATGTCACGTAATTTACGGTCTGTTGGGACTGAAGACTCACAGTAAAATTACCCTTGTGGTGAGAAGAGAAGAAAATGGTATCCGCAGATATGTACATCTGGGAACCGGAAATTATAATGACTCTACGGCCAAACTCTACACAGACTGTGGTCTCCTCACTTGTTCTGCCAGAATCGGAGAAGACGCGACTGCAGTATTCAATATGCTTTCCGGATATTCGGAACCCAGAACCTGGAATAAACTGGTGGTTGCGCCGATCTGGATGCGTGATCGTTTCCTGCATCTGATAGAAATGGAAAGAGAATATGCCCTGAAAGGAAGAAGAGCCAGGATCATAGCCAAAATGAATTCTCTGTGTGACCGGGATGTGATTGCTGCACTTTATGCAGCCAGTGCTGCAGGGGTGAAAATTGATCTGATCGTACGTGGTATCTGCTGTCTGAAGGTGGGAATACCCGGAATCAGTGAAAATATCACCGTGCGCTCCATTGTAGGAAATTTCCTGGAACATAGCCGGATCTTCTATTTCTACAGTGACGGAAATGAGGAGATTTTCATGGGAAGTGCGGACTGGATGCCGCGAAATCTGGATAAGCGTGTGGAAATCGTATTCCCTGTAGAGGATGAAAAACTGAAAGAAGAAGTGAAACATATATTGGAAATTCAGTTGGAAGATAATGTAAAAGCACATATTCTGCAGCCGGACGGTACTTATGAAAAAGTCGACAGAAGAGGAAAGATGCGGATTTCTTCTCAGGATTTCTTCTGTGAAGAAGCAACGAGACGGGCAAAATTGCCACAGAGTGAAGTAGACAGAAGAATCTTTATACCGGCCGAGGCACCGGAAGAATAAAAAAGAAAAAAGAAAAACCACAAAATGTCTGCTGTCATTTTATGGTTTTTCTTTTTTATTCTTCACCGAGAGGGGCGATTTTTTCTTTATAGATTTTTCGATAGAAGTAGGTACTGAATGTAACAGAAGCAATTTCCGCAATGGGGATGGCCCACCATACAGCAGAAAGTCCTCCAAATTTTGCGAGCAAAGCAGCAACCGGAAGAATAACCAGAAGCTGACGTGCGGCAGAAACGATCAGACTGTAGATACCGTTTCCAAGTGCCTGGAACACAGAACCTACTACAATACAGAAACCTGCAAAGATAAAACTCAGACAGATGATCCGCAGAGCAGGCACACCGATTTCCAACATGGCCTCTGAGGCATTGAACATACGCAGCAGATTTTCCGGAAAGATCATGAAAAGAGATAGCCCACAGAGCATGATTATCACAGCGCTGACGATGCTGATCTGTATGGTCTGGGTGATTCTTTTTTTGTTTCTGGCACCATAATTATAAGCTACAATAGGAACCATACCGTTATTCAGACCGAAGACAGGCATGAAAATAAAGCTGTTCAATTTGAAATAGACACCAAATACAGCAGTGGCGGTAGAAGTAAACTGAATCAGGATTTTATTCATACCAAAGGTCATGACAGAACCAATGGCCTGCATAACAATGGACGGGACTCCTACCTCGTAAATAGCAGCAATGATTTTCCGGTCCGGACGGAAATGGCGCATATCAATAGAAATATCTTTATTGACTTTTACATTAAAGAAAAACCCCAGTATGCAGGCACAAGTCTGACCGAAAACAGTAGCAGCCGCAGCACCGGCAACACCAAGCTTCGGGAAACCAAGCAGACCGAAAATCAGAACAGGATCCATGATGATATTGATGATTGCGCCCACACCCTGAGAAATCATAGTATAAAAAGTCCTTCCGGTAGACTGGAGAAGGCGTTCAAACATCACCTGCAGATATACGGCAATGCATAAGGTGGAGATAATGGTCATATAGGTAATGCCATATTCCTTAATCTGAACATCAGAAGTCTGGATATTGAAAAAAGGAACAGCCAGAAGATTCCCTGCAACGGCAAAAATAATTCCGCTTATAAAAGCAAGGAAAATACCATGCTGTGCGCAGGCATTGGCAGTACGGAATTCCTTTGCACCAAGACTTCGGGAAAGGGCAGAATTTACGCCTACACCGGTTCCTACGGCAATGGCAATCAGAAGATTCTGGACAGGAAATACCAGAGATACGGCAGTCAGCGCATTTTCGTTGATCTGCGCAACGAAGATACTGTCTACAATATTGTAAAGGGCCTGTACCAGCATGGAAAGTATCATGGGAAGTGACATCTGAAAAAGTAGTTTCGGAACAGGAAGCACACCCATTTTATTTTCTTGTACATTTGACTGTGTCATGGAAAAAGTCCTTTCTCCTTATTGATTTTTGGGTAACTGTCAGCCATCTGAACAGTTACAATTTTTTTATAAAAAGAGCCCGCCAGGGGCAGGTTCCTTATACAGTGTAGCGGAATATCAAATACTTGTCAATCGTATTTTGTTTGCAAAAAGTTGTAAAAAAATAAAAAAAATGCTTGCAATTTAAAAAAACATAGTGTATTATAAGTGAGTACGGTTCGTTGGTCAAGCGGTTAAGACGCCGCCCTCTCACGGCGGAAACAGGGGTTCGATTCCCCTACGAACTGCTGAAAAGTCCTGTTGTTGCAGGACTTTTTTTCTTCCCCAATACCTGATTCTGTTGGTTATTGAAACCGTCATGCAGATACGCAATCCCGGAAAGTATTTTCCGGGATTGCTTGAACATACGCTGGAAATCATATATAATTATTACAGAAAAAGTATGAATGTACAAACATTTCGATTATTTTTAGTGTCAGTTTCAAACAGGAGGGAAGTTGTATGAGACAAATGAAGAAAGCAGCGGCAATATGCCTGTGTCTGTTTCTGGGTATCCAGAGCGTGAACCAATGGGGAAATGTGGAGGTATACGCAGATGCGGATGTAGAGGAAGATGCCGAGCAGAGTCTTATTCTGGAAGTAGGGGGAAAGGAAGAGGTAGAAGTTACTTTTCCTGAAAATGTAAGTATCACCATCTCATCGGAAGACAGCAATATTGCTGATGGTATCGTTACCGGAAAATCCGTGATCTCTTCCGGTGGTACGAAAAAATATGGTTACACCATTACCGTATCCGGAAATCGGGTAGGGGAAACCGTAATTTATATTAAGAATCAGGATGAAATTGCTGAAAAAATCAATGTGTCCGTTCAGGCAAAAGAGTTAAATGCAGATTTTTGTGTGGGCTCCACGGAGTCTTATACTTTGACTTCTTCTTATTCCGAAGACTTATCGATTGAGGGAATTAAAGGGAAAGTTACGGATAAGATTAAAGAAACCTCTTCCATAACGATTAATAATGAAACTACTACAATCATAACTTACAAATATATTGTTGAGTTGTCATTCTCGAAAATTGGTGAATATGAAGGTAAGATCAAAGGAAGCGAATCCGGTCTGATTGCAGTGGTAAAAGCAAATATTAAAGATCACCAGTGGGGTGAAGGTGAGGTTCAGAAAGAACCAACCTGTACAGAAAAAGGGGAAAAAGAATATACCTGTGAGGTATGTGGTACAACCAAAAAAGAAGAAATAAAAGCACTGGGTCATACCTGGGCAGAGGAATATACCATTGAACAGGAACCAACCTGTACAGAAAAGGGACAGAAGAGTATCCATTGTGTTACCTGTGATATGGTAAAAGAAGATTCTGTAGAGGAGATTCCGGCAACAGGACATACCTGGAAGGAAGAATACACCGTGGATGTTAAGCCAACCTGTACAGAAAAAGGGGAAAAAAGCATCCATTGTGAAACCTGCGATGCAATCAAAGAAGGCTCCAGGGAAGAAGTGGAAGCAGTCGGACATACCTGGAACGATAAGTACACCATTGAAAAAGAACCGACTTGTACAGAAGATGGTGTAAAATCTCTTCATTGTACAGCCTGTGGAGTAGAAAAAGAAGATTCTCAGGTAGTGATTCCAATGACCGGTCATGCTTATGGAGACTGGGTAGTTACCAAAGAACCGACTCTTTCGGAGGAGGGAGTACAGGTGAAAACCTGTAAGAACTGTGGAGATGAGATTTCTGAGATCATTGCTAAATTGAAAGGTCAGTGGAAGAGTAACAGCCGTGGATATTGGTATGAGTATGCAGATGGAAGTTATCCAAAGAACTGCTGGAAAAAAATAGACGGAAGCTGGTATTATTTTGATGCAAAGGGTTACCGGGTAACCGGCTGGCTGAAACAGAAAAAAATCTGGTATTATCTGGATACAGACGGAAAAATGGTGACTGGTTTCAAAATAATTGAAAAATCAACTTATTACTTTGACAATACCGGGGCAATGAAAACCGGATGGTTGAAGCTGGACAGTTCCTGGTATTATTTCAATTCCAGCGGCTCCATGGCAACCGGCTGGAAAAAGGTTGATAATGTGTGGTATTATTTCAACAAACCAGATGGAGTCATGCAGACCGGATGGCTGAAAGAAAAAGAAAACTGGTATTATCTGGATGGGTCCGGAGTCATGGCAACCGGCTGGAAGAAAATCAGCGGAAAATGGTATTACATGAACAAATCAGGAGTCATGCAGACGGGATGGGAGAAAGTCAGCGGTAAGTGGTATTATATGGATGATAATGGCGTGATGCAGACTGGCTGGCTGAATGACCGTGGAACCAAATATTATCTGAATGCTTCCGGAGCCATGGTAACCGGCTGGAAGAAAATTGAAGGTACCTGGTATTACTTTAACAAGTCCGGAGCCATGGTAACTTCTCAGTGGGTAGGAGATTATTATCTGAAAGAAGATGGTTCCATGGCTGCAGATGAATGGATTGGAGATAAATACGTAGACAGTACAGGAAAATATGTGCCGGATAAAGTAAAAGAAAATAAGTAAACAGATAAAAGAAGAGAGTCTGACAGACCGGGAAAAGGGTTCTGGCAGACTCTTTTCTTTACAGTATTGGCTGCAGCAGGTATAATGCAGTTGTAGAAAGGAAAAGAAGAGATGAGGTGAGAGGATGTATCTGATTGCATGTGTGGATGACCGTATGGGAATGTTGTTTAATCATCGGAGAGTGAGCAGAGACAAAAAGGTAAGTCTGGATATACTGGATCTGTGTAAGGAGAACTATCTGTACATAGAAGAAAGTTCTGCCCTGTTGTTTGCTGAAGTTCCTTGTGAAAAGATTCGGATTATAAAAGATTTTTCTTCTGCAGATTTAAAGGGACAGTATGTCTTTCTGGAAAATCCGGAAAAGATTCAGGAACAGGACACAGAGGAGATTATTCTGTACCGGTGGAACCGGAAATATCCTGCAGACCGGTATTTTCCTATTGATCTTACACGGTGGAAGATGCTGGAAACATGGGAGTTCCCGGGAAATTCCCACGAAAAGATTACAAAAGAAAGATATGAAAAGTACGAAAGGAAGAAATAAGACATCATGAAGAAACTTACAAAATATTGTTATACCGGAATTTGCATGTTGCTGCTGCTTCTTTCCCTGACCGGCTGTTCGGTTACCATTTCGCAGAGCAGCGAAGAAAAAGAACCAGTCGTCAATACAGCGGTATCTGTAAGCGCTGCTTCTCTGGATGAGATACCGGAGTACAGTGGGGAACCATATGTGGTATTGCAGGACAATGTACCACAGTTTTCACAAGAGGAGATTACGGAAAATTCTTTTGAAGAATACAGTGGACTGGACAGCCTGGGAAGATGCGGCGTGGCAGTTGCCAGTGTAGGACAAGATCTGATGCCGACAGAAGAAAGAGGTTCTATTGGGCAAGTGAAACCCACCGGATGGCAGAGCGCAAAATATGATATTGTAGACGGGAAATATCTGTACAATCGCTGCCATCTTATTGGCTTTCAGCTGACAGCAGAAAATGCCAATAAGCAGAATCTTATCACGGGTACCCGGTATATGAATGTGGATGGTATGCTGCCTTTTGAAAATATGGTAGCCGATTACGTGAAAGAAACCAATCATCATGTCATGTACCGTGTGACACCTGTTTTTGAAGGGGACAATCTGGTGGCTTCCGGTGTACAGATGGAGGCATACTCAGTGGAAGATCAGGGCGAGGGAATTTCCTTCAACGTATTTGTATATAACGTGCAGCCCGGCATTTCCATCGATTATGAAACCGGTGCAAGCCGGCTGGCAGAAGAGACCGTCAACACAGAATCAGAAGAAACCGTGTCCGGAGAAATCCGTGGGAATTCCAATTCCAAAATCTATCACTGTCCGGGACAGGCCGCTTATGAAGAAATGGCAGACTCGAAATATCTGAAAGTGTTCGCATCCGAGGAAGAGGCACAAGCTGCCGGTTACAGAAAGGCAAAAAGATAAGAATAGGCAAAAGATTACATTTACAACATTAGGATAGCATGATACAATCTTAGTAAGAACCATACCAAGGGGGAATGTGCGGTGAAGAGAAAACTGTTAGTGGCTTTTTTGATCTTCTTTTCTGTTTTTCTTTCAGTCTGCCTGTTTACTTCCATGATGTGCGGAGCACCTTCTGACAATGGGGAACTGGGAAGATATTTATTTGGTGCAGTGGGAATGGCTTTATTTCTTCCGGCAGGATTCAGTTTTTTCCTGTTTCAGACATTGAAACTGAATCAGGAACTGGAAAATCTGGAATCTGCAGAAGCAGCAAAGACCGGAAGTCATACAGAATCGGAGTCCATGCGTGATTACCATATGGATTCGCAGCTTCCCGCACTGGTTAATGCACTGGCAGAAAAGAGAAATCTGACAGAGAAAGAAAAAGAGGACTTATTGGCCTACTTAGAGGAACTGTAAATGAAAATTTATACTTGTATGACAGTGGCAGGTTCCATTCCCGTTCTGGTCTGTCTGCTTCTCTGGTTGTTCCAGAAGCATTCCTATGATTTTCGGATGGGAAGAAGACTGTTGCTGGCAGGACTGTTTTTCTATCTGGTACCCTTTCAGATGATCAAATTTATACTGCCGGAGAAAGTAACGGGGATGCTGCATCTGCCCCTTACCATGAATCAGAAACAGAATTTTTATCAGGTGGTATCGGTAACGAATATTCTGTCTCCGGATGAATCCATCTGGGTTCCCAGATGGCTGTCTGTATTGGGCAGTATCTGGCTGTGTGTTGTAATCTGCTTCGCAGTCTATCAGGTGGTGAAGTATCGGATGGATATTCGAAGACTTCTGGCACAGTCGGAAAAAGTATCGGTAGAGATCGAAGGAAAGACAGTGGAACTGCTGATGAACAGAAAGATACATTCCCTGTATACGGTAGGCTTTATCCGACAGTCCATTCTGGTGCCGGAGGAAAGTCTGAACCATCCTTGCTTTCCCATGTTCTACCGGCATGAAGAACAGCACAGAAAGAATCATGACAGTCTGATGAAACTGCTCTGTATTGGTGCCATCTGTATCCACGGAGTGAATCCGGCATCCTTTCTGCTTCTGGTTTTGTATTCTATGACAGCGGAATATCTGTGTGATGAAAAAGCAACCGAAGGCTGTACGGAAGAAGAAAAGAAACAATACCTGACCACATTGATTCAGTTGTCTACCGAAAAAGAACCCCTGTCCATGGTTTGGAAAAACAATTTATCAGGTTCGGAAAAACGGATGAAAAGGAGGATCAACTACATGATGAAAAAAAGAAAAAAAGGGATGATGAAAAAAGCAGTTGCGGCAGCAGCTGCAGTGCTTACTATGTTTGGCAGTGCAAGTACCATATTGGCATATGAGCCATATTGGTCAACAGATGATAGTGTATTTGAAACTTATGATGGCAGTGAAATTGGAATGTTTTCAGATGAGGATAATACAGGTGATTATGATTTTAGTGTTTCAGACAGAATCTTTATTTATGAAGACGGGACACAAGTTGCAATTACAGATGATGAAATAGTACCACATGCACTTTGTAATCATACAATGACAAATGGTTATTATAGTTATCACAAGTCTAATAGTTCGGGGGGATGTACTGTAACTGTATATAAAGCAAAGAGATGTACAAAATGTACTTATACGGAAATTGGTGATTATTATGCGACTACTACATATGCTACCTGCCCTCATTAATATCAACTGAAATTTACAAATTATTTTATAAAAGGAATAAGAATCGGCTTTGACAGAATCTCTCTTAAGTAGACCAGATAAATTATCAAAATCTGCTTAAGAGGGATTTTTTTGTAAGAACGATTCCTGTATAATAATTCTTATAGAAAAATAATTTTGCTGGAATGAGGTGTCGGGATGATTTGTGAGAATTGTGGAGCAGAAAATGGCAAGCATGCAAGGTTCTGTGGAAAATGCGGGAGAAAGCTTCCGAGTAGTGAAACGAGTACTTATTCAAATACAGAAAAAAAGAAGAGAAAGTTTCCTTCTTGGATTATACTGTTTATAATTCTGGGTGTGTTTATACTATCTGGAAGTTTATTTGTGGTGACTCAAAGGAAAAAAATAAAAGAAAATCCTTATGATTATAATCCGGTGGAAGAAAAAATAACAGCTGTTTTTGATTGGATGTCTGGAAATAGAAACAGTATTTCTGTTTCAGATGATATGAAAAATATGAAATATCTATCAGAACGTATCGCAAAGAATCTGTTGCAGCAGATGAAAAGAGGAGAAGAACTGGGATTGCCGGAAGATATCGTTACAGATAAGTTTTGCCGTTTCTGTGGAACACCTGCAATGAATTCACAGCATTCAGGAGTAAAAAAGGAACCTGAGAAAAATATGGGATGGTAGTTTTGAAATTGTAGAATCGATAAATAAAGAAGGGAAAATCATCGCTGGATTTTCCCTTCTTTAATTCCATTCATCCATTCCAGTACATGGTTCTGAAAGCACCGGATATCCGGATTGGTTTCTGCCTGTTCCCGGGTAAGCATATAGGTAGACCAGTGATATTCTCCATCGGAAAAGGGAAGGAGTACCATGGAATCATCTCCCATATCATCGAATACAAAATCCACCACTACAGAAATTCCCTGATTCTTTTTGACCATTTTATGGCACAGGCTGAAGCCGCTGGTTTCAAATACAATATTAGGAGTAAAACCGGCCTCCTGGCATTTCTTGTAGATCAGTCTGTGAATATAGAACTCGCTGCTTTCCAGAAAAAGTGGTTCATCTTTCACATCGTAAATAGTCACAGAAGATTTTTGACTTAAGGGATGTTTTTTATTTACCAGCAGTTTGATCTCGAAACTTTCCAGAAGAGATGCATGGAAGTTCTGAAAATCAGAAGGACCGATAGTGAATGCCACATTTCCTTCCATGGATGCGAACATGCGCTCTACCTGTTTGTCCGGATATTCCCGGTATTGAAGGGTAATATGGGGATATTTCTTTCGGAAATCAGCAATGCATTGCGGAGTGACCAGACGCAGGATACCGTAGGCAGAGAGCAGATCGATTACATGATTTTTCTGCTGTTCCATTTTCTGAATTCGATTGTAAATATTATAATATGGAACAAGAAAATCATCCAGATGTTGATATAAATAAGAACCGGTAGGTGTTAAGGTGATACCGGATGTATTTCTGTAAAACAGCTGTGTATGCAGTTCATATTCCAGATTTTTTATGGTTTTACTCAGTCCCTGAGGAGTAATATACAGGAGCTTTGCAGCTTTCGTTATACTCTGTTCCTGACAGGTGATTTTAAAATATTCCAGATCTTTTACCGTCATAAGAATCTCCTTTGTGGGAAACGGGTGCAAAAAAGAGTTGATATGCATCACTGTTTCATTTATGGGCAGAGGGATGTTCCTGTGCTATGATAAATAAGAATTCACTCATATAATATCATATATTATCAAAAAAGGAGTCTTTTGTCACCAGCAAGGACTCTTTTTTTGTACCGGTGTATCAATAAAAAGTTGAGAGCAGGCAATCAACCGTTGATAGGTAGAAGACAGAAAAGTTGTTACAATAGACTTATCCAGTTATTTATTGAAACACACGTTTTTTACGCTTAAAGGAGGACAAGGATGGGATCATTTCGTTTAACATCAGTAGAAGAATTTGAAGCAGCTACAGAGCGGCTGCTGGAGACCGGTAAGAAGGTGGGAGCAGATTCCTGGCAGGCACGTGTAAAGAATCAGACACCACATTGTAAGTTTGGAGAGCAGGGAATCTGCTGTCGTATCTGTTCCATGGGTCCTTGCAGAATCACACCGAAGGCACCGAGAGGTATCTGTGGTTGTGATGCACATGGAATCGCAGGAAGAAACTTCCTTCGTTTTGTTGCAGGTGGTGCAGCTACACATTCCGATCATGGCCGTGAGATCTGTCATACACTGACACAAGTATCCCCGGATGGGAATTATAAGGTAAAAGATCCGGAGAAACTGCTCCGTATTGCAAAAGAATGGGGAGTAGAAACAGAAAACAGAGATATGTATGATCTTGCCCATGAGGTGGCAGAACTGGCACTTATGGAGTATGGAAAGCCCCACGGTGTACAGCGCTGGCTGGATCGTGCACCGGAACATACAAGAGAACTGTGGAAGTCCGCAGAAATCGAACCACGTGCCATTGACCGTGAAGTATCCACTGCCATGCATATGACCCATATGGGAAATTCCAGTAAACCGGAAGCCCTGGTCCGTCAGTCTCTGCGTTCCGGTATGTCAGATGGATGGGGCGGCTCTATGGCAGGTACCGAATTCTCAGATGTTATGTTTGGTACACCGAAGCCGGTAGATACGGAAGCAAACCTTGGAGTTATGAAAGAAGATCAGGTCAATATTATCGTACATGGACATGATCCCAGTCTTTCTGAAATGATCTGCGAATATGCAGAAGATCCGGAGATGCTGGCACTTGCAAAATCAGTAGGAGCAAAGGGCATCAATGTTGCAGGTGTATGCTGTACTTCCAATGAAGTTGCTATGCGTCGCGGCGTTCCGATGGCAGGAAACTTCCTGCAGCAGGAAAATGTAGTTCTGACAGGAGCCTGTGAAGCCATCGTAGTAGACGTACAGTGTATCTTCCCGGCCCTGGGTCCTCTGAGCAAATGTTTCCATACAAAATTTATCACAACTTCTCCGATCGCACAGATGCCGGATTCTGACTTTATCCGTTTTAATGCAAAGACAGCCGGAGAAAATGCAAAGAAAATCGTGCGTACAGCAGTGGAAAACTTTGTCAATCGTAAACCGGAACTGGTACATATTCCACAGATGAAACAGAAAGCAACGGTAGGATATTCCGTAGAAGCAATTATCAAACAGCTGGATCTGGTAGCAAACAGCATGGCACAGGAGACAGGAACAACAAAACCTCTGATTCAGTGTATTACTTCCGGCGTACTGCGTGGTGCAGTTGCTATGGTAGGATGTAATAATCCAAGAGTACGTCCGGACTCTGCACACATCGGCCTGATGAAAAAGTTGATTGCCAATGATATTATTGTGGTACTGTCCGGATGTTCCGCACAGGCTGCTGCAAGAGCCGGTCTGATGGACAAAAAAGCGAAAAATCTGTGCGGAGCAGGACTGAAACGTGTTTGTGAACTGGCAGATATTCCACCGGTACTTCACATGGGATCCTGTGTGGATATCAGCCGTATGATGGTACTGGCTGCACAACTGGCAAAAGATTCCGGACTCAATATTTCCCAGCTTCCACTGGTGGGATGTGCACCGGAATGGATGTCTGAGAAGGCTGTTTCCATAGGAAACTATGTAGTGGCTACCGGAATTGATACCTTTCTTGGTGTAGAACCTCAGGTGACCGGATCCGATCAGATGGTATGGTGGCTGACAGAAGGAATCCGTGACTGGGTAGAAGCATCTTATACAGTAGAAACAGATATTGAAAAACTGGGCGATGCGATGATTCAGAGAATCGAAGAAAAAAGAAAAGCAATTGGTGTTTAAACAAAACATCCAGAAAAGGACGGAAGCAGTTTTTAGGCTTCCGTCCTTTTCTATATTGTTCAGGCGGCACCAGGGCTGAAAAAATAAAAATTGAAAAAACAGGCAAAATGGGTTATGATTATGAACAACGCAACAAAATTTGCACACAAACAAGGAAAGGAATTGCATGAACTGGGAATTTTTTATTTTAGATGCATTACAGAAATTACATACCCCCCTTCTTGACAGAATCATAGTGTCTATCACCTCTCTTGGAAACGGAGGATGGTTCTGGATTGTATTGGGTATAGTACTGATTATTACGAAAAAATATCGAAAAGGTGGTATTCTCATACTTGGTGCTCTGATTTTTTCCGCGCTATTTGGAAATATTATTTTAAAGCCCCTGGTTGCCCGACCGCGGCCCTGCTGGATTCATGACACGGTACAGTTGTTGATAAAGGTTCCCCGGGATTACTCATTTCCTTCGGGACATACCCAGGCGTCTTTTGCTGCA
Organism: Blautia sp.; assembly: GCA_051880075.1. Classification (GTDB taxonomy): domain Bacteria; phylum Bacillota; class Clostridia; order Lachnospirales; family Lachnospiraceae; genus Blautia. Next base: position 53,722 of record JBJENG010000077.1, on the reverse strand, counting down.
GCTTCCGCTTTGATGCAGACAAATAAGAAGGCCGGAATCGGTGCCTGTGTACTGGCAGTGTTGATTGCTTTTTCCCGTCTCTACTTGTATGTGCACTTTCCCACAGATGTTCTGGCAGGAATTCTGATCGGAATCTGCTGCGGACTGCTCTCCGGATGGATTTTCAGGAAAGCAGGAGAGAAAAGGGAAGGAAAAGAAACAGAAAGGAAACAGTAATGGCGAAAAAGAATACGTATGATGCCAGCAGCATTACAGTTCTGGAAGGGCTGGAAGCTGTGCGGAAACGTCCCGGTATGTATATCGGAAGTGTTTCCAGAAAAGGTCTGAATCATTTAATTTATGAAATTGTAGACAATGCGGTGGATGAACATCTGGCCGGTTATTGCAGCAAGATTCGTGTGACACTGGAGAAGGACGGATCAGCCACCATAGAAGATAACGGAAGAGGAATTCCCGTAGGTATGCATGAAAAGGGCATGTCTGCGGAACGTCTTGTTTTCACCACACTGCATGCAGGGGGAAAATTTGATGACTCTGCATATAAGACCAGCGGTGGTCTTCATGGTGTCGGCTCGTCGGTTGTCAACGCCTTGTCCACTTATCTGGATATTAAGATCAGTCGGGAAGGCTATGTACACCATGATCATTATGAACGTGGAATCCCAACTATTGAACTGGAGGATGGTCTGCTTCCAACACTGGGAAAAACAAAAGCAACAGGAACCCTTGTAAATTTCCTGCCGGATCCGGAGATTTTTGAGAAAACGAGGTTTGCAGCAGCAGAGGTAAAAAGCCGTCTTCATGAGACTGCTTATCTGAATCCGCAGCTTACAATTCTCTTTGAGGACAGAAGAGAAGAGGAGCCGGAAATCATCACTTATCAGGAACCGGATGGAATCGTAGGATTCATCAAGGATATGAACAAGAAATGTGAAGTACTGCATGAGCCTGTTTATTTTAAGGGAGAATCTGAAGGCATTACCGTAGAAGTGGCATTTCAGTATATAAATGAATTTCGGGAAAATGTGCTGGGCTTCTGCAACAACATATATAACGCAGAAGGCGGTACCCATCTTACCGGCTTTAAAACCATGTTTACTACGGTTATGAATAACTATGCCAGAGAGCTTGGAGTGCTGAAAGAAAAAGATGCGAATTTTACCGGGGCAGATATTCGTAACGGTATGACTGCCGTGGTATCCATCAAACATCCGGCTCCCCGTTTTGAAGGGCAGACCAAGACAAAACTGGATAATCAGGATGCATCCAAGGCTACCGGAAAAGTGACAGGAGAAGAACTGGTTCTTTATATGGACCGAAATCTGGAAACGTTGAAAAATATTCTTTCCTGTGCGGAAAAATCTGCAAAAATCAGAAAAACAGAGGAAAAGGCCAAGACGAATCTGCTGACAAAACAGAAGTATTCCTTTGACTCCAACGGGAAACTTGCAAACTGCGAAAAGAAAGATCCTTCCATCTGTGAAATCTTCATCGTAGAGGGGGATTCTGCCGGGGGAAGTGCCAAAACTGCCCGTGACAGAAGTTTTCAGGCTATTTTGCCTATTCGTGGAAAAATCTTAAATGTAGAAAAAGCAAGTATCGATAAAGTGTTGGCAAATGCAGAAATCAAGACGATGATCAATGCATTCGGATGTGGATTTTCCGAAGGATATGGCAATGATTTCGATATCTCCAAACTTCGTTATGACAAGATTATTATTATGGCAGATGCCGATGTGGATGGCGCCCACATTTCCACTTTGCTTTTGACTTTGTTTTACCGTTTTATGCCGGAATTGATTTACGAGGGACATGTGTATATTGCCATGCCGCCTCTTTATAAAGCCATGCCTGCAAAAGGGAAAGAAGAATATCTCTATGATGACAAGGCACTGGAACGTTACCGGAAGAAACACAAAGGACCGTTCACCCTTCAGAGATACAAAGGTCTTGGGGAAATGGATGCCCAGCAGCTTTGGGATACTACACTGAATCCGGAGACCAGGCTTCTGAAGCTGGTGGAAATCGAAGATGCACGGATGGCATCAAAAGTAACGGAAATACTCATGGGAACAGAGGTTCCGCCAAGAAAGGCATTTATCTACGAACATGCCCAGGATGCGGAACTGGATATATAGGAGGCAGAAGATGGCAAACGTACAGGATCATATTATCAGAACAGAATATTCGGAAGTCATGCAGAAATCCTACATTGATTATGCCATGAGTGTAATCGTTGCCCGTGCCCTTCCGGATGTAAGAGACGGACTGAAACCGGTACAGAGAAGAACTCTTTACGATATGTATGAGCTGGGAATCCGGTATGACAGGCCTTATCGAAAGTGTGCCCGTATTGTGGGAGATACCATGGGTAAATACCATCCCCATGGTGACAGTTCCATTTACGATGCCCTTGTAGTTATGGCGCAGGATTTCAAAAAGGGACAGGCTTTGGTAGACGGACATGGAAACTTCGGCTCCATTGAAGGAGACGGCGCTGCAGCCATGCGTTATACGGAAGCCCGTCTGGAAAAAATTACTCAGGAAGTCTATTTGAGTGATCTGGATAAAAATGTAGTGGATTTTATGCCGAACTTTGATGAGACGGAAAAGGAGCCGGAAGTGCTCCCTGTCCGGGTTCCAAATCTCCTTCTGAATGGTGCGGACGGAATTGCCGTTGGTATGGCTACCAGTATTCCGCCCCATAATCTGGAAGAGATTGTGGACGGAGTCATTGCTTATATGAAAAACAGTGACATCACCACAAAGGAACTGATGAAATATATCAAAGGTCCGGATTTTCCTACCGGTGGAATCGTTATTAATCAGGATGATCTGCCTGCAATCTACGAAAGCGGAACAGGAAAAATTAAAATCCGTGGAAAAGTAGAAGTAGAAAAGGGCAAAGCAGGAAAAATGCTGCTGGTCATTACAGAAATTCCCTATACCATGGTGGGAGCCAATATCGGGAAATTCCTGAATGATGTAGCTGCTCTTGTAGAGACAAAAAAAACAACAGACATAGTAGATATTTCCAACCAGTCATCCAAAGAAGGAATCCGCATTGTACTGGAGCTGCGAAAAGGTACGGATATCGAAAACCTTACTAATATGCTTTACAAGAAGACGCGACTGGAAGACACTTTCGGTGTTAATATGCTGGCAGTTGCAGACGGCAGACCGGAAACTCTGAGTCTGAAGCAGATCATTGAATATCATGTGGATTTTCAGTTTGAAGTGGCTACCAGAAAGTATCAGACGCTTCTGGCTAAGGAAAAAGACAAACAGGAAGTACAGGAAGGACTTATGAAAGCCTGTGATGTGATCGATCTGATCATTGAAATCCTCAGGGGAAGCAAAAACCGGGAACAGGTGAAAAAATGTCTGATAGACGGAGATACAGAAGGCATTCGTTTTAAGACAAAAACAAGTGAGCGGCAGGCAAAAAAACTGCATTTTACAGAACGGCAGGCAACCGCTATTCTGGAAATGCGTCTGTATAAACTGATCGGTCTTGAAATGGAAGCATTGATGAAAGAACACGAAGAAACACTTGCCAATATTGCTGAATATGAGGACATTCTGAACCATTATGATTCCATGGCAGCAGTGATCATAAAAGAGCTGAGAGCTGCGAAAAAAGCATATGGCAGGAGGAGAAGAACATCCATTGAAAATGCGGAAGAAGCTGTATACGAAGAAAAGAAAATAGAAGAGATGGAAGTGGTCTTTCTCATGGACCGGTTCGGTTATGTGAAAACTGTGGACAAGGCAGCCTATGAGAGAAGTAAAGACAACGGGGCATCGGAGTATCGGCATGTGTTTTCCTGTATGAATACGGATAAAATCTGTGTGTTTACAGATAAAGGGCGGATGCATACCGTAAAAATTATGGACATTCCTTTTGGAAAAATGAAAGATAAAGGAACGCCTATAGATAATGTAAGTAATTTTGTCAGTGCAGAGGAGCAAATGGTTTATGTGGCAAGTCTGGGGGAAGTAAAAGCATCTACACTGTTCTTTGCTTCTGCATCCGGTATGCTGAAACTGGTAAAGGGTGAGGAATTTGATGTATCCAAACGAACCATTGCAGCTACCAAGCTGGGAGAAAATGACCGTCTGGTAATGGTACAGGCGGCAGATGCCATGGAACACGTAGTTCTGCAGACGAAAAACGGATATTTCCTCCGCTTCCTGAAAAATGAGGTTCCGGAGAAGAAGAAAACAGCAATCGGTGTGCGGGGAATCCGTCTTGGAGACAAGGATGAAGTGGAACATGCATATCTGCTTGAAAATAAAATGGATTATACCGCAGAATATAAAGGGAAGAATGTAACCCTTAACCGGTTAAAGCTTGCAAAAAGAGATACCAGAGGAACGAAAGCAAGACTTTGACCAGTGAATCCCACAGAAAGGGTAAAACCATGAGAAGAAAAGAATGGATGATGGTGTGGCTTCTGGTTTTGGCTGTGGTTCTTAATGGATGTACAGGGCGCTCCACAGTGGAGGAACTTTTAAAGGGTCAGGGCCTTTCATCAGAGCAGGAACCTTTAGAGGAACAGGAGAAAACATCGGAAGAAAAGAATTTCTCTGTATGGGATATTCTGCAGGGGCAGGAACAGGAGCCTCTTCCGGAAGAGACCATTTCCACGGAAGAAGAAGCGTATCTTTACGGATACGGAACGCTTACAGAAGACCAGAAAACCATTTACAGACAGATTCTGAAAGGAATCCGGGAACGGTCGGATACCGTAAAAATCACGGCTTGTCCGCAGGAAGAATTGAATTATATCAACAATCTGGTATTTGTGGATCATCCGGGATTGTTCTGGCTGGAACAGCAGAATTATTCTTATGATTACAAGGAAGAGAAAAAAGATGTTACCATATTGGAACTCAGTCTTGTGTATAATGTGGAGAAGGACTTGATTGATGAGCTGCAGGAACAGATTGACAGAGTTGCGGAACAGTGGTGTGCACAAGCGCCTCAGGACGGAACGGTGTATGACCGGATTCGGTATGTCTATGAATTTCTGGGGGCAAATGTAAGGTATGAGAAAGAAAGTATGAATAATCAGAATATACAGAGTGTTTTTCTGAATCAGAGTACGGTCTGTATGGGATTTGCAAAAGCCACCCAGTACCTTTTGCAGAAAATGGGGATTTTCTGTACTCTTGTAACAGGAAAGGTAGTTCCGGATAATATGGAACATGCATGGAATCTGGTGAAGATGGGAGACAATTACTACTATGTGGATACTACCTGGGGAAGTCCCGGCTTTTCTTCGGAAGAAGGGACCATTCAGGACTTTTCCTACACCTATTTATGCTGTACAGAAGATACCATTCGTGTGAGCCATACGCCGGACGAAAGTCTTCCCTTGCCTTCTTGTACAGACGACAGTTACAATTATTATAAGATACAGGGAAGCTGGTACGATACTTTTGATGAAGAAACCATATATCAGATTCTGGGATATTCCATTATAGAAGGAAGAAAAAAAGAGGATTTTAAATTTGCAGACGAAGACAGTTATGCACAGGCAGTAGAAGCCCTGGCACAGGGAAATCTTGTGGAGCGGGCAGTGCAGGATTTTTACCCCTTTGAGCCGGGGGAAACCTACAGTTGGAATGTAGGATACAGTGACTGGGAACGGCTGCTGACGGTGTACTGGTAAAAAAACACTTGCAACTTGTGCGTATTAGTGGTATGCTGTTAAAGAACTAGATAATCAGATAGCATAGGAGTGGGCCGGAAGGTCCACTCTTCTTCATTACACAGAAAGTTCTGTGGGGTGAAAGAACTTATATGCAAAATGCGTACGGATGCATATGGAACAATGTCTTTTTGTTTTGAAGGAAGGTGAATGTGTGAGTAAAAAAGAGACTTATGAACAGAAGGCAGAAGCTTTACTGATGCCCATAATCGAACAGTATAATTTTGAACTTGTTGATGTGGAATATGTAAAAGAAGGCAGCAACTGGTATCTGAGAGCTTATATTGATAAAGAAGGAGGAATCACAGTCGATGACTGTGAAGTTGTGAGCCGGGCATTTTCCGATAAACTGGATGAGGAAGATTTTATAGAAGAGGCGTATATTATGGAGGTAAGTTCTCCGGGACTGGGAAGACCTCTTAAGAAGGAAAAAGACTATAAGCGCAGCATGGGAAAAGAACTGGAGATCAGAACTTATCGCGCCATTAATAAAGAAAAAGAATTTTATGGTGTTTTAAAAGCATATGATGATGACAGTGTTACCATTGAAAATGAACAGGGCCGGCAGACATTTCAGAAAGCTGAGATTGCATTAATCCGTCTGGCCTTTGATTTTTGAAAATGATAAAAGATGAAGAAATCAGGAGGATATAAAAATGAACACTGAGTTATTGGAAGCGCTGAATACTCTGGAAAAAGAGAAATCCATCAGCAAGAATACACTTCTGGAAGCAATCGAACAGTCCTTGATTCAGGCATGCAAAAACCATTTCGGGAAAGCGGATAATGTAAAAGTAAATATTAATCCGGACACCTGTGATTTTGGTGTGTTTGCAGAAAAGACTGTAGTGGAAGAAGTGACAGATCCGGTTACTGAAATCAGTCTGGTAAATGCAAAGATGATGAATTCACAATATGACATTGGTGATACCGTAAATGTAGAAATCAAGTCAAAAGAATTCGGACGTATTGCGACACAGAATGCAAAGAATGTAATTTTACAGAAAATCCGTGAAGAAGAAAGAAAAGTGATTTTCAATCAGTACTACGGAAAAGAAAAAGATGTGGTTACCGGTATTGTGCAGAGAAATATGGGCAAAAACTACAGTATCAATCTCGGAAAGGCGGATGCGATTCTTTCTGAGAACGAGCAGGTGAAAACAGAAGAGTTTAAACCGACTGAACGTATTAAAGTATATATTCTGGAAGTAAAGGATACGCCAAAGGGACCGAAGATTCTGGTTTCCAGAACACATCCGGAGCTGGTAAAACGCCTTTTTGAGGCAGAAGTTACAGAAGTGAAAGATGGAATTGTAGAGATTAAAAGTATTGCCAGAGAAGCAGGATCCCGTACAAAGATTGCCGTATGGAGCAATGATCCGGATGTAGATCCGGTAGGTGCCTGCGTAGGTATTAATGGTGCAAGAGTCAATGCCATCGTGGAAGAACTGCGAGGCGAGAAAATAGATATTATCAACTGGAGTGAAAATCCGGCCCTTCTGATTGAAAATGCGCTGAGTCCTGCAAAAGTAATTTCTGTACTGGCAGACCCGGATGAAAAATCTGCAATGGTAATTGTTCCGGATTATCAGTTATCACTTGCCATTGGTAAAGAAGGACAGAACGCAAGACTGGCAGCAAGACTGACCGGATTTAAGATTGATATTAAGAGTGAAACACAGGCAAGAGAATCCGGAGATTTTGATTTCTATGAAGAAGAATATGAAGAATATCCGGAAGAGGATAATTATACAGCCGAGTATGAAGAAAACACAGAGGCAGAAGAAGAGTAAGGTGAGCCTATGGGTACAGTGAAAAAAATTCCCATGCGAAAATGTGTGGGATGCGGTGAAATGAAAAACAAAAAAGAAATGCTTCGTGTGCTGAAAACACCGGAAGAGGAGATTGTACTGGACGCTACCGGCAGAAAAAACGGAAGAGGTGCTTATCTTTGTCTGAATAAAGAATGCCTGAAAAAAGCACAGAAAAGCAAAGGTCTGGAACGCTCTTTGAAAACTGCTATTTCATCGGATGTATATGAAAGTCTGGAAAAGGAGTTTGATCAACTTGAGCATAAATGAGAGACTGTCCCTTCTGGGACTTGCAGCCAGAGCAGGAAAAGTGGCAAGCGGAGAGTTTGCCGTCGAAAAATCAGTGAAATCCCGGAAAGCATTTTTGGTATTGGTGGCAGAGGATGCTTCTGCAAACACGAAGAAGAATTTCGGTGACATGTGCACATATTATAAGGTACCCTTATATTATGTGGGAACAAAGGAGGAATTGGGAAAGGCAATCGGAAAAGAATATCGGGCGTCACTGTCTGTGACAGATCGAAATTTTGCGGATGCCATGAAGAAAAAGTTAGAGCAGACAGAAATGGAGTAAGGAGGCAAGTATATGTCAAAACTGAGAGTACATGAACTCGCAAAAGAAATCGGTAAAACCAACAAAGATGTAATGGATTTCCTGAAATCCAAAAGTATAGATGTAAAGAGCCATATGAGCACTGTGGAAGACGCAGATGTAGAAATGGTACGTACAAACTTTAGAAAGGGAAATATGACAGCAGCCAGTACAGATGCAGAAGAAAAACCAAAGAAAAAACTTATCGGGGTTTATCGTCCGCAGAATGCAAGTCGCCAGCCGGAGCGCAGAAACAGACCGCAGCAGGCAAATGGCGGTCAGCAGCAGGGCAGCCGTCAGTCTGGCAGTGAACGCCAGACACAGGGAGGAATGAAAACGGAAAACACAGGAAATACTCAGAACAGAGCAGAACAGTCCAGATACCAGGGACAGTCAAACAGAAATAACGGAGATAGCCGTCAGAAAAATCAGGGAGATCGCCCGAATCGTTTTAATAATGACAACCGTCAGGGACAGACAAGAAATAATGGAGAAAATCGTCAGAAGAGTCAGGGAGACCGTCCGAGACGATTTAACAATGATAATCGTCCGAACCGTCAGGGAAATGCAGGAGACCGACCAAACCGTTTTAACAACAACGGAGAAGAACGGAATGATAACCGCAGAGAAGGGGGATTCCGCGGTAATGACAACCGCCAGGGCGGAGCAAGAGGAAACGATAACCGTCAGGGCGGAGCAAGAGGAAATGACAACCGCAGAGACGGAGGTTTCCGCAGCGGCGATAACCGCCAGGGTGGATTTAACAAGGAAAAAGGCAGCAAATTTGATATGCCGAAGCTGGAATTCGTAGAGAAAGACAGCAGCCGTAAAGCAAACAGAGATAACAAAAAGAAAGATAATCGCAAAGACGAGTATCAGAATCAGAACAGCAAAGGCGGAAAACGTCCTAACCAGGCAGGCGGAAGACGCCCCAACCAGAGACTTCCAAAAGCACTTCAGAAACCAAATACACAGCCGAAGACAGAAGAGAAGAAAGAAGAAGTAAAGGAAATTATACTTCCTGAGAAAATGACCATTCGGGAATTGGCTGAGAAGATGAAAATGCAGCCATCTGCGATTGTGAAGAAACTTTTCATGGAAGGTGTAATGGTAACCGTAAACCATGAAATCGATTTTGAAAAAGCCCAGGAAATTGCTTTGGATTATGATATCATTGCAGAACTGGAAGAAAAAGTGGATGTGATTGAAGAACTTCTCAAAGAGGGAGAAGAAGATGAAAGTCTTCTGGTTTCCAGACCTCCGGTAGTCTGTGTTATGGGGCATGTTGACCATGGTAAAACTTCTCTTCTGGATCATATCAGAAAAACTCATGTAACAGAAAGAGAAGCAGGCGGTATCACACAGCATATCGGTGCATACATGGTAGATGTAAACGGACAGAAGATCACATTTCTGGATACACCGGGACATGAAGCATTTACTGCTATGCGTATGCGTGGTGCAAATTCTACAGATATCGCTATTCTTGTAGTTGCCGCAGATGATGGTGTTATGCCTCAGACAGTAGAAGCTATCAACCATGCAAAAGCAGCAGGTGTTGAGATTATCGTGGCCATCAACAAAATCGATAAACCAAGTGCCAATGTGGAAAGAGTAAAACAGGAACTGTCTGAATACGAACTGATTCCGGAAGACTGGGGCGGAAAGACGGTCTTTGCACCGGTTTCTGCGCGTACGGGAGAGGGAATTGACAATCTGCTGGAAATGATCCTTCTGACTGCAGAAATGTGTGAATTGAAAGCAAATCCGAAGAGAAGAGCCAGAGGTCTTGTTATTGAGGCGGAACTGGATAAAGGAAAAGGTCCGGTGGCAACCATTCTGGTACAGAAAGGTACACTTCATGTAGGAGATTTTATAGCTGCCGGTGCCAGTGCAGGTAAAGTCCGTGCCATGATAGATGATAAAGGAAAGAGAGTAAAAGAAGCAGGTCCTTCTACTCCGGTAGAGGTCCTTGGTCTGGGTGATGTGCCGAATGCAGGTGAAATCCTGGTGGCAACAGAAAACGATAAAGAAGCAAAACATTTTGCTGCTACCTTTGTTTCTGAAAATAAAAACCGTCTGCTGGAAGAGACAAAAGCCAAGATGTCTCTGGATGATCTGTTTACACAGATTCAGGCAGGTAATCTGAAAGAACTTCCGATTATTGTAAAAGCCGATGTACAGGGTTCTGTAGAAGCTGTAAAACAGAGTCTTGTAAAACTTTCCAATGAGGAAGTAGTAGTAAAAGTTATTCACGGTGGCGTAGGTGCCATTACCGAATCCGATGTATCTCTTGCAAGTGCTTCCAATGCTATTATCATCGGGTTTAATGTGCGTCCGGATGCGACTGCAAAAGCAGTGGCGGAACAGGAAGGTGTGGATGTGCGTCTGTATCGTGTTATTTATCAGGCAATTGAAGACGTGGAAGCTGCCATGAAGGGTATGCTGGATCCGATTTATGAAGAAAAAGTAATCGGTCATGGAGAGGTACGTCAGACATTCAAGGCTTCCGGTGTCGGTACCATTGCCGGCAGTTATGTACTGGATGGTGTCTTCCAGAGAAACTGTAAAGTCCGTATTACACGAGGCGAGGAACAGATTTATGAAGGAAGTCTGGCTTCTCTGAAACGTTTCAAAGATGATGTGAAGGAAGTAAAAGCAGGATACGAATGCGGTCTTGTTTTTGAAGACTTTAATGATATTCAGGAAGAAGATAAGGTAGAAGCTTATATTATGGTGGAAGTGCCAAGATAGGAGAGCTTTGAAATGAGAAAAAACAGCATTAAGAATACAAGAGTAAATGCAGAAGTTCAGAAAGAACTGGCAGAACTGATTCGGGGCGGAATGAAAGATCCCCGCATCCATCCCATGACTTCGGTCACAGGGGTGGAGGTAGCACCGGATCTGAAGACCTGCAAAGCTTATATCAGTGTTCTGGGAGACGAAGAGGCGAAGAAAAATACTCTTGCAGGGCTCCGAAGCGCTGAAAGTTATATTCGCAGACAGCTTGCAAAAACCGTTAATTTAAGAAATACGCCGGAAATCCGGTTTATCCTGGATGAATCCATTGAATATGGGGTAACCATGTCAAGACTGATTGATGAAGTCAGCCGAAAAGATGTAGCACAGGAGGTGCAGGAAGATGGAGAAGATAACCGATGAATTAACAGGTGTAAAAACCGTTGCCATTGCCGGACATATTCGTCCGGATGGTGACTGTATCGGTTCCTGTATGGGACTGTATTTATACCTGAAAGACAACTATCCGGAAATAGAAACGGATATTTATCTGGAGCAGCCAAAAGAAGGTTTTTCCTATATCAGTCATATAGAAGATATTAAAACCGAGTGTACAGAAGATAAGATTTATGATCTTTTTATCGCTCTTGATACCAGTACATCGGATCGGATCGGAGTAGCTTCAGAGCTGTTTCGGAAAGCAAAAAGAAGAATTTGTATTGATCATCATGTAAGCAATCCCGGATTTGCAGATAAAGATATTATCTGCCCGCAGATCGGATCTGCTTCCGAGGTATTATATAATCTTCTGGAAGAGGAGAAAATTACAAAATCGGTTGCAGAAGCTATTTATACAGGAATGGCTCATGATACAGGTGTATTCCGGTATTCCTGTACGACGCCGGATACATTGCGTATAGCAGCGAAACTCATGGAAAAGGGCATTGATTTTTCTTCGATTATCGATCAGTCTTTCTGTGAGAAGAGCTATGTACAGAATCAGATTCTTGGAAGATGTCTGATGGAAAGTATCCAGGTACTCCATGGAAAATGCATTGTAGGATGCCTCAGAAAGAGAGATATGGACTTTTATGGAGTAGAGCCGAAAGATCTGGATGGAATTGTAGAGCAGCTTCGGGTGACACGTGGTGTGGAAGTGGCTATATTTCTGTATGAACTCAAGACTCAGGAGTTTAAAGTCAGCCTTCGTTCAAAGGGAATTGTAGATGTGAACCGTGTGGCCGTTTATTTTTCCGGAGGCGGTCATGTGCGGGCAGCCGGATGCATCATGCAGGGTTCAGTATATGATGTGATTAACAATCTGACTCTACAGATAGAAAAACAGTTAAAGGAAAAATGCAGTGATTAACGGAGTAATTAACGTATATAAAGAACGGGGCTATACTTCTCACGATGTAGTAGCACGGCTTCGGGGAATCCTGAAACAGAAAAAAATCGGGCATACAGGAACACTGGATCCGGAAGCTGCCGGTGTACTTCCCGTATGTCTGGGAAGAGCCACAAAGCTTTGCGAACTGTTGACGGATAAAAAGAAAACCTATGAGGCAGTGCTGCATCTGGGGATTGTTACAGATACGCAGGATATGACAGGGAAAATTCTGGAGCAACATCCGGTTACAGTATCAGAAGAGGCGGTAAGAGACGTTATCGTGAGTTTTTTGGGAGAAAGAGAACAGATTCCGCCCATGTACTCTGCTTTGAAAGTCAATGGACGAAAGTTGTATGAACTGGCCAGAGAAGGGAAAACAGTGGAAAGAAAACCGAGAACCGTTACTTTTTATGAAATTGAAATTCAGGATATTTCGCTTCCAATGGTGCGTTTTTCGGTGACCTGTTCAAAAGGAACCTACATACGGACACTGTGCCATGATATAGGAGCCGGACTGGGATGCGGAGGCTGTATGGAAAGCCTGCTCCGTACCCGGGTGGAGCGTTTCACAGCAGAAGAAAGTCTTACATTGGAGCAGATTGAAAAAGCAGTAAAAGAGAATACCCTTATGGATTGTATAGTAAGTATCGAAGAAATGTTCTCCTCCTGCGAAAAAATATCTATGCCTGAGGAAATGGATATTCTGCTTCATAATGGAAATGCCGTTCCTTCTGATGTGGTACCGGTCAAAGATATGGAAAATCATACAAGAGTTCGTATGTATGACAGTCAGAATCGGTTTATCGGCATTTACGAATACGAAAAGAGGCGGCAGCGTTTTCGGCTTCATACTATGTTTTGTGTACCTGAAGATTTTCGGGAACATAAAAAGGAGGCACCATGATTTACGTGACAAATGTGCCCGAACTGAAAGAAGGAGAAACAAGTGCTGTTACACTTGGAAAATTTGACGGACTTCACAGAGGACACCAGAAACTGATAAGCTGCATACAGAAAAAAAAGAAAGATAATTGCAAAACGGTTATCTTTACTTTTGACATTTCCCCTCTTGTAAAAGTACATCACAAACCGGCAAAAGGTCTTCTGACCAATGAGGAAAGACAGGAACTGGCGGAAATGCTGGGGATGGATATGCTGGTGGAGTGTCCCTTTACAGATGCGGTTATGCATATGGAACCGGAACAATTTATTAAAGAGTTTCTGGTAGACCGGCTGCATGTTTCTTATCTGGCAGTGGGACCGGATTTCCGGTTCGGATATGAAAGAAAAGGTACCCCGGAATTGTTGAAAACAATGGGGGAAACTTATGGTTTTTCTGTGGAGATTGTGGAAAAACTTACAGATGGCACAAGAGAAATCAGCAGCACTTATGTGCGGGAAGAACTGGAAAAAGGCAATATAGAAAAAGTAAATGAACTTCTGGGATATGAATATTTTACAAGAGGTGAAATTGTACATGGCAGACAGCTTGGGAGAACCATCGGTGTACCTACGGCCAATCTGATTCCGCCAACTACAAAAAAACTTCCACCCAATGGAGTCTATATTACCGTATCCAGAATCGGAGAAAAAGAGTACGGTGGAATCACTAATGTAGGATATAAGCCTACTGTGAAGGAGAACTTTCTGGGAGTGGAGACAAATCTTTTTGAATGCAATGAAGATCTCTACGGACAGGAATCAGAAGTCAGGTTTTATCACTATCTTCGGCCGGAAAGAAAGTTTTCTTCTCTGGAAGAATTAAAAGGGCAGCTGGTGACAGATGAGAAAATTGCCCGGGAATTTTTCCAATCATTTTCTAATTAGTTATGGACAAAATTTCAAAATTCTATTATAGTTGAATTCGGAAATAATGATAATCTTTTACTAAGGAGAGAATTATGGACGTAGGAAGTATATTGTCGCTGATAGGCGGCCTTGGATTGTTCCTTTATGGCATGGATGTGATGAGTGACAGCATTGAAAAGGCCGCAGGAGCAAAAATGCGTGGATTTTTGAACTTTTTTACTAAGAACAGATTTATGGGTCTGATTTTTGGTATGATTTTCTGCGCAGTAGTTCAGTCCTCCAGTGCGACTACTGTTATGGTAGTAAGTTTTGTAAACGCAGGACTGATGAGTTTGTATCAGGCAGTAGGCGTGATTATGGGTGCCAACATCGGTACTACGATTACTTCGCAGCTGGTAGCCTTCAATCTTTCGCAGGCTGCACCGGTGTTTGTTATGCTGGGTGTATTGATTCCCATGTTCAGCAAGAAAGAGAAAATCAATCGTATAGGGGATTGTATTCTGGGATTTGGTATTCTTTTTATGGGACTTTCTCTTATGTCTGGAAGCATGGACGGACTGAAAGAATCTCCCCATATTATCAATCTTCTTGGAAGCCTGAGAAATCCGGTTCTTGGTATTCTGGTGGGATTCCTGGTAACTGCAATCATTCAGAGTTCTTCTGTTACCGTCAGTATCGTACTTCTGATGGCACAACAGGGATTGCTTCCTCTGTGGATCTGCTTTTATATTATCCTTGGATGTAATATCGGTTCCTGTGTGACTGCGTTGATTGCAAGTCTCAGCGGAAACAAAGAGGCGAAACGTGCTGCTATGATTCATTTCCTGTTTAATGTAGTCGGTACGATTGTGATGGCATTATTCCTTATGGTTGGAATTGACTGGTTTGAAGCATTGATTCTGCATATTTCAGGAAATAATATCGGAAGAAGTGTGGCAAATGCCCATTCTATTATGAAGATTACAGAAGTACTGTTGCTGTTCCCATTCTCCGGATGGATTGTAAAAGTGGTATGTATGCTTGTACCCGACAAAACAGACGAGAGCGGACAGGAAAAATTCAAACTGGAATATATTGGACCTACCAATGTGTTTTCACCAAGTACAGCAGTTGTGGAAGTAACGAAAGAACTGGAACGTATGGGAAATATGGCAATCACAAACCTTACCCGTGCTATGAATGCTTTGATCACGTTGGATGAAGAAGAGATTCAGAAAGTTTATAGAGTGGAAAAGAACATAGACTATATGAATCATGCCATTACAGATTACCTGATCAATATTAATCAGAGCACCCTTCCCATTGATGATATCAAGAGCATCGGCGGATTGTTCCATGTAGTGAACGATATTGAGAGAATCGGTGATCATGCGGAAAATGTGGCAGAGGCTGCTGTAGAACGAAAAGAGAAAAATATTCAGTTCAGCCAGGATGCGCAGAGAGAACTTGCAGACATGATGGACAAGGTAATTCGTATTATGACTTATTCCATGGATATGTTCTCACATAACAGCAGAGCTCATTTACAGGAGATTCTGGAACTGGAAGATAATATTGACCGTCTGGAACGCCATTTACAGGAGACACATATCGAACGTCTTACAAGAAATGAATGTACACCGGACGCAAGTATGATTTATTCCGATCTGATTTCCGGATTGGAACGAGTAGCAGATCATGCTACGAATATCGCTTTTTCTATTCTGGATGAGGAGCCGGAAGAAGATAAGAGAATTGTTATGGAACCATAACAAAAGCCTTTACAATCAAAAATACTTATGCTATACTATGCAAGTATGAGTTCAGCCGTAGTTCAGGAACCGGAGACTCCGACCGTTCCTTAATTACAGGTGATAATAAGAAAATGGAGGAAATAAAAAATGATTTCAAAAGAAAAGAAACAGGCTATTATAGCAGAATTCGCACAGACACCAGGTGACACAGGTTCACCGGAAGTGCAGGTTGCAATTTTAACAGCAAGAATCGAAGAACTGACAGAGCACTTAAAAAACAACCACAAAGATCACCACTCAAGAAGAGGTCTTCTGAAAATGGTAGGTCAGAGACGTGGTCTTCTTGCTTATCTTAAGAAAACTGATATTGAAAGATACCGTGCTTTAATTGAGAAGTTAGGTCTCAGAAAGTAATCAGGCAAACCCGGGGCGGAACTTTTCCGCCCTAATTTTATCAAAGGCGGCCGAAACTGAAACCGAGACCACTGAAAAGCACATTTTTGAATCTGTAAAAGTGTGTTTTTCAGTTGTTTCGGACAGACTGCCGCCAATTTCAGAAAAGGAGAAACGATATGTCCAGAGAGTACAAAAGTTTTTCAATGGAACTTGCAGGCAGAACCCTGACAGTTGACATTGATCGTGTGGCAAAGCAGGCAAATGGTGCTGCTTTTATGCATTATGGCGATACTACTTTATTGTGTACAGCAACTGCTTCTGACAAACCAAGAGAAGGAATCGACTTTTTCCCTCTCAGTGTTGAGTATGAAGAAAAATTGTATGCAGTAGGAAAGATTCCGGGCGGATTTAATAAAAGAGAAGGAAAGGCAAGCGAGCATGCGATCCTGACCTCCCGTGTAATCGACCGTCCCATGCGTCCTCTGTTCCCGAAAGATTACAGAAATGATGTTACTCTGAATAACATGGTAATGTCTGTAGATCCGGAGTGTAATCCGGAAGTTGTGGCAATGCTTGGGTCATCCATTGCTACCTGTATTTCCGATATTCCATTTGATGGTCCTTGTGCAGCAACACAGATCGGTATGATCAACGGAGAACTGATCGTAAACCCGACACTTGCACAGAAAGATATATCTGAACTGCAGCTGACCGTTGCATCTACAAGAGATAAAGTCATCATGATCGAAGCCGGAGCAAATGAAATCCCGGAAGCGAAAATGATCGAGGCAATTTTTAAAGCTCATGAAGTAAATCAGGAAATTATTTCCTTTATTGATAAAATCGTTGCACAGTGCGGAAAAGAAAAGCATACGTATGAAAGCTGTGCAGTACCGGAAGAACTCTTTGCTGCAATTCGGGAAATCGTACCTCCTGCAGAAATGGAAGAGGCCGTATTCTCTGATGACAAACAGACAAGAGAAGAAAACATCCGTGTCATTACAGAAAAGCTGGAAGAAGCTTTTGCAGACAAAGAAGAATGGCTTGCTGTACTGGGAGAAGCTGTGTACCAGTATCAGAAAAAGACAGTTCGTAAAATGATCCTGAGAGATCACAAACGTCCGGATGGCCGTGCAATCACACAGATTCGTCCTCTGGCAGCAGAGACAGATCTGGTTCCACGTGTACATGGTTCTGCTATGTTCACTCGTGGTCAGACACAGATTTGTACCATTACCACTCTGGCTCCTCTTTCCGAGGCACAGAGACTGGACGGGCTGGATGAATTTGAGACAACCAAACGCTATATGCATCACTATAATTTCCCGTCCTACTCCGTAGGTGAGACAAAACCCTCCAGAGGACCGGGACGTCGTGAAATCGGTCATGGTGCACTGGCTGAGAGAGCTCTGGTACCGGTTCTTCCTTCTACAGAAGAATTCCCGTATGCAATCCGTACGGTATCAGAAACATTTGAATCCAATGGTTCTACTTCACAGGCAAGTATCTGCGCTTCTACCATGTCTCTTATGGCAGCAGGTGTACCGATCAAGAAGCCGGTAGCCGGAATTTCCTGTGGTCTTGTGACCGGTGAAACGGATGATGATTATATTGTACTGACTGATATTCAGGGTCTGGAAGACTTCTTCGGTGATATGGACTTCAAGGTGGCAGGTACTCATGACGGTATCACTGCAATTCAGATGGATATTAAGATTCATGGTCTGACAAGAGCCATCATTGAAGAAGCAATTGCAAGAACAAAAGAAGCAAGAGAATACATTCTTACAGAAGTAATGGAAAAATGTATCGCCGCTCCGAGAGAAAATGTCAGTGAATATGCACCGAAGATTGTGCAGATTCAGATTGATCCGGAGAAAATCGGTGATGTGGTAGGACAGAGAGGAAAAACCATCAACGCTATTATTGATGAGACAGGCGTGAAGATTGACATTGATGATAATGGCGCTGTATCTGTATGTGGCACAGATAAGAAAATGATGGACAAAGCGCTGGAATATATTCGTGTAATTACTACAGATTTTAAAGAAGGCCAGATTTTTACCGGTAAAGTGGTAAGTATTAAAGAATTTGGCGCATTTATTGAATTTGCACCGGGAAAAGAAGGTATGGTTCATATTTCCAAAATTGCAAAGGAAAGAATCAACCGGGTAGAAGATGTTCTGACTCTGGGCGATAAAGTAAAAGTAATCTGTCTTGGAAAAGATAAAATGGGAAGAATCAGCTTCAGTATGAAGGATGTTCCGAAAGAGGCAGAATAGAGAAAAAGGAGGGGAGAATTGTCCGCAGAGGCCGGTTCTCCCCTGCTGTATTCTTAAGAAAACAGGAGGGAAAAAAGAATGCGTTATCATAATATTACAAAAGATGACATGCTCAATGGAGATGGGCTTCGTGTAGTTCTCTGGGTGGCAGGCTGCTCCCATTGCTGCAAAGAATGTCAAAACCCCATTACCTGGGATCCAAACGGAGGCATATTCTTTGATCAGGCCGCTAAAAAAGAAATCTTTGATCAGCTGGATCAGTCTTACATTGCAGGTATTACTTTTTCCGGAGGAGACCCTCTTTATGTTCATAATATTCTGGAAGTAACAGAGTTTGCAAAAGAAATCAAGGAAAAATATCCGGATAAGACCATTTGGCTTTATACCGGTTCACTTTGGGAAGAACTTCAGGATGAGAAAATCCTCAAATACCTGGATGTAATCGTGGACGGAGAATTTATGGTGGATAAAAAGGACGTATCCCTGAAATGGAAGGGAAGCTCCAATCAGAGAGTCATAGATGTACAGAAGTCACTGGCAGAAGGCAGGGTGGTTCTTCATACAGAAGGATAGGAGAAGAGGATGAAACGAATTGCAAAATTTATGAAAGTCAGTCCGGAGCAGTTTGCAGAAGGATGGCAAGATACATTTGGTGATACAGACACCGAAACACTGGAAAAAATTTATGGAGAAATAAAGCTTCCGGTAAGAGCGACTTCCGGAAGTGCGGGATACGATTTTTTTAGTCCCCTTTCTTTTGAACTGAAACCGGGAGAAACGATTAAAATTCCAACTGGAATTCGTGTACGAATGGATGAGGGCTGGGTACTGAAAATTTATCCGAGAAGCGGATTGGGATTCAAGTATCGTCTGCAGCTGAATAATACAGTAGGGATCATTGACAGTGATTACTTTTATTCTGACAATGAAGGGCATATGTTTATAAAAATTACGAATGACTCTAATGAAGGGAAAACAATGGCAGTAGAAGCCGGAACCGGATTTGCTCAGGGAATTTTTGTAGAATATGGAATTACTGTAGATGATGATGTATGCCAGATTCGCAACGGAGGATTTGGAAGTACAACGAAATAGTAATACAGGAAATAGAAAAGGAAATGGTTGCATTTCCTTTTTTTTTGTGGTAGAATACTTTGAGTATCAAAGTATTTGTGGAGGAAAAGAGTATGATCGTTGAACCGAAAGTCAGGGAATTTATTTGTACAACCGCACATCCTGTGGGATGTTATGAAAACGTAAAAAATCAGATTGCATATGTAAAAAATCAGGGTATCGTAGAAGGACCAAAAAAAGTACTGGTAATCGGTGCTTCTACAGGATACGGACTGGCAAGCAGAATTACAGCAGCTTTTGGATGCCAGGCGGATACTCTGGGAATCATGTTTGAAAAACCTTCTAATGGAAAGAGAACTGCAACACCCGGATGGTATAATACAGCGGCTTTTGAGAAAGAGGCAGCAGCAGCTGGTCTTTATGCAAAATCCATTAATGGGGATGCATTTTCAAAAGAAGTAAAAGAAAAGGCCATTGAAATGATCCGTAGGGATATGGGACAGGTGGATCTGGTGGTTTACAGTCTGGCAGCGCCGAGAAGAACTACTGCAGATGGGGTTATATGGTCTTCTTCACTGAAAACAACCGATGCACCGTTCACAGAAAAGAGTCTTGATCTTCGAACCAATACCATTGTGACAAAAACTGTAGAACCTGCAGAAGAAGGGGAATTGGAAGGTACCATTAAAGTAATGGGCGGAGAAGACTGGATGGATTGGATAGATGCGCTGCATGAAGCGGATGTACTGGCTGAAAATGCAGTGACTGTGGCTTATTCCTATATTGGACCAAAACTGACTTACCCTATCTATAATGATGGAACCATTGGACAGGCAAAGAAACATCTTACAAAGACTGCAAAAGAGATGAATGAGAAATACAATGATGTGAAAGCATATATTTCCGTAAATAAAGCGTTGGTAACTCAGGCAAGTTCTGCAATTCCTATTGTGCCTCTGTATTTTGCAATTCTTTATAAAGTAATGAAAGAGCAGGGAACACACGAAGGATGTATTCAGCAGATTTCCCGTCTGTTTCATGAAAAACTTTTTGCAAAAACTATTCCGGTTGATGAAGAAGGACGGATCCGTATGGATGACTGGGAACTCTCAGATAAAGTACAGGATGCAGTTATGAAATGCTGGAAAGAAGTAACTACAGAGAATGTGGAACAGATTTCGGATATTGAAGGATACTGGCAGGATTTTTATCAGATGTTCGGATTCAAAATGGATGGTGTGGACTATTCTGAAGAAGTAGATGTGGAAGTACAGATTCCAAGTCTTGTATAAATAAAAAGGCTTCGTGATCATTAATTGGTCACGAAGTCTTTTGCTTTTTACGGTTCGATGTTTAACAGTTCTTTCAGATTTTCTCCCATGATCCGGTCCCACTCTGCAGGTGCAAGTCCGGCTTCCTCCCGAATCTGTGTGACAAACATGGAAAAATCCATTTCTCTGTTCTTGGATGGATAGAGAAGAAGGGGAAAATCACTGCCATAGAGCAGACGTCTGCAGCCGATCATCTGAATCACGGCTCGAAAGCTGCTGATATGATACAGCAGGGGATTTGCAGCGGTATCATAATAGACGTTGTTGAATTTTCCCCTGTACTTCGGGTTCATTTCGTAAAAGGGCAGACCGCCGCCCATATGAGCCAGTATAAAAATCAGATCCGGATATTTGCGAATCAGTCCCGGCAAAGGTGCCAGTGACGTGGTGTCTTTTCCGGGATAGGGATGTCCCACTGGTTCTCCGCAGTGGATATTCACAGGCAGATGAAGGGCATTGGCGCATTCCAGTACTTCAATAAAATCAGGATCATTAAAATCATAACCATTTCCCCCGGGGCCCAGTTCACCGATACCGGAGAAACCAAGTCTGGCACACCGTTCGATTTCAGCAATTGCCTTCTTACCGAATTTGGGATTAATCGAAGCAAATCCACGCAGACGGTCTGGATGACGTTTCATCATATCGGCCATGTAATCGTTATGCATGGTCATCAGACCCTCATCGTTCCAGTACCAGCCCTGCATGACCAGGCCGTATATACCGGCTTTTTCGGCACAGTCCAGGGCTTCTTCCGCATTTGCCCAGGCTTCTTCCGTGCCTTTGCCGTTTTCCGGCTTTCTGGTCAGAAGTGCGAACCAGTTGTCACGTGCTGCGTATTTTTCCCAGTTTTCATAAATTTCCGGAGGGAAGAGATGGACATGGCTATCCCAGATTTCTGTTTTTTTCAAATACATTACCCCCTGTCAGTGACGCTTATTCTTCAGCGTCTTTTTCACTTGGAAGATTGGCAATAAAATCATTAAAACTCTGAGCAGCTGCCATGTATTCATCTTCTCTTTCGATATTGGTGATTACAGGATTGCCGTTTTCCTGTGCATAACGGAACAGATAAGTCTCTCCGGTGGTATTTTTGCCTTTTTCATCCAGAGGAACCAGGGCAATGTATTCACCAAAACCTTCCACATCAAAAGTAGTAAGAACTGCACATTCCAGAATAGAATCATCATCCAGAGTCAGTTTGATGGTAGGATTGGGAACACGCAGGAGGGAAGCACCGCCTGCGCTGGAACAGTTGGAAGTGCAGGAAGCACAGTCGCTTGGATTACAGCTGCCGATATTAGTTGAAAATGTTTCTTCGCTCATGTATTTTACCTCTTTCTTTTTTGTGTCATGGTTTAATACTACCAGATGGCAGGAAAGATTGCAACCATTGCCAATTGGCGATTGCAATTTTTACTGTGTACACGTATAATGGAATTGTCTGAAAAAAGTAATTCTACAAAAGAGGGGGAAAAAAATTGAAAGAAAATACTTCCCATTTGATAAAACGTGCGGAACATTTTAAATCCATTCTTACGATAGAAGGATTTGTGGTGGGAATTGTGGCCGGCCTTGTAGTGTTGGCTTATCGGATTCTGTTGGAATATGCCGGGAAAGGTCTGAATCAGGTTCTGGCTCTGGGTCAGAAATATCCCTTTATAACAGGAATCTGGTTTGTGGTGCTTGTTCTTCTGGCAGGCATCGTAGGATATCTGGTGAGATTTGAACCGCTTATTTCCGGAAGCGGTATTCCACAGGTGGAGGGGGAAATGGCAGGAAAGATCAACCAACCCTGGTGGAAAGTGTTGCCTGCGAAATTTATGGGAGGATTTTTATGTCTGTTTGGAGGACTTTCTCTTGGAAGAGAAGGCCCTTCCATTCAGATCGGAGCAATGTCAGGAAAAGCAGTTTCTCAGATACTGGGAAGGGGAAAGACAGAAGAAAGATATCTGATCACCTGCGGGGCCAGTGCCGGTCTTTCCGCTGCTTTTCACGCACCGCTGGCAGGTGTCATGTTTTCTCTGGAAGAAATTCACAAAAATTTTTCTGTATCTGTACTGATTTCCGTTATGACTGCGTCGATTACGGCAGATTACATTTCAGCGAAATTTCTGGGCTTTCGTCCGGTATTTCAATTTACTGTGTCCGGAGCCATTCCATCGGAATATTATGGACATATTGTTGTATTGGGAATCATTCTTGGGCTTCTTGGAGCCTTTTATAATAAGGTTACATTAAAAACCCAGGAATTATTCGGAAAAATAAAAGGAAACCGATGTGAAATGGTACGTCTTCTGATTCCATTTCTTCTGGCAGGTGTTTTGGGGATGACCATGCCGGAAATCCTGGGAAGCGGGCATAATATCATTGATCTGGTTACAGAAGGAAATATGATGCTGAAGGGAATTCTTGTGTTGTTCGTGATGAAGCTGTTGTTTTCTTCTATTTCCTTTGGGTCCGGAGCACCGGGTGGAATCTTTTTTCCGCTTCTTGTTCTGGGATCTCTGATCGGAGGTGCATATGCTTCCTTTGCCATAACTTATCTTGGAATGGATGCAGTTTATCTGAATAATTTTGTAGTACTCGCCATGGCAGGATACTTTACGGCAATTGTGCGTGCTCCAATTACAGGGATTATTCTTATTTTTGAAATGACAGGAAGTGTGAGCCAGATGCTTTCCCTGTCTTTGGTTTCCATCGTGGCTTATCTGGTTGCCACTGCTTTAAAATCAGAACCGATTTATGAAAGTCTTCTGGCAAATCTTCTGAAAAAAAGAGGAATCCCCACACCGAAGAAGACAGGAGAAAAAATTCTGCAGGAATATGTGGTGCGTCACGGATGCAAACTGCAGAATAAGATGATTCAGCAGATTGAATGGCCGAAAAACTGTCTGCTTGTATCTATTCAGAGAAACGGGACGGAACTGATTCCAAAAGGTCATACCATACTTATGGCCAGTGATACTATTGTTACCATGACAGATGAAAGTGATGCACCCGCTGTCCATGACCGTATGGAAGTATTATGCAGGGAGCAGGAAAGATTGAAATGAGGTGAACGGCTTGAATTATAACAGAAACGAAAAAGAAAGAACAGAAAATATCCAGGCGGTACCGGTATATCCTGATCAGCCGGGTGTTATAAAAAGGGGTAAGGGATATGAATTTACTGTGTGTGTGGATGAAGGAGAGGAGATAGAACTGCTTCTCTATGAAAAGGGAAATACAGAGCCGGATTTTATAGTTCCGGTAACAGAAGAAAAAGAAGTCGGAAATCTGCGGGCTGTTCTGGTATCCGGTATTTCTATGGAGAAATATGAATACAATTACCGGGCAGGAGAAAGGATTTTTCAGGATCCATGGGCCTGTTGTCTGGTTGGAGCAGAGAAATTCGGGGATGAGAAAATAAAAGAAGATTCCAATGCAATCCGGTGTATGTTCAGAAAAGAACATTACAACTGGAAAGATAAGAATTTTCAACCGGTTCCTTTTTCGGACAGCATCTTTTATAAGCTTCATGTGCGGGGATTCACGAAACAAAAAGATTCCAGGGTCAGAAAAAAAGGAACCTTTAAAGGAATTGAACAGAAAATTCCTTATTTAAAAGAACTTGGAATTACAGGACTTCTTCTGATGCCTGCTTATGATTTCCGTGAAATTTCCGGGAAAGAAACAGGAAAAGAAAGGCACCACGGAAAGAAAATTGCACAGAATCAGGTGAATTACTGGGGATATACGGGAAATGCCTGTTATTTTGCGCCAAAAGCATCGTATTCTTCAACAGAAAATCCTATGCGGGAATTCTGCCATATGGTAGATGCTCTGCATCAGGCAGGATTGGAATGCATGATGGAATTTTATTTTGACGGAAGTGTAAGTCCCTCTATGATGCTGGAGATTCTCAGATACTGGAAACAAGAATATCATATAGACGGATTCCATCTGATCGGCCAGGGAATCAGTCAGGAGGTTCTGGCAAAAGATCCTCTGCTGGCAAAGACAAAGCTGATGTTTTCCAATGTAGACGAGAACAGAATATACAATGAACAGAAGCCGGCCTTTAAGAATATTGCAGAATATAATGAGGGATTTCTCTATTGTATGCGTCATCTTCTGAAAAGTGATGAAAATATGATCGGAGAGTTTCAGTACAGAAACAGACGGGTTCCGAAGAAAAGCGGAGTCATTACGTATATGGCAGACCAGGATGGGTTTACTATGATGGATCTGGTATCTTATGATGAAAAACACAATGAAGCAAACGGAGAAGAAAACCGGGATGGTATGGAATATAACTGCAGTTGGAATTGCGGGGTAGAAGGTCAAAGTCGGAAGAAAACGGTACGTGACCTTCGTATGCGGCAGGTAAAAAACGCATTTTTGCTTCTTCTGTTCAGTCAGGGAACACCTCTGATCTATCAAGGAGATGAATTTGGAAATTCCCAGAGTGGAAATAATAATGCCTGGTGTCAGGACAATGAAACCGGTTGGGTAGACTGGAAAGCATTTCGCAGCAATCAGGGGCTGTTTCAGTTTGTAAAAGAAGCAATCCGGATACGAAAAGAGCACAAAATCCTTCATATGGAAGAGGAATTGAAAGGTTCGGATTATAAAGCCTTCGGTTATCCGGATATATCTTATCACAGTTCAATGGCCTGGTATGCACCCTGTGAAGCAGGTTATCGCCATATGGGCATCATGTATTGTGGTGATTATGCAGGAGAAAAAGGGCAGATGCTTTTTGCTGCTTATAATCTTTACTGGACAAAGTATGAATTTGCACTTCCAAAGCTTCCAAAGGGAGCTTCCTGGTCCCTTCTTCTGGGAAGCGGAGAAGAAATTATACTGAAGAAAGAAACCGTAGATGAACAGCCGGGAAAAGAAGAAAAAGAAGGAAAAGAACAAAAAAAA
Source organism: Blautia sp. (assembly GCA_051880075.1). Classification (GTDB taxonomy): domain Bacteria; phylum Bacillota; class Clostridia; order Lachnospirales; family Lachnospiraceae; genus Blautia. The sequence goes on along the minus strand of JBJENG010000077.1, from coordinate 27,934 downwards.
GAAAAAGCGGAACAGGCGGAAACAACAGAAACAACAGAAACAACAGAGAAGAAAGACTATGTGGAAATTCCGCCAAGAACCATTGCTTTATTAATTGGAAAGCAGGATTTGGAGTAATGCATATCTGGGGTCATTTTAAAACAATTACAAAACATAAACTGATGGTTATGAAGTACTGTTTCCGGATCGGTCTGTACCGGCAGGGGCTTCTCCATGATTTGTCAAAGTATTCCTGGACAGAGTTCTCGGTGGGATGTAAGTATTATCAGGGAAACCGGAGTCCGAATAATGCAGAAAGAGAAGACACCGGTCTGTCTACATCCTGGATTCATCATTATGGAAGAAACAAACATCATTTTGAACATTGGGTGGATTATGGAATCAACTGCGATACCATCATACAGGGTGTTCCCATGCCAAGAAAATATATTGCGGAAATGGTTATGGACCGAATTTGTGCTTCCAGGGTCTATAATCCGGGAACGTATACCGATCAGGCACCCCTGGAATATTTTATGAGAAGTAAGGAAAAACTCTGGTTTGTCCATAAACAGACCAATGAACATCTGGAATTTCTTCTTCGTATGCTGGCAAAAAAGGGAGAAAAAGAAACTTTATATTACATTCGCCATTCTTATCTTAAAGGAAAAGAAATAAAAAATTAATACTTAATCGCTTGTGGATTTCACATATGTGTGTTAAGGTAATGTGCGAGGTGATGAAATATGAATACAACGCAGATACTTAATACGATTATGGATCATTTGGGAAATATCACACGGCAGTATACAACAGGGATTATGCTGGCAGGTCTGGTATTTGCCCTGTTGAACTGTTTTATGGGATATAGACTTCGAAAAGTATGGGGAAGTCTTCTGGGACTTTTTGCAGGAGCTTTGGCAGGAGCAGGAGCTGCCTATTATTTTTTCGGAACGGAATATATGCTGGCAGCGGCTTTGGCAGGAGCTGTTGTGGTAAGTATTATTGCCTGGATTTTTTATAAGCTGGGAATTTTTCTTTTATGTGCGGGATTGGTATATCTTCTCACCGGTTCATTTTTTACATCCATGGATGGAACAAGCAGGCTGATCTGTTTGATCGTGGCTGTATTTGCAGCGACGATGGCAATCGGGTATGAGAGAATCATGATTATAGGAATCACAGGAATCTGCGGTGGTATCGGGGCTGTAAATGCACTGTTTATCCTTACCGATATGGAGAAGAGTCTGGGAACCTGGATTCTGGGGTTGATTCTTGCAGGCCTGGGAATTGCTTTTCAGGCAGGACCTTATCTGCGGCACAGAAGAAGTGCGCGCAGAGATGACGCAGACCGATGGGAAAAATCCGGAAGAAGAAAAAAAAGGAGTATGCCATCTTTACCATCTTTGCCGTCCTTTCCCTCTTTTCCGGGAAGAAGGAAAAAGAGAAAAAAAACAGTTTACCGTACAGGAACTGTAAAGAATCGTAATACAGACCGGAAAAATACAAATCATACTCCGGAAGACAGGAAATCCCTTCAGGAAGGTCAGATAAGGAGAACTGCACAGAAACAGGAAACGGTTCGTACAGACACCAGGCAGAAACAAAACGGTGGTGTTGTGGATTTGGATGATCTGAATCGGGAATTGTCCAGAGAAATAAAAAAAATATATAAAGATGAAAGAGAGCATTTGGGTTGACAAATGCTCTCTTTCTTTGTATACTTGCTATATAATGCTTTGATAATCAAAATATTTGAAAATAGAGGTAAAAAAATGAAAGCAAGGATAATAGGAACAGGAAGTGCAGTACCAGAGGATGTTGTGACAAATGATGATTTGGCAAAAGTCGTGGATACCAATGACGAATGGATTTCCAGCAGATCCGGAATCCGGGAAAGGAGAATTGCCAGAGAAGACAATACTACCTCACTTGCAGTGAAGGCAGCAAAGAAAGCCATGGAAGATGCAAATATGGCGCCTGTGGAACTTCAGCTGATTGTAGTAGCTACCTGTACACCGGATATGTTCTTTCCGAATACGGCCTGTCAGGTACAGCATGCGCTGGGGGCACACAATGCAACCGCTTTTGATTTAAGTGCCGCGTGCTCCGGATTTTTGTTTGCATTAAGTACGGTTCAGGCATATATCAGCAGCGGTATGTATACCAATGCGCTCATTATCGGTGCAGAAACCATGTCAAAAGTCATTGACTGGAAAGACAGAAGTACCTGTGTGCTTTTCGGAGATGGTGCAGGTGCTGTCGTAGTGAAAGCCGAAGAAACAGGTTTTATTGATATGATACAGGGATCTGATGGAGATGGAGGTCATGTGTTGACCTGCCGTACAAGGGAAATGAGAAATCTTCTCTGTGAAGGTGAGCAGGAGACAGACTATCTTCATATGGATGGTCAGCCGGTATTTAAATTTGCAGTGAAAAAAGTTCCGGAATGTGTGGAACAGCTGCTGGAAAAGACAGGAACGGATCGGGCAGCGGTTGATTTTTATATTCTTCATCAGGCAAACAGCCGCATTATACAGTCTGTGGCCAAAAGACTTCATGTGCCGGAGGAAAAATTTCCTATGAACCTTTCTATCCATGGAAATACTTCTGCAGCCAGCATTCCGATTCTTCTGGATGAGATGAACAGAAAAGGGATGTTTGAGCCGGGACAGAAAATTCTGATGTCCGGTTTTGGTGCCGGTCTTACCTGGGGAGCTGCGCTGATCGAGTGGTAAGAAGTGATATAAAATGAAAAAGAAAAGGCTTTCCGGGGAGGAAAGTCTTTTCTTTTTGAAAATCAATATTCCTGTTTTATCCTCGGCATGAATATTTCAGAAGAATTCTCTGCGAACTGATTGGTGGATGGGTAGAGAGTCGTTTTCTGCCATCGGAACCATTTTCTAAATGTGAATTATTGTTCAAAATTATATTAAGGCTGGATTAAGGTTTCTATGCTAGAATGATTCTTGTAAAAACAAAGACGGGAGGAATGGAATATGCGTTTATTGCTTGCAGAAGATGAAAAAGAACTTGCCCATGCGTTAGAAGCAGTTTTTCTTCACAATCATTATTCCGTTGATATTGTATATAACGGTGCAGATGCTTTTGACTGGGCAGATACAGGAGACTATGACGGAATTATCCTTGATATTATGATGCCGAAAATGAGTGGACTGGAAGTATTGGAAGCTCTCCGGAAAAAAGGAAATCAGGTTCCGGTACTTTTGCTGACTGCCAAGAGTGAAGTGGATGACCGGGTACTGGGCCTTGATCTTGGAGCAGATGATTATCTTCCAAAACCTTTTGCAATGAAAGAATTGCTGGCAAGGGTGCGGGCCATGACAAGGCGCAAATCAGAAAGAGAATCCAACCGACTGGAATTCGAAGGAATGACCCTTGACAGAGAGAGCTTCGAACTTACTTATGAAAAACAGTCAGTACGGCTTGGAAGCAAAGAATACCAGATGCTGGAGATGATGATGAGAAAACCGGATGCTTTTATCTCTGCTGAACAGTTTATCGGAAAAATATGGGGGTATGATACGGAAACGGAGATGAATGCAGTCTGGGTATATCTGTCTAATCTGAGGAAAAAAATGCAGAATCTTCAGATTCCTGTTTGCATAAAGGCAGCAAGAGGAATCGGTTACCGTCTGGAGAAGGAAGAAAAAGATGATTAAAAGATTACAGAGAAAATTTGTCCTCATTGCTATGTTGTCTCTGGTGGCTGTACTGACCCTGGTAGTGGGTGGAATTAACGGAATCAATATTTATCAGATAAACAGAAAATCTTCTATGCTTCTGAATATGCTGGCAGACAATGGAGGGATTTTTCCAAAAGAAATGGGGAGACGGGAAGATCCGGCAGAAGAGAAAGGGAAACAGAGAGACTCGGAGATATTATTTCCGGACAAAAAGGAGAGTTCCGGTGAAGAAAAAAAATATTGGTTTGATTATGGGATGTCCGAAGAAACACCTTTTGAGACAAGGTATTTTACTGTTACCATTTTCTGCGACAGCAATGAAACAGAAGAAATGACAGCAGATATGAGTCATGTGGCAGCTGTGACAGAGACAGAAGCAAAGGAGTGGACAGCAGAATATCAGGAGAAGGGAAAACAATCGGGATATCATGGCAGATACCAGTTTCTGGCGGCAGAGCAGGAAGATGGAAGTATTTTGTATGTTTATCTGGATTGCAGAAATAATTTTCAGTCCATTGGAAATTTTGCCTTGGTTTCTCTTCTGGTGGCAATTTTATGTCTTGCACTGGTATTTATTCTTGTGACGGTGTTTTCCAGACGGGCAGTCCGTCCGGTCATGGAAAGTATGGAAAAGCAGAAACAGTTTCTGACAGATGCCGGACATGAATTGAAAACACCGGTAGCAATTATCTCTGCAAATACGGAAGTGATAGAAATGTGTGAAGGAGAAAGTGAGTGGACCAGAAGTATCAGGAATCAGGTGGGACGGCTTACGGAATTGATTAACAGTCTTCTGATGTTGGCAAAGATGGATGAAACGGGGATTCAGACACAGATGACAGATTTTTGTGTGAATCCGATTGTGGAAGAAACTATTAAAAATTTCAGTGTTGTATTGGATTCGAAAAATCAGAAAATCTATACAGAATTGGATGAAAACCTGCATATTCACGGAGATGAAAAAAGTATCCGGCAGCTTTGTACCCTTTTGTTGGATAATGCTGTGAAATACACACCCAAGGGAGGCGAAATCCGAATAGAACTGGAACGGAAAGACCGATGTGCAGTAATGCGGTTTTATAACGATTGTGAGGAAATTATCTCTCAGGACGATATGAGCCGGCTCTTTGACCGGTTTTACAGGACAGATCAATCACGTTCCAGACAGACCGGTGGTTATGGGATCGGATTGTCTGTTGCCAAAGCCATTGTACAGACACATAAAGGAAAGATAATGGCAAAGGCAGAAAAAAATGGAATTTTGTTTACTGTAAAAATTCCATTAAAATAAGCTTTTAGAAATCATAATGTTATGAAGGAGGAAAACATGCAGAATTGTCAGATGACTTTTGAAAGATATGAAAAGAAATATCTTCTATCACAGGAGCAATATGAAAATCTGAAATTGTGTACGGAAAGACGGTTGATTCCTGATGAATATGGAAAAAAGACCATATGCAATATTTACTTTGATACGCCAAGTGCCAGGATTATACGGGCATCTATGGAAAAGCCGATATATAAAGAAAAGCTGCGGCTGCGCAGTTATGGAGTGCCCGAGCAAGATAGTATGGTATTTGTGGAACTGAAGAAAAAGTATAAAGGAGTCGTATATAAGAGAAGAGAAACTATGGGTCTTGAGGCAGCAGAGGAATATCTGTATAGAGGCAGAAAACCGGAAAAAGGAAGTCAGGTTCTGCGGGAGATTGACTGGTTTCTGAACTATTACGGAGAAATTCGTCCTAATATGTACATTTCCTATGACAGAATTGCATTGTATGATGTGGAAAAACCGGAACTTCGTGTTACGTTTGATTGGAATATTCTCTGGAGAGATTACCAGCTAAAACTTCAGAAAGGTTCGTGGGGGAATTCTATACTGGATGAAAACCAGTACCTTATGGAAATTAAAATTCCTGGAGCCATGCCAGTATGGCTTGGGAAGATTCTGGATGAACTGGAACTATATCCTGCATCTTTTTCTAAATACGGAAAGGCTTATGAAATGCAGCAGACGCAGAAAATCAGGAAAAACGGAGGAAAATATTGTGCTTGATTCAATTTTTCAGTCAATTTTAGCAGATAATACGGCTTCATTTTTTTCAACAGGAGCGTTCTTTGCATGTACGGCAGCATCTCTGATCCTGGGAGTTCTCATTGCCTGTATGCATATGTACAGAAATACTTATACAAAAGGATTTGTTGTAACTCTTGCACTTATGCCGGCCATTGTACAGATGGTGATTATGCTGGTAAACGGCAGTCTTGGAACTGGTGTGGCAGTGATGGGTGCTTTTTCCCTTGTGCGTTTTCGTTCTGTTCCGGGAACAGCAAAAGAGATTTCGAGTATTTTTCTTGCTATGGCGGCAGGTCTTGCTACAGGGATGGGCTATATCGGAACTGCAGCAGTATTTGTTATGATTCTGGGGCTGGCAGGGCTTCTGATGAATCTCAGTAAATTTGGAGAAAAAAGTGAAGGAGAGCGGCTTCTTCGAATTACTATTCCGGAATCTCTTGATTATACGGAAGTATTTGATTCTGTATTTGACACTTATCTGAAAGAATGGAAATTAATCCAGGTAAAAACCACAAATATGGGAAGCCTTTTTAAACTGGAATATGCTATTACCATGAAAAGGGCAGAGGCGGAAAAAGCCATGCTGGATGAATTGCGCTGCAGAAACGGAAATCTGGAGATCTTATGCAGCAGATCCAATATGGGAAGAGAGGAATTATAATGTATAAAAGAAAGAATATAGTCTATGGAAAAGCAGCAAGGAAAGCAGCCTGGATCCTTGTTGGTGTTCTGACTGTTTCCGGATTTCTTAGTGGTTGTCAGACCGGCGAAAATACAGAAATTACAGAGAATTCTGAGCAGGAAAAAACAGCAGAAGCACAACAGGCAAAGAAACCGGTGGCTATGCGGGGAACAGGAAGTACAGAAGGAGTAGATAAAAATCTGGAATTGACCCAGTCTCAGGTGAATACGGAATTTACAGACCGGGATCAGTCAGGTAATTATGACATAAACACTGCGAAGGAGATTATTCTGAAAGGAGATACTGCAGAAGGAAGCGGAGTTGATATAGATGGACAAATAATTACGATTCGCAGTGAAGGGACTTATATTTTTTCCGGAAGTCTTTCAGATGGACAGATTGTGGTAAATGCAGGGGATACAGACAAAGTACAGATTGTATTCAATGGTTCAGAGATTTACAGGGAAACCTCAGCAGCCTTGTATGTGAAGAATGCAGATAAGGTATTTCTTACATTAGCAGAGAATACAGAGAACTATCTTGGCAGTGGAAATACCTATCAGGATATGGATGAGAATTCCATAGACGGCGTTGTGTTTTCAAAGGCAGATCTGACTATTAATGGAAAGGGAAGTCTGAAGGTAGAGGCCAATTATGCTCACGGAATTGTCTCAAAAGATGACCTGACTGTCACGGGGGGAACCATTTCTGTAGATGCGGTAAAACAGTGTCTTTCCGGAAAAGACGGGATTCAGATTCTTGATGGAATCTTTATATTAAAAACGCAGGGAAAAGCGGTAAATTCAGAAAATGAGGAGAATACCACCCTTGGAAATATTTATATTGCAGGAGGCTCTTTTCAGATTGATGCAGGAGAGGATGGATTTCATGCTTCCGGAAGTATTGTGACAGATGGAGGAGAAATGGAGATCGCTTCCGGAGATGACGGGATGCATGCAGATCTGGATATGGTCATTAACGGAGGAATAATTACTATATCCTCATCTTATGAAGGACTGGAAGGAACCCGTGTGGTAATTAATGGAGGAACAGTTTCCATTCAGGCAGAGGATGACGGAATCAATGCAGCAGAACCAGGAACGAATACGGAACAGGCAGATGTGCCAGGGGGAAGAGGCGAAGATCCTATGGCTGTGGAAGAAAATGCTTATATTAAGATTACGGGAGGCAGCGTGGAAGTAAATGCAGAAGGAGATGGGCTGGATTCCAATGGATGTCTGTTTGTAGATGGAGGAACGATTACTGTGAACGGATCAGTATCCAATGGAAATGGTGCATTGGATTATGGCGGCGGTGCTGCGATTACAGGAGGAATGGTTGTGGCAGCAGGAAGCTCTGGTATGGCGCAGGGATTTGGCAGTTCTTCCTCTCAGTGCGCTGTCTTATGGAATCTGACCGGGCAGCAGGGAGCAGGTACAAAAGTGATGGTATCCGGAGAAGATGGAACAGAAATTTACACCTTTGAAAGTTTCAAAGCATTTTCCAGTATTGTGTTTTCCTGTCCGGAACTGAAACAGGGAAACACCTATACGCTCACTGCAGGAGAGGAGAGCCAGACAGTGACTCTGGATGAAGTGAACACCACTGCAGGAATGAGTCAGATGGACGGTAAAAGCGGATTTAGAGGCGGAGACAGACAGACAGGAGAAAAACCATCAGGAGACAGATTTTCGTTTGAATAAACGATTGAAGAGTATCACAGAAAACCAGACGAAACACACTTGCAGGTTTCGTCTGGTTTTCTTGAAGAATGGATAGATCATCAGATATCTTTATACAATGCTTCCAGCATGTTCAAAATATGTTCGGTTTTGAATTTGCTGCTGTCGATGCATAAATCATAATGGCTCAGATCCATCCATCTCGAATCGGTAAAATACTCATAATAATAACGTCGTTCCTTATCGATTTTTTTTACAAGTCTTCTGGAACTGGAACTTTCACGGCCCAGACGTTCGCATACAGTTTTTACACGGGCATCAAAAGGTGCATGAATAAAGACGGAACGGCATTTCTCCTGTAAAACGAAATCGGCGCATCTTCCTACAATGATACAGTCTTCTGCTTCTGCCAGTTGGCGGATTACGGCAGACTGAGCTTCAAACAGAACATCATTCATAGGGCGGAAATGATACTGGGGATCCATCTGCATAGCTTCCTTGAGTGGAAAATGCCATTGGCTTGCACGCTTTTCATCTACCTTTTCCAGAGTCTTTGCAGGAATATTACTTTCCTGACTGACCAGCTCAATCAGCTCTTTGTCATAGAAAGGAATGTTGAGCCTTTCAGACAGAGCTTTTCCTATAAGTCTTCCATTGCTTCCATAAGTTCTGTTAATGGTGATAATCCGTTTCCCCATAAATCTCCCTCCTTTTCTGCTATATCTGATATATATATTTTAACATGGGAAAGTTCTGAAAACAATAAAGAAATAAGGATATTTACTATTATTTCCCAGTTGAAAAAAATGAAAAAATGTCGAAAATCTATTGGAATTTTTCCGGTATGATGGTATGATTACAGAGTATAATTTAGAATTGATTTCTGGCTGAAGCCAGGAACGGCAAAGATAGAGGCGCAGGATTCAAGAGTATTTCCGGATGTACGGGGGTGCCGGTTCGGAAAGAAAGGGGAGACTGCCGAAGGGATTTTCGCTTCACCCAAAGCAAAATTCCTGGGATACAGCAGAAGATGCTGTGTACTGTCACGAAATGTGGAGCGCTATCGCTGAATTTTGGGATTGACACCATGAGCGCGTTCTCCATAGAGGGAGCCGTTCATGGTTTTTCTTTTAAGAAGTCAAAAGAAAGAGAGGGATTTTTATGCAGAGCAGAAAAAGAAAACTGCTTGTATGGACAGTGGCTGCAGCCATGCTGACACTTCTGTGTACAGTAACGGTATTTGCTTCTGAGGGAGAGGCTGCAGAATATGTACCGTCCATGTATGCAACTTTCTGGGCATTGGTTCCGCCAATCGTGGCCATTGCTCTTGCACTGATTACCAAAGAGGTATACAGTTCCCTGTTTGTGGGAATTCTGGTCGGTGCTTTATTTTATTCAGGATTTGATTTTGAAGGAACGATCGTACATCTGATGCAGGATGGGTTCATTGGTGTTCTTTCCGACAGTTACAATGTGGGAATCCTGATTTTCCTGGTTATTCTTGGTGCAGTGGTGTGTCTTATGAATAAAGCAGGAGGTTCCGCAGCTTTCGGACGCTGGGCAGGGTCAAAAGTCAAAAGCCGTACAGGCACACAGCTTGCTACGATTTTACTGGGTGTTCTGATCTTTATTGATGATTATTTCAACTGTCTTACAGTGGGAAGTGTTATGCGTCCGGTAACAGACAAGCAGAATGTCTCACGTGCAAAGCTGGCATATCTGATTGATGCCACTGCTGCACCGGTTTGTATCATTGCACCGATTTCTTCCTGGGCAGCTGCAGTCAGCGGTTTTGTCGAAGGCGAAGATGGACTTTCTATTTTTGTACGTGCCATTCCATTCAACTTCTATGCACTGCTTACCATTGTTATGATGGTGGGTATGGTTCTTATGAGAGTAGAATTCGGACCTATGAGAACCCATGAGAAAAATGCACTGAAAGGAGATCTTTATACAACAGAAGGACGTCCTTATGCAAATGCGGAAAATGAAATTCCAAGTACAAAAGGAAAAGTCATCGATCTTGTACTTCCGATTATCAGTCTGGTAATCTGCTGCGTAATCGGAATGATCTATACAGGTGGTTTCTTCAGCGGGGAAAGCTTTATTACCGCATTTTCCAACAGTGATGCTTCTGTAGGTCTTGCAATCGGCAGTGCTTTTGGTTTGCTCATTACTATCGTATTATATGTGGTACGTCGTGTGCTTCCATTCCGTGAATGCATGTCCTGTATTCCGGAAGGATTCAAGGCAATGGTACCTGCCATTATGATCCTCAGTTTTGCATGGACACTGAAAGCTATGACAGACAGTCTGGGAGCTGCTGTGTTTGTGAGTACTGCTATGGAAAGTTGTGCCGGCAGCCTTATGAAACTGCTTCCGGCCATTATATTCCTGGTTGGATGCGGTCTGGCATTTGCTACCGGAACTTCCTGGGGAACTTTTGGAATTTTAATTCCAATCGTAGTTTCCATTTTCCAGAGTTCCAACCCGCAGCTTATGATTATTTCCATTTCTGCATGTATGGCAGGAGCGGTATGTGGAGACCATTGTTCACCGATTTCCGATACAACGATTATGGCATCAGCAGGTGCTCAGTGTGATCATGTAAATCATGTGTCTACACAGCTTCCATATGCCATTGTGGCAGCAGCTGTCAGCTTTGTAACTTATATTATTGCAGGTTTTGTACAGACTGCATGGATTGCCCTCCCGGCAGGTATTGTGCTTATGCTGATTACACTTTATGTGATCAAGATGACAAATAAGGCAATTGATGCATAAGAAAAAATTGGAAAAAGACAGGACGATTGTCCTGTCTTTTTGCTTGTTCCCGTTTCCAAAAAGACGTATAATGAATACAAAAGGAGTGAGAAAACATGAAAACATCCATGAGTCAGGAAGAAAAATTTATGATGATGACCACTGCACCTTTGCCTGGATTGATTTCAAAACTGGCAGGCCCTACTATCATCAGTATGTTGATTTCTTCCATTTATAATATGGCAGATACTTTTTTTGTGGCAAAAATCGGAACCAGTGCCACAGCAGCAGTGGGTGTTGTTTTTCCGGTCATGACAATTATTCAGGCCCTTGGATTTTTCTTTGGTCATGGATCTGGCAATTCCATGTCCAGGTGTCTGGGAGCAAAAGATACGAAAACAGCGGAAGAGTTGGCGGCATCCGGATTTTTCTTTGCTTTGTTATGTGGAATTGTAGTTACTGTGGCAGGAGAGATTTTTTTGAATCCGCTGGCGATTGCTTTGGGATCTACTAATACGATTCTGCCTTATGCAAGGGAGTATATGCGGATTATTCTGCTGGGAGCCCCTTATATGACGGCTCAGTTTGTTTTGAATAATCAGCTGCGTTTTCAGGGAAATGCATTCTATGCCATGATTGGTGTTACCAGTGGAGGAATTTTGAATATTTTTCTGGATCCGTTGTTTATTTTTGTTTTTGACCTGGGTGTATCCGGTGCGGCAATTGCCACTGTTTTCAGTCAGTTTATCAGTTTTGTTCTTCTTTTGATTGGAATGCGGGTGTCAAAATGCCTTCCTATACGAATCAGAAATCTTAAAAATCTGCGCCAGAACCTGAAGATTATTGCCGGAGGCGGACTGCCTTCTCTTTTTCGTCAGGGGCTTGGCAGTGTAGGAACGCTGGCTCTGAATCTGGCAGCGAATCCTTTTGGAGATGCAGCCATTGCAGCCATGTCTATAGTAGGAAGGATTATGTTTTTTGCAGCTTCTGCACTGATCGGATTCGGACAGGGGTTTCAGCCTGTCTGTGGATTCAATTATGGGGCAAAGAAATATCAAAGAGTGCGGGAGGCCTTTTGGTTCTGTGTGAAAATATCTTCTATAGTTCTGATAGTTCTTGCAGTAGCCGGATATTTGTCTTCGGAAACTCTGATTACAGTTTTTCGGAAAAACGATTCGGAGGTCATTGCAATTGGTACCAGAGCTCTGCGGTTTCAATGTATGACCTTACCCTTGAATGGATGGATTATTATGAATAATATGCTTACGCAGACAATTGGAAAAACGGTAAGAGCCAGCCTTCTGGCTGCGTCCAGACAAGGATTGTTCTTTATTCCTGCGATTCTCATTCTTCCGATGATATTTGGAATCGGAGGAATTGAGGCCGCTCAGCCGGCGGCGGATATTTTTTCTTTTCTGCTGGCGGTTGTATTAAATATAAAAACCATGAAAGAATTAAAACGAGCGTGAGAAAGAGAGGAAATACAAATGATTTCAAGAAAAGAAGAAACCATCACAAGACATAAAAAAGGATATAATTGTGCACAGGCAGTGGCATGTACTTATTGTGATCTGGTAGGCATGGATGAAGAAACCATGTTTAAAGCAACAGAAGCCCTGGGCGGTGGACTTGGAACAATGGAAGGAACCTGTGGCGCAGTTGTGGGAGCTTGTGTGGTGGCAGGACTTTCCAACAGCACAGGGAACCTGGACAAACCGGACAGTAAAGCTGCTACAGGAAAATTGTCCCGGGAAATTTCCAGAAAATTTATGGAAAGAAATCAGACCGTAACCTGTAAAGTGTTAAAAGGTGTTGGAACAGGAAACGTGATTCGTGCTTGTCCGGATTGTATTCGGGATGCGGCAGAATTTCTGGAGCAGGTAGTGTTTACGGAAAAAGAAGAAAAGGAAATCGGGTGAACAAAGATGAGACTGGAGAAAATGCAGCACTTTTTGAATGAAAAACAGTGGCCTTTTCGTTATACGGAAGAAGACGGAATGGGAAGTATTGATTTTGAATACAGAGGCGTTGGATATCATGTGTGGGAATTCCTGGATGGTGAATATGGGGCGGAGAGCAATGTACGAAGCGGTGGAAAGCAGGAAGATTTCACAGGTGATTATGAGCAGGAAATCATAGATGTGATCAACAGTTGGGAATAGTGAAAAGAAAGGATGCCTGTGCAGAAGATACACAGACATCCTTTTTTCTATTGTCAGTCGAACTGAATGCCGCTCCAGTAAATACAGTCTTTTACGACTGTTTCAGGAAGAAGTTCCACCCCGTCAAGAGCCCATTTCTTATATTCTTCGAATCCTGTACGGTCAATAATATATCCGATATGTTCCTTTCCGCCCGGAGCTTTTGGGTTAATATATTCTTTTACATATTTATAGGTGTTCAAAATGATTTTTATAATGTTTTCTTCGTCTGCCCAGATCAGGAAATCCTCTCCCAGGCGTGGATTTCTTTTTCCGGTTCGGCCCATAATGGTAAGTTTGTAGTATTTCTGGGGGCTTCTGGTCAGTGCTCTGGTAGGGCATTTGGTGACACAGACACCACAGCCAATGCATTTTTCCTCATTTCTTACAATTTTATAATTTTCAACATGAAGAGCATCTACAGATAAACTTTTGCATCCTTTCACACAAGCCTGACAGTTTACACAACGGGAAGGGTCGTACTGAGGAAGAGTCATTCCGATTATGCCGAAATCATGCATACGGGCCTTGGCACAGTCGTTGGAACAGCCTGTACATGCAATTTTGAAATGAAGATCATTTGGAAATACGGCTGTTTCAATTTTTTTTGCCAGCTCTGCCGTGTTATAGTTAGCAAAAGGACATACGTTGTTGCCGATGCAGGCACTGATGTTTCTTGTACCGGAAGCAGGATATCCGGTGCCAGGAACCGTCTGGTTGATTTCAAGCATTTCGATAATGGGCTGCAGCTTCTGATTGATTTCATCCATATCCTCAAAACGAATGCCTTCAATTTCAAACCCCTGTCTTGTAGTAAGATGAACGATTCCGTTTCCGTAAGTTTCTGCAATTTCCTGTACCATTCCGAGAATTCTGGCATCCAGATATCCACCGGGTACACGGATACGTGAAGCACCAATTCCCCGGACTTTTGATACACGGAATGCATTTTTTTTGAGTTTTTTTGTGTTAATATCCAATCCCATTCCAATACCCTCCTAATCGATCAGCTCTTTACCGTCTTTGTAATTGAATACAGGTCCGTCCAGACAGATATAGGTGGAACCGATTTTACAATGACCGCATTTTCCAAGACCACAGCACATTTTTCGTTCATAAGATACCCAGATATTTTCTTCCGGTGCACCCAGTTTCAAAATTTCCTGTACAGAAAACTTCATCATTACAGGAGGACCTACGCAAATAAAAGCAGTGTTGGATAAATCTTGAATCTTCAGTTCCGGTATGTATTTAGTGACCATGCCGACAGGACCTTCGTATCCTTCCGGTGCAGTATCTACAGTTTGAATCACGGAAATCTGGTTTTTCCAGAAAAGAAAATCATCACGAAACAGAACGTCTTGTGGAGATTTGAAACCTGCAATGAGGGTAGTGCCGGAATTTTCTTCTGTGTGATGAGCAAAATAATCAATTACACCTTTTACAGGAGAAAGACCGGTACCTCCTGCAATGATAAACAATTCTTTTCCTTTGTATTGTTCCAGGTCAAATCCATTTCCGTAAGGACCACGGATAAAAAGTTTGTCTCCTGCATAATTCTCAAAGATTTCATTGGTTACTTTACCAACACGTCTAATGGTAAAATCAACGGTGCCATCACCGATACCGCTGACTGAGATGGGAGCCTCACCAAATTTTGGAAGGGAAACTTCAAAAAACTGTCCAGGTTTTACGTCACCTTCGAAAGTCATTCGGAAGGTATATTCCAGATTTGTGTGTCGGATTACTTCCTGGATCGTTGATAACTGAGGAATATATTCATTTTTCATTTTACTGTTCCTCCTTTGCAAGACGATTGATACAAGTGGAATAGGAGATATATTCCGGACATACATCGTCGCATCTGCCGCATCCTACGCACATAGGATAACCAAAGCGTTTCTCGTAATCATAAATTTTGTGCATGACTTTAAAGCGCATACGGTCGCCCTGATTCTGCCGGAAGCTGTGGCCGCCGGACATATCGGTATAACCGTCAATCTGGCAGGAAGCCCAGACTCTTCTTCTTTCTCCGGCTTTTGGGTTGTCTTTATAAAAAATATCCTGCATAGTAAAACAAGTACAGGTAGGACAGACGAAATTACATCTTCCGCATCCGATACAGCGTTCTCCGTACTCTTTCCAGAGCGTAAGGGAAAAGCTTTCAGTGGACAGTTTTTTGGGAATTGTTACTTTTTCTTTGTTTTCAGTTACAAAATCCGGTGTCACATCTGCTGCTGACCAGGACATGTCTGCAGGAATAAGAGAGGTGTTTTTAAAATCTACGTAAACCACATCCATGTCCGGTTTCAAATAGGCATCATAATTTTCCGCACGATTGGTGCCCATGGAAACACAAAAACCGGAATCACAGGTTTCAGAACATCCCATTAGTATAAAATGGGCCTTTTCCCGGATACGTTTGTAATAAAAATCTTCAAATCCGTTCTTCAGATAGATGTCATCCAGCCGTTTTACTCCATGCAGATCGCAGGTACGAAGAAAAATAAGAATCTCTTTTTCCGGACCTTTCGGAACCATGGTCTGGTCCTCCGTAAAGTAAAAGAGTGTTTCATTGATAGCAAGAAGTGTTTCTTTAAATGAATATTCAGATTTTACATTCCATTCAATTTCGTCCAGTTGGTTGACCTGGCCATAGCGAATGACATCCGTGTCAGAAAAACAGCCTTCTCCTTTCATACGTTTTGGGGCGAACAGGCAATACGTTTTCGCCCACTGATGAAATAATTCAGAGGCTTCTGTTTTTGATAATTGATATCCCATAATTTCTCCTTTCTTCATACTTTTTATTAAAAAATAGCAGAAAAGCAAAAAAAATTCTGTGAAGCTTATCACAGAATTTGATTTAAAATTGACTTATTTTCCGGTTTTATAAAAATGCACTATTTTTGCAGAATCCGTTATGATGATTCTTTTTTTCAGAATTTTGATGAGACCGTAATTTTCAAGAGAACTGCAGAGTCGTGAAGTGGTTTCCCGGGAGGCTCCCAGCATATCAGCCAGAAAAGTAATGGGCATTTGGATATCGATTTCTCTTCCAAGTTCTGTGTTGACGCCAAAATCTCTGGAAAGCTTCCAGAGTTTGGCTGCCAGTTTCCGTTCCATGTAAATGCTGCCCATTGTGTTTTTCAATTGGTGACTGGTACGCCACAATTTGTGTTCCTGTAAAACGAGCACGGCTTTGACCAGTGAAAAATCCTGCTCCATCAGTCTGGTAAAATCAGAAACAGGGATTGCAAAAATGCGGCTTTTTTCAATGGTTTCACAATAAACAGCAGAACTGTGTGTATTCATAATGTGGTCATTGAGGAGAGCACCTTTTCCGAAAATGAAAATAATTTTCCGATTTCCATCGTGGGTGAGATTATAGATGATGGATTTTCCGGATAACTGCAGAAAAACATATTCGGCAGGTACTCTGGAGCGCACTACAAGGCTTCCTTTTTTATATTCTCTTACAGTGCCTTTTTCCCACAGGGAATTCAGGGTTTTTTTGTTTACGTCTTTCAGAGAAGACAATTCCAGTAATTGATTTTGATTTCGCATTTTTCCTCTGTTATTTTGATCGGATTAATAATTATTTATAGAATCATAATATCATTTTTTACAAAGACAGGCAAGAACGGCATTCAGTATTTCAGGCGTCTGGCAGGACAAAACTGTCTACGCATTTGCCGGACGTCTGAACAGTAACTATTTGGCTGCGGACCGGGCAAAATCTGTATTGACCAGTTCTGTATAATCTACACGTTCTTTCAGTGCATTGGAATCTTCCAGAATATCCTGAAGCAATTCAAAACTCTCTTTTTCAAAAATGACATTGTCTTTCCATGTATCCTGATCTTTATAACGCTTTACAATGGTGGTAATCGTCTCCAGATCACTTTCTTTAAACTGAGGCTGAATCACCTGGGCGATTTCTTCCGGTGTGTGTGTTGATACATATTCCATTCCTTTTTGCAAACCATTGGTAAAGGACTGAATCACAACAGAATGTTCTTTTATAAAACTTTCTTTTGCACTGTAAGAAGTATAAGGAACATAACCCGAGTCTACACCGAGGGAGGCCACAACATATCCGATTCCTTCTTTTTCCAGAGCGGTTGCAGAGGGCTCAAATTCAATACTGAAATCTCCCTGACCACCGGAAAATGCAGCGGCAGTGGAACCGAAATCAATACTTTGGTCGATGTTCATATCCTTTTGCGGATCCAGACCGTTCTTTCTGAGAATATACTCAAAAACCATTTCCGGCATGCCACCAGCTCTACCGCCAAGAATATTCTTCCCTTTTAAATCACTCCACTGAAAGGCTGGGAGTTTTTTTCTTGCAACTAGAAAGTTGCCGGCTCTTTGGGTCAATTGGGCAAAGTTGACAACAACATCATTGGCACCTTCCTGATATGCGTAGACACTGGCTTCCGCACCCATAAATCCGATATCTGCTTCTCCAGAGAGAACGGCAGTCATAGATTTATCTGCACCAAATCCTGTTTCAAGCGTCAGGTCAAGTCCTTCTTCTGAAAAATATCCTTTTTCAATAGCTACATATTGTGGGGCATAAAAAATGGAATGTGCCACTTCGTTTAAAGTGACCGGAATAAGAGATTCTTTTTCTTTGGCTTTTTCCTGAGTACTGCATCCGGTAATCAAAAAGATTGCAGCGAGTAAAATAGAAATACATATAGAGATTTTCTTTTTCATCTTTCCTCCTGAATTTAATAAAAAATTACGCAGAATACGAAAGGTATCTGCGGCTATATTGATACAATATGAAAGTTATCAGGAAATGTTACGAACAATTCATGTTGTTGTATATCTTGCAGGCTTATAGTATTATGTTTAGTGGTGTTGGCAATATCAGCTCAAATCTATAAGAAAAGAATTGAGAAATTGGAAGAATCCGATGAGGATTCTATAATAATAGAAGAATAAAAGATAGATTTTTACAGGGAATTGTGATATTCTTTTTATAAAAGGAGGTCGATTTCCGTGATTGAAGAAATACTTGCGTATAACAAAAAATTTGTCGAAGAAAAAGCATATGAAAAGTATGCAGCCAGTAAATATCCAAACAAGAAAATAGCAATTCTTACCTGTATGGATACCCGACTGGTAGAATTATTACCTGCTGCTCTGGGGCTTAAGAACGGAGATGTGAAGATTATTAAAAATGCAGGTGGTGTGGTAACCAGTCCCTTTGGAAGTGTGATTCGAAGTCTTCTGGTGGCAATCATTGAGCTTGGCGTTGAAGAAATTATGGTAATTGGCCATACGGATTGTGGTGTACAGCATATTGACAGTGAAATGATGATTCATCATATGAAGGAGAGAGGAATCTCTCAGGAATCCATTGATCTGATGAAATATTGTGGTATTAATTTTGAAGAGTGGCTGGCTGGTTTTGAAACAGTTGAGCAGTCTGTCAAGAATACGGTAGACACCATAAGAAATCATCCACTGATTCCGTCCGATATCAGAATTGGTGGTTATGTGATTGACACAGTAACAGGAGAGTTGACAGTTTTGGATTAGTGGAGGAAGGAAGAGATTCGGGGCCATCGGTATTACCGATGGCCCCGAACCTCTTCCTGAAACTTATAATTTTGGCGCTTTTTCTGCCCGGTTTTTCAGATATTCTTTTACACCATCCACATCTGTGTAAGCAAAATGGCGGAGTTCATTTTCTGTCATCTGTCCAAGTTCTTCCAGATCATAATTTCCGGTAACCGCACAGCTGGGTTTCAGTTCTTCTGCTGTGAAGCCCAGTTCTTCCATCTGCTCTGGTGAGATATACTGGGATACTTCGATTTTGTTACAGGATTTACAGTGGTATACGGAAAATAATTCTTTACTCATGCTTCTTTACCTCATATCAAGTGAAATTTGCGGTATGCACCGCACTGCGTCTATCATATCATAAATCCCAGGAAAAACACAGGTAATACTTGAAAAAAGGAGAAAAAAAGGTGATAATAAATATCAATATTTCAAAAAATCTGCTGTAAGGAGGATGATTCATATGAAACTTGGATTTGCAGGCTGCGGAAATATGGCAGGAGCTATAATCGGTGGTATATTGGAAAAAGGAATTGTCAGTAAAGAAGAAATAAAGGCATCAACAAAAACAGAGGATTCTGCCGCAAGGGTTCGGAAAAATCTGGGAATTTCATGCGGAACAGACAACAGAGAAGCGGTCAGAGATGCAGATGTAGTATTTCTGGCCGTGAAACCTCAGTTTTGTGAGGGAGTAATCAAAGAAATTAAAGAAGAAATAAAAGAGAACCAGGTGATCATATCAATTGTGGCAGGAAAGAAACTGGAATGGCTGGAAGAACAGTTTGGTAAAAGCTGCAAGATCATCCGTACCATGCCAAATACTCCTGCATTGGTAGGAGAAGGGATTACAGGAGTGTGCCCCAACAGTCAGGTAACAGAGAATGAACTTGAGGAAGCCATGGTGCTGCTTCGTTCTTTTGGACGTGCAGATACCGTATCAGAAACCATATTGGATGTAGTTGGAGCGGTCAGTGGAAGTTCACCGGCTTTTGTCTTTCTGTTTATTGAAGCGATGGCGGACGGGGCAGTGGCAGAGGGGATGCCGCGGAAACAGGCATATGAATTTGCAGCACAGGCTGTATATGGCAGTGCCAAAATGGTTCTGGAAACAGGGATGCATCCGGGGGAATTGAAAGATATGGTATGTTCCCCGGCAGGTACTACAATTGAAGGTATTGGAATACTGGAAGAAAAAGGTATGCGCAGTGCAGTTATAGAAAGTGTACGTGCCTGTGTAAAGAAAACAAGACAGCTTTGATTCCGGTCGTTTTGCAATATTTATCATTGCACACAACCTGTTCTGCTGTTAAAATGGAGGTAGAAAAATATAGGTATACCTTGCATTTGGCAGAAAAGGGAGAAAATGGATCAGATATTGAAATTAAGCATGCGATGGAAGGAGAGCAGAAATGTTTTCTTCCGGGCGGCAGGTTCTGTTCTTGGAATCATTCCGAAACTTTATGTGCGATATCTTGAAAGTAAAAAGAACGAGGAACTGGAGAGAGAACTGGACAGGCGTCAGGAAGAAACGTGGGACAGGATTGTGGAAGATTTGAAGAAAAAGAAAAAATAATCAATATTGTATTGTGGAGAAAAAGGAGCCCGGATGGACTCCTATTTCCTGCTATTTGGATTGGAAAGATTGCTGTTGTGATAAGTTTTTGAAAAAGTCACATCCTCACCGAACCAGGTGGGGGGAAGGAAATGATTGGCAGAGTCTTCATCCGGAAACTCGACTTCTGCCAGATAAAGGCCTTCATAAGGTGCATCGAAGACATCAAGTTCAATGGTCAGATTGTTTTCTGTTGGAAGAAGATAGCGGGTTTTGGAGAGAATGATTCCATCCGCTTTCTCTTTCAGATGGAGATAAGAAGCTTCGTTTAGAGGAAGGTTGTATTCTTCTCGTACCATGAGCCCTTTTCCTTTATAGGTAAGGATATAAGAATCATCTTGTTTTCGAATGCGTACGACAGGCTCTGTATTCAGATAAGCCTGTTCAATTTTGTGGAAGGCATATTGTTCCAGATTTTCAGGAAGATCTTTTACAAGATATTTTCTTTCAATTTCCATAATACAATAACTCCTTGTATGATTCGTATTGATTTGGTTCACTATATAAAATATCATATTTGGAAAGAAAAGAAAATATTTTTACAGGACAGGAGGATAAGAAAATGGCAAATGTATGTGTTTTTTTTGCAAATGGTTTTGAAGAAGTAGAGGGGCTTACAGTAGTGGATCTGTTGAGAAGAGCAGGAGAAGCGGTATCTATGGTATCGATCTCTGATAGTCTGTATGTGACAGGTTCTCACGGAATTCAGATAAAAGCGGACAGTCTGTTTGAACAGGCAGAATGTGAAAAAGCAGATCTTCTTGTATTACCGGGTGGAATGCCGGGAACACTTCATCTTGGCGAACATAAAGGGCTCTGTGAACTTCTTGTGAAATTCAATAATGAAGGAAAAAAAGTAGCAGCAATCTGTGCAGCACCTGGTGTATTAGGGGCAAATGGAATTCTGAAAGGCAGAAAAGCAACTTGCTATCCGGGATGTGAAGATAAGCTGAAAGGTGCCGTACTCTGTACGGAAGAAGTTGTAAGGGATGGAAATGTGACGACCAGCAGAGGAGTTGGAACAGCAATTGCCTTTGGTTTGGAATTGATAGCTCAGCTGGAAGGCGAAGTAAAGGCACATCAGATAAAAAAATCCATTGTTTACTGAAAAAAATGCTGGTATTTTAAAACTCCTTGTGCTATACTGTGATAATGACTGTAAGTATGAATAAGCATGAATACCTAATATGCAGAAATACATATAGAGTTCAAGGAGGAATCATTTAAAATGAGCGTACAGGTAGAAAAACTGGAAAAAAACATGGCAAAGCTTACAATTGAAGTTTCAGCAGAAGATTTTGAAAAAGCAGTCAATGCTGTGTATAACAAAAACAAAAACAGAATTAACGTACCGGGATTCCGTAAAGGAAAAGCTCCGCGTATTATGATTGAAAAAATGTATGGAGCAGGTATCTTCTTTGAAGATGCTGCAAATGCGCTGATTCAGAGAGAATATCCGGAAGCAGCAGAAGAATCCGGTCTGGAAATCGTTTCACAGCCGGAAATTGATGTAGTACAGATTGAAAAAGGAAAATCCTTTATCTTCACAGCAGAAGTAGCTGTAAAACCGGAAGTAACTCTGGGCGAATATAAAGGTCTGGAAGTAGAAGTTTCCGGAACAGAAGTAACAGAAGAAGAAGTTGCTGCAGAACTGAAAAAAGAACAGGAAAGCAACTCCAGAACACTGGATGTAGATGACAGAGCAGTAGAAAATGGTGATATGATCACACTTGATTTCGAAGGCTTTGTTGACGGAACAGCTTTTGAAGGCGGAAAAGGAACAGACTATCCTCTGACTATTGGATCCAATTCCTTTATCGCGGGATTTGAAGAGCAGCTGGTAGGTGCAGTGATCGGAGAAGAAAAAGAGGTTAACGTTACTTTCCCGGAAGAGTACCATGCTGCAAATCTGGCTGGTAAACCGGCTGTATTCAAATGTACAGTAAAATCCATTAAAGTGAAAGAACTTCCTGAACTGGATGATGAATTTGCAAAAGATGTTTCTGAATTTGATACACTTGCTGAATACAAAGAAGATATTGTAAAGAAACTGAAAGAAAGAAAAGAAGACGTTGCAAAACGTGAAAAAGAAGACAAAGTTGTAGATAAAATTATTGAAAATGCAGAGATGGATATTCCTGAGCCAATGATTCAGAGCCAGATCAGCCAGCTTATGAATGATTTCATCAGAAGAATGCAGGAACAGGGTCTCTCTATTGATCAGTATTATCAGTTTACAGGACTGGATCAGGAAAAGATTCAGGAACAGATGAGACCACAGGCACTGAAGAGAATTCAGAGCCGTCTGGTACTGGAAAAAGTTGCAGAAGTAGAAAACATTGAAATCTCTGATGAGAAAGTAGATGAAGAAATTGCAAAAATGGCTGAAATGTACAAAATGGAAGCTGATAAATTAAAAGAAGTAATGGGTGACTACGAAAAAGAACAGATCAAAAAAGATTTAGCTGTTCAGGAAGCTGTTACTCTGGTAGCTGAAGCTGCAAAAGTTACAGAAGTAGTAGAAAATAAAGAGGATTAATAGTCCGTTGTGCCTGCGTGACAGAAGAGTAGGAGGAGTTGCATGAGTTTAGTACCATATGTCATTGAACAGACCAGCAGAGGCGAAAGAAGTTACGATATTTATTCACGCCTGCTGAAAGACAGAATTATCTTCCTTGGAGAAGAAGTGAATGATACCACAGCAAGTCTGGTTATTGCACAGCTTCTTTTTCTGGAATCTGAAGACCCGGGAAAAGATATTCAGTTATATATTAACAGTCCTGGCGGTTCCGTTACAGCAGGATGGGGAATTTACGATACCATGCATTATATCAAATGTGATGTCTCTACAATTTGCGTAGGAATGGCAGCAAGCATGGGTGCATTTCTTCTTGCCGGCGGAACAAAAGGAAAACGTTTTGCCTTGCCAAATGCTGAGATTATGATTCATCAGCCGTCTGGTGGAGCAAAAGGTCAGGCTACGGAAATTCAGATTGTTGCCGATATGATTCTGAAAACCAAGAAGAAACTGAATGAGACTCTGGCTGCAAATACTGGTCAGCCGTATGAAGTCGTTGCCAGAGATACGGAAAGAGATTATTATATGTCCGCAGAAGAGGCAAAGGCTTATGGTCTGATCGACAGTATAATTGAGTATAAGAAGTAAGACGAATGATAAGACTCCTGGGCTTTTGGC
The DNA here is from genome assembly GCA_051880075.1 of Blautia sp. Taxonomy (GTDB): domain Bacteria; phylum Bacillota; class Clostridia; order Lachnospirales; family Lachnospiraceae; genus Blautia. The sequence goes on along the minus strand of JBJENG010000077.1, from coordinate 4,455 downwards.
TGCGGGAGTCTTTTCGCCATTAATACAGATAACAGAAAGGAAAATAACATGGCAATAAAAGGAAATGAACCGAGAGTTCGCTGCTCTTTCTGTGGAAAAACAGAGGATCAGGTACGCAAGCTGATTGCGGGGCCAAGCGGAACCTATATCTGTGATGAATGCGTGGAAATCTGTGCGGAAATCATTGATGAAGACAACATGAATTATGCGGAACAGACAAGTACAGAGATCAATCTGCTGAAACCTCAGGAAATCAAGGCATTTCTGGATGAATATGTAATTGGACAGGATGAGGCAAAGAAAGTACTTTCTGTAGCGGTTTATAACCATTATAAGAGGGTTCTGGCAGGCAGTACTTCTGATGTGGAACTTCAGAAAAGCAATATTCTGATGCTTGGTCCAACCGGATCAGGAAAAACTCTGCTTGCACAGACGCTGGCAAAACTTTTGAATGTGCCTTTTGCCATAGCAGATGCTACTACACTTACAGAGGCTGGCTATGTAGGCGAGGATGTGGAAAACATCCTTCTGAAAATTATTCAGGCTGCAGAGTATGATGTGGAACGGGCACAGTATGGTATTATTTACATTGATGAAATTGATAAAATCACCAGAAAATCAGAGAATACATCCATTACCCGTGATGTCTCAGGAGAAGGCGTACAGCAGGCGTTGCTTAAGATTCTGGAAGGAACCGTTGCCAGTGTGCCCCCACAGGGAGGCAGGAAACATCCTCATCAGGAGTTTATTCAGATTGATACAACCAATATCCTTTTTATTTGCGGTGGTGCATTTGAAGGTTTGAATAAAATCATTGAAACAAGAATGGATACCAAGTCCATTGGATTCAATGCTGTGATTGAAAACAAAAAAGAAAGAAATGTGGGAGAAGTATTGAAGGCAGTTATGCCTCAGGATCTTGTAAAATTTGGTATGATTCCGGAATTTGTAGGACGTGTTCCGGTAGTGGTATCTCTGGAAGCATTGGACAAAGATGCTTTAGTGAGAATTTTGAAAGAGCCGAAAAATTCTCTTATTAAGCAATACAAGAAATTGTTTGAACTGGATGGAATCGAGCTGGAGTTTGAAGACGATGCATTGATTGCTATTGCAGAAAAATCTATGGAAAGAAAGACAGGAGCAAGAGGATTAAGAGCAATTATGGAAAATACCATGATGGATCTTATGTATGAGACACCTTCCGATGAGACAATTTATTCCTGTAAAATAACAAAGGATGTGGTGGATGGCAAGGGAATTGCTGAAATTCAGCGTGGAGAAATGCAGCCACCTACAAGAAGATCCAAAGGCGGACGAAAACGGGGAACACCGGAAACTGCATGATAGAAACTGTAAAGATTAAGGAGGCATGGAAATGAGTGACATAATTTATAATCTGCCGGCCATTGCCCTGAGAGGAACTGTAATTCTTCCGGATATGATCGTTCATTTTGATGTGAGCAGGGAAAAATCCATTCAGGCTATTGAAAGAGCCATGATGCAGGAACAGAAGATTTTGCTCATCACACAAAAAGATCCTGAGGTGGAAGAACCAAAACAGGAAGATCTTTATGGAATTGGTACCGTTGCTGAAATTAAGCAGCTGGTAAAATTGCCAAAGAACATTGTACGTGTTCTGGTAGAGGGACTGAGTCGGGCAGAATTGATTCGATTTACAGAAACCGAACCGTATTTGAATGCAGAAGTAGCCGTTTTTGAGGAAGAGGATAAAAAAGAAACGGATCCCAACATAAAAGAAGCCATGCTTCGAAATATAAAAGAATTATTTATCCGATATTGCAATTCCAATACAAAAGTCAGCAAAGATCTTGCAGGTCAGATACTGGAACTGGAAGATGTGGAAAAAGTAATAGATCAGATTTCCATACATCTGCCTATGAAATACGAAGATCGTCAGCGAATCCTGGAAGCGGTGCAGATTGAAGACCGATATGAGGTACTTGGAATTATTCTCACCAATGAGATTGAGGTTCTGGAAATCGGAGCAGAATTGCAGGCAAAGGTCAAGGAACGGGTAGATAAGAACCAGAGAGAGTACATTCTTCGTGAACAGATGAAAGTCATAAGGGAAGAACTGGGAGAAGATGATACACGTTCTGAAGCAGAACAGTTTCGTTCTGAAGCAGAAAAACTGAAAGCGGAAAAAGAAGTAAAAAACAGGATTATAAAAGAAATCGACCGTTTTAAAAATACAGTGGGAAGTCCTGCTGAGGCCGGAGTCATGCGTAGTTATATAGAGACACTCCTGTCATTACCCTGGGATAAAATGACACGGGATAATAAAAAACTGGAAGAGGCTTATGGAATTCTGGAAGAAGATCATTATGGTCTGAAGAAAGTGAAAGAAAGAATTATGGAATTTCTGGCTGTCCGTACATTAACAAAGAAAGGGGAAAGCCCGATTCTCTGTCTGGTAGGTCCTCCGGGAACGGGAAAGACTTCCATTGCCAGATCCGTAGCCCGTGCTCTTCATAAAGAATATGTAAGAATCTGTCTTGGGGGAGTCCGGGATGAAGCAGAAATCCGTGGGCACCGTAGAACTTATATCGGTGCAATGCCTGGAAGAATTGCAAATGGACTGATTCAGGCCGGAGTGAAAAATCCGTTGATGCTGCTGGATGAAATTGATAAAGTCAGCAGTGATTATAAAGGAGATACTTCTTCTGCTCTTCTGGAAGTACTGGATTCTGAACAGAACAGCAGATTTAGAGATCACTATGTGGAAATTCCTCTGGATTTGTCGGAAGTTCTGTTTATTGCAACGGCAAATGATCTTCAGACAATACCGAAACCTCTTCTTGACCGAATGGAAATTATAGAAGTAAGCAGTTATACAGAAAATGAAAAATGGCATATTGCCAGGGAACATCTCATTCCAAAGCAGATTAATGCCCATGGTCTGAAGGAAGAGCAGCTTACGATTTCCGATGAAGCGCTGCGGGAAATCATCAATGGTTATACAAAAGAAGCCGGTGTCCGGGAACTGGAGCGAAAAATCGGAGATATCTGCAGGAAAACTGCACGGAGAATTCTGGAAAAGAATGAAGAATCTGTGAAAGTGGAGAAAGAGAATCTTTCTGATTTTCTTGGTCGTGCCCGATATACGTATCAGATGAAAAATGCGGCAGATCAGGTAGGAATCGTAAGAGGACTTGCGTGGACAAGCGTAGGTGGAGATACCCTTCAAATTGAAGTGAATCTTATGCCGGGAAAAGGAGAGTTCCTGCTTACCGGCCAATTAGGGGATGTTATGAAAGAATCTGCACAGACAGGAATCAGTTACATTCGTTCTGTAGCAGGGAACTACGGTATAAAACCGGAATTTTTCCAGGAAAATGATATACATATTCATATTCCAGAAGGTGCTGTACCAAAAGATGGACCTTCAGCCGGAATTACTATGGCCACGGCTATGCTTTCAGCAGTAACCGAGATACCGGTAAAAGCCAATCTTGCAATGACAGGAGAAATCACCCTTAGAGGAAGAGTTCTTCCAATTGGAGGATTGAAAGAAAAACTTCTGGCTGCAAAGAACGCCGGAATTGAAACGGTTCTTGTTCCAGCTGAAAACAGACCGGATGTGGAAGAACTGGACGGTGAAATTACAGAAGGTCTGACAATCCATTTTGTGTGTGAAATGAAAGAAGTAATAAAAGAGGCGTTTACAGGAGGCTGAAGATGGTTATAAAAAAAGTATCACTTGATATTGTGTGTGGAATTACAAGCACACTTCCGGAGACGGATGTACCACAGGTGGCATTTGCCGGAAAATCAAATGTGGGAAAATCATCCCTGATCAATGCCCTTATGAACCGGAAATCCCTGGCCAGAACCAGTGCTTCTCCGGGAAAAACTCAGACAATTAATTTTTACAATGTTAATGATGCTATGTATCTGGTAGACTTGCCGGGATATGGATATGCAAAAGTTTCCCAGTCTGTAAAAGAACAGTGGGGAAAATTGATTGAACGTTATCTGAAACGTTCCAGACAGCTGAAAGCTGTATTTTTACTTGTGGATATACGACATGATCCGTCGGCCAATGATAAGATGATGTATGACTGGATTGTGCATAATGGTTACGAACCCATTATTATTGCTACGAAAGTAGACAAATTGAAGCGCAGCCAGGTACAGAAACATGTAAAAGCTCTGAAGGATGGGCTGAATCTTCTGCCTGGAACCAGAGTGATTCCTTTTTCCGCAGAGACAAAACAAGGGCGGGAAGAAATATGGGAATTTATGGATTCATTATTGTTTGAGACAGTATAGGACCATGTAGTTGATACGAAAGGGTGTCGCTTCAGGGCGGCACCTTTGCCTTTATGGAGAAGAAAAATGCTGAAAGGAATAATCTTTGATATGGACGGAGTCATCATTAACAGTGAGCCCGTTCATTACAGAGTATGGAAAAAGGCTCTGGAAACCAGGGGG
>JBJENG010000076.1:0-1684 GCA_051880075.1 Blautia sp. | reverse complement strand
ATTATTTATACTCCCCTCGAAATCCCGGTAGCTCCCCTACCGGGATTTCTCTTTGTCTTGTTACGAAAGGAGATCCTGCCCGGAGGGCTTGTTGTATAATAAGAAAGTCCAAGGACTTTCTTATTATATGAAAAACGTTTCCATACCCCAAAATTTTAAAAAAACGGGGTATAGAAACGTTTTTTCCTTAAGCCTCTGGATTATACCAGGCATGCCTCACTCATTCACTGGTAAGTCCTACACTGAATTCCTGTATTTTCTGCAGTACTCTCTCTGCTTCACTGCCTTCCAGCACAGTAGGCTGGAAATCATTATACTGCTGAACAGAAGAAACAGAGCACGGAATAATATTTGTTACATTGTCTTCCACCAGCACTCCATTTTCAAAAGTAAATGTCTGTTGATAAATCATCGTATCTTTGTCAGCCGGGTTGCGGTTTCCGCCGAAACAAAAGTTCCCGAGACTATATACGATATTCTTTCCTTTATACTGTTCAATTCCCTGTAGTACATGTGGATGATGTCCCACTACCAGATCAGCACCACAGTCGATTGCTATATGAGCCAGTGCTTTCTGTGTCTCGTCCGGATAATTGGATTTCTCCGATCCCCAATGGAAGCTGACAATAATCGCCTGTGCTCCCTGATCGATTACATTCTGGATATTGTCTCTGACCTGCTGCTCACGTCCCATTCCATCCGCCAGAACATAGATTCCTACCAGACCCACTTTCACTCCCTTAATATCAAGAACTGATGTCCGGTCATAGCCAAAAGTGTTGATTCCTGCCTCTTCCAGATATTGAATCGTATCTGTATAACTCTGTTCTCCATAATCATGACTGTGATTATTGGCAAGGTTAGCTGCTTCCACACTGCCGGCATTTAAAATTGCTGTATACTTGGGAGCTCCTTTAAACGCATAAGTTTTATCCTGCCGCTCAGTTGATTCTGTCAAAGTTCCCTCCATATTAATAACTGTCAGATCATCTGCGGCCAGAATATCACTAACACCCTTAAAGAAATACGCCGGATCTTTTTTTACTATGTAGAATGCATCAAAATTACTTCTTATATCAAAACTTTCATCTGTACCAATGGTACAGTCTCCCACCATGCTTACAGTAAGTTTCACTTCTTCCACCGGCAGAACACTTTGAGGTTCCTCCGGGGTATTTTCCGGTTCAGAATCTCCGCCTTCGGTTCCAGTCTCAGTTTCTACCGAGACATCCTGGCTTTGTTCCCCGTCTGCCTGTGCAGCTTCATCCGTTCCCACAGTTTCCTCTGTAGCCGTTTCTTTTTCACCGACTGCCGCTGTGCTGGTCTGTCCGGTATTATCTGCTTTTCCGACAAATACTTTTGTCAGAACAAAGGCACCTACAAGCACAAGCAACAATATTGCAATACTGATCGCACCCAGCTGAATCATCTGAACTTTCTTGCGGTAACTCATTTTCTTCTTTTTCTTCTGATTACTTTTCCCTGCAGTTCTTCTCTGTCTTTTTTTATCTTCCATATGCTTCTCCTGTTAAATCGCAACTGCTTATTTATTGGCACCTTATCACTCTCATTTGCTATATCATAACTTTTTTTTCACGAAATCGCAAGTGCCATCCCCTTATTTTTCAGTCTCATTTATTTACATTTTTCTTTCAATAATGTTATAATATTCGAAACTACTGTT
>JBJENG010000075.1:0-1691 GCA_051880075.1 Blautia sp. | reverse complement strand
GGTGGACGAGGCTGGAAATACTGTTGAAGAGTGGACTTCCACAGAAGAGGCTCATATCATCAAAGAATTGGTGGTTGGTAAGAAATATACACTGGTAGAAACCCAGCCTGCGGACGGATACGTGACAGCAGAAAGCATTGAGTTTACCGTGGAAAATACTGCTGAAATTCAGAAGCATCAGATGAAGGATGATGTGACAAAGGTGGAAATCTCAAAACAGGATATTGCAGGAAAAGAACTTCCGGGTGCTAAACTTACGATCCTGGACAAGGATGGGAAGGTTGTGGAAAGCTGGACTTCCACAGAAAAGGCACATTATATCGAAATGCTTCCAATCGGAAAATACACGCTTCGAGAAGAAACTGCGCCGGATGGATATCTGGTTGCCAATGACGTGGAATTTGAAGTAAAAGATACTGGAGCGGTTCAGCATGTAACGATGGTGGATGAAGCCAAACCATCTACTCCATCAGCAGATACCCCAAAGACAGGGGATGACCGCAATATGAAACTGTGGCTGATCCTGCTTGGTATCAGTGCTTGCGGCATGGGAGCTGCTTTTGGAATTCGAAGAAAGCGAAAATAGTTACTTAGAAACAAAATAATGACGATTCATAGTGATAAGAGCATTTGTGGAGATCGGAACAGAAATCCATGAGTGCTCTTATTGCATTTTAGAAAGATGAGGGAAAGAACATGGGAAGAAAAGGAACGATTTTACCGGGAGCAAAAATTGACGGGAGAAAATATCTGGAAGATAAGCCGAAATCCTGTGATTACTGCTACTGGTGGCAGGGGCAGAAAAAAGGATGTATTCTGCCGGAATGCTACTATCTGATGCCCGAGGAAGTAAAAAAGCCGGAAGATCATAAGGCAGGAAACTGCAAAACCTGTCCTTACGGAAAGCATACGCCCTGTATCGGATACTGTATTGCAAAGCTCCAAAAGGAAATGCGGGAGAAAAAAGGAGGCGGATGTGTTGATACCAATGCTGCGAGTGGAAGTTAAAAATGACCGTCCGCTGATCTGTGCCAGAGAATTGTATGAAGCACTGGGCATTAAGACACAGTACAGTGTCTGGATCGATCGTATTATTGCTCTCGGCTTTGAGAGTGGGCAGGACTTTTATCCAAAAATGAATAAAAGTACCGGAGGCAGATGTAGTGTAGACCACTATATTACGGTGGATATGGCAAAACACATCTGTATGCTCCTTCGAAATGAGAAAGGAAAACTGTATCGCCAGTATTTTCTGGAGTTGGAAAAGGCATGGAATCAGCCGGAACAGGTGATGGCAAGAGCATTGCAGCTGGCCAATACCCAGATAGCCAAATTGCAGGATCAATGTACCGAGCTTGGAGACCAGCTGATCAAACAGCAGATGCTTCTGGAAGATATGGCACCAAAGGCGGCATATCTGGATCTGATCATGAATTCTCCCTCGTCTGTTCTGGTCACACAGATTGCAAAAGATTATGGGTACAGCGCGGTTTCATTTAACCGGCTTCTTCATGATATGAGAATCCAGTATAAAGTTAATGACCAATGGGTGTTATATGCCGACTATGCCGGGAAAGGTTATGTCCAGAGCAGAACAATCTATATGCATCCAAACCGCACCGATCCGGTCGTGAGGATCCAGACAGAATGGACACAGAAAGGCAGAAGATTTTTATATGAGTTTTTAAAAG
>JBJENG010000074.1:0-7933 GCA_051880075.1 Blautia sp. | reverse complement strand
TAGGGACTAATGCCGACACTTAATGTCGGAACTCTGTAACCTTACACACTGTAATAATACCCATCTACTCTAACAGTCTGAAAAAATTACAATTCTTCGTCAAATCTGTCATTAATTCTCTTCTCTGATTGATTCTATTTCAACTCTACCCTCTTAGATTCACTCAAAATAATTATCTCTTCTGCAAGTCAATGGACTAATGTCCACTATTGAATATTTCCAATCGTTTTACATTCATTCCATGCATACTCAGGATAGGTAGACACATCCTCTGTCCCAATTGCATATCCAGTAATTGTGATATTAATATCATCAACATCAAATGAGTAAAGAGCTCCATCTGCAGTTGTCGGCATATCTACTTGAATAAACACATACATTTCTTCAGTCGCATCATTATATACAACTGGTTTTACGTCAAGGCTATCACCAGGTCCCACTTCCGTTGCTGACATATCAGTGGAAAGATCAAATTGGAATACCGTCTTTTTAGAAAAGTTTGATGTTTCACTGCTGGAAAAAAACAATGCTGTTATTGCATATGCAATCATTGTTTTCCCTGCGCATCATCCGCAATCAAGGTTCTCTCGATCATCTCTCGAATAACCATCAGAGAATCTCTGGCTGATGCCTTTTTCCTGCCTGAGTTTTTTTCACTCGCTCCTGAAACTTTGTCATCTCGGGCTCCTTTCTCACTGTGAGCTTATATTTCAAAGCTCTGATTGGTGCTCAACATTATGAGCATCCATCATAAGTTGCTACTGCGAAAAGACATAGCTTCGCCATTCCTCATCCACCCGGAATGAGGATCCTAGCTCCGCTATGTTCAAATTCCACAATCGTGCGGTAAACCAGCTACAACTGCGTCATTTTGCTTATCAGTGCTTCTATATCGATTTCTACTTCTTCCTGCAGTTCTTCATCAAAGACTGTGATAACTCTCTCTTCTTCAGATACTTTATCTGCACCCTTTTCTTTGTTTCTCAGAATCTTACTCTCAGTTTCTTCTGTATACAGTTCCTGCTCCTTCAGTTCCTTCAGAGTCAGGATAGTCAGTCCCAGTTTCACCGGTTCTTCCCTGAAAGCAAAATCCATCAACACCAAACGGTTATGCCTATCCGTCTTTCGGATATGTCTCTCACAACCGATTAATGGACCATAGGTGATGACCGCCTTTCCGGCAGGATTCAGATATCCGTAGGACATGCGGGCTGTTCCGCCATCATCCAGAAGCCACTGGAAGAAGGCTTTCTCTTCCTCCGTCAGAGCAGAACCTCCCTCTTCCTTCAACTGTCTGATAAATCCCCACCGTCTTTCCTCCATGGAATCCAGCAGGTCATCGAATTCTTTCTGAGTAAACTCTGACTGTACGAAGATATATCCCGGGAACATAGGCTTTTCTGCCAATCCCTTTCTATCTCTCCGATAATATTCCATCATGGGAAGGAATGCGTGAATTCCTTCCTGCTCAAGAAGAAAACACAGCTGACTCTGCTTCTCTGTCTGGACAAACAGGATATACCAGTTTTTCATATTATTACAAACCCTACCTCATCTTCCTATCAGTAGACGAATGTCTGCTATCCAATGTTGCCGATCCTCTTACACGGATCCCACGCTTCTGTAGGATTCGCAGACACATTCTCTGTTCCAGTTGCATATCCATTGTACATATCCCAGGTGTCAAGCTCGGCATCCATGAACACCGGGATGCCGTCCTCATAGACAGCCGAGCTGACTGTGACATGGAAAGTGACATCGGTTGCCCAACCAATAATCTGCTTCCATCCTTTTTCTTTTCCTTACATCGCCAACGCCATCTCTTTGTGGCTTTCCCTTCCGTTTTCCGCGACTTTCTCATTCACTTCTTCCGGCCGCTTAAAGGTCGGGACCACTTTCCGCATCGCTTCACGGACTTCTTCATCCCTATCGGTTTCGACCGCATTCCTGAGGAGCTCCAGTTTTTCCTCCAGCTCCTCCATGCCGACCGCTTCTTCTTTCTCGATGAAGATCATGTCGTTGTCGGTCTTTTCCAGTTCCTCCGTCTTGACCAGGAGTTCTTCATATAACTTCTCACCGGGCCTTAATCCGGTCTCGATGATCTCGATATCCTGCATGCCGCTCATGGCGATCATGTTCCGGGCCAGGTCATAGATCCGGACCGGGTTCCCCATATCCAGCACAAAGAGCTGCCCGTTCTCTGCCATCGCACCGGAAGCCAGTACCAGCTGGCTCGCTTCCGGGATGGTCATGAAGTAGCGGATGATCCGCTTGTCGGTGACAGTCACCGGGCCGCCCGCCTGGATCTGCCGCTTGAACAGCGGGATCACGGACCCGGCACTCCCCAACACGTTCCCAAACCGGGTCGCACTGCATTTCACCGTGCCTCTCGTGCTGTACGCCTGCATGATCATCTCACACATGCGTTTGGTCGCTCCCATGACATTGGTCGGGTTCACCGCCTTGTCGGTGCTGACCATCATGAACCGCCCGCAGCCATATTCCTCACAGCACCGGATGACGTTTAAGGTGCCGAACACATTGTTCTCCACCGCTTCGATGCAGTTCTTTTCCATCAGGGGCACGTGTTTGTGTGCCGCTGCATTGATGCAGATGTCCGGCCGGTATTCCCGGAACACCCGGGCAAGCGCTTTCCTGTCCCGGATGCTCGCGATCTCCACCCGGATATCCAGCTTCCCTTTATAGGCGAACAGCAGACCCTGCTGTAAGTCGTAGGCACAGTTCTCGTAGATATCCAGGATGACCAGCTGTTTCGGTTCCATCTTTGCCAGCTGCCGGCAGAGCTCCGATCCGATGCTCCCGCCGCCACCGGTGATCAGGATCGTCTTATCCCTGTAGTATGCCCGGGTCTGGTCATTGAGGACTTCTTTCTGTTTGCGCATCAGGAGGTCCGAGATCTCAAATTCCCGCAGCTGCCGCTTCCTTCCCGGGATCTCCATGGAAGGGTAGTCGAAGACCTTGATCCGGAACCCGGCTTTCTGGTAGTAATCGTAAAGCTCCAGCTTCCGGCTGCTCTCCATGTTCGGGACCGCAAAGACCACTTCCTGGATATGGTGTCTCTTTAATTCTTCCAGGGTCGCCTTGTTCTCACTCATGACGGAGATCCCGTGGATATCCCGCCCGGCTTTCCCCGGGTCGCTGTCGATGAAGCAGCGTGCGACATACTGGGCCCTCGGGTTGTTCTGCAGGTCTTCCGCAAGCCCCACGCCCACTGCACCGGCACCGAGGATCGCGATCTTGATCTTCTGGCTGTCCGGGTCGGGTTCCGTGTTCACCCGGCCGCCGGAGGACACTTTCAGCAGCCACCGCAGGAGCCTTCCAAGCTCCGTGTCCTGGCTCCCGCATTTGTACGCATACCGGTAGACCATGCGGAGCGCAAGGGCGCCCAGGGTGTTCATGCAGCAGAAGGCCAGCAGCTTTGCAAAGGCAATATGTTCGACCGGAAGCAGGGCTTCCAGCACCAGATAAACAAAAAATGCAGCCACATCCGCAAGGAGCAGTTTTATGTAACACTGGATCCCGCCATAGCGCCAGATCTGCCGGTAGATCTTCCCGATGTAACGGGATCCGAAGATAGAAACCAGGGCCAGGGCAGACTGGATCAGCACGCCGTTCCAGTCAAGCGCACCCGCACCTTTGTAACAGACGAACAGCACGAGATCCACGAGGAGGAATACCGCAAGGTCGTACCAGGATAAGGCACTCGGGATCCATTTGGGTTTCTTCTTTTTCATTCTCTGTATCTCTCTCCCTCTTTTGTCTCTCATTCCACCGTAACACTCTTAGCCAGATTTCTCGGCTTATCTACATCCAGTCCCTTTGCCACGCTCACGTAATATCCCAGCAGCTGCAGGGGGACCACAGCAAGGCTTCCCACAAAGTGTTCATCCACTTTCGGCACATATACGGTGAAATCCACCTGGTCTTCCGTTTCATATTTCCCATAGGTGGTCAGCCCCATCAGATAGGCCCCCCGGGATTTGCATTCCACCAGGTTGCTGATGGTCTTTTCGTATAATCCCGACTGGGTGAGCAGGCCGATCACCAAAGTGCCGTCCTCGATCAGGCTGATGGTCCCGTGTTTCAGTTCCCCGGCTGCATACGCTTCGGAATGCACATAGGAGATCTCTTTCAGCTTCAGGCTTCCTTCCAGACCGATCGCATAATCGATGCCCCGGCCGATGAAGAATACGTCGTGTGCATTGGCGTATTTTGCCGCAAACCACTGGATCCGTTCCTTGTCCTCCAGGATCTTCCGGATCTTGTCCGGAATGGTCTGGAGTTCGGAAATATAGTTTCGATAATCATCTTCTGTGATCCTTTCCCGTATCCGGGCAAACTGTACCGCCAGCACGTAACCTGCAGCCAGCTGTGCGCTGTAGGCCTTTGTGGTTGCCACGGAGATCTCCGGGCCGGCAAGGGTATAAAACACAGAGTCGGCTTCTCTTGCGATGCTGCTTCCTACCACATTGACGATCGCAAGGGTCCGGATGCTTTTTTCCTTGGCAAGCCGCAGGGCAGCAAGGGTATCTGCGGTTTCCCCGGACTGGCTGATCACCATGACCAGACTGTTGGGATCCAGGGGCATGTTCCGATACCGGAACTCCGATGCCAGTTCCACACGGACCGGGATCTCTGCCAGATCTTCCATCACATACTGGACGGCCATCCCTACGTGCCAGGCAGAACCGCAGGCAACCACATAGATCTGACGGATCTCCTTTATTTCTTCCTCCGTGATCCCCACAGAAGTAAGGTCGATGGTTCCGTCTTTGATCACCGAATGCAAGGTATCCTGTACGGCACTGGGCTGCTCATGGATCTCTTTCATCATGAAATGCTCGAATCCGCCTTTTTCTGCCGCCTCGGAATCCCACTTGATCTCGGTGGTCTCTTTCTGGATCTCTTCCCCATCCAGATTGAAGAAGCAGGCTTCTCCCGGTGTGAGCCGGGCAAACTCCAGATTGCCGATATAATAAACGTTTCTTGTATATTTCAAAATGGCCGGGACATCGGAAGCCACATAGGTCTCACCCTCGGAGATCCCGATGATCATGGGACTGTCTTTGCGTGCCACCCAGATCTCTCCCGGATAGTCTTTAAACATCAGACACAAGGCATAGGAACCCCGCACACGTACCATGGTCTTTGCAATGGCATCGACGGGTCCCATCTTATATTTCTTATAATAGTAGTCCACCAGTTTCACGATCACTTCCGTATCCGTCTGGCTGTAGAAGGTGTAACCATGCTTCAGCAGTTTTTCCTTCAGTTCCACATAATTTTCAATAATCCCGTTATGAACGCCCACAACATCCGATTCTACCGTTCCGGAACCGGATCCGGTACAATTGCCGGAAACATGTGGATGTGCATTCACCTGGCTGGGTTCTCCATGGGTCGCCCAACGGGTATGGCCAACACCGCAGGTACCGGCCAGGGCCTTACCGCCATCTGTTTTTTCCACCAGATTGGAGAGACGTCCCTTGGACTTTACGACTTCTGCCATCTGCTCGCCGTCACGTACGGCAAGACCTGCAGAGTCATACCCTCTGTATTCCAGTTTTGAAAGCCCGTCCAGAAGGATCGGGGCAGCCTGCTGTTTCCCGGTAAAACCTACAATTCCACACATAAATCTCTCTCCATTTTCATAATGAAACCAAAATAATTGTTATTATTTTGAGTTCTTAAATCACAATGTTTTTTTAACAAATAATTACTTTTTTTACTTTTTATTACTAAATAAATATTTCTGTAATGATTCTTCCTTTTTTTCATTATACTTTAATTTCAAGATTTTTCAACAAAAAATTACAAATTATTTTGTTTACTTTTTAATACCTTTTCTTTTAATGCTTTTTTGTTCCTTTTCACCACCCATAATTTACCAAATAAAAAATGGGATACCAGGCTATAAATAACTATAACCTGATATCCCGTTTTTATTTTTATTTACATAGATCCGCTGCCTTTCAGAACCACGATCAAGGTCTTCAACAACAATCTGAGATCCAGTCCAATGCTCCAGTTCTCTATGTATTCCGTATCCAGCCTTACTACTTCTTCAAAATCTGTAATATCACTTCTTCCGCTTACCTGCCACATACCGGTAATACCCGGTTTAATTGCAAGTCTTGCTCTATGATGGAGTTCGTATTTTTCCCACTCATCTACAGTAGGCGGCCGGGTGCCGATGAGACTCATATCTCCTTTCAGTACATTCCAGAACTGTGGAAATTCGTCCAGAGAAGTTTTCCGGATGAAATTTCCGATTCCCTTTCCATCCCCTTTTTCATTTCCGATAATACGAGGATCCGATTCCATCTTGAACATCAGGCCATTACCCACACGATTCTGTTCCATCAGTTCTTTTTTTCTTTTTTCTGCATCCGGATACATACTCCGGAATTTATATAATTTAAATTTGCGTCCGTTTTTTCCCACTCGTATCTGGGAAAAAATAATGTTTCCCGGCGATTTGATATAAATAGCCGGTCCTATGAACAGTGCCAGAACTCCTGTTATCACACACCCAAGCAATCCCCCGCAAATATCCATGGTACGTTTTATAAACAACTGTCTTGCAGACATCATGTTCACACTGGTCGTAAGAACGGTATAACTTCCCAATCGTTCTACGAACTGCTTCTGCCCTCTGATATTTGTTACTTTGGCAAGTTTCAGATGGACTGTCACGCCCATAGCTACAAACTGATTGATCAGTTCTTCACAAAGAGGCTCATTCTCCGGTAAATCAATGAATACTTCATCGATCCATTCCCTGCATACATATTCTGCAACTGTGCTCATATTTGCAACAATCGGTATTCCGTCGATGGTTTCTCCTTCCATGTCTCCATCGCTCATGACAAGCCCTGCCATACGGAATCCTTCATAATTATCTTTCCTTATATTTTCAAGAACACTATGAATCATGGGTCTTACTGTGATGACCAGAAGCGAACGATTCCCTTCACGCCAGAGATTTCTGCTTGTAAGATAATGTTTCCAGGAAACCCGGACCATATAGGTCATAACAAAGTAAATCGCACCTGTCAGTATCATGGTTGCTCTGGAATAAATATTGCCCTCCTGCATAAGAAAAAGATAAAAGGAGGAAATTAATATCACAAGAGCAACATGCTGTACCGTTGCCAGAAATTCTCTGTAATATCCACGTTTCAGTATATTTTTAAAGGATTCAAAAAAGAAAACAACGAGAATCTGAATAAAGAACAATACGATAAACATATTTCTGTAAACCATATTTCTAAACAAATCCATCGAGCCATGCCTGATTACATAGGCAAAAAAATAAGAACTTTCAAGGCAAATGAAATCAAGCAATATAAAATCAAAATGTTTGACCCATCCACCCGATGACTTCTTGTACATACAACGAACTTCCCCCGTACTTTTTTACTCAAATAAAACGGCTTTCCATGAAACGCAACTGTCTTCCTACTTAACATATGATATACTAATTCCCTGTCCAAAGCAATTGCTATTTTTACAATTTTCATAAGTTTTCGTCAATTTCTTTATCTGATTCCCCACACTTTAGAAGAATAATTTCCGAAAATCTGCAATATACTATACTGTTCTTTTCAACCACTTTGGAATGATTTTTCAAACATACTCCAGCCCATTCTTAAAGACAGGATGTGATTCTTATGCTTATAGCTATCGGTTCCTTTTTTCTCGGTTGTTTTCTTGGTATCACACTCATGTGCCTTCTTCAGATCAACCGGTTAGAAAAAGAGCCTGATTACAGGTCAGAATCTCACAAAACAGATTCCAATCGGTAATCAGGCTGTAATGATTCCAAAAATCAGTACTCTTCCACCGCTCTTCTGCTGCTGCTACTGCTCTCCAGGCGTTCCCGGACAGCAGTCGTATCGCTGGTTCGTGC
>JBJENG010000073.1:0-1705 GCA_051880075.1 Blautia sp. | reverse complement strand
TTCTCCAGTTCTTCATACAGCTGCTGGAGTTCAGGTTTCCTTTTTCCTTTTCCATAAACGAACTCAATCCCTTCTCCGGAGGCAATCGTATTAAGGTTCTTTTGCAGTTTCAGAATTTCAAGTGGAGAACAGTTATCAATCTCAATGACTGTATTATTTGCAAGTTTCTTATGCTTTGACAGCTTCCGTTTCCGATTCTTTTCTATTACAGTGCGGACTTTATCCATTCCCTCGATCACAAACATCTGTGCATTCCCGATATCATACTTTTGCCCATAACCATTCTCCTGCAAAAATGTATTGTACCTGGTAAAGGTCAGATCTATAGAATCCAGCAGGCCAGCCAGATGGTAATTAACCGTACCACGCCAGACAAATGTATAACGGTTTGCATTGGCTTCGATCTTAGTCCCATCGATAAAAAGTTCTTTCAGTGTAACAAGGCCTTCTTTTTGCAGCCGGCGCAAAAACTGGTAATTAAGATCATCCAGTATTTCAGAAGTCAGCTTTTTTCCTTTAAACTCATAAAAAGCATTCGTGCCAGCTTTATGGTGAACTGCTTACAGGCAATACCTTTGGCGAAAATAAACACTTCACAAAAGCATATATTCCTCTTATCTGCGATAATCCCTGTACTACTTCTGAATGCGGACGTATGGTTTATGTTTATCCCGAAAAAGATCTTCGTGCTTATCCAGGCACCATTCGTGGCATCCCAGTTTTGAACTGGCAGTGGAAGATGGGATTATCCGCAAGAATCCGGTAACAGGAACACTTGGAGATTATGGGGCTCCGGCAAAGGAGAAAGAAGCACTGACGCTGGAACAGCAGGAAAAGAAAAATCCCTGTGAAGTAGTGGCATACGCCATGCACAGGGCGTCTTTTTTCACCATTTTGCATGGCTCGTAGCGTTTACAAATTCTTCACAAATAATTAGCACTCGACTATTGTTAAGAATATCTTTGTAGTCTAACATAGGCTACCTCCTAAATAGAATCTCCATCACTTTTGATGGGTATCTCCATTATAGGGGGTAGCAGTATTTATTGGTTAAGAAAACTGGCCACTCGCTCCGCTCCGTGTCCACTTACGGCCGCAAAAGCGGCCACTGGGTGTCGCTGTATGCAGCTTGTTGGGAATTTACCAGCAAGCATTAAAAAACAACGGTAAAGGTAAATAAATAGAAAACGTGAATAGGTAAAAGCCGGCAGTGAAATACCTGTCGGTTTTTTCGTGCCCGGAAGGAGGTACTATGTGAGGAAAACAGAAAAAGTAATGTTGATTGTGTTTTTGGTTGTGTCGGTGATATGCGGGAAATTCCTTTTGGATTACTGGCAGGATTCTTATGATAACAGACAGAATTACCGTCAGGTGGAGGAGATAGCATTCCCGGAAAAGGATACAGAGGAAGACGGGACTGGTTCCAATGCGGATAATCCAATGACAGAGATAGATGATTTTGATTATCAGGCTTTGCTGGATGAAAATGCAGACTGCATCGGGTGGCTGAAGATTGATGGAACCGATATCAGTTATCCGGTCGTGCAGGGAGAAGACAATGAGTTTTATCTTCGCCATGATTTTCAAAAGAATTATGCCATCTGTGGAACCTTAATGCTGGACTGCCGGAATGATATTGATGCCGGGCAGGAACATTTGATTATTTATGGTCACCAAATGAAAGATGGCAGTATGTTCAAGCAAT
>JBJENG010000072.1:0-37632 GCA_051880075.1 Blautia sp. | reverse complement strand
CCATCCATCTGAGCTGCACCAGTGATCATGTTCTTAACGTAGTCAGCATGTCCTGGGCAGTCAACGTGTGCATAGTGACGTTTGTTTGTTTCATATTCAACGTGAGCTGTAGAAATTGTGATACCACGTTCTCTTTCTTCTGGAGCTTTATCGATGTTTTCGAATGCTACAGCTTCACCTGTACCTAATCTTTCGTGAAGAGTTTTTGTAATAGCAGCTGTTAAAGTTGTTTTACCATGGTCAACGTGTCCAATGGTACCAATGTTACAATGCGGTTTGCTTCTTTCAAATTTAGCTTTAGCCATTTTGAATTTCCTCCTTGTTCACATACGCCCCGTTTGGGCAAAGATTTTTAGTTGTTGCCTCGTAACGAGGCGGTGAATATACAATATATTCGACCTGCTATCCTTGATTATATTGCAAATCAAGGATATTTGCAAGTTTTTTTATTAATCTACATAACTTTATCAATTATTTCGCGGATTTACCAGCAAGTACTTTTTCCTGTACGGATTTCGGTACCGGCTCGTATTTCTCAAAGAACATGGAATAGTTACCACGACCCTGTGTTCTGGAACGCAAATCTGTTGCATATCCGAACATTTCAGCCAGAGGAACGAATCCGCGGATCATCTTACCACCGCCGATATCATCCATACCTTCAATACGACCACGACGTGAGTTGATATCACCGATAACATCACCCATGTAATCTTCCGGTGTTGTAACTTCAACTTTCATGATAGGCTCAAGAAGTACAGGAGCTGCTTTTGCCATAGCATCTTTGAATGCAAGAGAACCTGCAATGTGGAATGCCATTTCAGAAGAGTCGACTTCATGGTAAGAACCATCATATACATTTGCATGAACGCCAACTACCGGGAATCCACCCAGAACACCGGCTTTCATTGCTTCTTCGATACCTTCGCCAACTGCAGGGATGTATTCCTTCGGAATCGCACCACCAACAACTGTGGATTCGAACTTGAACAGTTCTTCTCCGTTGGCATCCATTGGCTCGAATTTAACTTTACAATGACCATACTGACCACGACCACCGGACTGTTTTGCATATTTGCTGTCAACATCAACCGGTTTTGTAAAGGTTTCTTTGTAAGCAACCTGAGGTGCACCAACGTTTGCTTCTACTTTGAATTCACGAAGCAGACGGTCAACGATGATTTCCAGATGAAGCTCACCCATACCTGCGATGATTGTCTGACCAGTTTCCTGATCTGTATGCGCACGGAATGTCGGGTCTTCTTCAGCCAGTTTTGCCAGAGCTTCGCCAAGTTTACCCTGACCAGCTTTTGTTTTAGGCTCAATAGCCAGCTCGATAACCGGTTCCGGGAATTCCATGGATTCCAGAATAACCGGATGCTGTTCGTCACAGATTGTATCACCTGTTGTTGTTGTTTTGAAACCAACAGCTGCTGCAATATCACCAGAGTAAACTTTATCAAGCTCCTGTCTCTTGTTTGCATGCATCTGAAGGATACGTCCAACACGTTCTTTTTTGCCTTTTGTAGCATTCAGCACATAAGAACCGGAGTTCATAGTACCGGAATATACACGGAAGAATGCAAGCTTACCAACAAATGGGTCAGCCATGATCTTGAATGCCAGAGCGGAGAATGGTTCTTCATCAGAAGAATGTCTTTCCACTTCATTTCCATCCATATCCACACCTTTGATAGCCGGGATATCGGTAGGAGCAGGCATAAATTCAAGAATTGCATCCAGTAACTTCTGAACACCTTTATTTCTGTAAGCAGAACCGCAGCATACAGGAACAGCTGCACATTCACAGGTAGCTTTTCTAAGAACTGCTTTCAAAGCTTCAACAGAAGGTTCTTCACCTTCCAGGTATTCCATCATCAGATCATCATCCAGTTCACAGATCTTTTCAACCAATTCTGTATGATACAGTTCTGCATCATCCTGCATATCTTCCGGAATATCTAAGATAGAAATATCATCGCCCTTATCATCATTGTAGATATAAGCTTTCATTTCAAACAGGTCGATGATTCCTTTAAATTCATCTTCTTTACCGATTGGTAACTGAAGACAGATTGCATTTTTACCTAAACGAGTCTTAATCTGTTCTACAGCGTTGTAGAAATCTGCACCCAGGATATCCATCTTATTGATGAATGCCATACGTGGTACATTATAAGTATCTGCCTGACGCCATACATTTTCAGACTGAGGCTCAACACCGCCCTTTGCACAGAATACACCGACAGCACCATCAAGTACACGTAAGGAACGCTCTACTTCCACAGTAAAGTCAACGTGTCCCGGGGTATCGATAATGTTAATACGATGCTCCAACGCACCTGGTTTTACTTTGCAGTTTTCCTGCTGAGTCCAGTGGCATGTTGTAGCGGCGGAAGTAATTGTGATACCTCTTTCCTGTTCCTGCTCCATCCAGTCCATGGTTGCAGTACCTTCATGAGTATCACCAATTTTATAGTTAACACCGGTATAGTATAAGATACGCTCTGTCAGAGTTGTCTTACCGGCATCGATATGAGCCATAATACCAATGTTTCTGGTTCTCTCTAATGGATATTCTCTTCCAGCCAATTGGATTTCCTCCTCTTAGAATCGATAGTGAGCAAATGCTTTATTTGCTTCAGCCATCTTATGCATGTCTTCTTTCTTCTTAACAGATGCACCTGTGTTGTTCATTGCATCCAGTAATTCATTTGCCAGTCTGTCTTCCATTGTTTTCTCGCCTCTCTTACGGGAGTACAGAGTAATCCAACGAAGTGCTAATGCCTGACGTCTTTCCGGTCTTACTTCGATCGGTACCTGGTATGTTGCACCACCAATACGTCTTGCTTTTACTTCCAGAACAGGCATAATGTTGTTCATAGCTTCTTCGAATACTTCGATTGCCGGCTTTCCGGCTTTTTCCTCACATTTAGCAAACGCACCGTATACGATTTTCTGAGCAACACCTTTCTTACCATCTAACATAATGTTATTGATAAGTTTTGTTACCACTTTGTTTCCGTATAACGGATCTGCTAAAACGTCTCTTTTCTGAGTATGTCCTTTACGTGGCACGTTACTTCCCTCCTTAATCATTTTCACTGATACGGACAAATGACATTGTCCTCAAGATTAAATCATCGGTACTCACACAACTATAAGCGTATGTCCGTACGCGGTAAATTCTCTATATAAACCCGCAGCCACCCACTGGGCTTATGGAATCCCGGTACAAAATCAATAGTTATATCTGTGATTTCAAATGATATTCTGTAAAATCAAGCGGAAACTTTTACCGCCTGGCCGAAATTATTTTTTCGGTCTTTTAGCGCCGTATTTAGAACGGGCCTGACGTCTGTTAGCAACGCCTGCGGTATCAAGTGTACCACGGATAATGTGATATCTTGTACCTGGTAAGTCTTTTACTCTACCGCCACGGATAAGAACAACACTATGTTCCTGTAAGTTATGACCTTCTCCAGGAATGTAGCTTGTTACCTCGATTCCGTTGGAAAGACGAACTCTGGCGATTTTTCTAAGAGCAGAGTTAGGTTTTTTCGGTGTAGCAGTTTTAACCGCTGTACACACACCTCTTTTCTGTGGAGAAGACATATCAGATGTCTTCTTCTGTAAAGAGTTGTAGCTCTTCTGCAGTGCCGGAGCTGTAGACTTTTTAACGGAAGTCTGACGTCCTTTTCTTACTAACTGATTGAATGTTGGCATTCCTTTCACCTCCTGTATTATTTTCCTTCTGTCATTATTTTTAGAAGAAATAAGTGGCTGCCAGTTATTCATCATATGAATAAACTTTTTTGCGCACAAAAAAATATGCAATTCCTATGCACGCTTTATCATTATATCCATAGGAAAACATGCTGTCAAGGAATTTTTTTATTTTTTTTATTTTTATACAAAAGAAGACCATCCCCTGCAAGGAAATGGCCTTCTTTTGTATTATTCTTCTGTAAGTTCTGCTTCTTCTTCCTCTTCAGAAAGTTCCTCTTCTTCTACTATTTCATCTGCAAAATCTGTTTCCTCTTCATTTGCATCTTCTGCAGCTTCTTCAGATAAATCTTCTGCTATATCCAGTTCTTCCATCTCATCCATCTCGTCAAATAAGATTTCTTCTTCCTCTGTATCTGTATCCAGCTTGATGTTTGAGTAACGTTTCATACCGGTTCCTGCAGGAATCAGTTTACCGATGATAACGTTTTCTTTCAGACCGATCAGCGGGTCAATCTTACCTTTGATTGCTGCCTCCGTAAGAACTTTTGTTGTCTCCTGGAAGGAAGCCGCAGACAGGAAGGAGTTTGTTGCCAGGGATGCTTTTGTAATACCAAGCATAACCTGTTTTCCTTCTGCCGGCTCTTTTCCTTCTTCGATGAGTTTTTCATTTTCCTCTTCGAAATCAAGAACATCTACCAATGTTCCCGGAAGGAATTCTGTATCACCATTGTTCTCAATGCGGATTTTCTTCAGCATCTGACGAACAATTACTTCAATATGCTTATCGTTGATATCTACACCCTGCAGACGGTATACACGCTGCACTTCCTGAATCATGTAATCCTGAACGGCACGGACACCTTTGATTTTCAGAATATCATGCGGATTTACAGAACCTTCTGTCAGTTCATCACCGGCCTCCAGAACCTGTCCATCCTGAATTTTAATACGGGATCCGTACGGAATCAGGTATGTCTTGGAATTGCCGTCTTCATTATCAGTAACAATGATTTCACGTTTCTTCTTGGTGTCTTTGATTGTTGCAACACCTTTGATTTCTGTAATAATCGCAAGACCTTTCGGCTTTCTTGCTTCAAAAAGTTCTTCGACACGAGGAAGACCCTGTGTGATATCACCGCCGGCAACACCACCCGTATGGAATG
Source organism: Blautia sp. (assembly GCA_051880075.1). Classification (GTDB taxonomy): domain Bacteria; phylum Bacillota; class Clostridia; order Lachnospirales; family Lachnospiraceae; genus Blautia. Next base: position 32,740 of record JBJENG010000072.1, on the reverse strand, counting down.
TACGCATGGTCAGCTGTGTACCGGGTTCACCGATAGACTGTGCTGCAATGATACCTACGGATTCACCAATCTGAACGGCTTCACCGGTTGCCATGTTTGCGCCATAACATTTTGCACAGACACCAATATGGCATTTACAGGTAAGGATTGTACGGATTTTTACTGCATCGTATCCGCTGCCGTCTTCTTTCACACCTTCTTTTACGATACGTGCTGCACGTTTCGGTGTAATCATATGGTTTGCTTTTACGATCACATTTCCTTCTTTATCCTTAATGGTCTCACAGGAGAAACGACCTGTGATACGTTCCTGAAGACTTTCAATTTCTTCTCTTCCGTCCATGAAGGCTTTTACCCACATACCCGGAATCTCATCTCTTCCTTCAGCACAGTCTACTTCACGTACGATCAGATCCTGAGAAACGTCTACCAGACGTCTTGTCAGATAACCGGAGTCGGCTGTACGCAGAGCTGTATCAGACAGACCTTTACGTGCACCATGTGCAGACATGAAGTATTCCAGTACGTCAAGACCTTCACGAAAGTTTGACTTAATCGGCAGCTCGATGGTATGACCGGTCGTATCAGCCATCAGTCCTCGCATACCGGCAAGCTGTTTGATCTGCTTATCGGAACCACGGGCACCGGAATCTGCCATCATGAAGATATTATTATATTTATCAAGACCGGACAGCAGTGCATGTGTCAGCTCATCGTCTGTCTTTTTCCATGTTTCAACAACTTCTTTATATCTTTCTTCTTCTGTGATCAGACCACGTTTGAAGTTTTTCGTAATACGGTCAACCGTATCCTGTGCTTTCTGAATCATTTCCGGTTTCTGAGGCGGCACTGTCATATCAGAAATAGATACGGTCATGGCAGCTCTGGTTGAGTATTTGTAACCGGTAGCTTTGATCTTATCCAGAACTTCTGCTGTCTTTGTAGCTCCGTGTGTGTTGATTACTTTTTCCAGAATCTGTTTCAGCTGCTTTTTACCTACCAGGAAATCAACCTCTGGTTTCAATTCATTTCCCGGAACGGTTCTGTCTACAAAGCCAAGATCCTGCGGAATGATTTCATTAAACAGGAAACGACCCAATGTAGAATCTACAGTACCGGCAAGTACGGTACCATCCGGCATGGTTTTCTCCATGTGTACATGTATCTTTGTCTGAAGTGTAATTACCTGGTTCTCATAAGCCAGAATTGCTTCATTTACACTCTTGAAATATTTTCCTTCTCCCTTAACGCCCGGTCTCTCCTGCGTCAGATAGTAAATACCCAGGACCATATCCTGTGAAGGAACTGCTACAGGACCACCATCGGAGGGTTTCAACAGGTTGTTTGGTGACAGGAGCAGGAAACGGCATTCTGCCTGTGCCTCAACGGACAGAGGAAGATGTACCGCCATCTGGTCACCATCGAAGTCCGCATTGAAAGCGGTACATACAAGAGGATGCAGCTTAATTGCCTTACCTTCAACCAGAATCGGCTCAAATGCCTGAATACCCAGACGGTGCAGTGTAGGAGCACGGTTCAACATAACCGGGTGCTCTTTGATTACTTCTTCCAGAACATCCCATACTTCCGGCTCCAGTTTTTCTACCATCTTTTTAGCATTTTTAATATTGTGAGCTGTTCCGTTACTTACCAGTTCTTTCATAACAAAAGGTTTAAACAACTCAATTGCCATTTCTTTCGGAAGACCACACTGATAAATTTTCAGTTCCGGTCCTACAACGATAACAGAACGTCCGGAATAGTCAACACGTTTACCAAGAAGGTTCTGACGGAAACGTCCTGATTTACCTTTCAGCATATCGGAAAGGGATTTCAGCGCTCTGTTTCCAGGTCCTGTTACAGGACGTCCACGACGTCCGTTATCAATCAAAGCATCTACTGCTTCCTGCAGCATTCTCTTTTCATTTCTTACAATAATATCAGGAGCACCCAGCTCAAGCAGTCTTTTCAAACGATTGTTACGGTTGATGATTCTTCTGTATAAATCATTCAAATCAGATGTTGCAAAACGACCGCCGTCCAGCTGTACCATAGGACGAAGATCTGGCGGGATAACCGGCACTACAGTCATGATCATCCATTCCGGACGGTTTCCTGACTCACGGAATGCCTCTACTACTTCCAGACGTTTTACGATACGTGCACGCTTCTGACCGGTAGCATCTTTCAGACCTGCTTTCAACTCTTTGGATTCTCTCTCCAGATCAATAGATTCCAGCAATTCTTTGATAGACTCTGCTCCCATTCCTACACGGAATGCAGAATCTCCGTATTTTTCCCTGGCTTCCTGATATTCTCTTTCTGTCAGTACCTGTTTGTACTGCAGCTCTGTTTTTCCTGATTCCAGAACAATGTAATTAGCGAAATACAAGACTTTCTCCAGAGATCTGGGTGACAGATCCAGGATCAGACCCATTCTGGACGGAATTCCCTTGAAATACCAGATGTGGGATACAGGAGCTGCCAGCTCGATATGTCCCATACGTTCACGACGAACGCTTGCTTTTGTTACTTCAACGCCACATCGATCGCAGACAACACCTTTGTAACGAATCTTCTTATATTTACCACAGTGACATTCCCAGTCTTTACTTGGTCCGAAGATTTTTTCACAGAAAAGGCCATCCTTTTCCGGTTTCAGGGTTCTATAATTAATGGTTTCCGGCTTTTTCACCTCGCCTCTTGACCATTCCCGGATTTTATCCGGGGATGCCAAACCGATTTTGATGGCATCAAAGGTCATTGGCTGATATACCTCTTTATTTGCTGTTTCTGGCATTGTGGACTCCTTTCCTTACTCCTCGTCAAGAGTATCATCATCTAAGCTCAGGTATGCATCATCGTCATCCTCTTCCAGTTCTTCTTCCACATCCACTAACTCTTCTCCTTCAAATTCCTGTTTCTGGAATCCGTAGCTTCCGTAGTCTTCATCGTCTCTGTGGTGTCTTGAATCACCTTCAATGATGGAACGCATATCTGTCTCGCCATAATCGATATTCTCCATGATTTCCACTTCTGTCATATCGTCTTTTAAGACTCTCACATCCAGACCCAGGGACTGCAGTTCCTTCAGAAGTACCTTGAAGGATTCCGGAATACCTGGCTCCGGAATATTGTCGCCCTTGATAATTGCTTCATATGTCTTAACACGTCCGATTACATCATCGGATTTTACTGTCAAAATTTCCTGCAGGGTGTAGGAAGCACCATATGCCTCCAGTGCCCAAACTTCCATTTCTCCGAAACGCTGACCACCGAACTGTGCTTTACCACCCAGCGGCTGCTGTGTTACCAGAGAGTATGGGCCGGTAGAACGTGCATGAATCTTATCGTCTACCAGATGATGCAGTTTCAGATAATGCATGTGTCCGATGGTTACAGGACTGTCGAAATATTCACCTGTACGTCCGTCACGCAGTCTTACTTTACCATCACGGGAAATCGGAACACCTTTCCAGAGTTCTCTGTGATCACGGTTATCAGACAGATACTGCATCACTTCCGGATTCAGCACATCTTTATATTTTTCCTCGAACTCATCCCATTCCATGTTTACATAATCATTGGCAAGTTCCAGGGTATCCTGAATATCATTTTCGTTTGCACCGTCAAACACAGGTGTTGCAATATTGAATCCCAGTGCTTTCGCAGCAAGACTCAGATGAATTTCCAGCACCTGTCCGATGTTCATACGTGAAGGCACACCCAGAGGATTCAGTACGATATCCAGCGGACGGCCGTTTGGCAGGAACGGCATATCTTCTACAGGAAGTACGCGGGAAACGACACCCTTGTTACCATGACGTCCGGCCATCTTATCACCAACGGAAATCTTTCTCTTCTGTGCGATATAAATGCGGACAGACTGATTTACTCCCGGAGACAGTTCATCCCCGTTCTCTCTTGTAAATACTTTTGCATCCACAACAATACCATATTCACCATGCGGTACTTTCAGAGAAGTATCACGAACTTCACGGGCTTTTTCACCAAAAATTGCACGAAGCAGTCTTTCTTCTGCTGTCAGTTCTGTTTCTCCCTTCGGAGTAACCTTACCTACCAGAATATCTCCCGCACGAACCTCAGCACCAATACGAATGATACCACGTTCATCCAGATCTTTCAGTGCATCATCACCGACACCTGGAACGTCTCTTGTGATTTCTTCTGGTCCCAGTTTTGTATCTCTTGCTTCTGCCTCATATTCTTCAATATGAATAGAAGTATATACATCATCCTGAACCAGTCTTTCACTTAAGAGAACCGCATCCTCGTAGTTATAACCTTCCCATGTCATAAATCCGATCAGTGGATTCTTACCCAGTGCAAGTTCACCCATAGAAGTGGAAGGACCATCTGCAATGACCTGTCCCATCTCTACATGCTCACCCTTAAATACGATCGGTCTCTGGTTATAACAGTTACTCTGGTTGCTTCGCATGAATTTTGTCAAATGATATACATCTTTTGTTCCGTCATCATTGCGAATAACAATTTCCTTGGATGCAGCACATTCTACTGTACCGGCTTTTCTTGCAACTACGCAGACACCGGAGTCTACTGCTGTTTTTGCCTCCATACCTGTACCAACAACAGGTGCTTCTGTTGTCAGCAAAGGAACGGCCTGACGCTGCATGTTGGAACCCATCAGTGCACGGTTGGCATCGTCATTCTGCAGGAAAGGAATCAGAGCTGTAGCTACAGAGAATACCATTTTCGGAGATACGTCCATGTAATCAAACATCTGACGTTCATATTCCTGTGTCTCATCTCTGTAACGACCGGATACATTCTTATGAAGGAAATGTCCCTCTGCGTCCAAAGGCTCATTCGCCTGTGCTACATGGTAATTATCCTCTTCATCCGCTGTCATATAAACAACCTGGTCTGTGACACGTGGATTTTTCGGATCTGTTTTATCAATCTTACGGTATGGAGCCTCAACGAAACCATACTGATTAATTCTTGCATAAGATGCAAGGGAGTTGATCAGACCAATGTTAGGACCTTCAGGTGTCTCAATCGGACACATTCTTCCGTAATGAGAATAGTGAACATCTCGAACCTCGAACCCTGCACGGTCACGGGACAGACCACCAGGACCCAGGGCTGACAGACGTCTCTTGTGCGTCAGCTCACCAAGCGGATTATTCTGATCCATGAACTGTGACAACTGTGAAGAACCAAAGAATTCCTTCACCGCTGCTGTTACAGGTTTTATATTAATCAGGGACTGAGGTGAAATCCCCTCAATATCCTGAGTAGTCATTCTTTCACGAACTACTCTTTCCAGTCTGGAAAGACCAATTCTGTACTGGTTCTGAAGCAGTTCACCCACTGCACGAATACGTCTGTTTCCCAGGTGATCGATATCATCATCATTACCCAGACCATATTCCAGATGCATGTTATAGTTAATAGAAGCAAGAATATCTTCTTTTGTAATATGCTTCGGAATCAGTTCATGAATTTCACGACGAACTGCATCTTTGATATCTTCAATATCTTCGTTTTCTTCCAGAATCTGAGCCAGCACCGGATAATATACAAGTTCTGTAACACCCAGTTCTTCCGGATTCACATCAATAAAGCTTGTAATATCTACCATCATACTGGAAAGGACTTTGATATTGCGCTCTTCGCCCTGAATCCATACATAAGGAACCGCTGCATTCTGAATCTGATCAGCCAGTTCTTTTGTAACAACCGTACCTGCCTCTGCAATGATTTCACCGGTAGTCATATCTACTACTTCTTCTGCCAGAGGATGTCCTGTGATACGGTTTCTCAGCATTAATTTTTTATTGAATTTATATCTTCCTACCTTGGCAAGATCATAACGTCTCGGATCAAAGAACATGGCATTGATCAGACTTTCTGCGCTTTCTACAGCCAGAGGCTCTCCCGGACGGATTTTCTTGTACAGTTCAAGAAGACCTTCCTGATAGCTTTCGGATGTGTCTTTGGCAAAACTTGCCAGAATCTTCGGCTCTTCGCCGAATAAATCTATAATCTCAGCATTCGTACCGATACCCAGAGCACGAATGAGAACAGTAATAGGGACTTTTCTTGTTCTGTCTACACGTACATAGAACACGTCATTGGAGTCTGTCTCATATTCCAGCCATGCACCCCTGTTCGGGATTACAGTAGCAGAGTACAGGGTTTTACCCAGTTTGTCGTGAGCGATTGCATAATAAATACCCGGAGAACGAACCAGCTGACTGACGATAACACGTTCAGCACCGTTAATAACAAACGTTCCTGTAGCAGTCATCAGTGGTAAATCTCCCATGAAAATTTCGTGTTCACTGATTTCGTCATTTTCTTTGTTGTATAATTTTACCTTTACTTTTAAAGGTGCAGCATATGTTGCGTCCCTTTCTTTACACTCTTCGATGGAGTATTTTACTTCATCTTCGCATAAAGTAAAGTCAACAAATTCCAAACTCAATTTACCGCTATAATCTGCGATTGGAGAGATATCTTCAAAAACTTCATTAAGACCTTCGTCCAAAAACCACTGATAAGAGTCCTTCTGAACTTCAATCAGATTCGGCATTTCCAGTACCTCTTTCTGGCGCTGGTAAGTCATTCTCATACTCTTACCGGATTTAATAGGACGGATTCTGTTTTTCTCCATTGACGTTTCACCCCTTGTATGTTTTAATTTTATTATGGCAGACACTTAAATCTCCTTTCGGAACCTTTTGTTATTATTTGAATTTCATAAATAAATAGAACAACAGGCATAAGTTTCCATAATAGTGCATTTTTCACTATACCACATCATGTCAATAGTGTCAATGTCTTTTTTTATTTTTTAGCACATTTTTTATTCACAGGAGTCCCCCTGCTATGCAACAGAGACGAGATACGCTCTGCGCATCTCGCTTTGATCAGCGGCCGACAAATGCCATTTCGTGCAAGCACGATATTACTTACCTCGTCGCCATAACAAAAAGCTCTGATATCTTACGACATCAGAGCTTAAATTCGGAATTGCTTTCTCGCCTGAATTATTTAAGAGTAACTTTAGCGCCTTCGCCTTCCAGTTTTGTTTTGATTTCTTCAGCCTCTGCTTTGGAAGCAGCTTCTTTGATTACTTTCGGAGCACCGTCAACAACTTCTTTTGCTTCTTTTAATCCTAAGCCGGTAACTTCACGAACAACTTTGATAACTTTAACTTTGTTAGCACCAACTTCTGTCAGTTCTACGTCAAATTCATCTTTTTCTTCTTCTGCTGCTGCACCATCACCTGCTGCTGCAACTACAACGCCTGCTGCTGCGGATACACCGAACTCTTCTTCGCAAGCTTTTACTAATTCATTTAATTCTAATACAGATAATTCTTTGATCGCTTCAATAAATTCAGCTGTTGTTAATTTTGCCATTTTAATTTACCTCCATTTTTTCGTTTTGTTTTTCATTACCGGTCTGTTCCGGCTGGATTGATTCTGATAGCTGTTTTAGCTATGCATTATTCTGCTGCTGCGCCACCCTGCTGTTCAGCAATCTGGTTAAGCACACGAGCGAAGTTTGTAATTGGGGACTGGATGCTTCCAAGCAGTTTTCCAAGAAGTTCTTCTCTTGAAGGAACTTTTGCCAGTGCTTCCATTCCTGCTTTATCGTAGTAAGCGTTTTCTACAACACCTGCTACTAATTCCAGAGTCGGAACTTCTTTTGCATATTTAGCAAGAACTCTTGCCGGTGCAGTTGCATCGTCTGCAGATACTGCTAATGCATTTGTTCCCTCTAAGTGCTGGCATAATTCTTCACAAGGAGTTCCTTTGAATGCAAAGTTCATCATTGTGTTTTTGTATACTTTATATACAACACCAGCTTCTCTTAATTCCTTACGCATTCTGGTATCCTGATCTACATTGATACCTTTGTAGCTTACCAACACTACGCTTGCTGCATCTTTAATGCTGTTGGAAATCTCTTCTACGACAGGTTTTTTAAGTTCTACTTTTGCCATGAATTAGTGCACCTCCTTATTTTTTTAGGCTGCGCTGCTCCTTATTGAAAGGTATTTCATTCAAGAATGCCTGGACATTCATTGCGAAAAAATAACCTCTCCGCATAAGACAGAGAGGTTTTATCAATCTTAATTACTTTAAGAATGAATCTTTCCTCGGCAGGCGTTTTTATCCTTATGCCTAACGGCACCTGCTGTCTTCGGCAGCTATTCCTATAGCAGAATATCAAACCCCGGAAAGATTGTCAAGTGTTTTTTTAATTATTTTAAATATAGTACATATCCTGATTGTATTCTTTATAATCCAGATAATTTTTTTTCAAGTCATCCAGTGTAATATTATTCAACATCTGATTCAACTGATCATTTACCCGGTCAATGATCAGCTCCTGAATGCTGACCGCAATGCCTCGTCTGTGACTGTCATCCGGCAGCTCTTCTTCATCAATCTTATAACTGCCGTCCAACGCCTCAAGAATTTCTGAAATCGTCAGTTCCGAAGGATTTACATGTAATCGGTATCCTCCCTGAGAACCTTTTACCCCTTTTACGATGCCGGCTCTACGAAGAGCTGCAAATACCTGTTCCAGATACTGCGGGGAGATTCCATTTCGTTCTGCTATGTTCCCAAGAACAACGTATTCATTTTCCGAATAAACAGACAAGTCAATCAGAGCCCTTAATCCATATCTGCATTTCTTCGAAAGTTTCATAATTCCCCCCGGTTCTCAGATTTATTACTGTTTCCTATTCTGTAAACAGAGGAGTAGAGTAATATCTGTCTCCGGTATCCGGAAGCAATGCAACAATTGTTTTCCCTTTGTTTTCAGGACGCTTTGCCAGCTGAATCGCCGCATATAATGCTGCCCCGGAAGAGATTCCAACTAATACTCCTTCTTTTTTCGCAAGAAGTTTACCAGTGGCAAACGCATCTTCATTTTCTATTTTCATGACTTCATCATAAATTTTTGTATTCAGCACTTCCGGCACAAACCCTGCACCAATACCCTGAATTTTATGAGGACCGCCCTTTCCTTCAGAAAGTACCGGGGAGCCTGCCGGTTCCACAGCAACCACTTTCACATCCGGCTTCTGTGATTTCAGATATTCTCCTGTTCCGGTAAGAGTTCCGCCTGTTCCTACACCTGCAACAAAAATATCTACATTTCCATCTGTATCCTTCCAGATTTCAGGTCCTGTAGTACTTCTGTGTACAGCCGGATTGGCAGGATTTACAAACTGTCCCGGAATGAAGCTTCCAGGAATTTCTTTTGCCAGTTCTTCTGCCTTTGCAATGGCACCCTTCATTCCTTTTGCACCTTCTGTCAATACCAGCTCTGCTCCATAAGCCTTTAAAATGTTTCTTCGCTCAACGCTCATAGTTTCCGGCATGGTAAGAATAATGCGGTATCCTTTAACAGCTGCAATGGATGCAAGACCGATTCCCGTATTGCCGGATGTAGGCTCAATAATTACAGAACCTTCTTTCAAAATTCCCTTTTCCTCTGCATCCTCAATCATCGCTTTTGCAATTCTGTCTTTTACACTTCCTGCCGGATTAAAGTATTCCAGTTTTGCAAGGACAGTTGCCTCTAATCCCAGTTCTTTCTCTATGTTTGTTACTTCAACTAAAGGTGTATTTCCGATTAATCCCAATGTTCCTTTATAAATAGTTGACATGCCGTTCTCCTTCCCTATTAAATCGATATGTTTTATATGAATATGTTTGCATTATATTCCTCTATTTTCCATCTGTCAACTGGTTTTTAATTTTTTCCAAAACTTTAAACGCTATTCAACTTCATTTTTAATCAGGTCTGCTAATGTAATACTATCCACATATTCACTGATCATCTTCCACATTCCCTCCCAAAAAGAAAGTGTCGTACATTTATCCTTTCGCAGACATTGATTCGGCATATCCTCTATACATGGAATGGGTGCCAGACTTCCTTCTGTTGTACGAAGAATTTCCCCGGCTGTATATTCTTCCGGTCTCCGGGCAAGTTTGTATCCGCCATTATTTCCCCTGCAGCTTTTCACATAACCTGCTCTGGTCAGAAGCGGCATAATCTGCTCCATATATTTCAAAGTAACGGACTGTCTTTCAGATATATCTTTCAAACGAATATATTCACCATTATCATGTATTGCCAGGTCTGCCATGATTCTCAACGCATACCTGCCTTTTGTAGAAACCTTCATGCAAACATTCCCCTTTCTTCGTCTTGTAATTCATCCTTAAAACAGTATAACACACTCCTGCCTGATTTTCATCTTTTATATTTTACCGGACAAACTTTCCTGTAAACCCAAAAAACCGCCGTATCCCGGGGATACGACGGTCTCTGTTTTATTTATCTATTACTGAGCTAATTTCATCGGGTTAAGCTTAACGCTTGGTCCCATAGTGGAAGCAAGTGTTACACTCTTCAGGTACTGACCTTTCAGTGTGCTTGGCTTAGCCTTTACGATAGCTCCCATAAGCGTCTGGAAGTTGTCCGCTAACTGCTCCTCTGTGAAAGAAGCTTTTCCGATTGGCACGTGAATGATGTTTGTTTTATCAAGACGATATTCAATCTTACCAGCTTTAATATCCTGAACAGCTTTTGTTACGTCCATTGTAACGGTACCAGCTTTTGGGTTTGGCATTAAGCCTTTTGGTCCGAGTACACGACCCAGACGACCAACAACACCCATCATATCCGGAGTAGCTACTACTACGTCAAAATCCAGCCATCCTTCGTTCTGGATCTTCGGAATCAGTTCCTCTGCTCCTACGAAATCTGCACCTGCTGCTACTGCTTCGTCAGCTTTTGCATTTTTAGCAAATACTAATACACGAACAGTTTTACCAGTTCCATGAGGCAGTACAACTGCACCACGAATCTGCTGATCTGCATGACGTCCGTCACATCCTGTTCTGATATGAGCTTCGATTGTTTCGTCAAATTTAGCTACTGCTGTTTTCTTAACTAAAGCGATAGCTTCTTCTGTTTCATATAAATTTGCGCGATTTACTGCTTTTGCAGCTTCTACATATTTCTTTCCGCGTTTCATATTAAATAACCTCCTAGTGGTAATTGCGGGAATGTCCCTCCCACGTTCGTTTCAATAGTTAATTACTCTTCAACAGTGATTCCCATACTTCTTGCAGTACCAGCAATCATGCTCATAGCTGCTTCCAGAGAACCTGCATTTAAGTCTGGCATTTTCATTTCTGCAATTTCCTGAATCTTAGCTTTGGAAATTGTAGCAACTTTTGTTTTGTTCGGAACGCCTGAACCAGATTTGATATTGCAGGCTTTCTTTAACAGAACTGCTGCCGGCGGAGTTTTTGTAATGAAGCTGAAGCTTCTGTCCGCATATACTGTAATAACAACAGGGATGATCAGATCTCCCTTATCTGCTGTTCTTGCATTGAATTCTTTTGTGAACTGTACAATGTTTACACCATGCTGACCCAGAGCAGGACCAACCGGTGGTGCTGGTGTTGCCTTTCCAGCTGGAATCTGTAATTTAATATATCCTGTTACTTTCTTTGCCATTTTGGCACCTCCTAATAATGTGGTAATGTCGGGGATTTCCCTCCCACGAGCCATGTGACATTATGACCCTTCACTTTCGTTACATTTTTTTCACTTCTGCGAAACTGATTTCTACTGGCGTTTCGCGGCCAAACATCTCAACATTTATTGTCACAATCCGTTTTGCTTCATTAATACTCTGGACAATGCCCACAGTATCTTTCCACACACCGCCTGTAACAACAACACTGTCTCCCTCTTCAAAATCGATCTGAACCACAACATTCTGAATACCCAGACGATCCATCTCTGCTTCTGTAAGGGGAACCGGTTTGGACCCCGGACCTACGAATCCTGTGACACCTCGTGTATTTCTCACAACATACCAGGTATCATCATTCATTACCATATGAATCAGAACATAGCCCGGAAACATTTTTTTCTGTACCAGTTTTCTTTTTCCGTCTTTTGTCTCCTCTACGTCCTCCATAGGAACTCGAACTTCCAGGATCTGATCCTCCAGGTGTCGGTTTTCAATTGTCTTATCAATGTTGGCTTTTACCTTGTTTTCATACCCTGAATAGGTGTGTACAACATACCAATTTGCTTCTGACATAAAATCACCTTATCCTTATTTAATCAATAAATTCAGCACCTGCAGGACTACACCGTCAACTGCGGAAATCAGAACACCTGTAATAGCAGTAATCACTACAACCGCAATCGTCTGTTTTACCAGTGTCTGTCTGTCCGGCCAGATTATTTTCTTAAATTCAGCCTGAAGGCCTTTGGTCCAGTTCTTTTTAGGAGCCTTTCCTTTCTTGTCTGCTTCCATAACTTCACCTCGTGACCCAATTATTTGGTTTCTTTGTGCAGTGTATGAGCCTTGCAGAACTTACAGTACTTTTTGGTCTCCATACGTTCCGGATGGTTCTTTTTTTCCTTTGTCATGTTGTAATTACGCTGTTTACATTCTGTACATGCCAATGTGATTTTTACGCGCACGACTTCTCCACCTCCATGTGTCTTTTATCGCCGGCAGATTCACGTTTCTGCCGTATGCAACGTTTCCGTTTTCTGCGACAGACCTTTTTTCTCTGTTTCAAATTTAGGCACAAAAAAAAGACCTACTTCCACTGTCGCTTTTCCGATTCTATCACAGAAGCAAGTCTTTGTCAATTTATTTTTTATATTCCAGAATACATTTTATAATCTGTTCGTAATCTTTCTCTACCTTTTCCACCAGTTCCTGGTCCGGTTCTTCCTTTTTGCCGCGTAATGCCTCTGTAAGGGCAGAACTGGATTCTCCCAGACTTTTGAACGACAGATTCTGAGCCACACCTTTTAATGTATGTGCTGCACGAAATGCTTCCTCATAATTCTTTTCTCTTAATGCTTCCTGAAGACTCTCATAACTTTTATCATCCTGAAATTTAAAGAGGAATTTTTCGATCATCTTCTCCATTGGAAGACGCCGGCTCACATCCTCATAATCTCCTCCAAACATATCGTAACATTCTTTTAACGTCATATAGTACCTCCCTGTTTCTTTTCTCTTTCTTCCATCACAGAATCCACAGAATCAATCTCGGAAACTGTTGACAAAACTCCCTGTATGGTATCATCATAGAACTGATACTGTCCCCGACCCTTTCTCTTGGCTGCATAAAGAGCCTGATCTGTACGATGGAAAAGTTTATCATAATCCATTCCTGCCATCGCTGTAGTTGCAATTCCCATACTTCCGGAAATGCCCCTGCCATCTGATATAACCGTCAAAGAATCAAAAATACGCTGTACAATCGCCTCCAGACGATCCTGATAACTGAAAAATATCAGGAACTCGTCTCCTCCTGCTCTTGCTATAATGTCATTCTCCCGTACACTTTGTCTCAATCTTTCTGCTGTATACTGAAGTATCTTATCTCCATATCTGTGTCCATGTTTATCATTGATACTTTTAAAATCATCCAGATCAAAAATAATCAGTGCATACTTTTCATTTGGTCTGTCCTGAAATCTTTTTATAATCTGTAATTTTGCGTTTACATGGTTCAGAAGACCTGTCAAAGTATCCATGGATGCTTTTTCCTGCAGTTTCAGCATATTACTGTATTCTTTATGAATATCTGTCATCTTGCCGATCATGCCCTGATACCGGGGAACCTCCTCCGATGACCAGGTGGCTCTGCATATAAACCGGTACCAATGAGGTTTTCCATTCAGCATAATTTCACACTCACACTGAGCAATGGGATTTTCCGGATTCGTATTACGTGCGACAGAATCAATCCTTCGAAGATTTTCTTCCCCGATTACACTGCAAATCTCCTCATTCTCATAAGGATTCATAGCAATACTGGAAATCCCCAGTTGCGCAGCACCCCAATCGGAAATTTTAAGTAAAGGCGGTTTTTCACTGTATTCAAACTGTATTTCCTTCGACATAGATGCAAAAAACCGATATTTTGCCCTTTCATGTTCCAGAAGTTCCAGTGTTCTTTCAGAAGCTGACAGTTCTTCATGCTTCATCAGTTCTGCTGATACATTCTGAAGAGCCTGATGATTATAACGTTCTACTGAGCTGATCCGCAGTTCCTTCTGTACCTTATCACCGATTTCCAGTAAGCACTCCAGAAGAATCGGATTAAACACACCACATTCCCCGTTCAGAATCATATCCATCGCCTTGCCATGACTGAAGGCTTTCTTATATACCCGCTCACTGGTAAGCGCATCATATACATCCGCAATTGACACGACCTGGGCTGCTATTGGAATTTCTTCTCCCTTTAATCCATCCGGATACCCTTTTCCATCAAAACGTTCATGATGCCATCTACATATCTGATATGCGACGGTAACCAGTTTTTCATCCTGATAAATAGGAAGTTTTTCAAGCATGGAAGCCCCTATCATAGAGTGCGTTTTCATAATTGCAAATTCTTCATCGGTAAGTCTTCCCGGTTTGTTCAAAATTTCTGAAGGAATGGCTATTTTTCCAATATCATGAAGGGAAGATGCTGTACTAATCATAGGTATATCCTGCTGTCCCAGCTTATATTTGTCCGTCTTCTGTATAAGACGTCTCAAAAGGAGATCTGTCATGGTATGAATATGCAATACATGCATACCACTTTCTCCATTTCGAAATTCTACAATATGACTGAGAATATTAATTAACATTCTGCTGTTTTTCTCTTTTTCATAAATCTGGTCTGCCACAAGACGAACCAGCTTTTTCTGCTTCCCATAAAGCATCAGTGTATTCAATACACGCCTGCGTACAATCATGGAATCAAAAGGACGGCTGATGTAATCGGTCACACCGAGTTCATAGGCACGCTCCATGTAAGAAGAAGCACTTTCTGCCGAGATCATAATAACCGGAACTTCATCAATGATACGATATTTATTCATAAAAACCAGAACTTCAAATCCGTCCATTTCCGGCATAACCACATCCAGAAGCATCAGGTCAATATTATTTTCATATTGACGAAGCACAGAAATCACTTCCATTCCTGTTTCAGCTTCTATGATTTCATACTCATCCCCCAGCATATCTGCCAGAATGGAACGGTTTATCTCAGAATCATCCGCTATCAGGATTCTCTGTTTATTACCTGCAGATACTTTGCTCATTCGTATCCTTCTCCCTCTGTTCTTCTTTCTGCTATATATAATAGCGAAACTTCAGGAAATAAACAAGTTCTAATCCTGTAAAAACATTAAAAAAACAAAAAGGGATAGAAATTCATTCAGTCCACACCTACCATAACAGAAGTTGCTTTAATGACTGCATAGGCATCTTTTCCTGTTTCAAGTCCCAGTTCTTTAACCGCAGCCATGGAGATGGTTGCTGATATAACATTTCCTCCGCCTATATCTATACCTACAATAGCATTTACCGCACCTTTCTGTATACTTACTACTTTACCCTTCAACTGATTTCTTGCACTAAGTTTCATATTCATTTCCTCCTGCTGTTATATTTCTTTTATATATTCAGTCAAGTGAGCAGCATCAGCGCTTTTTTAGGGAACACCATATAGGGAGGCAGGCTTTCCTGTCCTCCTTCTCTAAAACTGTCTTTCTTCTGCATCCACCAGATTCTGCTGCTTTCCGGAGCACATGCATTCCGGAATAAATATTGCTTTTCAAAGGGGGTTTCCATATATCCTGCCATTACAATCTCCATGGTATTTTCTTCTTTCTTTTCCCATGCCGGATATATAAAATGTCCCCGGATTCCCACATAACGAATCTCTTCCCCTACCGGTTCTTCCGTCTTCAGTACAAAATCCCAGTCTCTTGCATATATTTCGTACTCTCCAAGCTTCTGGGCTGCAGATATATTTTTACATCCGGTAAGCTTTGCAGCTTCCATTTTTCCGGGATTGGAAAACACCGCCGCTGTACTTCCTTTTAATATGCTGTTTCCATTCTCCAGAAGGATCAGATGATCACAGAAACGAAAGATTTCATCTCTGGAATGAGAAACCATAAGTACATCTTTCCCGTAATCTCCCAGAAGTTCCAGCATTTCCAGCTGCAATTCATCCTTCAGAAAACCATCCAAAGCAGAAAAAGGTTCATCCAGCATAATAATTTCCGGCTGATGAAGAAGCATGCGGGCCAGAGCAACTCTCTGCTGCTGTCCTCCTGAAATCTGGGACGGATATCTTCTTTCCAGTCCCTCCAGCCGAAAGCGCCGGATTTGTTCTTTTATTTTCTGTTCTTTTTCTTTCTTTTTTCCCTTCATGGCAACTGCAAGATTCTGTTCTACTGTCATAGTTGGAAAAAGAGCATAATTCTGAAACAAATATCCCACATTACGTTCCTGTACAGAAAGACTGATTTTTTTTTCTGAATCGTACAGCACTCTGCCATTAAGTACAATTCTTCCCCTATCCGGTTTTTCGATTCCTGCTATACATTTTAACGTCATGCTTTTTCCGCATCCGGATGCCCCAAGAATGCCCATACATCCGCCATCTGTATGAAATTCCACATCCAGTCTGAAACCGGGGAAATTTTTCTCAATCTGTACCTGCAATCCCATCTTACATCCACCTGTGTATATTCTTCATATTTTTTCCTGAAATCAGATTAATTAATGCAACGATCAAAAATGACAAAATCACAATGACGCATACCCAGAAAGCAGCTATATCCCAGTTTCCTGCTGCCACTTCCGAGGCAATAGCCACAGACACGGTTCTTGTCTTTCCCAGAATATTCCCTGCCAGCATAGAGGTTGCCCCATACTCTCCGATTGCCCTTGCAAATGCAAGAACCGTACCGGATGCCAGCCCCGGAGCAGCCACCGGAACCACTACTTTCCAGAAGATTCTTCGCTCGGACATTCCCAGGGTTCTTCCTGCATAAATCACATTCACATCCACCTGTTCAAACGCAGCTCTTGCATTTCTGTACATAAGCGGAAACGCAATGACCAAAGCTGCAATGACACAACCCGGCCATGTCTGTACCATTTTAATATCAAACTGCGTATACAGATATTTCCCAAACGGTCTCCTCAGACTGAAGATCAGCAATAGAAAAAATCCTGCTACCGTAGGCGGAAGAACCAGAGGCAAAGTCAGCAGACCATCCATAAAGGCTTTTGCCGTATTATTCAGTTTCATGATAAATCTGGCTGCTGCAACCCCAAGAAAAAACGCCATAACAGTTGCAACGATCCCTGTTTTCAGAGAAATGAAAAGGGGACTCCAGTCTATCCCGCTGATTATTTCTGCCATAAACCTGTCTCCTTTCCTGTTATCCGCTCATCCGGCTCTTATGACATCTGATTACATTGGATAATGGTAAATCTTACTCTGTGTATGCTTTGAATCCTGCTGCTGTAAACAAATCCATTGGTACGGAATCTGTTACAATGTACTCTTTAAATTCCGCTGCCGCTTCTGCCTGCTTCTCAGAATCTTCCGTATCTTTTATAAGTCCAATCGGATAAATAGCAGGATCTACCTGATCTGCAGAAGCCTCTGCTATAATTTCAACCTTATCCGGCATAGAAGCTGCATCTGTGGCATATACGACTCCAACTTCGTTGCTTCCTTCCGCAACTGCAGTGAGTACTGCTGTAACATTTGCACCTTCATTAATCTCCATGCTCATAACCTGATCTTTAATTCCAATATTTTCAAACAATTTTCTCGCATACTGTCCTACCGGTACATCCTCTCCTGCAAGTGCAATGCTGGAAGCTTCCGTAATGTTCTCAAATCCTGTCACCCCTGTTTCCTGCCCTGCCGGTTTGATGAGCACAATTTTGTTTTCCAGAAGATTGCTTACAGAGCCATCCAGAACATATCCGCCTTCTGTCAAAATATCCATCTGTTTTGTAGCTGCAGAAAAGAAAACATCACACTGCGCTCCCTCTTCGATCTGTGTCTGAAGTGTTCCGGAGCTGTCTGCATTATAAATAATATTTACATCCGGATGTGCTTTCTCATATTCTGTCTTAATTTCTTCCATTGTGTTCTTCAGACTGGCTGCAATAAACACATAAATATCTTTTTTCTCTGTTTCTTCTTGCTCTTCTGCCTGTTCTTCGGAAATTGCTGTTTCCTCTTCTGCAGAAGTATCTGCCTGATCCGTATTTTCTTTTGCCTCACTTTCCTTGCTGCCGCATCCTACAATAAGAGTTCCACTCAACACCATTGCAAACAAAGCTGCCATTACTTTTCTTTTCATACTTTCCCTCCACATTTTGTTGAGTTTTACTATGTTTTGTTCTGTTTTGTTTAGTATATTTTACATTTTAATCAATTTTGCTTTGTTTGTCAACTCTGTGCTCCTCTTGACGAAAAGCAAAAGTAAGGGTATGCTTTCTATAAATCATTCATGAAAAAGGCAGGTAACATTATGAATAAAATCTATACCGCTCAGGAAGTGGCCAACCGCCTGAAAATTAAAAAAACAACCGTTTACGATCTGATCAAACGCGGAGAATTAAAAGCTAGTAAGGTCGGAAAACAACTTCGCATCAGTCAGCAGCAACTTGACGATTATCTTGGACTCCACCCGGAAAACAGTCATTCCTCCATATCAGAATTTTCTTTTTCCGGTATATCGGATATTCCTGCTTATACTGATGAACAGGCCTTTCGAAAAATGGATTATCTGAACAACACCAGCGGACTGATTATCAGCAGTCAGGAATCCGCAATTGTAGAACATCTGCGCAGTTTTACACAAATTACGGAAGGAAGCCTGCCAATGCTTCATTCTTATATGAACGATTATAACAGTCTCTATTCCCTGTACTATGAAAAAAGCCATCTTGCGCTTGTCAGCCTGCACATGGCGGATTCTTCTTTTCCTCTGGAGTTCATAAGCTCCTTGCTTCCGGGCATGGATACCATGGCATTGCAGTTATGTGACTTTCAAATGGGGTTTTACGTAAAAAAAGGAAATCCCAAAAACATCAAAACCCCGGCAGATCTCTGTCGTTCTGATATTACCTTCCTGAATCGGGAAAAAGGAAGCAATTGCCGTATGCTTCTTGATTTTCTTATTAAAAAAGAAGGATTATCCACTTCTTCTATTTTCGGTTATAAAACAGAACTGCTTTCTCATATGTCTCTTGCCAATGCAATTGCCACAGGAAGAGCAGATACCGGAATCGGAGATCTGGGACAGTTGACTGCCTATTCTCAGCTTGAAGGAATTCCTCTTGCGCCTGCCTCCATGTATCTTTTATTTCCGGCTTCCTTCCGGAATCATCCGGCTTTTGAGGCCATTATAAATACCGTATCCCAGGAATCCTTTCGACTTGGCCTGGAACATTTCAAGGGATACTCCACAAAAAAAACAGGTACTTTGCAGCACCTGTAATTTTATAGCTGTTCAGAATCAACCCCTTTATGGTTGGTTCTGAACAGTTTTTTTATTTTATTATCTGATTATTCTGTAATTGTTACTTTTTCCAGTTTCCAGATATCATCTACATACTGCTGGATTGTTCTGTCAGATGAGAATTTTCCAGAGCAAGCTGTGTTCAGCAGCGCTTTCTTAGCCCAGCCTTTTTCATCTCTGTATGCAGCCTCCACTTTTCTGTGTGCTTCTGCATAAGATTTGAAGTCAGCAAGAATAAAGTATGTGTCTGCACGATCACTGCAGTTTGTATTCAGCAGAGAATCATAAATTTCACGGAACATGTTGAAATCACCATTTGAATAAGTTCCGTTAATCAACTGCATTAATACGTTACGAATATCGGAATCTGTATTGAAATAATACATCGGATCATAACCGCCATGATTTTCGTAGTTGATAACTTCATCAGAAGACAGACCAAAGATAAATGCATTTTCTTCGCCTACTTCTTCTACGATTTCCACATTTGCACCGTCCATTGTACCAATTGTAACTGCACCGTTCAGCATGAACTTCATGTTACCTGTACCGGATGCTTCTTTACTTGCTGTAGAAATCTGTTCAGATACATCTGCTGCTGCAAAGATCATCTCTGCGTTGGACACACGGTAGTTTTCAATAAATACAACTTTCAGTTTGCCGTTGATGGATGCATCATTATTGATTACATCTGCAACTGAATTGATCAGTTTGATTGTCTGTTTTGCACGTCTATAACCAGCTGCTGCTTTTGCGCCAAAAATAAAGGTTCTTGGATAGAAATCCATTTCCGGATGTTCTTTGATCTGGTTGTACAGATACATAACATGCAGAATGTTCATCAGCTGACGTTTGTATTCATGGAGACGTTTTACCTGTACATCAAAGATAGAATTCGGATCCACTTCAATACCATTGTGTTCCAGAATGTATTTTGCAAGACGTACTTTATTCTGGTATTTGATATTCATGAATTCCTGCTGTGCTTTCTGGTCATCTGCATAAACTTTCAGTTTGGAAAGCTGTGTAAGGTCTGTAATCCATTTATCTCCGATATGATCGGTGATCCAGTCTGCCAGAAGCGGGTTTGCATGAAGCAGGAAACGTCTCTGTGTAATACCGTTTGTCTTATTGTTGAATTTCTCCGGATACATTTCGTAGAAATCTTTCAGTTCCTGTTTCTTCAGGATATCTGTATGGAGTCTTGCAACACCATTTACAGAGTAACCGCCTGCGATTGCCAGATGGGCCATCTTAACCTGTCCATCATAGATGATCGCCATTTTACGGATTTTTTCCTGATTTCCAGGATATTTTGCAGAAATTTCAGCAATAAATCTGCGGTTGATTTCTTCAATAATCTGATAAACACGTGGGAGCAGTTTGGAAAACAGCTCAATCGGCCATTTTTCCAGAGCTTCTGCCATAATTGTATGGTTTGTATATGCACAGGTATGGGTAGTGATTTCCCATGCTTCTTCCCATGTCATGCCTTCTTCATCCAGAAGAATACGCATTAACTCTGCAACTGTCATAGTTGGATGTGTATCGTTCAGCTGGAACGTAACTTTCTTTGGCAGATCATGTAAATCATTGTGTTTTTTCTTGAATTTAGTAATTGCAGACTGAATACTTGCAGAAATAAAGAAGTACTGCTGTTTCAGACGAAGTTCTTTACCTGCATAGTGGTTATCATTGGGATAAAGAACATCACAGATATTCTTTGCCAGATTTTCTTCTTCTACCGCTTTTCTGTAATCACCTTTGTCAAACAGATCCAGCTGGAACTCTCTGATTGGCTGTGCATCCCAGATACGCAGAGTATTAACGATCTTATTGTTGTATCCTACGATGGGCATGTCATACGGAATAGCCAGAACAGACTGATAACCCTCCTGAATGAATTGATTTCTGCCTGTTGCAGGATCATATTCCACTTTTACATAGCCGCCGAATTTTACTTCTTTTGCATATTCCGGACGACGCAGTTCAAACGGATATCCGTTTTTCAGCCAGTTATCAGCTACTTCTATCTGATATCCATTTTCAATTTTCTGTTTGAACAGACCATAATGATAACGAATACCGCATCCATACGCACAATATCCCAATGTTGCCAGAGAATCCAGGAAACATGCTGCCAGTCTTCCCAGACCTCCGTTTCCAAGAGCCGGGTCTGGCTCCTGATCTTCGATTACGTTCAGATCAAATCCCAGTTCATCCAGTGCTTCTTTTACTTCTTTATAAGCACACAGGTTGATCAGATTGTTTCCTAACGCACGTCCCATAAGGAATTCCATAGAAAGGTAATATACAATCTTCGGATCATCCTTTTCATACTGTTTCTGTGTTAATAACCAGTTATCAATCACTACATCTTTCACTGCGAGAGAAACCGCCTGGAACACCTGTTCCGGGGTTGCCTCGTCAATGGTTTTTCTGTAAAGCATTTTTACGTTTTCTTTGACGCTTTTCTTGAATTCTTCCTTCTTGAAATGACAATCTAACATATCTTCCTCCTCTAATTAACTGCGTAAAACAGATTTATCTGGATACCTTTTCTACTCCTAAAGTCACATTTTCAGAGTTGATCTTCCATTCTTTTACATATCCTTCTGTTTTATCATACACAACTGCATCTGCTAAAACTTCAGATTTAATCTGTTCTTCGTGAGCACGGAAAATGTCTTCAATCACCTGATTGTTACTCAGGTAAATTCTAATCTTGTCCATTACTTCGAATCCGGCTTCTTTACGCATTGTCTGTACTTTGCTGATGATTTCTCTTACATATCCCTCTTCGATTAATTCCGGAGTCAGGTTTGTATCAAGTACAACCGTGATGTCATTGTCTGATTCAGAAACATAACCTTCCATCTGGGCAGTGTCAATAAGCAAATCACTCTCTAATAATACAATCTCTTCCCCGTTTATGTCAAGTTTCAGCTGACCGGATATTTTTATTTCATCCATTGCTTGATTTCCATCAAGTTCTGTAAGAGCATTTTTAATTGCATTTAAGTGCTTTCCGTATTTTGGTCCTACGGTACGAAGCTGTGGTTTAAAGCTGTAAGATGTAAAATCTCTTACATCATCTGTAAATGCCATTTCTTTTACATTTAACTCGTCAATAATGATATCTTTATAGAAATCAGAAAGAGTAAATGAGGATTTTACAAACATCTTTCCAATCGGCTGACGATTCTTGATATTTGCAGCGTTTCTGCAGGCACGTCCCATTACTACAATCTCCAGAAGATCCTTCATATCTTCTTCCAGTTTGCTGTCGATCCATGCCTCATTAGCAATCGGAAAATCACACAGATGAACACTTTCCAGAGCCTCTTTATCGATGCTTCTTACCAGGTTCTGATAAATATCTTCTGTCATAAACGGAATCATCGGGGCAGCCAGTTTTGCAACCGTTACCAGTGCTGTATACAGAGTCATATACGCATTGATCTTATCCTGTTCCATTCCTTTTGCCCAGAAACGTTCACGGCTTCTGCGCACATACCAGTTACTCATATCATCTACAAATTCCTGAAGAGCACGGGCAGTTTCCGGAATTTTGTAGTTTTCCAGATCCTGGTCTACCGTCTTGATCAGTGTATTTAATTTGGACAGAAGCCATTTATCCATAACCGGAAGTTTATCATATTCCAGTTCATATTTTGTGGCATCAAATTCGTCAATATTTGCATACAATACAAAGAATGCATAGGTGTTCCACAACGTACCCATAAATTTACGCTGACCTTCCTGAACAGCCTTTCCATGGAAACGATTTGGCAGCCATGGTGCACTGTTTACATAAAAATACCAGCGAATTGCATCTGCTCCGTAAGTTTCCAGCGCCTGGAACGGATCTACTGCATTACCCTTGGATTTACTCATCTTCTGTCCATTTTCATCCTGTACATGTCCAAGAACAATAACATTTTCATATGGAGCCTTGTTAAAGAGCAGGGTAGACTCTGCCAGAAGAGAATAAAACCATCCTCTTGTCTGGTCAACGGCTTCTGAAATAAACTGTGCAGGGAACTGTTTTTCAAACAATTCTTTATTTTCAAATGGATAATGGTGCTGTGCGAAAGGCATTGCACCAGAATCAAACCAACAGTCAATGACCTCAGGAACGCGATGCATAGGCTTACCGCAAACCGGACAGGTCAGTGTAATTTCATCAATATACGGACGGTGCAGTTCCACTGTTTTTGCCTTTTCATCACCGCTCATTTCAAAGAGTTCTTCTCTGCTTCCGATGGAATGCATATGTCCACATTCACATTCCCAGATATTCAAAGGAGTACCCCAGTAACGGTTTCTTGAAATACCCCAGTCCTGTACATTCTCTAGCCAGTCTCCAAAACGGCCTTTCCCGATACTTTCCGGAATCCAGTTAATTGTGTTATTATTACGAATCAGATCATCCTTTACCGCTGTCATTTTAATAAACCAGGACTCACGTGCATAGTAGATCAGAGGTGTGTCGCAACGCCAGCAATGAGGATAATCATGTTCAAACTTCGGCGCATCAAAGAGCAGACCTTTTGCTTCCAGATCTTTTAATACTTCCGGATCTGCGCTCTTTACATCCGGGTCTTTCTCCATCTCTGCTTTGGATGGTTTTGCACGCATTCCGGCAAAAGGTGTCTCTGCTGTCATGCATCCTTTTTCATCCACAAATTTAACCAGCGGAAGGTCATATTCACGTCCCACACGGGCATCATCTTCACCAAATGCTGGTGCAATATGAACGATACCGGTACCATCTGACATGGTAACATAATCATCACAGATAACATAATGTGCTTTCTTATGCTGTCTTTCTGCTTCTTTTGCAGCGCATTCATAAAGAGCCACATACTCTTTTCTTTCCAGATCGGTTCCCTTGAATGTTTCCAGAATTTCATAAGCAGGCTTATCATCTTCCGCCAGTTTTCCAAGTACTTTATCCAAAAGAGCTTCTGCCATATAATATACATAGCCATCAGCAGCTTTTACTTTACAGTAAGTATCCGACGGGTTTACACACAATGCTACATTGGACGGAAGCGTCCATGGTGTAGTTGTCCATGCCAGGAAATATGCATTCTCTCCTACTACTTTAAAACGTACGACTGCGGAACGTTCTTTTACTGTTTTATAACCCTGTGCTACTTCCTGGGAAGAAAGCGGGGTACCACAACGAGGACAATAAGGAACAATTTTGAATCCTTTATACAGAAGTTTTTTCTCCCAGATCTGTTTCAGAGCCCACCATTCTGACTCAATATAGTCATCATGATACGTAACATATGGATTTTCCATATCTGCCCAGAAACCTACAGTTGATGAGAAATCTTCCCACATTCCTTTGTATTTCCATACACTTTCTTTACACTGCTGAATGAAAGGTTCCATACCATATTCTTCGATCTGTTCCTTTCCATCCAGTCCCAGTTTCTTTTCCACTTCCAGTTCTACCGGAAGTCCATGAGTATCCCATCCGGCTTTTCTGGGAACCATATATCCTTTCATTGTGCGGTATCTTGGAATCATATCTTTGATTACACGGGTAAGCACATGACCAATATGTGGCTTTCCATTTGCAGTAGGAGGTCCGTCATAGAAAGTATAAGTTTCGCCCTCTTTTCTGTGCTCCATACTTTTCTTAAAGATATTATTATCTTCCCAGAACTTTTCGATGTTCTTCTCTCTTTCCACAAAATTCATATTTGTGGGGACTTTCTGATACATAATCTTTCTCCTTTCTCTCGTGCAGTTAATAAAAAAAGCTCCCATCCTGCAACAGGACGAGAGCCTTGACTATCGTTTTAACCACCTCTTACACATACCAACATACGTGTTCCCTGTAACGGAGGAAATCCGGCATCCCCTACTTATTCTTTCAGGCAGCAACTCAAGAGTGATTTTCTTCTGTCCCTACTTGCACCGGGCTTCCACCTTCCCCGGCTCGCTGTATCTTTTGGCAACAAAATACTGTCTCTGTCATAGTTTTTCCATATTCTTTACATCAGAGTTCATTATAAATAGGCACACAAGGAAATGTCAAGGGGTAGGAGAAAATTTCTGTATTTTATCCAATATTCTCTCACCTCACAGACTCTTTTCCCATGATTTTATATACAATTTCTACATAAATAATTCCGATTCCTGCCTGAAGCCCTGCCTGAACCTAATTAACCACATCACTCTTTCATACATATGTCAATGATGAATAGTAATCTAAAGAAAACCTTATTTTTCAAGCCTTGTATGAACCTGTGAAATCACTTATAATATGATATAGATATCAAAAATGATTACTAATTTCAACAAAACTATATCGTGTATAATTGGAAAGAATTGAGGAAGATTGTGAAGAAGTTAAACTTATGGATAAAAGCATTTACCTTGTCCGTCTGTCTGGTTACAGGCATCTGTCCGCTCCGGGTATTTGCTGCAGAGGAAACCGTCACTTCAGCTCCGGAGGAGGAGAAAAAAGATCCCAATGCCCCTCCGGAAAGCTATAACTGGGAAATCCAGTCCGATTCCTGGCCATCCTGGCCCGAGGGCCCCAAGGTTGTCGCAGAAACGGCTATATTGATGGATATGGATTCCGGGCAGATTCTCTACGCAAAGGGAATCGATGAAAAACGATATCCTGCCAGTACCACAAAAATCATGACTGCATGGATTGCTCTGGAAAACAGCACTCTGTCTGAAGAAATTAATTTTACGGCAGAGGCAGTGAACAGCATTGAACCGGGAAGTACCCATATAGGAATCAAACCCGGGGAAATTCTGACCATGGAACAGAGCCTTTATGCCATCCTTCTTGCATCTGCCAATGAAGTCTCCAACGGAGTAGCCCAACACGTAGGGGGGTCTATTTCGGAATTTGTGGACATGATGAACACCAAAGCCGCTTCTCTCGGCTGCGAAAACACACATTTTGTCAATCCCAGCGGTCTTCATGATGACAATCACTATACTACTGCAAGAGATCTGGCCGTTATAACTTCTGCTGCATACAAAAACAAGACTTTTCGGGATATTATCAAAACAGAATATTATATTGAACCAACCACCAATATCACAAATGAAGAGCGCTGGCTGAATAACCATCATAAAATGCTGGTGCAGGGAGAACGCCATTACGAAGGCTGCACCGGCGGCAAAACGGGATATACAACCAATGCAGGAAATACCCTTGTAACCTGCGCCAGCAGGAATGGAATCAATCTTGTTGCTGTTATTCTGACTGATACACTTCTGTATCAATACACAGATACGGCCGCACTTCTGGATTATGGTTTTAACAACTTCCATAAGGAAAAACTTTCTGACAGTCCGTCTGCTGCAGTCGTTCATACACTTCCTTATGAGCAGTATCTTCTTCGTATTCAGAATCCGGAATTTCTTACCTGCGTAGAAAAAGGCGGCTGCATTCTGCTCCCTAATGATATTGGTACAGATTCTCTTACTTGCAGCAACAAAATTGAAGAGCAATATATCCGTACCGATTATTATCTGAAAGATCAGTATCTGATGACAAAGACCGTGAAAGTTCTTCCTTCTGCTTCTCTGCATCTGTCCGGATATCCCCTTTCTGACAAAGTACAGAATCTGAATACCGATTCAGAACCTGTGGGAGACAATAACGAAAACCAAATCCCTGCGGAAAATATCAAAGAACCTGCACAGATTCCTTCTCAGGACTCTTCTGTCAGCCAAAAAAGCTCCGTTAATTCCTTTCAAAATCTGGTTTTCATTTTCTTTTCTCTTCCATCCTGGAAACAGATTGCCTTTGTTTTTATGACAGGTGCAACCCTTTTCTATATCATACTGATTATTGTTAAAATCAGACAACACAGAAAGAAAAGACGTGAAAAAAGACATCAGGATTGATGTCTTTTTTCACGTCTTTTTTTCCTCAGCAGATCACGTCTTTCCCTTACCTGTTCTGCCTCCTGCTCATTAATTTTCTTAATGGTCTTGATTACATAATAATTTCCTTCATCCGTTTTCTTCAATCGGATTTTTCCCCGGAGATATCCGTGCTCCGGACAACAGGCAAGACAAATATGAGTTTTGGAGTTTATAGAAAACCAGCGTATTTTCTTTCTTGCCGTCTTTCCGCACAGAAAACAACGGGTACTTACTACCTCCCTGTCTTTCATAGCCTCTTCCTTTGAAGAAAACTCTCTGGAAATATATTTTGAATACTGCTCAAATACGACTTTGATTTCTTCTTTTTTACATTTTGGATTTTGATAACAATCAATGGAATAATTTTTTGTAATTATCTCCATAGGCAGGCGGGCAAAAATCTGAGCTGTATACCAGGCATCATGAAGAGCTCTGTGAAAACTTTCATCTTTGTTCATCTGCAGATAATCAATAGCGTATTCCAGAGAACGGCTGCTCTTTTTTCCCTCATATTCAATTCCGAAGATTTTCTGTACATCGTAATAAAAAACAGGTCCCTTCAACAGATGCGAAAGTTTATAATATTTCATATTTCTCTGAAGCTCCACAAGATCTGCCTGTCCCCATGTACAAAACATAACGTCTTCCCCGCACCAGCGCAAAAATTTTCTTATTCCTTTTGAGAAGAGAACACCGTCTTCCAGAGTTTCTTTATCTATATTTAAGATTTCTTTTGTACGAAAATGCAGTCGATGATAGACCGTTGGCTTGATAATCTGCTGAAATCTGTCGATTTCTTTCCGTTCTTCATCCAGCTTTATCGCACCGATTTCAATTATTTCAAACGGAATCCTTTTATTTTCCCTTTCTTTTCCATATGGACACTGATTCCATTCCAGATCAAATACAATATAGTTCATAATAATTCTATCCTAGTGCTTTAATTTTCAAATGAGATGTTGGTATCCACTTTTTTGAAGTATCACTGTAATAGATTTTACCATGAAGCACTCTCTCATGCAACTGCAATATAAAAGGAGATCCGTATGTACGTACGAATCTCCTATCTGTCTTTTCTCTTACTTTTGCTCCGGTTCTGCCAAGATCTTCATAAATTCCTCTCCTGTAATGGTTTCATTTTCATAAAGGAATTTTGCCAGCTCATGCAGTTTGCCTATATTATCTTCCAGTATTTTATAAGCCTTTTCATGCTGCTGTTTTACCAGTTCCACTACTTTTTTATCAATCAATGTCTGCGTTTCAAAAGAACAGGATAAAGAAGTATCTCCTCCAAGGTACTGATTCTGTACATTTTCCATTGCTACCATATCAAATTCATCACTCATACCGAAACGTGTAATCATTCCTCTTGCAATCTTGGTGGCCTGTTCAATATCATTAGAAGCCCCGGTTGTTATGGAATGGAAGATCAGTTCTTCCGCTGCACGTCCTCCTGTAAAAGTAGCAATTTTATTTTCCAGCTCTTCCTTTGACATAAGAAAATGTTCCCCATCTTCCACCTGCATGGTATAGCCAAGGGCACCGGATGTTCTTGGAATAATCGTAATCTTGTGAACCGGAGCAGAATTTGTCTGCATGGCAGCTACCAGCGCATGTCCGATCTCATGATAAGAGACAATCAGCTTTTCCTTCTCGGAGAGCACTCTGCTCTTCTTCTGATATCCTGCAATAACTACCTCTATGCTCTCTTCCATATCTGCCTGTGTGGCAAATTTTCTTCTGTCTCTGACTGCACGAAGTGCAGCTTCATTTACAATATTGGCAAGTTCCGCACCGGAGGCACCGGAGGCTGCCTTTGCAATTTCATGGAAATTCACATTATCTGCAATCTTGATTTTCTTTGCATGGACCTTCAGAATTTCTTCACGGCCCTGAAGATCCGGAAGTTCTACCGGAATCCTCCGGTCAAAACGGCCGGGACGAAGAAGAGCCGGGTCAAGAGAATCCGGACGGTTGGTCGCAGCCAGAATCACCACACCTTTGGAACCGTCAAAACCGTCCATCTCTGTCAGAAGCTGATTCAAGGTCTGCTCACGCTCATCATTTCCGCTGATATTTCCATCACGCTTTTTACCTATGGTATCGATCTCATCAATAAATACAATACAAGGTGCTTTTTCATTGGCCTGTTTGAAGAGGTCACGTACTTTTGCAGCACCCATACCTACAAACATCTCAACAAATTCCGAACCGGAAATGGAGAAAAACGGTACATCTGCTTCACCTGCAACTGCCTTTGCCAGCAATGTCTTACCTGTTCCCGGAGGGCCTACAAGAAGAGCTCCCTTAGGCATGGAGGCACCGATTTCTTTATATTTCTCCGGATTATGCAGATAATCCACAATCTCTGTCAGAAGTTCTTTGGCTTCATCCTCTCCTGCGACATCTGAGAATTTAATTCCTGTGGAGGATTTTACATAAATTTTGGCATTACTCTTTCCGAAAGACATGGCTCCCGGACCTCCGCCCATTCCTTTCATCATCTTTTTGCTGAGCCAGTTTCCTACAAATACAAAAATAAGGATGGGCACAACATACATCAGGAGAAGACTGATAATAGGAGATGTTTTCTCCGGAATCTCCTCTGAAAATATTACATCTGCTTTCTGAAGACGTTCTACTTCCTGCAGATCATTAATACGTCCCGTCTTATAGACCTGTGTTTTATCGCCTTCCTTGACGCTGTAATAAATGACATCATCTTCCAGATTGACTTCCTCAATCTGTCCGCCTTCCAGCCGGTCCAGAAATTCGTTGTATGTGGACTGCTTAATACTCCGTTCCATAATACCGGGAACCAGAAGTGTATTCAGCAATAATAATACTACGATTACAGCTGCATAATAGAACATAATCGGCTTTTTTGGTTTGTTATCTTTCACTTCCATATCTATCTCCTCCGGAAACTTTTTCTTCCGTTTCTGCTATTTAGTATGCTCCTTTTGGATAAAATTTACAATTAACAATTCCTGTTAATTCTATAAAAAAAATATGAACCCTTTACTGGTCATCTCCGGTAAGTCTGAGAATTCCCCGGATCTCCTCCACATCCATATCAAGAAAAGCAGAAAGTTCCTCTGCACTGTATTTATCTTCATCGTCTTCCAGAAGTTCTTTTATTTTCTGTTCCAGATTTCTTACTTTTTCCACCAGAATATCATCACTTTGTTTCTGACCGGACTGTTCCTCCAGCATAAACAAAATAGCATTGCGGATTTCTCCCAAAAGAAATGCACCTGCATCCTGCGCTTCTTCCAGGTTTTCCAATGCCATCATGAGTCCCATATTTCCTTCCGCTATCATATCTCCGATGAATACTTCTCCTGTATACAGATCTTTTGCGATTTCCAGCACTTCTTTCATATACAGCTCGGCAAGACGCTTCTTACTCTGTGTCTCTCCTCTGCGGGCCTGTTCCAGAAGAATCATCCGTTCTCCTTCTGTTTCCTTTGCAATCTGTTTCAGTGTATCCAGATACTCTTCCAGATATTCCTGTTCTTCCCGTGAATATACTTGTGTTTTCTTAGAGGAAGTTTCATTTTCCTCTTCTTCCTCAGTTTCCGGAACAGGAAATGATACAATATGTCCCTCTATATGAATTCCCTGAACAGTCAGGTAATCATATACTTTCTGAATCTGTGTATCACTCAGTCCGTCTCCTTTAAAGAAATCCTCTACTACTTTTTTATTTATATGTTTTCCGTTATTAAGAGCCAGTTTCTGTATATCCTGCAGCTTCTGCTGAAATACTTTTATTTCCATTTCTTTTCTCCTTATTTTCTTTTGTAATCCCATCATACAGCCAAAACAACAAAAAGTAAAGTACACAGGGGACTGACACATAACCACCGCATACGGTGACTATGTGCCAATCCCCTGATTTCTCCTTCATTCCTGTTTATAATTTTTCCAGAAGCATTTTATTTACAGATGCCGGATTGGCTTTTCCTTTCATCTGTTTCATAACTTGTCCTACAAGAAATCCCAGAACTTTTGTCTTTCCGCTTTGGTATTCTTCCACTGTCTTTGGATTTTCTGCAAGGACTTTATCCACTACCATCTCCAGCATACCGGTATCTTCTACTGTTTTCAGACTGTTCGCCTCAATGTATGCACAAGGTTCCACATCCTCATCAAAGATTTTTTCAAATACTTTCTTTGCATTCTGGTTGTTTACTTCCCCTTTTTCCACTGCTGCGATCAGATCTGCCAGATGTTTCGGTGTAAAATGAAGTTCTTCTGCATCCATTCCTCTTTCCTTCAGAAGTCGGAAAGTTTCACCAATAAACCAGTTTGCGGCTTTTTTCGGGTTTTTACTCTCTTTTGCAGTCTCTTCAAACAAATCTGCCATATGCTTGGACTGCGTAATAAGAGAAGCATCATATGCCGACAGACCATATTCTTTCTCATATCGTGCTGCTTTTTCTTCCTGCATTTCCGGCTGCTGTTCTTCTATGCGGTCAATCCATTCCTGACTGATAAATACAGGAGGAAGATCCGGATCCGGAAAATAACGATAATCCTTCGCGTCCTCTTTGGAACGCATAGCATAAGAGTATTCTTTATTATCGTCCCATCTTCTTGTCTCCTGAAGAACTTCTTTTCCTTCTTCCAGCAGTTCAATCTGTCGCTCTCTTTCTCCTTCAATAGCACGGGCAATTGCTTTAAAAGAGTTCAGATTCTTCATTTCTGTTCTGGTACCGAATTTCTCACTTCCCACTTCCCGAACCGACAGGTTTACATCGGCACGCATGGAGCCTTCCTGAAGTTTACAGTCAGATACACCCAGATACTGACAGATCATGCGAAGTTTTTCCAGATATGCGATTACTTCCTCTGCATTTCTCATATCCGGTTCAGAAACGATTTCCACAAGAGGGACTCCGCTTCGGTTATAGTCTACCAAAGAGCAGTCTTCCCATTCGTCATGGATCAGTTTACCTGCATCTTCCTCCATGTGCATTTCATGGATTCGTATTTTTTTCTTACCTGCTGCAGTTTCGATTTCCAGAAATCCATCATAGCAGATTGGCAGATACAACTGGGAAATCTGATAGTTCTGTGGGTTATCCGGATAAAAATAATTCTTTCTGTCAAATTTACAGGTTCTGTTTACCTGACAGTTTGCTGCAAGCCCCAGTGCCAGTGCGTATTCTACCACCTGCTTGTTCAGAACAGGCAGGGAACCTGGCATACCGGTACATACCGGACATGTATGTGTATTGGGTGCACCTCCGAATTTGGTGGAACATCCGCAGAAAATCTTTGTTGCTGTGGCAAGCTCCACATGAACTTCAAGACCGATCACGGTTTCGTACTGATTTGCCATTATTTTCCCTCCTTCTTGTATGCCATGGGAAATTCTCCCCGAATCTGTTCGTAAGCA
>JBJENG010000071.1:0-8187 GCA_051880075.1 Blautia sp. | reverse complement strand
GGTTAGTCCGATATAAAGTTAGACAAAAATTGCCGCTTAGTTTACCAGACTGGGGCGGCTATTTTTGTGGATTATGATTATCCTTACCGAATGTGTATCCGATACTAAAGCAGGTTAAGCCGAAGCCCACTACTGCGATAAAATCTACAATACTCATTGGCTTAGCCCTCCTTTCCAGTGGATTCCCGTACGGGTTTCTATGTAATCAGAGGGTCACAGTCTCTCTGCTGAAGGACTAACCGCCTACCGTTGTATGGTAGCACCCATGCACTGATTATAACAGTCGAAAGGTATGGCTGCAACAGCAAATTAATGTGAGTACATTTTGAGTACAATTTTTATTCCAATCAAAATGATACCTGCGAATCTGGCAAATATTTCGATAAAAATAGCGCAAACGCTACCGGAAACATTGGAATTAATCTTCTGTGAGCCGAGTTTGAATAGGATTTTGAAAAAAGAAAGACGTCATGGGAATATTATGAGTGATGAATTTACACCATATCCTAAGAATCCGTTGATTCAGCAATTTTTTGCAAATAATGGAAGAACAGATGCAATTGGTTTCGGTGTACGAAATCTATATAAATATGCACCAATATATTCTGATGGTGGAAAGCCGGAATTGATTGAAGGTGATGTGTTTAAAATAACCATTCCTTTGGACAAGGTGGTAGCTGAAGAGGGAAGAGAACAGAAATCTTTATCTGAAAGAGAACAAAAAATTTACAATATGATTTGTGAAAACCTGCACTTATCGGTTGAACAGGTAATGGCAGAACTTGATATATCAAGAGCAACGGTATTCAGAGACTATGCTAAAATCAAAAAAGTAACAGGTGCAATGTATGATAAAAAGACATCGACATGGTCTTTGGATTGATAAGCTTGACTTAGTCTCATACAGTCTCAAGTTAGTCTCACGTAGTCTCATTTTGGGGATGAGATTTTGAGACAGACTTGAGACTGGGAAAATTATCAAAAAATAATGAGAAATGCGATACAGGAAGGAAAAAGAGATGTGGGCACAAAGTGGAAAATCCATCCATTTTTGCTGTGTTATGTGCAAAAGAGGAAGAGGGAAACGAAAAATCTTATATGTGTATGAATGGACAGCCAAGACTTGCAGGATTAATGGTGTTGGATTTACTCGCAAAAGCAGAAAACAGGATATATTATGCGGGTGATTTGGATCCGGAAGGACTTCTGATAGCACAGAAATTATCTCAGTATTACAAAGGAGAGTTCCATTACTGGCATATGGAGGTGACCGATTATGAAAAATGCAGATCCAGAGAAGAAATATCACCGAAGCGTATGAAAACACTGCAGCGCATATCGGATGAAAGATTAAAACCAGTTGTAAAAGAAATTGAGAAATATGGAACTGCCGGGTATCAGGAGATGATAGTGGATGGAATGTGACCGGCATTTTCTTTGTTGCATAATCCGTTTTAATAAATTTTTTTGGATCGTTTTGTCGTTTATGATGCACTGATTTTAAGCCACTTCCAACAATGGATTCTGTGCGGGCTATTTGACGGTTTCTGACAGAACGTAAATAATCACGATATTTAATGGAATAGGAAACAATTAATTTTTGCTCTATGACAGCTTTCTTTTTCTTTCCATCTGTCATAGGCCGAGGTTCTTCGCGTAAAAGAAAAGTATTGATATAAAAATCAACATTTCGAAGGTGACGATAGACTGTCTTTTCGGAAAGGCCTGATGCAAAAAGGTCTGTTTCAAATAAATCAAGATATGTTTCGTTTTCTTGTTGGATTTTTTTGCAGGCTTCTTTATAGTCAAAAAAACATAAGAAAATCTCCTTGTAATTTACAAAAAAGAAGTCTTTGTTTTTCCAAAATCTTTTGTTATAATATGGGACAAGACTGTCGGCAATATCATCATTCAGAGAGGTCGACAGTTTAAATAACGTTTATTTAAGGAAGGAACATTGTAAATATGAGAAAAAAAAGATGGATTTCTGCTGCTATAGCGGGAACAATGGCCCTGTCCCTGTTGGTAGGCTGTGGATCCAAGCAGGACGAAACGGTAAAGCTGGATCCCAACAACCCGGTTTCACTGACAGTTTGGCATTATTATAATGGCGGACAGCAGGCGGCATTTGATCAGCTTGTTGAGGAGTTTAATGCCACCGATGGTAAGGAAAAAGGAATTTATGTAGAAGGCTACAGTCAGGGTTCTGTTGCAGATTTGGAAAAAGCGATTTCTGACTCTGTAGCAGAGAAGGTGGGTGCACAACCTATGCCACATCTGTTTTCTACATATGCAGATACAGCCTATGCTGTACAACAGCAGGGAAAACTGAGTGATTTAAGTCAATATTTTACTGAAGAAGAGTTGTCGGAATATGTAGATGGTTACATTCAGGAGGGATATTTCTATGATGACGATGCACTTTATCTCTTCCCTGTGGCAAAATCTACAGAGGTTTTGATGCTCAATGCGACTGACTGGAAGCCATTTGCTGATGCTACCGGGACAAGCACAGAGGAACTAAAGACTGTGGAAGGCGTGACAAAAGTGGCACAGCGTTACTATGAATGGACGGATAGCCAGACTCCGGATGTACCTGATGATGGAAAGGCATTTTATGGACGTGACTCCATGTCAAACTATTTTATCATCAGTATGAAGCAGATGGGCGTGGATATTTTCGATGTGAACAATGGCGATGTGACTCTGAAACCTGAGAAAGAGAAACTTCGTCGTCTGTGGGATAATTATTACGTGCCTTATGTTAAGGGATACTTTACCAGTCTTGGAAAGTTCCGCTCCGATGATGTAAAAACAGGCGACATCCTTGCTTATACAGGTTCAACTTCATCTGCAATGTATTTCCCGGATGAGGTGGTTAAGGATTCGGGAAGCAAAGCCATTGATTATGAGATACTGCCAGCTCCGATTATGGAGGATGGAGACGCATACAGTGTACAGCAGGGTGCCGGTATGGCGGTGACAAAATCCGATGAAGTGCATGAATATGCTTCCTGCGAGTTCATGAAATGGTTTACTGCCAAAGAAAACAACCTGCGGTTTGTTTGTGAATCAGCTTATTTACCGGTGCGCAAGGATGCAAACACTGTCGAGATGCTTGATGAGATTGTAAAAAGTCAGGAACTTGAGGTCAATCCTAAGACATATGACTGTTTGGTAAATGTCCTTAATCAGTCTGATTCTGTTCAGTTCTACACAACGAAGTGCTTTGACAATGGATACAGCACTCGTAAGATCCTGGATTACAACCTTAGTGACAAGGCAGTGGAAGACAAGGCTGCAATAGAGGAAGCGGTAGCGAACGGAAAGACACGAGCAGAGGCTGTTGCACCATATGTGACGGATGAGGCATTTGACAGCTGGTACGAAGGCTTCTGCAAAGCACTTGAAGATGCTGTGAATTCTTAATTATTTTATTAACCGGGTTCGGACAAATAGGAGAAAGAGCTCATGAAAAAACGAAAGAGAAAATTGAACTATTTGCTGCTGATTCCCCTGGTATTGGTTGTGCTGATTCAGGGTCTCCTTCCATTTTCTATTTTGCTTGCAAGTAAGGCCAAAGAAACGATGGAACTGAATGCAGTTGAGATTGATAGCAACTTAGTGGAAAACCGTCAGGTTGTGCTGGAAAACGCTATGGTTGACCAATGGAGTGCAGTAAGAAGTGAAAGTGGGTATCTGAATCATACGCTTGACGAGCTTTTGGCAGAGAATCATACGGATATAAACAAATTTCTTGGCGATAAAGAAATACAGCGCACCTATGTGCAGAGAGTGTTTCCTGAAATGCTGACTTATCTTCAAGGCGACGATTCATGTGGTGTATTTCTGGTTTTGGGGAATAATATGGATCAAACTGTGCCGCAGGAATATGTGGGATTTTTCCTGAGAGATTCTGACCCAACTACGAAGACAACAACAAATTCGGACCTGCTGTTTGAGAGAGGCGATAAAAATCTGGCCAGAGAGAGCAATATCGCTCTGGACAGTTCCTGGACTACAGATTTCCGATTTGCAGGCAGTGGTGTGCGTGCAGCAGATGATTTTTTCTATACACCATATCTGTTGGCACAGCAAAATACGGATGCGGATATGACGGATTTAGGTTATTGGTCCATGCCGTTCGTTTTGGAAGATCACGAGTTGGACAATCACCAGATGATTTCTTATTCCATTCCCCTTTGTCATGAGGGTAATATCTATGGGATTGTAGGTACTGAGATTTCTACCGCTTACCTCAGCAACAGTTTTTTGCCGGTGCGTGATCTGGATCGCAATCAAAATGCGGGTTATGCGATCGCCATTGACCAGGGAGATGGAACATATCAAGCTCTTGCAGGAACAGGCACACTGTTCGACACGATTCGCAGAGATGGTATACAGTATGATATGGAATCCACCGAATATCAGGAATTATTCCATGTAAAGAATTCCACCGTGGGTACCCAGGACATATATTCTGTCGTTTCCAGGTTTAATTTATACGGTGGCAAGGTGCCTTATGAAAATAAGGATTGGGTACTGTGCGGCTTTGTTACAGAAGAATCTATTTTTGGTTTGGGAAATCAACTGTATCGCAGCATCCTGACTACCATTGTAGTCTGTGCTCTTGTGGGTATGGTGATTATGTTTATCGTCGTGCGTTATATTTCGGCACCGGTTTATCGCTTGATGGATAGTGTAAGAGGCGGTATGAAGGGGCTGAGGCAATTTAGAATGTCTAACATTCAGGAAATTGATGAGCTGCACCAGGTAGTGTTCCATCTGACAGAGAGTGAAATAGCAACGGAAAATCAATTGATGGAGGAAAAGGAACGTTACCGAATTGCGCTGGAAAGTTCTAACGACGTATTCTTTACTTACCGCCAGCAGGAGCAGACAGTAGAAATCGTTAACAGTAAAAATTATAATGGCGTATGGCCGATAAAAGAATTTTGGGAAAATACAATTACAAAGTTTTTTTCCAGAGAAGATCGGGCAGTTTTCGAGGAAATAGTGCAGGGCAGAAAAACAAATATTCATGCCCAGGTACGTTTGCTGCTGCCAGAAATGCAGGATGGACGTTGGAATGAAATCAACGGAAAAACCGTGACAGATACACAGACGGAGAAACGAACTGTGGTTGGTTACATTCGAGATATTCACAAGATCAAGATGCAGGAACTGGAGCAGGAGAAGCGGCAGAAGATGGATCCTGTTACCGGATTTTATCGTATGAAACAGGGTGAAGCAGCATTGGAGAAGGCACGGAGACAGCAGCCAAAGGGCGAATTGATTTTGATGGATCTGTGTGCATTCACCAATATTGTGCAGAACTACGGATTGACTTTTGGTGATGTGATTCTAAACGAAATCGCTGAATTGACTGCAAAGCAGTGTCAAAAATTATGTGAAGATAAGCCTGTACTGATTCGTGCCGGTGCGGATGAATTCCTGATGTGGCTTCCTGGAGCAGGAGCAAAGGAGTGTCGGTGTATGTTGCACAATCTTCAGACAGAGTGTTCTTCAATCATTCGGCAGAAAGTGCTTGAACTGAAGTTTCGTGCAGGAATGGTCACTGCTTTCGATGAATCAACGGAAGAATTGTTCCGGCGTGTGCAGGCTGCACTAAACGAGGCTGCATGCAGAAACTGTGATGTTGTACAGTGGGAGAACCAGCAAATGGAGGAAAAATCAGGGAAGGCCTTTAGTAAAGTGGTTTCCCAGGACTATATCAGCAGAATGGGACTGGCTTCGCTGATCCTCAATCTGTTTGATCGCAGTGCTTCTATTGCGGCGGCACTGGATCTTGCGGCATGCCGCCTGAAGAAGCAGTTTCCGTTGCAGGATTTGCTGGTTACATCATTCAACAGCGAATATCTGGCCGGAATGGTGAGTTACTGCTGGAAATACCATGAAACACCGAAAGGTATTGAGCCGGTTTACCATTGCTCTGAAGCAGAATATCAGAGGATGAATCGTTTGGCACAGCTGCATTTACTGCGGCCGATGGAAGAGGCCGTCGATATGACAGGGGTGTTCCAGAAAAACTTTTATCCACACAAGGGAATTGTTTTTCCGATGTCAGATAACGGGCTATATTCCGGAAGTATCTTTTTTGTGGGTATCGATCCTGCTATTCTGGATGATAAGGACAGTTATGACCTTCTGTGGGAAATCAGCACCATTATTCAGAATCGTATCAATCAGGAACACCATGACCAGTCTGCAAAGGCGAAGTCGGACTTTTTGGCAAGGATGTCTCATGAGATTCGTACTCCAATGAACGGAATCATTGGAATGACAGAGATTGCCTTGCAGGAGAATCAGTCAGATGAGGTCCGGATTGACTGCCTGAAAAAAGTACGGGCTTCCTCTGATTATCTGCTTGGATTGTTGAACGATATTCTTGATATGTCCAAAATTGAAAGTGGAAAAATGTCGCTGGTGAAAGATGATTTTGATTTGCATAATTTGCTGGATGAACTGCACCATGTGATGGATGGAGAATTTACAGACCGGAGTCAGACTTTCAAAACGGATATATGTCTGACTCACAGATGGTTTCATGGAGATGCTCTGCGAATCAGTCAGGTTCTGATCAACCTTTTGGGTAACGCTGCGAAGTACTCAAACAAAGGAACGGAAATCCAGCTGGTTGTAAGAGAATCAGTCATGGAAAACGATTTGGCAAGCATATACTTCGCAGTCATTGATCAAGGCGTTGGAATCAGCGAGGAGGATCGCCAACGGATTTTTGGAGTATTCGAACAGTTGAACAATGCCTCTTCACATCGTCAGGGTAGTGGACTGGGATTATCAATCTGTAATCGACTGATCCACATGATGGACAGTGAAATCCAGCTGGAAAGTGAGATGGGAAAGGGCAGTACTTTCTCTTTTGTTCTTGAGCTGCCTGTGGTGGAGGTACCAATGCAGCAGGAAGAAGAGAACTTTGATGATGTGGACCTCACCGGAATTCGTATTCTTGTGGCGGAAGACAACGAGCTGAATATGGAAATTATGAAGGCGTTTTTAGAGGACCTGGGGTGCCATGTTGACAGTGCATTCAACGGTCAGCAGGCAGTGGATATGTTTAAAGCGTCGAGTGAGGGTGGCTACCACATGATTTTCATGGATGTTATGATGCCTGTACTGAATGGTTTAGAGGCAACACATTTGATTCGTACTTCTGGACACGCAGACAGCGGAAAAATTCCTGTCATTGCTGTCAGTGCCAATGCTTTCGATGAGGATATCAGTCGTTCCCTTGCCAGTGGAATGAATGCCCATCTATCAAAACCGATTGATCCACAAAAACTGAAGTGGGCTGTGCAGCAGTTTGCATCCCGGAACGTGTGAACACATTGTAGATGGATGGGATATTGAAAAAATTGGACTTTGTCTCATTGTATACACAAAAAGAGGAAAAGACGGTTTAAGCTATCGCCTTCTCCTCTTTT
The DNA here is from genome assembly GCA_051880075.1 of Blautia sp. GTDB lineage: Bacteria > Bacillota > Clostridia > Lachnospirales > Lachnospiraceae > Blautia. The sequence continues at coordinate 724 of JBJENG010000071.1, read as the reverse complement.
TTTATTGGATGTAATGATATGTTTCCTGATAAATTTTTTCATAGCCTGAGGTGTTATGACTTCCAGAGCCATTGAAAATGACAGAGACCGTAAGATGACGATCATGATAACCACATTTATTCCGTGCGGTGCGAAAATTCCGGTTTATCATTTGCCGACGGCAGGAAATGTATTTAGAAGCACTTGGGAACGTAGCTGGTCCTTTATCAAAAAAGCAGGAATGATCATACGAAGCATCATTAAGGATAAAAAAGCCGGGAAATCCTTACAGTGCGGACAAAATTGCAGCAACTGCAGTGGGCATTGCCATGGAAAATCATAAAAACAGGACATGCCAATGCTGTCTGGTAAAGCTGGAAGACAGTTCTTCGATTAAACTGGGTTGCAATTCTGTGGAAAAAGTGATTAAAAGAGGAATGCAAAACAGTGGTCTTTCCAATGGAAAAAAGTAGTAGGAATCTAATTGCTATTTTTTGATTATTATGGTCCTATAAGTTCGTTGTGAACATGTAGGATTTTTGGTATGATAAAACATATAAAGTCAGAGATCTGTAGAAGGGGAGACTGTCCGAAAACTCGAACAATCTAACCTGATGTAAAATGGTTGATGCACTTATTTATGAGTGTTCAATATAGATTAAATTGCACATTGCTACGAAAATAAAACTCGCAGCAAAGAACTGAACCTTGACAACAAGTGTTTTCAACAATCATGAAAGCATCA
>JBJENG010000070.1:0-1746 GCA_051880075.1 Blautia sp. | reverse complement strand
GAAGCAGCGGTATTGAAAAGAGCATGTCTGATTTACAACGACTGTATCCTGATGTAAATATTGCTGATGGAAAAAGATTAAACGATGCAACTCAGTTGGATATAAGAGAATGGATAGAAAGTTTGGATTAAGAAAAGTGTGATAATGCCGATTTTATCTATCTGATGGAAGGAAATGATAAAAATCCATTTTTGGGCTGTTAAGCAGAAAGAAGTAATAAATTTCATGAATAAACAAACGGAAAATGTTATGGGAACACAGACAATGAGCCGTTTGGTTCTATCAACAGGTGTCCCACTTATGATTAGTTTGCTGATTAGTTCTTTGTATAATTTCGTGGATTCAATTTTTGTTTCAAGAGTGTCTGAAGATGCTCTGGAGGCAGTATCCCTTGCGGCTCCTGTTCAGATGATGATGTCTGCCCTGGGTTTTGGAAATGCGATAGGATTGAATGCAGTCATTTCCAAAGCACTTGGAGAGAATCGACCGGACAAAGTCCGAAAAGCAGCGGATGCTTCCATTTTTATCGGAATTTGTGCGTGGATTCTGATTTCAATTTCATGCCTGCTGTTTGTGAAACAGTATTTTTCCTGGCAGTCTGAGGGAAATGAAGTCATTGCCAGATATGGACAACAGTATATCACTATTTGTATGCTGTTTTCTTTCGGGCAGATGGGACAGTGGATTTTTGACCGCTTTGTTATGGCCAGCGGAAAATCATCTTTGTTCTTACTTACTCTGTCTGCAGCTTCCATTACGAATCTGATTTTAGACCCGATTTTTATTTTTGGATTATTTGGTTTGCCAAGAATGGAGACATTGGGTGCGGCTATAGCAACAGTAATCGGACAAATCGTCGGGATGATTGCCGGAGTGATCATAAACCAAAGATGGAATAGAGAAATACCGTTTGGCTTTCCATTTCATCCGGATTTTGACAGTGTTCTGGAGATCCTTAAAGTTGGTCTTCCTTCAACGTTCGTACAGATGATGACAGCTGGAGTAAATATTGTAATAAATTCCATTTTAATTACTTTTTCTTCTACAGCCATAGCGGTATACGGTGTCTGTACAAGAATTTTTAATGTGGCATCAGTGGGGGTGCATGGTATCAATAACGGTCTGATTCCAATTGTGGCATATAACTTTGGCGCAAAGAAAACAGACCGGATTCGTGATGCGGTAAAATGGGCAATCATTGATTCTGCGGCAATCTATTTCTTGTTTCTGACTGCTCTGCAAGTATCGCCGGATATCATCATGCGTTTGTTTGACGCATCTGATTATATGATGGGGATAGGAATTCCTGCTCTGCGTATTTTGTCTGTTGCGTGGCTTTTGGCAATTCCTAATCTGGTATGGTGTGCAGCACTTCAAGGGTTATCATTAGGGATAAAGAGTATGTATCTGAATTTGATTCGCCAGACCATACTGCCGGTTTTGTTTGCGTTGATATTCAGCAGTGCCGGAAATTTAAATCTGGTTTGGCTGGGATTTGCTTTTTCAGAAATTCTGTGTTTCCCAATAGCACTTATGTTTTGGAAAAAGGCCTTTCAGTCATTTTCATCATACAAACGGTGAATAATTAAGGATGGTTTTTCTACGTCAATCTTTAAGAAGGGGCCTCGAAAGCCTTACGGATATCCAAGAAAATCAGAGGTGCGCTTTCCGCACAGAAAAAACGTGGTCAGTTCATGTCTGGTTTTGCGCCATATGGATATATCAAAGATCCGGAAGATAAACATC
>JBJENG010000069.1:0-8267 GCA_051880075.1 Blautia sp. | reverse complement strand
GAACGATGGCTCACCACAATTGAGGAAAGTCTGGATGCCATTAATGAAATCATAGAAAAACCACGGCGGTTTATTACAACCTGTGAGGAAGTCGTGCCGGTTGCTCTGGCAAAAAAAATCACAGCAGACAGTGTACGCCATTTAAGTATGAACACGCAGTTTATTGCCAGTAACGAAGACGGAGACATTCAGCCAACGCGTGTGCTGAATGTCTCTACGGAAGAGAGCTATGATCTGTATGAAAATCGTTTTATTTATCATCTGATCCAGAGGCTTGTAACATTCATCGATAAGAGAACGGATGTAATCTTCTGGTCTACCGGTGATGAAATCCGTAATACGCTTAAGATGGAAAGCAAAGTAGATGATGCCTATGAAGAAATCGAATATAAGATCGAGATGAATATCAAAAACCGCCAGAATTTTGCAGAGAATGACAGCGATAATCTTCAGGTCTTCATGCGGATTGACCGTGTCAGACGTCTGGTCATGGCAATGAGAAACAGTTCTTTTTGCAGTCTGATGACCGGTTGTGCCAAGGTACGCAGTCCGATTCAGCGGACAAACCTTATGATGAAAGACTCCAATTACCGTACCTGTTATAAGCTGTGGCAGTTTCTTGAGAATTATGATGAGGTAGGATATACCATTGAAGAAAGAGATTCTGCTCTGGAATTCGATGAGGAATACCTTATCCAGATGTATATTAATCTTATTACAAACTATACGGTGTTTAAGAGTCTTCTGGAAGGGGATTACAGGAATCTGGAAGAACTGGAAGTACAGCATCGTGAAGCAGTAAGACCGAAGTTTGTCAAGAAGGTAGAAGAACAAATCGTAGAGGATTACAATATACCGGATGTGGAAGTGCGCCAAGTCATTATCGAAGAAGTGACACAGGCACAGCTGGATGCGGAAGCAAAACTGGAGGAGGAGATTGCCCTTCGTAAAGCTGCCGAAGAAGCAAAAGAAGAAGCAGAGGTGCAGTTGGAAAATGAAAGATGGAGACTTCAGCTTGAGAGTTTTGAGATACAACAGGCAGCAGATAAACAGATAAAAGAAGCAGAGGAGAAGGCTTCCGGAGAGATTGCCAATGCCCGGATCAAGATCGAAAAGGCAGAACGTGATGCAAAAGAACAGATTGAAAAAAATATGCGTGCATCCAAGGAAGAGATGGAGCGTATGAGGCAGGCACTGGAAGAAGAAATTACCAGAACAAAACAGGAAGCGGAAGAAGCTATTGCCAGAACAAGACAGACATCTGATAAAGAAATTGCGCAGACACATCAGGCAGCCAAAGTCCAGGTAGAAGAAGCGCGGCAGATGGCGCAGGTTAAGATGCAGGAAGCCGAAATCCATGCAGAGGAAGCGCAGCAGATGGCGCAGGTTAAGATACAGGAAGCCGAAGCCAGTATGGAGGAAGTGCGGCAGACAGCCAAGTCTCAGATACAGAAAGCTGAAGAACAGGTGCAGATTGTCCGGAATGCTGCGGCGGATGAGATAGAAGAAATTCGTCGTAAGACAGAGGCGCAGATCATGGAAATCCGAAGACAGGCAGAACAGGCAGTGCAGGAAGCGCAAAACAGAGCAAATCAGGCGGTGGAGGAAGCCAAAAGTCAAGCCGACCAGGCAATACAGGAAGCCGAAGCCCGGGAGAAAGAAGCAAGAGAGGTTGCAGAAAAAGAAAGAAAAGCCCGATTAAAGGCAGAGGCAAAAGCAGATGAGAGCCGTTTCAGCAACCGGATCGCAGATGCTGTGGTAAAATGGCTGGATGCCAGAAACAGTGAGAAAGAGGATGAGCATCCCGAAGATCATGAATAACAGGATGCGAAGAGGAATATGCGAAAAAAGATAGTATTAAATATAATAAATGGAATATCCTGTATTGCAATTGCAGCTGCTGTTTTTGTGCTTCTGATAGTAGTCATGACAAAATCCGGTGATGTACCCAATGTGATGGGATACTCTGCATTTCGGGTACTGACGGGAAGTATGGAACCGACCATTCGGACGGATTCTTTTATTTTGGTGAAACGGGTTGATGCCTCTGAGATAAAGGCCGGGGATATCATCTCTTACTTTTCCAAAGATCCCGCCTATGAAGGCATGGTAAACACCCATCGTGTGGTATCGATTGAAACAGATGGGAACAAATGGAATTTTGTGACAAAGGGCGATGCGAATCAGGTGCAGGATACCTATCCCACCGCATTCGATGATTTAATCGGGAAGGTAGTCTTTACGTCCTATCGATTGGGAGTGGCCATACGACTTCTCGCAAACCCACTGATTTTTGTTCCATTGATTTTAATTCCGTTATTTGGAATATTGGTCTATAACCTGATTAAGGCGATTCAGACAACCAGAAAGATTGTAAAAGAAGAAGAAGAGGAAGCCATAAAAGAAGCTTTGGAGCTTCTTAAAAAAAAGTAAGGGGACAGGTTCGTCGGCTCTCTGGAGATACCTCTCCAGAGAGCCGACGAACCTGTCCCCAGACACCTGGGAGGTGAAGCGCTGGGTGACATTAATACAATTACGATATCTGCTTACCATAGCAGAAACGAATTCTTTAAATAAAGCAGCAGAACAATTATATGTATCACAGCCGTCTCTGACCAGTGCCATGAAGGAACTGGAAAAGGAGCTGGGAATCACATTGTTTTACAGAAGCGGAAGAGGGGTTACACTGACCAACGACGGGACGGAATTTCTTCTTTATGCGAAGCAGATTTACAGTCAGTATGAAAGTGTCATGGAAAAATATGGAAAGGGTGAGGCGCGTAAGAAGAAATTCGGGGTGTCTACCCAGCATTATTCTTTTGCAGTGAAGGCTTTTGTGGAGATGGCAAAGGAATTTGATATGTCCAAGTATGAGTTTGCCATCCGGGAGACAAGGACTGCAGAGGTCATCCGGGATGTCAGTACGATGAAGAGTGAAATCGGTGTGCTTTATCTCTGTGATTTCAACCGGAAAGCAATGGAGAAGATCTTAAAATCTTCCGGTTTGGAATTTCATCATCTGATTGATTGCCAGGCCTATGTTTATATCTGGAAGAATCATCCCCTGGCAAAGGAAGAAAGTATCTGTTTTGCACAGTTGGAGGGATATCCCTGTCTGTCTTTTGAGCAGGGGGATAACAGTTCTTTTTACTTTGCGGAGGAAATTTTATCGACCAATGAATATTCCCAGGTAATCCGGGCAAATGACCGGGCAACCATGCTGAATCTGATGGTAGGGTTGAATGGTTATACACTTTGTTCCGGAATTATCTGTGAAGAATTGAATGGCAGTGATTATATTGCAGTTCCTTTTCGGGATGATGAGCAGAATCCCAACAGTGTTATGGAGATTGGATACATTGTGAGAAAAAATACCATATTGAGTAAGATGGGAGAATTATATATCGATAAATTAGAGAATTATTTGAATGTGAAATAGAAAAGATAAAGTACTTCAGTTATAAAAACAATCTATAACCAGATATTTTTTTTGTGTATTAGACAAATAAAACCTACTATGTTAGTATGAATACAGAAATTAACAAAGGAGAAAGAAAATATGTATCAGTTAGCAATTCTTCTCAGTGTAAATCGAATGTGCAGAGAAAGTATCACAGAATGAAAGTGTAAAGAAAAACAACAGGTATAGATAGAATAAAGATAATTGGAGGATAATAAAATGGCAGATATTAAAAATTCTAAAAACTGGGGATTCGAAACAAGGCAGTTACATATCGGACAGGAACAGGCAGATCCGGTGACCGACGCAAGAGCTGTTCCGATTTACGCATCTACCTCTTACGTATTCCATAATTCACAGCATGCAGCAGATCGGTTTGGTCTGAAAGATGCAGGAAATATTTACGGAAGACTGACGAATCCGACACAGGATGTTTTCGAACAGAGAATTGCTTCTCTGGAAGGCGGTGTGGCGGCACTGGCAGTGGCATCCGGAGCAGCAGCAATTGCTTATACATTCCAGGCTTTGACAAAATCCGGAGAACACATTGTAGCTTCCAAGACAATTTATGGAGGAACGTACAATCTCCTGGCTCATACATTCCCACTGACAAACGGAGTTACGACTACTTTTGTGGATCCGGAAGTGGAAGGATCTTTTGAGGCAGCGATTCAGGAAAATACAAAAGCGATTTTTGTAGAAACGCTGGGAAATCCAAATTCCAATCTGGTCGATCTGGAAAAACTTGCCCAGATTGCTCATAAATATAATCTTCCTCTGGTAGTGGATTCTACATTTGCAACCCCGTATCTGATTCGTCCGATCGAATACGGAGCTGATATTGTGGTACATTCCGCAACAAAATTTATCGGAGGACATGGTACTGCAATCGGCGGTGTGATTATTGACAGCGGTAACTTTGACTGGAAAGCATCCGGAAAATATCCGTGGATTTCTGAAGCAAATCCAAGCTATCATGGTGTGTCTTTCGCTGAGGCAGCGGGACCAGCAGCATTTGTAACTTATATTCGCGCAGTCATTCTCCGTGATACCGGTGCAACTTTGTCACCGTTCCATGCATTTATTTTCCTGCAGGGACTGGAAACATTGTCATTGCGTGTGGAACGTCACGTAAGCAATGCTCTGAAGATTGTAGAGTATCTGGCAAATCATCCGCAGGTGGAAGCCGTACATCATCCTTCCCTGGCAAGTGAACCAAGCCATGAACTGTATAAGAAATATCTGCCAAACGGAGGCGGCTCCATCTTTACCTTTGAAATCAAAGGTGATGCCAAAACAGCACAGAAATTTATTGATAACCTTGCTATTTTCTCATTGTTGGCAAATGTAGCGGATGTAAAATCCCTTGTAATACATCCGGCTACAACTACTCACAGCCAGTGCACAGAAGAGGAACTTCTGGATCAGGGAATTAAGCCGAATACCATCAGACTTTCCATTGGTATTGAAAAAGCAGAAGATCTGATCGCAGCTCTGGATGCAGCGTTTGAAGCAGTAAAATAGGAAATTATCCACAGGCTTGAATTCGTGATGCATTAATAGTATAATGAAGTGAATTAGTTAATTTATTAAGGAGGAATCTATTATGGTTACCTGGAACAACTTAGATACTCTTGCTTCATTTCAGAATCTGAAAGATGCAGACCGTGTGAATCTTGCAGAGACAATGTCCGGTGAGAATGGAGCAGACCGTGTTAAGAATTACAGCATTTCCATGGCAGCAGGTCTTGCTTATAATTATGCGGCAAAGCAGGTAGACGATAAGGTGCTGGAAGCACTGGCGAAACTGGCAGAGGAAGCCCAGCTTGCAGAAAAATTCAAAGCCCTGTATAACGGAGAAGTGATCAATACAGGAGAGAAACGTCTTGTGCTTCATCATATGACCCGTGGACAGTTAGGAGATGCTGTGGAAGCAGATGGCGTTGATAAACGTGCATTTTATGTAGAACAGCAGGAAAAAATTGCTGATTTTGCAAAGAAAGTTCATGCCGGAGAAATTACAAATGCGGCAGGAGAAAAATTTACAACCGTAGTGCAGATTGGTATCGGCGGTAGTGACCTTGGTCCTCGTGCAATGTATCTGGCACTTGAAAACTGGGCAAAGAAGAACAATCTGTTCAAGATGGAAGCAAAATTCATCAGTAACGTAGATCCGGATGATGCAGCGGCAGTTTTGAATTCCATTGACGTGGCACATTCTATTTTTGTACTTGTATCCAAATCCGGTACAACTCTTGAAACACTGACAAATGAATCCTTTGTGAAAGATGCTCTGAAGAATGCAGGTCTGGATGCTTCCAGACATATGATTGCTGTTACCAGTGAGACTTCTCCTCTGGCTAAGAGTGATGATTATCTGGCAGCTTTCTTTATGGATGATTATATCGGAGGCCGCTTCTCCTCTACTTCTGCAGTTGGCGGAGCCGTATTATCACTGGCTTTCGGACCGGAAGTATTTGCACAGTTCCTGGAAGGTGCAGCAGAAGAAGACAAGCTTTCTCTGAACGAAGATGCATTAAAGAATCCGGCAATGCTGGACGCATTGATCGGTGTTTACGAACGGAACGTTCTGGGCTATCCGGCAACAGCAGTCCTTCCTTACTCTCAGGCTCTGAGCCGTTTCCCTGCACATCTGCAGCAGCTGGATATGGAATCAAACGGCAAGTCTGTAAACCGTTTTGGAGAACCGGTTGATTATCCTACCGGTCCGATTATTTTCGGTGAACCGGGAACCAATGGACAGCATTCCTTCTATCAGCTTCTTCATCAGGGAACCGATATTGTGCCGCTTCAGTTTGTAGGATTTAAGAACAGCCAGATCGGTACGGATGTTATGATTCAGGACAGCACAAGCCAACAGAAACTCTGCGCTAATGTTGTGGCTCAGATCGTTGCTTTTGCATGTGGAAAAGCAGATGAAAACCGCAATAAGAACTTTGAAGGCGGTCGTCCGTCCAGTATCATTATCGGTGATCACCTGGATCCAAAAGCACTGGGTGCGCTTCTGGCACATTTTGAAAATAAGATTATGTTCCAGGGATTTGTATGGAATGTAAACAGTTTTGATCAGGAAGGTGTTCAGTTAGGTAAAGTACTGGCAAAACGTGTACTTGCTCATGAAACAGAAGGAGCCCTGAAAGAATTCAGCAATCTTCTGAATATCTGATAATCGATCACGGAGAGAATTAATTGTGAAAGTGAATCGTAAGCCGGCAGTAAATTCTGCCGGCTTATTTAATATCAAACAATAAATTGACAAATAAATGACAAAATTTGGTAGAAAAATTCTAATAATTATAGATTTTGTATTTCTTCATATACTTATAACAAAGCTTCAGGAGTTTGGAAATTGTTGGAAACGAGAAATTTAACGAAAAGTTTGTTATTTTTTTGTTGATTTTATTTCCCAAATATGTATAATGTAACTTAGAAAAGTAGAAAATTCTACTTCTGAAACCAATAACTCCTGCATATGCAGTTAGTTATGATATGTTATCATGAAAGAAATGAGGTAAGTGTAAGATGGCAGAAATCAATTTAAGTAAGTATGGCATTACCGGAACTACAGAAATCGTGCATAATCCTTCTTATGAACTTCTGTTTGAAGAAGAAACAAAACCAGGTCTGGAAGGTTTTGAAAAAGGTCAGGAAAGTGAACTGGGTGCTGTTAATGTAATGACAGGTATCTATACAGGACGTTCTCCAAAAGACAAATTTATTGTTGTTGATGAGAATTCCAAAGATACTGTATGGTGGACATCTGATGAGTACAAAAACGACAACCATCCGGCTACACAGGAAACATGGGATGTATTAAAGAAAATCGCTCAGGAAGAGCTTTCCAACAAAAAACTGTTTGTTGTAGATGCATTCTGTGGAGCAAACAAAGATACACGTATGGCAATCCGTTTCATCATGGAAGTAGCTTGGCAGGCTCATTTTGTAAAGAACATGTTCATCGCTCCTTCAGAAGAAGAACTGGAAAACTTTGAGCCGGATTTCGTTGTTTACAACGCTTCCAAAGCAAAAGTTGAAAACTACAAAGAACTGGGACTGAATTCTGAAACAGCAGTTGTATTCAACATCACAAGCCGTGAACAGGTTATCATTAACACATGGTACGGCGGTGAGATGAAGAAAGGTATGTTTTCCATGATGAACTACTATCTGCCTCTGAAGGGTATTGCTTCCATGCACTGCTCTGCAAACACAGATATGAATGGAGAAAATACAGCAATCTTCTTTGGTCTTTCCGGTACAGGTAAAACAACTCTGTCTACAGACCCGAAACGTCTCCTGATCGGTGATGACGAACATGGCTGGGATGACAACGGCGTATTCAACTTCGAAGGCGGATGCTACGCAAAAGTTATCAACCTGGACAAAGAATCCGAACCGGATATCTACAATGCAATCAGACGTGACGCACTTCTTGAAAACGTAACTCTGGATGCGGAAGGAAAGATCGATTTCAACGATAAGAGCGTAACTGAAAATACACGTGTATCTTATCCAATCAATCATATTGATAACATTGTTCGTCCGGTATCTTCTGCACCTGCAGCTAAGAATGTAATCTTCCTGTCAGCAGATGCTTTCGGTGTGCTTCCTCCAGTATCTATTCTGACTCCGGAACAGACACAGTACTATTTCCTGTCAGGATTTACAGCAAAACTGGCTGGTACAGAGCGTGGTATCACAGAACCGACACCAACTTTCTCAGCATGCTTCGGACAGGCATTCCTGGAACTGCATCCTACAAAATATGCAGAAGAGCTTGTTAAGA
>JBJENG010000068.1:0-38474 GCA_051880075.1 Blautia sp. | reverse complement strand
GAATCTTTTTCGAGTCGACCTCACCCTTGGAAAGCAAGACAACAGTCTCCACATGTACACTGGAAGGAAACATATCACAAACAGCTACTCTTTCCAGATGATATGCATCTTTACAAAGAATCTTCAAATCCCGTGCCAGTGTTGCCGAATCACAGCTTACATACACAATCTTCTCCGGTTTCATTGCCAGTATGGTTTCCAGCAATGTCTCATCACAGCCTTTTCTGGGTGGATCCACCACAATCACATCTGCATAGATCCCATCTTTCTCATATTTGGCCGGCAGCACTTCTTCTGCTTTTCCCACATAGAATTCCGCATTTTGAATCTGATTGAGCATTGCATTGTGTTTTGCATCTTCAATTGCCGCAGGAATAATTTCCACTCCATAGACCTGTTTTGCTTTCTGTGCAAGAAACAGGGAAATGGTTCCGATTCCGCAGTACAGATCCCATACTGTTTCCGTCCCGGTAAGCCCTGCATATTCCAGAGCCGTCTCATAAAGTTTCACGGTCTGTACCGGATTTACCTGATAGAAGGATAACGGAGAAATCTGATATTTTACATTTCCGATATAATCGGTAATATATTCCTGTCCCCAGAGCGGCAGGATTTTTTCTCCTAAAATCACATTGCTGCGTTTTTTATTTATATTCAAAGTAATACTGGTCATTCCCGGAATCTCTTTCAAACGATTGCAGAGTTTTTCCGGTTCCGGAATAGAAGTTCCGTTAATGATCAGACAGACCATGATTTCTTTTGTGGTGAAACCATAACGAAGCAGAACATGGCGGACAAGCCCTTTTCCGGTTTCTTCGTTATAAGGTTCTACCCGGTTTTCTTCCATATAAGAAATGATTTCATTAAGAATTCTTTCATTGACTTCCACTCCAAGCAGGCAGTTTCTGTTTGGAATAATGGAATGAGTCCTTCCTGCATAAAATCCTGTAATAATGTTGCCCTCTTTATCCTTTCCAAAGGGAAACTGGGCTTTGTTTCGATAACGCCAGGGTTCTTCCATACCCATCACTTTCTCAATGGTAAAATCTTCAAAACCTCCGATTCTTCGGAGGTTTCCAGCCACTTTGTTTTTCTTGAATTCCAGCTGCTTTTCATACTTCATAAACTGAAGCTGACATCCGCCACAGGCTCTTGCCTGAGGGCACCTGGGTTCGGTCCGGTCTTGGGATGGAGTAAGGACTTTCATAAGTCGTGCATAACCGTAATTCTTCTTAGCTTTCATGACCTTTACTTCCACTGTATCTCCAATCACGGCATCTTTGATAAACAGCGCATAACCTTCCGCCTTTCCGATGCCGGAACCATCATGACTCATATCCTGAATTTCCACTGTCATCGTATCATTTTTCTTAAATTCCATATGCTTTTCCTTATTTTTCATCACATTCTGTTTTTCTCAGATTTGATTCAAAAAGACGGTTAAAGCCCAACCAGTCTTTATTATTTCCGGCTGCACGGAAAATTTCCGTAAGCGTTTCCATTTTTGCATCTGTATTGTCTGCCATATTAAGGGCAACAGCCTCTGCAAGCGCCGGTTTTTTCGGGGAACCATATTCCAGTTCTCCGTGATGTGCCAGAATACAATGCTTTAATTCACTTTCCAGTCTGGCCGGGAATCCCGGAATTTCTTTTGCTTTGTCATGAATCATTTCTGCACCGATCATAATATGTCCCAGCAGCTGCCCGTCATCTGTATAATCATTCACAGGAAAAGCACTCAATTCTTTCGTTTTTCCTATATCATGAAGCATGGCAGCCGTAATCAGAAGATCCCCATTCAGAATCGGATAGGCTTTCGTATAATAATCACAGAGACGTACTACACTTAAAGTATGTTCCAGAAGCCCGCCGATAAACCCATGATGAACAGTCTTTGCTGCGGAATTGCCTTTAAAAGCCTTCACAAATTCTATATCTTCCACGAAAAATCCTGTCAGAAGCTTTGACAGATAGCTGTTTCCCACTTTCCGTACATAAATCAAAAGTTCCCCGTACATGGCATCAATATCTTTTTCGCTGACCGGCAGATAATTTCCCGGGTCGTATTCTCCTTCGGATGCTTTTCTGGCACGTTTGATGCTCACCTGAAGGCTTCCCTGAAAACTGGTTACATCTCCTACAATATCCACATAATCCATTGCATCAAAATCATCGATTCCCAGTGAATTGGGATCCCAGATTTTTGCATCGATGGTACCTGTTTTATCCTGTAAAATTACATTTTCGTATGGTTTTCCGTTCTTTGTTACTGCAGATTGTTTATGTTTGCAAAGATAAATTCCTGCTAATTTTTCACCTTCATGCAGCTCATTGATAAATTTCATAATCCTCCCTCCGGCCTGGTGCCGTTTCTGTGCTCTGCACAGATTCCTTTCTTTTTAATCTATAATGCCCCCACAGTCACATCAAAACTGACCTCTATATATCCTTCCGTCCCCTGCCTCATGGCCTTTACTTTAATCGTACTGCCGCCTACACAGGATTTCAGTTTTTTCTGATATCCTTTTACACTCTCAATTTTTTCTCCGTCAATCTCCACTATAACATCCGCGTTCTGAATCCCTGCCTGCATAGCAGGAGAATCCACTTCCACACCCTCTACAAAAACACCACGGGGAATTCCCTTTTTCTCCGAGATTTCCGGAGTGATTGTCTGACCGGTAATTCCCATATAAACAATATCTTCATTGTTTGAAAGAATTTCTATCAGCTCTTTTACCTGAGAAACAGAGAGCCCGGTAATGATATTTTTTGTGTCTCCTCTTGCAAAAGACTGGGTAATAATCCCCACTACTTCTCCGTTTCCATTCAGTAAAATCCCGCTTCCTTCTTCACTTCCCACAATATCAGTAGTCAGTATACCATATTCTGCGTCAATTTTGGAAACAGAATTTGTCGTGGAAGTAATTGCACCGTAACAAAGAGAATCGCTGTATCCCATAGGGCTGCCTGCTGCGATCACCGGTTCTCCCTGACTGATACTGTACGAATTACCAAGAGTTGCCACGGCTATCTGTTTTTTCGTCTCCCCGTCTACTTCCGAATCCTGTACTTTCAGAATCGTAAGCCCTGTATTGGCGTCCGCTTTCTGAAATCTGGCATCCACAATACTTCCATCGCAGAACTGCACCTGAATCCGATCTACATTTTCTACAATCCTGTACTCTGTAAGAATAAACATTTCCTGCTTATTATCTGCAACAATCAAGCCGGAAATCTGACTCTCATAAGGCGTCTGGAACCAGTCCGCATCATTCTTGATTCCGATTACGGTTACCATGGACTTACTGGCTTCTTTTGCTTTCTGCACAACTTCACTGTACATATTTTTATAATCTTCCATGGTCATTTCTTTCTGTATTTCTTCCGGCTGCTGTCCGGTTTTTCCCTCTTCCGGCTCTGTCGCTTCTCCCGATACGGCTTCACTCTCCTGTTCCTGCTGCGCTTCGGCCGGTTCCTCATCTGACGGAAATTCCACCTGCTTCTTTTCCTGATTCTTACTCTCCAGAATTCTGGAAAGCTTTGGCTGTACCAGTGAAAACACAACAGCTGCAGCCAGACCGAAGACAGCCCCTGCTCCAACAAGCACTCCTCCTGCCTTCAGAATCTTCTTTTTCTCCGGTGGTCTTTGTTTAATGGTTTCTTTTATAAATTCATAAGCATCTTCCTGGCTGTCTAAACTTTGTTTTTCCTTTTTTCTGTTTTTTTCATCCATATCGCCTCTCCCGCCATCTAGTATAATCCACGTTAATTAACCGTATGTTTCAGTCATAAAGCCACCTGCCTATGACTATGCCGTCATTATTTTATCAAATATATATGAACAATTTATGAAGAAAAGACAAAGTATTTTGTATTCTGTTTTTGATATGTACATAACTTATATTTTATGATATACTTACCGCATAATAGAAAGGGTATCCCCAATTTTCAACTATCCCATTTACAGTGAAAGATGGTGCTATTATGACAATATCGGATCAGCGCAAAGATTATCTCTACAACTACCAGAAAGAAAAGCTAAAGAGAATCCCACTTGATGTTCCAAAAGAAAAATATGAGGAAATAAAAGCCGCAGCAGAGGCAGCAGGAGAGAAAGTAAACGGATATATCAAAAAAGCAATTGAAGAGCGCATGGAGCGCGAATCTGAATAACCATTCATCAACGCCCCATACTCTCATCTATATTGCTCCCTTTGCCGTTTTTCTCAATTCAGACAATAAAAACTACGTGGAACCGGATATCAGTGTTATATGCAATCCCAATAAACTCACAGACAACGGCTGCGCCGGTGCACCGGACTGGATTATCGAAGTGATCTCACCAGGCAGCAGACGGATTGACTATTTTACGAAGCTGTCCAAATACCGAACTGCAGGGGTACGGGAATACTGGCTTGTTGATCTGGACAAAAACCGCATTCTTGTATACAATTTTGAGTCAGAAGATACAGGCGATTATTCTTTTGCGGATTCCGTCCAATCAGGCATCTATTTTGATTTTTCAATTGATTTCGGTAAACTGAACTTTTGAATAAAATTGCTACTTATAATATAAAGGTGATGAATTATGAATGACAAAGCTTTAAAAACTCTTGAATACTATAAAATTATAGACATTCTGGAAACCTTTGCTTCCTGTTCCATAGGAAAAGCCAAATGTCGGGCATTAAAGCCTCTGGATGATATTACTGAAATTGAGATCATGCAGCAGGAAACCGCCGATGCTCTGGCACGTATTTATCAGAAAGGCAGTCTGTCCTTTTCCGGTGTAAAAGATATCCGGGGTTCTTTAAAACGCCTGGAAATCGGAAGTACCCTGGGTACCGGAGAACTTCTGGCTCTTGGCTCTCTTCTGGAAGCAGCTAATAAAGCAAAAGCGTATTCCAGACATGAAAATGAAAATGAGCGAATGGATTCCCTTGACGGTATGTTTGGGATCATTCAGCCGCTCACTCCTGTGGCAGCGGAAATACGCCGCTGCATTCTTTCGGAAGAAGAAATTGCCGACGATGCAAGTCCGGGGCTCAGACAGGTTCGACGTTCCATGAAAACCACCAATGACAAAGTACACACACAACTCAGTTCCTTCGTAAACGGCGGCTCCAGAAATTATCTTCAGGATGCTGTCATTACCATGCGAAACGGGCGCTATTGTATTCCGGTGAAATCCGAATACAAAAGTCAGGTTCCCGGTATGATCCATGATCAGTCCTCTACCGGTTCCACCATTTTCGTGGAGCCCATGGCAGTAGTAAAATTAAATAATGAACTGCGTGAACTGGAAATTCAGGAACAGAAAGAGATTGAAATTGTGCTCTCCACCTTGAGTCAGCTGGCTGCTGAAAATCTGGAGGCTCTTTATGATAATATAAAGATCTTGTCCGAGCTGGATTTTATTTTTGCAAGAGCACTTCTGGCCAAATCCCAGAATGCCACAGAACCCCGTTTCAATCGTGACGGCATTATTGACATCAAGAAAGCACGCCATCCACTGATTGAAAAACATCAGGTAGTTCCCATTGATATCCGCCTCGGAGAATCTTTCGATCTGCTTGTTGTGACCGGTCCCAATACCGGTGGTAAAACAGTGTCTCTGAAAACAGTGGGTCTTCTTACACTCATGGGCCAGTCCGGTCTCCATATCCCGGCTTTTGACAATTCCAGACTCAGTGTGTTCCGGGAAGTCTATGCAGATATCGGTGATGAGCAGAGCATTGAACAAAGTCTCAGTACTTTCTCTTCTCATATGACCAATGTGGTACATTTTATCGAGAAAGCCGACCGGGACTCTCTGGTTCTTTTTGACGAACTGGGTGCCGGTACAGATCCTACAGAAGGAGCTGCTCTTGCCATTGCCATTTTATCCTCGCTTCATGAGCGTGGTGTACGGGTAATGGCTACAACCCACTATAGTGAACTGAAAGTCTATGCTCTCTCTACAAAAGGTGTGGAAAATGCATCCTGCGAGTTTGATGTAGAGACCCTTCGTCCTACCTACCGTCTGCTGATCGGTGTTCCGGGAAAAAGTAATGCCTTTGCAATTTCCGGGAAACTGGGTCTTCCTCCGTACATTATTGAACGTGCCAAAGAGCAGATCAGCCAGGAAGACGAAACCTTCGAAGATGTTTTGAGCAATCTGGAAGCCAGCCGTCAAACGATTGAAACAGAGCGTGAGGAACTGGCTGCTTATAAAGAAGAAGTAAAAGCCCTGAAAGCACAGCTTGAGGAGAAACAGGATAAACTGGATCAGCGAAAAGAGCGAATGATCACAGAGGCGAACGAAGAAGCACACCGTATCCTCCGTGAAGCCAAGGAATACGCTGACCAGACCATGAAAATTTTCAACAAAGCCGGCAAGGAAAGTATGTCTGCCAAAGAACTGGAAAAACGCCGTTCGGATTTAAGAAAGAAAATGGACGATGCCGGAAAAAAGGTTGCCCTGAAAACTCCGGAAAAGAAGCAGTCTTCCCTTCGCCCTCAGGATTTATCTCTGGGTGATTCTGTAAAAGTATTGAGCATGAACGTAAAGGGAACTGTCAGCTCCAAACCGGATGCCAAAGGCATGCTTTTTGTACAGATGGGGATTCTTCGCTCCAAGGTTCATATCTCCGATCTGCAGCTTCTGGATGAACCGGTCATTACCGGTCCTGCTCTCAGCCGTACCGGAACCGGAAAGATTAAAATGAACAAATCCGCCACTGTCCGGACAGAAATTAATCTTCTCGGCAAAACGGTAGACGAGGCAATTGCAGAATTGGATAAATATCTGGATGATGCTTATCTGGCTCATCTGAATAATGTACGGGTGGTTCACGGGAAAGGCACCGGTGCACTCCGGAAAGGTGTACACAACTATCTGAAACGTCTGAAATATGTAAAGGATTTCCATCTTGCAGAATTCGGCGAAGGAGACGCCGGAGTCACCATTGTGGAATTTAAGAAATAAAGGGGGAAAAGAAATGGCTTCAAAACAGAAAATTCTGATTGTCGATGATGACAATAATATTGCAGAACTGATTTCCCTGTATCTCACAAAAGAATGTTTTAACACGATGATCGTAAATGACGGAGAAGAGGCACTGCATGCCTTCTCCTCTTTTGGTCCTAACCTGATTCTTCTTGATCTTATGCTTCCCGGCATAGATGGCTATCAGGTCTGCAGAGAAATCCGGCAAAAATCCAATGTTCCCATCATTATGCTTTCTGCCAAAGGAGAGATTTTTGATAAAGTGCTTGGACTGGAATTGGGTGCCGATGATTATATTATCAAGCCCTTTGATTCCAAAGAACTGGTGGCAAGAGTAAAAGCGGTACTCCGTCGTTACCAGCCAACCGTAGCTCCAGCCTGCCAGCCTGCCGGAAAATATGTTGAATATCCGGATCTGGCTGTCAATCTGGCAAACTATTCCGTTATGTATTACGGAAATCAGATCGATATGCCACCAAAAGAACTGGAACTTTTGTATTTTCTTGCCTCTTCTCCCAATCAGGTATTTACAAGAGAACAGCTCCTGGATCACATCTGGGGATACGAATACATCGGTGATACCCGTACTGTTGATGTGCATATTAAGCGTCTCCGGGAAAAAATCAAAGATCATCCATCCTGGTCCATCAGTACGGTATGGGGAATCGGTTATAAATTTGAGGTCAGAAACCGATGAAAAAATCGCTTTATATAAAGTTTGTCATCTTCTGTCTGTTCCTTGGTTTTATAGGATTTTTCACGGTCTCTCTTCTTGGACCGATACTGGTGAACAGACATCTGGAGTCGGTCTACAGCACCAATCTTTACCGGGAAGCCTCTGACATTGCTCAGAACCGGGCTTCCCTGTATTACCAGAACGAAACTTCTGTCAACAGTGTTTTTTCCAGTCTGAAGACCGTATCCCAATATCAAGATATAGAAATATGGCTCATAAGCCCTCAGGGTGAAATTCTTCTCAGCAGCAGCCAGGACATGAATACCGCTTCCACAAAAACCATTGAAAATTTCAATCCGGGACATAACAGCGGTTCCTATTATCAGGTTGGTTCTTTTTATGGTTGCTTTAAGGAAGAGCAGCTAAGCGTCATGGTTCCGGTGTCCTGGCAGATGAAAATTCAAGGATATGTAGCCATGCATCTTCCCATGTCTGTCCTTTTGGAACAACAAAGCCATATCATGAATATTATCTACGTTCTGATTACCATAGTGTTTCTTATTATGCTGCTCATACTGGTAGGTTTTTCTTTCATGATATACCGGCCTCTGAAAAAAATCATAGCAGGTGCAGATGCCTTTGCCTCCGGAGATCTGAAATATAATATTCCAGTGAATTCACAGGATGAAATGGGATATCTGGCCCTTACTCTGAACTACATGTCAGATGAGCTGGACAAAATGGGGGAATATCAAAGGAAATTTGTAGCCAATGTATCCCACGATTTCCGCTCCCCTCTGACTTCCATTAAAGGATATACCGAAGCAATTCTTGATGGAACCATACCTGCGGAAATGCAGGATAAATATCTGAATATCGTTGTATATGAAACAGACCGGCTGTACAAACTGACCCAGAGTCTTCTTACTCTGAACGATATGGATGAAAAGGGAAGAATGCTGGATTACACCAATTTTGATATCAATCACGTAATCAAGACCACTGCAGCTTCTTTTGAAGGAACCTGCAGGGAAAAACGGATTTCCATAGAGCTTTTGCTTACCGGACAGAATCTCTACGTGAGTGCCGATATGGGAAAAATTCAGCAGGTTCTTTACAACCTGATTGACAATGCTATAAAATTCAGTCCTGCTGAATCTGTAATCAAAGTGGAAACCTCTCTGAAACACGAAACCATATTTGTTTCTGTAAAAGACAGCGGCTGCGGCATTCCAAAGTCCAGCATGAACAAAATCTGGGACAGATTCTATAAAATTGATTCTTCCAGAGGAAAAGACCGGAAAGGAACTGGTCTTGGTCTGTCTATTGTAAAAGAAATTATCCGTTCCCACAATCAGAATATCAATGTTATCAGCACAGAAGGTGTAGGAACCGAATTTATCTTTACCCTTGCAAAAGCAAATAACAATAATTTCAGCAAATAATGCCGGACAGCCGTCTGATTCAGGGCTTCAAACTCCGAATCAGACGGCTGTCTTTTATTTCCAGTCATATTTTGTCAGATGACCTTCCAGCTGCATATGATCAAAATGATTCTGCCGAAGGGCTTCATAAAGAACAATGGCTACAGAATTACTCAGATTCAGAGAACGAATATCACCAATCATGGGAATGCGAATGGCTGTAGCCTGATTTTCCAGGAGAATCTCTTCGGGAATTCCTCCGCTCTCCTTCCCGAACATAATGTAACAGTCTTCTTCATACTGTACATCTACATAAGTCTGTGGCCCTTTTGTAGTGGCCATATAAATTTTTGCCCCCGGATTTTTATTCAGAAAATCCTGATAATTAATGTAGGTTGTCACATCCAGATCCTTCCAGTAGTCCAGTCCTGCCCGCCGGAGTGCTTTTTCAGTCAATTGGAATCCCAACGGCTCAATCAGATGAAGCCTGGTTCCTGTTGCCACACACGTTCTGCCGATATTGCCCGTATTTGCCGGTATCTCCGGCTCAAAAAGCACAATATTTAATTTTGCCATTTTCTCTCTTCTTTCCTGCTTTTTTCTTATTTTTACATCTGATAAATTTTGTACAATTCATCGCTTTGTGGTTTATCCAGGTAACGGGTATCTTCCCCGTTTCTCAGAATACGTTCCTTTCCTTCTGTCGCCTTCCCTACTACAGACGCTGGTATTCCTGCCTGATTCAGCTTTCTTACCAGTCCGAATCCATCATCTGCTGCAATCATCATAGAACCGCTGGACATGAGAATATATGGATTTAATCCCAGAACTTCACATATTTCCACTGTTTCCTGACGAATGGGAATTTTTTTCAAATCAATGTCAAGCCCTACTCCGGAACCACTTCCCATCTCCCAGAGCGCCCCAAAGACACCACCCTCAGTAATATCATGCATAGCAGATACGCCCCATTCTCTGGCTGCTTTTGCATCCGGCACTACAGACAGATACTGATCAAATCTCTTGGCCGTCTCCACAAAAGAAGGTGAAAACCGTTCCAGCAGTTTTTCTTCCTTTTCTTTTGCTGCAATAGAAGTTCCTTCCAGGCCGATCCATTTTGTAATCACAATATCCTGCCCAGGTTTTACAGATGAAGTAATAAGCACCTCTTCTTTCTTAATCTTTCCTACACCTGTAACAGAAATAAGGGGTTGTTTTACCACATCCGTAATTTCTGTATGGCCACCCATGACTTCCATATTCAATTCCTGACACGCTTTTTCCACACCACGCATCATTTCTTTTAACTCTTCCTCCCGGGTTTCCGGAGTCAGCAGCATCGTCAGCATAACTCCCACCGGTTCCGCTCCGGAAGCTGCCAGATCGTTGGCTGTAATATGAATGCTGTGACTTCCGATATCTTTCACCGTTCCTGTAATGGGGTCTGTGGAAAAGACCAGTACTTCGCCTTCTTCCACCTCCAGAACGGCACAATCCTGCCCTACTGCAGGACCTACCAGGACTTCTTTTCTTCTGTGCTTTACTTCTTTTAATACGGAACGAATCAAAATCGGTTCCGGTAATTTTCCTATTTTCATAAAATCGATACCATCCTTTTCCTTAAGAAAATTATATTCACATCAGATAATACAGAATAGAAGGCACTACCATAGCCAACACCATAAGAACTGCGATCACTCCTGCAAGGATCCTCTTTGTTTTTTTGTCATTCATATTCATTTTATTTTTCACCTCATTATTCTATTCTATTTTTCTGCAATTTCACACAAACAGCCTTTGCATCATTTGTCAGCGGACTTCTGTTTCTGTAATCAAAAAGTACCGGATACATTCCTTTCTTTTCCTGCCGGTTCATTACGTCATAAGAAAAAATCTCCAGATGTGTCATCTTTATGGTCTGTTTTGCCTGATATCCAGCATACCCCACAAGCAATACCGGATTTTCTTCTTCCCTTTTATAGAACTCCTGAATCTGCTTTTTATAGGGAGACAAGTCACAAGCCCATGCCGGTCTTGTCTTCATATTTTCTCTGGCATATAAATCGAACAGCATGAGCTGCCGGAAATATTCATGATTCACATCCTTTTCCCGGAGAAATTCCTGCAGGATCTCATATCTCCGAATCCGTGTATGAGAAATCTCCATATATCCATTTTTTTCATAAAAATCGGCCAAAGCCTCATACATGGAAAATACATCGGGAAAAAGCATTTCCATCGCTTCCATGGTTTCTGAAAACTGCCCGCTATTATAGTAGACCTCCACCATTTCTTCCACACCCTTCAGTCTGAGAATCTCTCCATAATTCAACCATCGGGTCTGCAGTACTTCATATGGAGGCGCTGATTTGTATCTGCACTGATATTCGTCCACCGCTTCCGCCATATAAGAACCCTTTAATACTTTAAGAAAACCAAGCTGCAGCTGCTCCGGCCGGAGACGGTACACGTCATTAAAAGATTTGCGGAAACTTTCATAATCTTCAAAGGGAAGGCCTGCGATCAGATCCAGATGCTGGTGAACATTTTTTCCTGCCTGTACGGCCTGCACCTTCTTCACAATTTCTTCAAAACTTGTCTTTCTGCGTATCGCTTTCAGTGTTTCTCTGTTCGTAGACTGGACACCGATTTCCAGCTGAATCAGTCCCGGCCGCATGGTATGGATCAGATTGATTTCCTCTTCTGTCAGCAGATCTGCTGCTACCTCAAAATGAAAGTTTGTCACTCCATTATCATGGTCTTTGATATATTGCCAGATTGCCATGGCATGATCTTTTTTACAATTAAAGGTTCTGTCTACAAATTTCACCTGGGGCACACGGTTTTCCAAAAAGATTTTCAGTTCCTTTTTCACAAGGGAAAGACTTCGGAAGCGCAGTTTTTTATCAATGGAAGAGAGACAATAACTACAGGAAAAAGGACACCCTCTGCTGCTTTCATAATATATGATTTTATGAGAAAAATCAGAAAAATCCTCATAAGGAAAAACCAGTTGATCCATATCCATAATCGCTCTTGGAGGCGCTGTAACGATATTCCCCTCCATCCTGCATACCACACCGGGAATTCCTTCCAGTTTCCCCTGCCCTTTTTCATACCATGCAAGAAGTTCCGTCAGTGTCTTTTCTCCTTCTCCGCACAGTACACCTTCTACTTCTTCATGGCGGCAAAGAAAAGCTTCTGCGTCATAGGAAACTTCCGGTCCTCCCACCCAGATCTGCACATCGGGCAATATTTTTTTAATATCCCCAAGGATTTCTTCTATATAGGAAATATTCCAGATATAACAGGAAACACAGAGCAGATCCGGGTTTGCTTCATAGACCCCTTTCAGAACCTGATCCTTTGCCTGATTTATCGTACATTCCAGTATTTCTGTCTGATATCCTTCCTTCCCGGCATAAGCCCTCAGGCTGTATACTGCAAGGTTGGAATGAATATATTTGGCATTCACCGCCAACAGCAGAACTTTCATACACTTTCTCCTTTCAAGAACTCCATTCACAAAAGGGACAATCTGCATCAACACAAGATTGTCCCTCAATCATTTTTTACTATTTTCTGTCACCTACATAACGGGCAGTATCTTTCATGGAATGGGCATTTTCATAATCCTGTTCCACTGCTCTTGCATGTCCGTTTTCCATATATTCTTCTGCTGATTTCTCTGAATGGAAGGTCATCTTCAGAAGAACGGGAGAAATAATCGTTGTAATGACTACTACTACGACCACCGGGCCAAGAAGAGAAGGCGGCATGAGCCCTACTGCATTTCCTTTGGAAGCTACGATCAGAGCAACCTCTCCCCTGGAAACCATACCCATACCAATACGCAGGGCATCCTGATTGGAGTAATGGCAGAATCTGGCTCCAAGTCCACAACCCACTACTTTTGTAAGTACTGCAACTATAACCAGAATCACTGCAAACAGAAGAATCATCGCATCCATCTTTGGGAGTTCTACCTGAATACCAATGCTGGCAAAGAACACAGGAGAAAGCAATATATAAGACAGAATGCTGAAACGTCGCTCAATATAGTTGGTATGTGTAGTATTTGTAATAATCAGTCCGGCAAAGAAAGCACCGGTAATATCTGCAACACCAAAGAATTTTTCTGCACAGTAGGAGAAAATCAGACAGATAACAAAAGCGATAATAACAAAACGCCGAAGATCTCTCTCATATCCTTTTACCCATTTCTGGAACGCAATATGGATCAGATAGCCTCCTACCCCTACAAACACGAAAAATCCGAGAATCTTCACAAACACCATCAGTACATTTACGGAAGAATCTGCCAGACTTGTAATGATTGTCAAAGCAACAATACCAAGAATATCATCAATGATCGCTGCTCCGAGAATCGCATTTCCTGCTTTTGTATTCAGCTTTCCCATCTCTTTCAGGGTTTCCACTGTAATACTTACACTGGTTGCAGTAAGGATTACACCAATAAATATATTCTGAAGGGTAATGCCGGCAGTTGCAGTAGATTCGATCATACCTGGACGGTTGAAAATCCAGGCGATTCCAAACCCTCCTGCCAAAGGAACCAATACACCCAGAAGTGCTATGATAAAAGAAGCTTTTCCTGTTCTTTTCAGTTCCTGAATATCTGTTTCCAGACCTGCACAGAACATCAGAATAATTACACCGATTTCAGACACCTGATGAATAAATTCTGTGCCTTTTAAAACACCAAGACAGGCAGGTCCAAGAATCAGTCCTGCAAGCAGGGCTCCCACCACCTGAGGCATACGTACCTTTCTGGTAAGCAGTCCTAAAACCTTCGTACTGAGAAGAATTAATGCAAGATCCAGTAAGTAATCATAAGAATTCATTTTCTCTCCATCTCCCTCTTGAGTTAAAATATTTATTTGAAACAAAAATCGTCTCAATGTTAGCACATTTCATCTCAAAATGAAAGCATAAATACAACCAAAAAATCATAAATTTTACTGGAAATTTTTCCCAATCTCTCAAAATAACATTCCCGCTGTATGTATTACAAAAGCTGCCAGCCAGGCCACTGCACATTGACCGATCACCACTGCTGCTGCCCATCCGCCTCCAAGCTCCCGTTTGATTGCTGCAACGGCTGCCACACAAGGCGTATACAGAAGACAAAACACCAGTAAGGAGACTGCACTGAGGGGGTTCAGAATACCGGATATACCGATTCCTGAAGGAAGCAAAACAGACAACGTAGAAACTACACTTTCCTTTGCCATAAACCCTGTAATCAATGCAGTGGAGATTCTCCAGTCACCAAATCCAAGAGGAGCAAATACAGGTGCGAGCACGCCTGCCACAGATGCCAGAATACTGTTCTGTGAATCTGTCACCAGATTAAACTGAAGGTCAAAAGTCTGTAAGAACCAGATTATGATGGTGGCAATAAAAATTACCGTAAATGCTCTCTGGAGGAAATCTTTGGCTTTTTCCCATAATAACTGCGCCACATTTTTTGCACCCGGCATACGGTAATTTGGCAATTCCATAACAAAAGGAACCGGATCCCCTTTAAACATGGTGCCTCCCAGAATCAGCGCAGCCAGAATTCCTGTAAAAATTCCCACAAGATACAGCGCGACCATAATCAATCCTCCATACTGAGGAAAAAATGCAGCTGTGAAAAATCCATAGATTGGAAGTTTTGCAGAACAACTCATAAACGGGGTAAGTAAAATGGTCATTTTCCGGTCTCTTTCCGAGGAAAGGGTACGACTTGCCATAACCCCCGGAACTGTACAGCCAAATCCAACCAGCATAGGAACAATGCTTCTTCCGGAAAGTCCTATTTTGCGAAGCAGTTTGTCCATGACAAAAGCCACCCGCGCCATATAGCCGCTGTCTTCCAGCATGGAAAGAAAAAAGAACAACGTAACAATCACCGGAAGGAAACTGAGTACGCTTCCTACTCCGCTGAAAATACCATCAATAATCAGGGAATGCAGCACCGAATTCACATGGGCTCCCGTAAGCGCCCGATCCGCCAGTTCGGTCATCCAGGTAATGCCAAGTTCCAGCCAATCCGAAAGTACCGCTCCGATTACATGAAAAGTCAGCCAGAAAACAAGTCCCATAATTCCTATAAAAGCCGGAAGAGCCGTATACTTTCCTGTAAGAACTCTGTCAATTTTTCTGCTTCTGGCATGTTCTCTGCTTTCCCGGGGCTTGATGACTGTGGCTTCGCAGACCTTCTGAATAAAACGAAATCTCATATCTGCAATAGCTGCCGCACGGTCCAGTCCTCTTTCTTTCTCCATCTGAAAAATCATATGTTCCAACATGTCTTTTTCGTTCTGATCCAGATTCAGCTTTTCCAGAATCAGGGTATCCCCCTCTGCCAGCTTGGATGCTGCAAAACGTATAGGGATTTCCGCTTTTTCTGCATGATCTTCAATCAAATGCATGATTGCATGAATACATCTGTGAACTGCACTTCCCTCATCATCTGCACAACAAAAATCCAGTCTTCCCGGTTTTTCCTGATATTTTGCCACATGAAGGGCATGATTCACAACCTCTTCAATGCCTTCATTTCTGGCAGCAGAAATGGGAATTACAGGAACGCCAAGCATGGCTTCCATTTCATTGATCAATATGGAACCACCGTTTTCTCTTACCTCATCCATCATATTCAGTGCAACTACCATAGGAACATTCAGTTCCAGCAGCTGAAGAGTCAGATACATGTTTCTCTCAATATTGGATGCGTCCAGAATATTTATAATCCCTTTCGGTTTTTCCTCCAGAATAAATCTTCTGGTCACAATTTCTTCACTGCTGTAAGGAGACATGGAATAAATTCCGGGAAGGTCTGTAACAAGGGTATTGTTATGCCCTTTTATCACGCCGTCTTTTCTGTCCACCGTAACTCCGGGGAAATTACCCACATGCTGATTGGAACCGGTAAGCCGGTTAAAGAATGTGGTTTTTCCACAGTTCTGATTTCCTGCCAGGGCAAATGTAAGCTTTTCTGTTTCCGGAAGCGGATGTTCTTCTGCTTTCCGGTGGTACTTTCCTCCTTCCCCCAGTCCCGGATGGGGCACCTGCACTGTTTTTCTTCCGCTCTTCTTTTCTCCTTCCGTTTCCTGCTGTGATGTCGCAATCTCCTGAATTTCTATTTTTTCCGCATCTGCAAGTCGAAGTGTTAATTCATATCCATGAATTTTTAATTCCATTGGATCCCCCATGGGTGCCAGCTTTACCATCGTCACCTCTGCACCGGGAATCAGTCCCATGTCAAGAAAATGGTGCCTGAGTGCCCCTTCTCCTCCCACAGACAAAATGGATGCTGTTTTTCCTTTTTTCAACTCTTTGAGCGTCATGATAGCACCTCCAAGTATTTCTATCTATCTGAGGTAAGTTTATACTAACTGATAATTTTTGTCAATAGAAGAAAGCAAAAACAGTGCCAGTTCTAAAAAAACTGACACTGTTCGTTCGTTACATAGACTTTCTTTCTGCAATTTCTGCCATTTTTGCCGAATTCAGTCTGGTATCTCCATGTACCCGACTATAAGAAAGATATCCGTTCATACGGTCTATTTTTGTAAGATTTCTGGAACCGCATACGGGACACACATCCATTTCCAATTCCTCATGCCCGCAGTCATCACAGTAAGCCAGAGACAGATTCACACCTTCATAGTAACCAAGTTCCATGGCTCTTCTGACCAGTGCTCGAATGGCTTCTATATTATAACCGATCGGATAACGTACATATTGAATTTTTCCGCCGTTACATAATTCCCAGAATCTTCCCTCGCAGTCCTGCTTCTCAATCGGCGTAATATCCTCTGTTACATGGCAATGAAAACTGTTGCTGACATACGGCCGGTCAGAAACTCCCTCTACGATTCCATACATTTTACGGAACTGTTCAACCTGAAGACCACAAAGACTTTCTGCCGGTGTCCCATAAATCGCATACAGATTTCCATCTTCCTGTTTATACTGGTTGACTTTCTGATTAATGTACTGAAGCACCTCCAGAGCAAACTTACCATCTTCACGAATAGACTTTCCATTGTACAGTTCCTGCAGTTCATTCAGTGCGGTAATTCCGAAAGACGCTGTCATGGGTTTCAGCAGTGGTTTTATTTTATCTGATGGTTTCAGATTTCCTCCATAAAATCCTCCTTCACAATATGCCAAAGGATTGGTAGATGCCTTCATTTCTCCAAGATAATCATAGGTCCGAATGTGAAGCTGGCGAATCATTTCCAGATAAAAATCAAGAACTTCATAGAAATCTCTGTTCTCTGATCTGGCTTTTGCAAGAATCATAGGAAGATGCAGGCTCACTGCTCCAATATTGAAGCGTCCCACAAAAACCGGAACATCCTTTTCATCTGCAGGATTCATACCGCCTCTTTCATACCAGGGACTCAGAAATGCTCTGCATCCCATAGGACTGATGACCTTCTTATATCGTTTATACATACTGGAAATGTACCCTTTGCCTGTAAGTGAAAGCCAGTCCGGATACATGGTTTTTGCCGAGCAGGCAATTCCTGCTTCAAACACATCTTCTCCTTCTTTTCCCTGTCCATGAAGTTCTTCGTCATATAAAAATACGATTTTAGGAAAAAGCACCGGTTTCTTATGTCCGGCTCTTCCCTGTCCTTCCTTGTGTACCTCCAGCAGAGAAATGCTGCACATTTTTTCAAATCGTTCCATACCAAGTCCCAGGGTTACGGTAACAAATGGATAATCTCCTCTTGAAGATCCCACCGTGTTCAGTTTGTACTCTATTCCCTGCCAGCCCTGATCAAAATCTCTGCGCACCTTATCCATAGCATATTTCTCTGCTCTGTCATCTGCCAGTTCCCAGTCAGGATCTACATATTTTTTGAATTCTTCTTTGTATTTGCGATAACTTTTCTCTGCATAAGGAGCCAAAATCTTATCTACTTCCGGAACAGTGAAGCCTCCATACTGCTGGGCTGCTGTGCTGAGAATAATATCTCCCATTACATCAAAAGCCGTATCCAGTGTTTTCGGCTCATTATACCAGACATTTCCCATTTCGAAACCACCCTTGAGCACATTGGCCACATCAAACAGACAGCAATTCATAGTATCCAGACGTGCTGACTGATCATGAATATAAATATAGCCATCTTTACATGCCTGCAATTCATTACGGTTCATAAAGAATTTCCGGTAAAGTTCCTTATTCAGTTCATTAAAAATCAGGCTTCTTTTGGTAGCCACAAGTGCACTGTCTGTATTTGCATTGCTCTTATCCCCAATATAACGGATGGACTGACTTTTTGTATAAACTTCATCCATCATATGAATAAAATCACGTTTATAATTTCTGTAATCACGATAGCTCTTTGCTACAGCAGGATTTACTTTTTCAAGTGCACCTTCTACTACATTATGCATATCCTGTATGGAGATTTCTCCCTTGCCCATGGACTTTACCTTGTCCGTAGCATATTTACAGAGAAAATCAATTTCTTCTTCTGTAAACTGATACATGATTCTTCCTGCAGATTTATTCACTGCCCGTATGATCTTCTGTACATCGAATTCTTCTCTTGTACCATCTTTCTTAATAATGCAAACCATCTTACTCACCTCTATAGCAATACTATATCTTGTGTTGCTTATTATTTCTTTCCTTTTTTCTTCCCATATTTGGTATTAGACAGTATATCATGTTTTACTGTAAATGAAAAGAGGGAAAATTGCACAAATCTGGACTATTTGCGTCAACTATCCCTCTTATCCCTGACTTTTCAAGACATTATCTGTTTTTACAGATTTATAACTCCATCAAAAACAACTTCTGCAGGCCCGGTCATATAGACCAGATTTTCTTTTCTGTCCCAGAAAATTTTCAATTCTCCTCCCAGAAGTCTTACGGTAACTTCTTCTTCCGTGTAACCATTCAGTACACAGGCCACTGCCACTGCACAAGCTCCTGTTCCGCATGCAAGGGTCTCTCCGCTTCCTCTTTCCCACACGCGCATCTCCACCGTTTTACTGTCGATCACATGTACAAATTCTGTATTGACTCCTTCCGGAAATGCGGGATGCTTTTCAAAATCCGGTCCAATCTTCTCGATGGCAAGATCCCTGATATGATCCATATATACAATCACATGAGGATTTCCCATAGATACTGCGGTCACTTCATAAATATTGTCTTTTACTGCCAGAGGCTGCTGAATCACCTGCTGTTTTTTATAAATCATGGGAATTTTCTCTGCGTTCAGTTCCGGCTGTCCCATATTTACTTTTACCAGTGCAACCTTCCCGTCCTTCACAGTAAGATCCAGATATTTGATTCCGCTTTTTGTGTCTACACTGATATTTGTCTTATCCGTAAGTCCATAATCATAAACATATTTTGCCACACAGCGAATTCCGTTTCCGCACATAGCTCCCTGACTTCCATCTGCATTATACATTTCCATTTCAAAATCTGCTTTTTCAGATGGTTTGATCAGAATCAGTCCGTCAGAACCGATTCCGAAATGTCTGTCGCTGACTTTTTTTGAAACTTCAGATGGATTTTCCACTGTTTCTTCAAAACAGTTTACATATACATAATCATTACCAATCCCATGCATTTTTGTAAATTTCATAATCTGTCTCCTCCTCGTTGCAGTTTTTTATCATCATAGCAATCCTTATTTGCTTTGTCAATGCAAAAAGATTTCCGCCCGGACACATCCGGAGCGGAAATCTTTTTGATTCCGGAAAGACATGAGGAGTGTGTCTTCCCGTCAATATGAATGGAAACATAAGTTTCCGGAAATAAGCAAATTATTTTTTTCTGGATTTCACAGTTTGAGGTTTAGGCATCTCTGACACGACAGCTCTGGGATTTTTCTTTCTCGCAAGAACCATAATCTGTTTCGCATCCGATCTGGTAAAAAACAGACGTTTGCTTCTGTTTCCTTTGCCGATATGAAGGGCTACCAGCTGCGGATGATTCCGGTCTTCCCGAAGCACCTGCACAATTTCTTTCCAGCTCCAGAAATCATAATGGGTAGTAATTCGCATCTGATAATATATCTCAAGTCCCCGCTCTGTAATAACCGTGTCTTTTTTCATCAGTAATGTTAATACATACAATACCCCAAACAGAATCAGTACACGGTAAGGTGTCATAATCCCACCTACAATCAGACCTGCTGATAAAAACCAGCCGCCAATTTGCACCCACTTCTTACGTGGCTTCATCTCTCTTGCATAATAAATCGGTCCTTCTAAGGATTCCCATGGAAGCTTCTCAACGCTCAAAATGTTACTCCTTTCAAATTATGCCTGAACCTTCGGTGCCTTTCCTGCTTCACGCAGAGCATTCAGATTCTTCACAGCCAATTCATGTTTATCTGCCGGTGCTGCTGCCGGTTTACGCATAACAGTCTTTCCAAGAAGATTGGTATATGCACCGTCAGCCCAGAAAATGTTACGTCCCATGAAAGCAGTAATTGCAGCCAGAATCGGATTTAACAAGTTAACAAATGCAAATGGGAAGTATACGAATGGATGAATTCCAAGTACGCCCATCTGATAAGCACCACATCCGGTCCATGGGAACATAACTGCCCATAATGTACCACAGTCTTCCAGTGTTCTGGAGAGCATATTTCTGCTCAGACCCATTTCATCGTATTTATCTACGTATAATGGAGCCGGAACACCGATACCAAGGAACTGGTCACACATAGTTGCATCACAGAACAGTGATGTAAGCAGAGTAGCCAGAATCAGACTGCCCACAGAGTGAAGTTTATGTTTCAGATTGCCAAACAGAGTTTCAATACATCCGCAACGTTCCAGAGCACCGCCGTAAGCAACAGCCAGAAGAACCAGGTTGATGGTCCACATCTGGTGATCCATACCGCCTCGACTCAACAGATTATCTGCCAGTTCGTTTCCGGATTCAAAAACTGTACCATAGTGAAGAATATCAAACAATTCTCCAATACTTCCAACGCCCTGGAAGACTACTGCAAACAGGACACCACATGCTACAGAAATGGTAATACCTACCAGACCGGGCACTTTCATAATACATACAACAACGATTACAACAATCGGAAGCAGAAGAAGCGGGCTTAAATTAAAACCTTCTGACAGTGCTGCCTGTAAATCGGTTGCAACAGAAGCATCAAATCCTGAAGTATCAATATTAATACCAAGAATGGTATATATAATCAGGGCAATCACAAAGGTAGGACCTGTCGTAGAAACCATGGCTGTTACGTGATCGAACAAACCGGTTTCAGAAACAGCTGCCGCCAGGTTTGTAGTATCAGACAGAGGTGAGAATTTATCACCTACGTAAGCACCGGAAATGATCATACCTGCTGTAATAGCAGGATTGATTCCAAGACCTGCGCCGATACCAAGGAATGCAATACCGATGGTAGCTGTTGCAGTCCAGGAAGAACCGCATGCAAGACCAACCAGTGCAACCATGATACATCCGATTGGAAGAAACAGCTTCGGTGTCAGTAAGTCCAGTCCGTAATAAATCAGTGCAGGAATGGTACCTGACATAATAAAGGACGCTACCAGAATACCTACTGTACACAGAATTAAAATCGCTTCCATTGTAGCATTCAGACGATCCAGCATACCTGCCAGCATATCTGAAAAGCTATGTCCGCAAAGACATCCAATAACACATGCTACAACAATAGAAACCAACAAAGGCATATGCGCATCTACATACGCTCCATCGCCAATAAATCCGTAGAGCATCAGCCCCATCATAACCACGATCGGAATCAGAGCTTCGAATACGTTAGGAAGTCTGACCTGTCGTTCTTTCTTTTCTTTGTTCGCCATGAGCAAATCCCCTCTCTCACTTAATAATTATCTGGTTTCAATCGCTCCGCCAAGTGCCTCCTCAACCACTTTGACAAGCGTACCATTTGTAATTATATCTTCACAGTAGTTGATATCTCCGTATAATTCACGGTCATCTTCTAATGTGGCAACCTCTTTACGAACCAGATCGTAAGCAGCCTGTGTACCTTTACCAAGACCTTTATTGCCTCTCATATCGATACCCTGGCATGCAACCATAAGTTCCATAGCCAGAACTCTTCTTACGTTCTTAGCGATATCACCAGCTTTTCTTGCTGCAATGGTACCCATAGATACATGATCTTCCTGACCTGCTGAAGACGGAATACTGTCAACAGATGCAGGATGAGCCAGTACTTTATTTTCAGAAACCAGAGCTGCTGCTGAATACTGAACAATCATGAATCCTGAGCATACACCGCCGTATGGTGTCAGGAATGCAGGCAGATTGCTGTATGCCGGGTTAACCAAACGTTCAATACGTCTTTCGGAAACGTTAGCCAGTTCAGACACAGCAATTCCAAGGAAGTCAAAGCTCAGTGCCATTGGCTGTCCGTGGAAGTTACCACCGGAGATACCTGCTCTGTCTTCTTTGAAGATGATCGGGTTATCTGTTACAGAGTTCATTTCAATATTTACTTTATCAAGTACGTAGTTGATGGCATCTTTACTTGCACCGTGAATCTGTGGTGAACAACGTAAAGAATATGCATCCTGTACACGGATTTCACCCTGACGTGTAGTGTTTTTGCTGCCTTCCAGCAATCTTAACAGGTTTCTTGCAGTAGCAAGCTGTCCGGAATGCGGACGTACATCATGTACTCTGTGATCCAGTGCATCAGAAACACCATTCTGTGCTTCGAAGCAAAGTGCATCTGCGATATCTGCAACTTTCAGCAGCTGCAGTGCATCATACAATGCCAGAGCACCTGCAGATGTCATAGCCTGTGTACCGTTGTTCAGAGCCAGACCTTCTTTTGCAGACAGTTCAATTGTAGGAATGCCTGCACGTTTCATAGCTTCTGCTCCCGGAAGGAGTTCACCTTCATAATATGCCATACCAAGGCCAATCATAGGAAGAACCATGTGTGACAATGGTGCCAGGTCACCGGATGCACCCAGAGAACCTTTCTGCGGAATAAAAGCAGTAACTCCCTTATTCAGCATATTCACCATAGTCTCAACTGTTTCCAGCCTGATTCCTGAAAATCCCTTTATTACATTGTTAACACGCAGCAGCATAATTCCTCTTGCCACATCGATCGGGAATGGGTCTCCTGCACCAACCGCATGAGTAATGATCAGGTTTTTCTGCAACTGTCTGCACTGATCCTGAGAAATAACAACATCACTGAATTTACCGAAACCAGTTGTAATACCGTAAACAACCTTTTCCTCCGCAACCAGGTCATCTACCACTTTTCTGGATTCAAGAATATTCTGTTTTGCCTCTTCTGCTAATTCAATCTGGGCATTTTCACGACAGATTAATGCTAACTGCTCCAGCGTTAAATCCTTTCCGGTAATTACAATATTGCTCATAATCGCACCCTCTTTTCGTTTTATTTGATAGTGCAATTATACATATAAAGGTGTCTAAAAAGCGTCAATAAATGTCAATTTTCACAATAACCTTTTGAGAAACATCTGGTTTTTTTTGTCAATTTTTCGCAAAATTCCGCCTCACAGAGACTCATGTCTTCTATACACATACATCCCTTTATCGTATTATCAGACCAAATTAAAATTTTTATATTTTTTTCCAGAAAATAAAAAAAGCAGGATTCTTTTTTTCAGAATCCCGCTCTGTTTTTTATCTCACGTAAAACCCGGACCGTAGTCGGATTGTTCATCTTGTCGGAAAGCTGCACTCCCTTTTTGTAATGTTTTCTGGCCTCTTCTTTCTCATTCATCTCAAGAAGCACCTGAGCCATGTAAGCTTCCGCCCGTTCCAGTCCCCAATAATATCCATACCTTTCAAAACATGCGATGGCCTTTTCCAGATACTCCCGCGCCTGTCTATACTTACCGAGAAGACAATAAATCTGGCCGGCATTGGAGTAAAACTGCCCCATCCCGTTGGTTACCACCTTTCCGGTTCCTTTATCGATTGCTATTTTATAATAAGAAAGCGCAGACTGATAATCACCGGTTGCTCTGCACACATCTCCAATATAATTATAACAGGCAGCAATACTCATGGAGTATTGATTTTTCTCTCCATTGTAAAATTCAAAAAGTTCTCTTGCCTCTGTAAGAGTCTGGCGCGCTTCTTCATATTTCTCCCCATGCAGAAGATACCAGCCTCTCAGGCGCAGAAAAATCCCACGTTCATCCGGTTGGTGCACATTGATCAATGACATTCCTTCTTCTACATATTTCTTTACCAGCGGAAGGTTTTCCGTCTGTATGCCAAAGAAGATCATTTGTTTAAAATTATTAAGAAGGGCTTTTGTATTTCCCAGCATCTCCGCCAGGATTATACTCTGTCTGATATTTTCGATTCCGCTCTCATACTCACCCACCGCAATATCAAAACGTCCTTTAATATAATACATTTCCATTTTCATTTCCTGAAGCTGATGAGAATCTCCATCAAACCGTATTACTTCTTCTGCAAGCTTCAGCATCTCATCTGCCTTGAAAGTAAATCCGGGATTCTGGCTGCCATATTCAATCTCCCAATGAAGTACAGGAAAGTTTTCATTGATAATCGTATAATATTCTTTCAGATACAAAATTTTGTACTGATAAGTCTTCACCATATTATGGCCTTTCTCATAGTGGTGAATAATCATCGGGAGATCCCCAAAATTTTTTTTAACTGACCATCTGGATTCGTAATACTCTGCGAGAATCTGATGGTAAGTTCTTTTCTTGCCGATACTCTGCTTATCATAAATATATTCCCGGAATACCTGATGTTCAAACTGATAATATACATTCCATCCGATAAGAACTTCCCGTACCAGATGTCGTTCCTGCAACTTTTCCAGAATGCGTACCAAAGTAAGTCTGTCCATTTTCGAAAGAAGAAGTTCTATTTCTTCAATACTGATTTTCTCAGGAAAGAGACTCATACATTCCAGTACTTCCATTTCCTGCTCCGGTATCCCTGCCAGACGCGCTTTGATCACATTATTTGTTTTCTGCGATATTTCCAGCGTGTATCCTTTCTCTTTTATCACATTAATAGATTCCATAAGAAAGAATGCATTCCCATCTGTCATCTGGTATATATTTTTTCGTTTTTGTGCATCCTGTCTTAATTCCGGTAAAAACTTCTGCAAAATCTCTTCTGTCTCTTCTTCTGTAAATGGATTCAAGTTGATCACATGAAGCAAATCTTTTTTTACCAGTTTACCCAGAGCTTCCATCACTTCCGCATCACTGTCCTGATTATAGGTACACATAAGCAAAAGTCTCTGTGTTCCAAATGTAAGAAGAAGACGATTCAAAAGCTGAACACTCATCTGATCCATCCACTGAATATCATCGAAAAACAGCACTACTTTATTCTTTTCCAGAATCTTCCGGAACATATCAAGAATCGCCTGTTCCATGATCTGATAATTCAGTCCTCCCGGATGATTCTGTTCTTCTATAACCTTTCCTTTAAAGAAAACTTCCAACTGTCTTCTCTCATCTTCCGTCATTGCATCCAGCATGAGGCCACTGTCTGCCCACTGATCCACTTCCCAGAAAATATCACTCCAGGACCGCAGGAAAAATCCTTTTTCTTCTTTATAACATGCCGCATAAAGGGGCGTCATCTGATAACCCCGAATCATTTGCTTTGCTTTATCCAGAAGTGCTGATTTTCCCACACCATCTTCTCCACTGATAGCTACGCATTGCGGATGACGGCTTTTGCCTGTTCCCACCAGACACTCACTGATCTGATAAATCTCTGCGGTTCTTCCCACAAAAGGAATGCTCCAGGCTGCAGAATCAGAGGATGTATTTCCTTTCACATTGAAAATCCTGTGAAAAAGATCGGTTACTTCTGCGGAAGGTTCCACTCCCAACTCTTCTGCCAGCACTTTCTCCAGATCATAATACAGTTTAATTGCCATATTATAATTTCCGTTCACTGCATAAATGTCCATAATCTCATAATACAGCTTTTCATTGTACGGATCATGTTTCAGAAGTATATTACTATACTTCTGTATTTCCTCCATATTATTACTTGCATCCGCACTGTAAAGTTTCTCTCTCACACACTTGATAAAGGTCTGATTATACTGCTCCTGCATGGAGGTAATCCATTCCTCAAATTCGTAACTGTTTTTAATCATAAAATGAGAGAGAAATCCATGCTCCTCATAATCCAGAATGTTCCCCTCATTCAGATGATCCCAGTCAATATCCGGCATAGCCTCCGGATTCAATGATATGCTTGTATGACCGGCTGTTACCAGAATCTCTTTCCCCAGAAGTTTTTTAATCTGATACACAGCCTCCCTGAGATTTTTTCTTCCTACATTTTCATTGTCTGCACCCCACAGAACATATATAATTTCTTCTCTTGTAGCAGTTTTTTTCACACAAAGATAATAAAAAAAGCCCTCTGCCTTTTTATAAGGAAAGTTGACTCGTTCTCCATCCATCTCCACATATGGTCTGCCCAACAGATGTACACTTATATTTGCCACCATTCATCCCTCTTATTTCAAACTTTAAAGCCAAAAAATATTATTATTTGTAGTATACTCTACTGGAGGCATAACTGTCAACTGCTTCCCATATTCTGCCAGGTTGTTACTTTTTGTAAAAATTCCGTTGAAAATTTTTCTGTATTATTATAAGATAAATCTACAAAACAGACGTCTGAAGGGGGATTGACATGTTTCGAAGACCTAAAATACTCTATTACAGCAACGGGCAAACGGAAAAAGAACAGCTACTGGAACAAGCTGCACAGCGTATGAATATGGACTTCATTTCCGTAACTCCCAAAGATTTCCTGCAGACGGTAGGGTATCTTGCAAAAGCAAAAGGATTTCCACCCCGGAAAATTTCTATACTGGAAAATCAGCCTTCTATTGCGCAGGATATTCTGGTTTTCTGCTATTTTACAGAAGAAAATCTGAATCTTTTCCTTTATTTAATGAAGAAAAAGGAACTTCCCTCCGTTCGCTTGAAAGCAACACTTACCAATTATAATTGTTTCTGGACATTTGAAAAGCTTTCCAGGGAATTACTTACGGAACACATGCATTTTCATGGAGAGGAATAAAAAACAGGTTTGGATAACTCCAAACCTGTTTTTTTATTCCCCTGTATACGGTGTGTTAAATACCTGAATATGTCTCTTGACATTCTCGTAAGTTCCCTCAACCATTGCCACATTCAGATCAAAATAATTATGCTTTTCTGTTGATGCAATGTACGCTTCCACTTTCTTTGTCAGACTGTTAAAGCTGGCTGTAGCAATATTTACTTTACGTATTCCAAGAGAAATTGCTTTCTGAAAATCTTTATCTGTAATTCCGCTTCCTCCGTGAAGTACCAGCGGAATTTCTACCTTATTATAAATCTGTTCCAACACATCAAAAGCCAGTGTAGGTGCCACCGGATAATTGCCGTGGGCATTACCGATTGCCACTGCAAGTGCATCAATACCGGTCTGTTCTGCAAAGATCTTTGCATCATCGGGATCGGTACAACGGATACCATGGTCACAGCTTCCGTCTTCACTGCCGCCTACAAGCCCAAGTTCTGCTTCTACGGTAGCTCCATACTGCGCAGCAAGTTCCACTACCTTCTTTGTATTTGCAATATTTTCTTCAAAGGGAAGTGTGGATGCATCCAGCATAACGGATGTAAATCCAAGATCCAGTGCTTTTTTCACTGTTTCAATTGTCAGACCATGATCCAGATGCACTGCAACATCTACCTTTGCCTCTCTGGCAGCCTGCACCATCATAGATCCCATGAGATGCAGAGGAGAATGTCCCAGACGTACCTCTGCGATTTGAAGGATAATTGGAGTATTCAGTTCTTCAGCAGCGCCAATGGCTCCTTTTACCATCTCCATATTACCTACGCTGAACGCACCACATCCAATATTATTTTTTGCAGCTCTTTCCAGTAACTCTTTCATTTTCACAAGTGCCATAATTCCTTCTCCTTTATAACTTTATAATATGAATATTTTTCCTATCTTTTCATTTTATAATATTTTCCGTTCTGCTGCTTTTTGTTTCCAGTTTTATTTCTCTTTCCAGAAGCATCAGGAACAGGAAAGAAACAGCTGCACTGACAGCCCCGATTCCGAATACTACATTGATATCATATCCTTTGCCCAGCACGGTATTGGTAATTGCAGGCGCACTTAAAGTGGCTATTGCAATTCCGAACATTACATATCCGTAATTTTCTCCTGAATGCTTCATTCCGAAAATAGAACTGGAAAGAGACGGAAAACTTCCCATAATACCACCATAGCATGCATACATAAGAACCACACAGACCGTTGTTACTCCGGATGGTGCCACGATCAGAAGCAACATGGCAATCACCGCAACAACAAGGACCACTTTCAGGCAGATGATTCTTCCTATTTTATCTGCCGCAGTGGGCAATGCCAGACGTGTTGCCGCATTACACACAGAGCCGATCATAACAGCAGCAACTGCAACCGATGAAGCAATGCCTCTGTCCATCTGTACGGTCTGTGAAAGAGGGGACAAAATCAGATAAGGAATCAGACCGAATAACATGGTAGCAAGCAGAAAATAGAATTTTCTTGTTTGAATCATCTCTTTGGATGTATACTGTTTTCCTTCATATACAGTTCCTGTATGACTGCCGGAACCTCCGGCTGCTGCCACTTCTCCTGCTCTCGGATTACGAATAAAAATACTGGCCAGAATCCAGGAAACTCCAATCATAGTTCCCACCACCAGGAAAGTAATCCGGATTCCGCTTCCTGCAAGCAGTACTCTGGAAAAAGGGGCCATAAAGAAGCCAAATAATCCATTTGCTGTTACAATTACTCCGGAAGAAAATCCCGTTCTTCCGGGAAACCATTTCTGAGCAGTTGAAATAATCGTGGTATAAATCATTCCCTGTCCGAATCCTTGCAGAGTTCCGTAAGTCAGATACATCATAAGCGGAGATGGAAGCAGTGCCAGAGCGCTCAACAGGATGCTTGCAGTAAAGATGGCGCCGCCTGTGACAATCGCAATTTTCGGATTGTATTTATCCTGAATTCTTCCTCCCACAATATTTCCCAGTACAAAAGTTACAAAGCTAAGATAAAAACACATAGATGCCTGACCCTGCGTCCATCCTGTCAATTCAATGGCATACGGCTGATAAATAGACCAGATATGGGGATACCCCGTAAAAAAAATAGCAAATGCACCGAATACCAATATCAGGTATCTCATACTACTGTTGTTTTTTTCCCTTTTCATTTCCTCACCCTTTTTGATAATGTTTTTATTATTTTTTGGTAATCTTTTGTAATTAAACTATCATTTATTTTGTATTTAGTCAATAGTTTTTAAAAATTTTTTCTTATCTCTTCACAAGTTACTCAAAATATACTACAATAAAGGAAAGAAAACAATCAGAAAGGATTTAAAATGCGTACAAAACGAATCGATTTTATTGAAAATTACATTGAGCAGGAAAAATCCGTGTCCCTGGATACTCTCTGTGATAAATTTCACGTATCCAAAAACACCATCCGACGTGATATAGAAGAGCTGGTCAAAAAAGGAACTGTGGAAAAAGTATATGGAGGTGTAACCTGGAAATCATCTGCTGCTGATGCAAGGCTTCTCCCTTACGAACAGCGCCATACAGTGCTCAGTCCTGAAAAAGATGCCATTTCCAGAAAAGCAGCTTCTTTTGTAAACAGCGGAGATGTGATTTATATTGATACCGGAACTACCTGTCTGAATATGGTAGATTATCTCGCCCATATTCCCTGCACGATTATCACCAACAGTCTTCAGATTTATATCAAGGCAGCACCCCATCCCAATCTGCAGGTAATTTCTTTGCCCGGTACTTTGAACCGTTCTACCCTTTCTTTTGTAGGAAGTGAAATTCCCGGATATCTGCGCACTTACAATATTACAAAAGCATTCATGGCATCTACCGGCGTATCCATCGAAAACGGATTAACCAATGCTTCTGCAGATGAATACGCAGTGAAAAAATCCGTCATTCAGAACAGTCAGACAAAATTTCTGCTTTCTGACCACACAAAGTTTGGAAAGTTCGCATTAATGACCTATTGCAGACTGAACGAAGTACAGAATATTGTTACGGATCTGCTTCCGGAAAAAAAATATATTGATTATTGCAAAGAACATAAAATTGCCATTCATCTGGTGTAAATTCCATACAAAAAACGGTATCTTTATGGAGAAAATCTCACATAAAAATACCGTTTTCTTAATTTTTTCAAAAACTATACGAACTGATTTCTTCCTGCGTCATAAAAATAATCAATACTTCCCAATTTCTTTTCCAGATCTTTTCTGTCCAGTTCCATTTCCCGACACAGATCATCCAGAGAAGAATAAAAATCTCTCAGTTTCAGATTTACAAAACTTAATAACATTACAGGATCTTTGGGTATCATTTTACTACTCCTTTTTGGCGGTTAACTCTCCATTTTCCACATCAATGACAATGGTATCTTCTGTACTCACACCACCGGACAGGATTAATTTGGCTGTCAATGTCTCTACGTACTTCTGCAGATATCGTTTCAGTGGGCGGGCACCGTATACCGGATCATATCCGCCCTCAATGATATAGTCTTTTGCAGCTGCTGTCAAGCGTAAAGATAATTCCTGATCTTTCAGACGACGATTCAGATCTTCCACAAGCAGATCCACAATACCACCGATATTCTCTTTTGTCAGCGGCTTAAACATAATAATCTCATCCAGACGGTTCAGGAATTCCGGACGGAAATGTGCACGGAGTTCCTGATCCACCTTCTCTCTGGCATCCTGACTGATTTCACCGTCTGGCTCAATTCCCTCCAACAGATAAGGAGAACCGATATTAGAAGTCATAATCAGTATTGTATTCTTGAAATCTACCGTACGCCCCTGAGAATCCGTAATACGTCCGTCATCCAATACCTGAAGCAGTACATTAAATACATCCGGATGGGCTTTCTCAATTTCATCAAAAAGTACTACCGAATACGGTTTTCTTCGAACTGCCTCCGTAAGCTGTCCGCCTTCTTCGTATCCTACGTATCCCGGAGGCGCTCCGATCAGACGGGACACAGAATATTTCTCCATATACTCACTCATATCGATACGAACCATATTCTGCTCGTCATCAAATAATGTGGCGGCCAGAGTCTTGGCCAGTTCTGTTTTACCAACACCGGTAGGTCCTAAAAACAGGAAGGAACCGATTGGCTTGCTCGGATCTTTGATTCCGGCTTTAGAACGAATAATGGCATCCGTTACTTTAGTCACACCTTCCTCCTGTCCGATCACACGTTTATGAAGTTCTTCTTCCAGTCCCAGAATTTTTGTCTTCTCACCTTCTGTCAGTTTTGCTACCGGAATACCGGTCCACCGTGAAATGATTCTTGCAATTTCTTCATCTGTTACACTTTCGTGAACCAGTGAAAGATCCTGATTCTTTATTTTCTCTTCTTCAATTTGAAGCTGTTTCTGCAGTTTCGGTAATTCTCCGTACTGAAGTCTTGCCGCCTCATCAAGATTATAATCCCTCTGGGCTTTCTGAATCTGTTTATTCATATCCTCAATCTGTTCACGGAGTTTGGACAGACGCTCCACAGATGCCTTTTCATTATCCCACTGAGCTTTTCTTCCACTAAATTCATCCCGCAGTTCTGCCATTTCTTTCTGCAGATCCACCAGACGATCCTGACTGAGACGGTCATTTTCTTTCTTCAGCGCTGCCTCTTCAATTTCCATCTGCATTAGTTTACGATTCAGTTCATCCAGCTCTGCAGGCATGGAATCCAGTTCTGTTTTAATCAGAGCACATGCCTCATCCACCAGGTCAATCGCCTTATCCGGCAGGAATCGGTCTGAAATATAACGATTGGACAAAGTTGCTGCTGCTACCAGAGCACCATCTGTAATTTTTACTCCATGGAACACCTCATATCGTTCCTTCAGTCCTCGAAGAATAGATATGGTATCTTCCACAGTAGGCTCATCTACAAGAACCGGCTGGAATCTCCGCTCGAGAGCGGCGTCTTTCTCAATATACTGACGGTATTCGTCCAGAGTTGTAGCTCCGATACAGTGAAGTTCCCCTCTGGCAAGCATTGGTTTCAGCATATTACCTGCATCCATGGCACCTTCTGTCTTACCGGCTCCTACAATCAGATGCAATTCATCAATAAACAGGATAATCTGTCCCTGGCTTTTTCTCACCTCTTCCAGAACGGCTTTCAGACGTTCCTCAAACTCACCTCTGTATTTCGCTCCGGCAACCAGAGCTCCCATATCCAGTGCGAATATTTTCTTATCTTTCAGTCCGTCCGGGACATCTCCCTGTACAATACGCTGG
Source organism: Blautia sp. (assembly GCA_051880075.1). Classification (GTDB taxonomy): domain Bacteria; phylum Bacillota; class Clostridia; order Lachnospirales; family Lachnospiraceae; genus Blautia. Next base: position 5,971 of record JBJENG010000068.1, on the reverse strand, counting down.
GCCAAACCTTCTACTGCTGCTGTCTTACCTACACCAGGCTCACCGATCAATACCGGATTATTTTTTGTTTTTCTGGAAAGAATACGGATCACATTACGGATTTCCGCATCACGGCCGATAACCGGATCCAGCTTCTGCTGCCTTGCCTTTTCTACCAGATCCTGACCATATTTGTTCAAGGTATCATACGTTGCCTCCGGATTATCCGATGTTACTCTCTGATTCCCCCGAACTGTACTCAGTGCCTGCAGGAATCGTTCTCTTGTAATTCCGTATTCCTGCCAGAGTTTCTTCATAGACGGACTCTGATGATTCAGCAATGCAAGAAACAGATGTTCCACGGAAACATATTCATCTCCCATTGCCTTTGCCTCGTCTTCTGCACTGACCAGTGCTTTATTCAGATACTGACCGATATAGGGCTGACCTCCGGATACTTTTGTCCGGGCATTCAGTGCCTGTTCTACCCGGTTCAGAAAATGTTCTTTCTGAATTTCCATCTTTTCAATCAACTTCAGAATCAGACTGTCTTCCTGGTGCAAAAGATTGTATAACAAATGCTCCTGCTCTACTTCCTGATTACCGAATTCGTAAGCTGTCTTCTCCAGATCCTGCACTGCCTGAAGTGATTTCTGTGTAAATTTGCTGATATTCATAAAAACCCCTCCATTTCGAGATTTTGAAACTTTGTTTTTTGTTCTATTGCAAATATAACACTTTTAATTAGCACTCGTCAAGAGGGTTGGCTAATAATTTTATAAAAAATTTGTAAATAAACAAAGCGTAAAATCTGAGGACTGCCATTCTCCTACAGATTTTACGCTTTTCTTTTTTCTCATTACTAATTCGTAGACTCTTTCATCTGGACTTCAAATCCTAATATCCGTTTCGGCATTTTTTTATTTTCTGTGAGAAATGAATACAGAACACGGCTGGCTTCTTTTCCCAGTGCATCCACATCATAGTTCACACAGGTTATAGACGGACACCATTTTTCAAGCATGTCACTGTTGTGAAGAGAAGCAATCCGGATTGTGTGCGGAATGGAAATCTGCCGTTTCTGGAGAATATGCAACACATTCAGACAGATGTTATCATCCATACAGAGAATACAGTCCAGATTTGCTGCAAGAATTTTTTCCACTGCAAGTTCTGCAATATCATTGGATTCCATCTCATAAAATACAAAATCCGAATCCAGTATCATATAATTTTCAATATGGGCAGCCAGAATTCCCTTGTATCTTTTTCGATTAACCGGATGTTTCTTCTCTGCACACATAACTGCCATTTTATAATATCCCATATGGAGTAATGCATTGGTCAAATCATGGGCTGCACGTTCATGATCCACTTCCACCTGCAGAAGTTCCGTGTCTTCTGTGCTTCCAATCACAACAAAGGGTACCCCGTATTCTTTAAGCAGTTCAATCTCCAGAAGATTTTCCACACGTCTGGATATGATCACTCCATCCATAAGATGCTTTTCCACTGCTGTCTTAAGATTCCTGATATTCTCTGAACTTGTTTTTACAGGTACTACCTGATATCCTCTGATAGAGAAGAAATCATATGCACTGAATAGAATATGCTGAAAATAAGGCATAAATGCAAAATCCTCTTCTTCAGGAATGGTAACTGCTATAATCCCCGTAAAAACATCTGTATATCTTTTTTCTCTTGTGTTGGGCACCAGCTGCTTCTCTCCAAGATACTCCAATATCTGCTCTCTGGTTTCTTCCGAAACCCGCCCCTTTCCGGATAAAGCCCTGGAAACTGTAGATATGGACAATCCCAAATCCTTTGCAATTTTGCTGATATTTACTTTCTCTTTCAACATTTTTCAGAAATTCCCGGTTTTATTTCACTGCCCCTGTAATACCTTCAACAAAGTGTTTCTGCAAAGCAAAGAACACGATTGCCGTAGGAATGGTAGTGATCAATACTGCCAGCATCAGCATTCCATAATCCGTCACATATCCGGAAATCAAGTTTGAAATCAACATAGGCATGGTTTGTGTGCTGCTGTCTGACATAATTACTTTTGCCCATAAATAATTATTCCATGCATTCATAAAGGTTACCACTGCTGCTGCCGCATAAGTAGATTTCATGGTGGGCATAAACATACGGAAAAATATCTGAAACTCGTTTAACCCATCCAGTCTGGCCGCTTCTATCACATCAATGGGAAAAGCTTTTGCTCCTGTACTGAACATCATAATCAAAAGAGGCGTAGCAAGAGAAGGAAGCACAAATCCGATTGCTTTGTTCAAAAGTCCTGCCTGTGAATACATCTGAAACAGAGGGATCATCAAGGCAACAAAAGGAATCATCATGGTCATCAAGACAATTTTATATACTGTATTTTTTCCTTTGTCTCTGTAAATTTCAAAAGCATAACCGGCCATAGAGCTGATCACCAGGGCAAGAACCGTCACCAGAAGCGAATATTTACAGGAATTCCAGAAGCTGCTCCACAGAGGCTGCTGTCCGATAAGATTTTTATAATTTTCTGCAAGATTCATACCTGGTATCAGTTTTCCTGCAATTACATCCACACTTTTATTCGTGGCAGCAATCACCATCCAGATAAGTGGAAATATGGAAATAGCTGAGGCAAGAATCAAAAAGATATATTTTATCAAAGTTGTCACCTTACTCCTCATTGCTCTCACCTACTTTCATCTGAACAAATGCAAGAATTGCTACCATAATCAGAATTACAAATGCCATGGCTGACGTATATCCGAAATTTGGAACACCCTTGAACGCCTGGTTATAAATATAATGGGACATCGTAATCGTAGAGTTTCCAGGTCCGCCAAAGGTAAGATTTACAGATTCATCAAATAACTGCAATGTACCATTTGTAGACATAATCGCTGTCATAAGAATCGTCGGTTTCAGCAAAGGTATCGTAATCTTCATAAATGTCTGGAAAGGTGTTGCTCCATCAATTTTTGCAGCCTCATATACAGAATATTCAATATTCTGTAAACCAGCCAGATAAAATACCATATTGTATCCGGTCCACCTCCAGACAAGCGCTATAATAATAATGATTTTTGCACTGACCGGATTTGCCAGAAAATTATACGGATGATCCAGAATTCCAATACCTGTAAGAACGTGATTTACAAAACCATCTGTTGCAAACAGAGACCGGAAAATAATCGCATAAGAAACAAGGGATGTGGCACAGGGTAAAAATATAGCCGTTCTGAAAAATCCCCGGAATTTCAGTTTTCTGTCATTAAGAGCAGATGCAAGAATCAGAGCCAGAACCAGCATGACTGGTACCTGAACAATCAGATATACCACACAGTTTACTAAAGACTGCCGAAATACTTTATCCTGAAAAATTCGAATGTAATTATCCAATCCAACCCAGTACATATTCCGTCCGGCACCGGTCTGGAAGGAAGTAATCAACGCCTTAAATGCAGGATATATGCTAAGAGACAAAATCAGGAGCATAGCCGGAATCAACAGGATCCAGCCGCTTATATTTTGTTTCTTTGCCAAACTCATTTTTTTCTTCATATTAGTTTCACCATTGCTTTACTATTTCATATCAAATTCTACAGTTTCCTTTGCGTTTTCAAGTTCAGCATCTATATCCGCACCTGCCACAACATTGGACAGAAGAGTATATAATGCCCGGTTTGCTTCTGTATAGTACACCCCGAGATCAACAGATGGTACCTTTTCTGAAAATTCAGAAAGAAGAGTATAAACCTGCTGTCCTCCGTAAAACTCCTGGGGTTCTGCATACACTTCACTTTCACTTGCCGGCAGCCAGGTTGCCAGTGCACCTGCACCCGGAAGAATGGTGTCATAGAGTTCCTTGCTTCCTGCAAATGTGTTCTTCAGGAAATCTACAGCCAGATCCGTATCCTGACAATTGGTGGTAATTGCCCAGGTGGAACCGCCCTGGTTGGAATAATTGGTTGCCCCTTCTACTCCCGGAAGTGACGGGAAATTTGTAATCTGCCAGTTTCCTGCCTGACTTTCTGCCGTCTGCATGGAAGCCATAATCCAGCATCCGTTAATAACACCACATGCTTTTCCACTTGTAAACGTTCCGATGTATTCGTCCCAGCTGTTTACAATCTGCATCACATGTGCATCTGCCATTTCTTTATAAATCTCAATGCACTGTTTCAGAATATCATTTTCCGTAAAGTTTACGGCCCCATCTTCATTCCATGTAGAAGCTCCTGCTGACTGCATCATCTGATAAATCAGATCAGAACTGGCTGCCTGAACGGAAACCAGCGAGTATCCTGTTTTTTCATAAACATCTTTTCCAATCTCCATAAAACGATTCCAGTCAATATCTGTCAGGTCTTCGATTGTATACCCTGCCTGCTCCAGAATATCGGTTCTGTAAGCTGCTATTTCTGTTCCATTGTCAAAAGGAACTCCGTAATTCTTTCCTTCCACCACAGATGCATTGACTTTTCCTTCTGCAAACTGTGAAAAATCAATGCCGGAATCTGTCAGATCCTGAAACAGGTCCGGATATGTAATACAGTATTTCTGATACGCAAAATCCTGCATCAGCAAAATATCCGGAAGCTGATCATAATTACCAGATCCTACAATTGTACTGAGCTTTGTCTGCATATCATCCCAGCCGACTTCTACAATCTCAAGGGAAAAATCCGGATTCTGTGCCTGATATATTTTCTCAGCTTCCTCCATTGCATAAATGTTAAACGTCTTGTCCCATGCCCATACAGTCAGACTGTTTTCTGCAGATTCTTTCTTTTTCTGCCCGCTTTCTGCTTTGGATGGATCGGAACCACATCCGGATATCAAAGTACTACCCAGTACTGCTGCCAACAAAACTACCAGAAACTTTTTCTTCATATAAACCTCCTGTTACTGACTTCCGTTACTCATAAATTCCCGTGGCCAAGGGTTATTTATAATTATAGTCTGTATTTTTCTGAATAGTTATGAATGTCGGTATAAAACTTATAGGTTTATTCACTTATGCAAAACTGCTTTTGCTTTTTTTGCGCAGTCTTATCTTTTCTCTGATTTTTGTGTGATATTTTGTCTCCACTGATGAGGAGTGCATCCCACAATCCCCTTAAAACTGTTAATAAATGTTGACATATTCGTGAATCCCACTTTGTATACAATCGCACTGATTGTTTCATCTGTATTTTTAATCTGTTCACGAGCTGCATAAATTCTTATGGTTTTCAGATAATTTAACGGTGACATTGCACAATATTCGGCAAATAGTCGTCTCAGACAAGTTTCGCTTACAAATGCTGCCTGTGCAATTTCTGAAATGCGCAAATCTTTCCAGTAGTTTTCCTCAATAAACTCCAATGCTTTTCCAAGCGTCTTGACTCTTCTCTGACTATATACCGTTTTGCTTTCCGGATCCTCGTAGTCTCTGTGATTGATTTTTATAATTTCCATGAGCATCGCAAATAAAAGTCCCCGTATGCAGTTATGATACTGGTAGTCCTTTACTCTCAGCTGATTCATCAGAAGATTGATTTCTTCTGAAAGATTCGGAACTTCTGTTCTGCTCTTTACGAAAGGTCTCTGTTCTGCTTCTTCTATATATTTTTTGCACTTTCGGCTTTCTTCCTTATATACCTCTGCCAGAAATACCGAAGGTTTGATATAGATAGATTCCCAGAAAGCTTTCTCCCCCGGTGTATTGATGATATTATGAGGATAATTCCTTGGAACTATCAGAATATCCCCTTCTTTGAACGAATAACTTTTTTTATCCAGAATCACAGTTCCCGCTCCCCACCGGCAAATACTGATTTCCATCAGATTATGAAAATGACTGCGCTCCATCCCATATTCCCGGATCCATTCACTTCCCAGAAATCCCAGCACATCCTCGCCATTCGGTATTTCTAAAAACGTGACATACTCCCACCACTTAACTTCGTTTGAAGTGGGGGCTTCTTACTCAATGCCCCTAATG